>JACQZZ010000004.1 GCA_016213625.1 Actinomycetota bacterium
ACGGCACGCGGCCACGCTAACAACTTCGCGATGAGCGATGACGGCCTTCGGCCGCCTCATCCCTCATCGCGATAGCAAAGTATTGACAGTGTTTGTGACACGACTAGGGTTTGGTCATGGACGCCGTCACCGCTGACCAATCGCTCGTGCTCGATTCCCTGCAGCGCCGCATGCGGGCGATGCACTCGCTGTACCACCAGGCCGTCGAGACCATGGACGTCGAGCACGTCAACCACTTCGAGCGCGAAGGCGTGTTGCCCATCGCGTTCTGCCTGTTCCACATCACCAACATGATCGACGCCTCGTTCATGCTGATGACCGGCACTCCACCCATCTGGAACGAGGAGTGGCAGGCCCGGGTGGGCATGTCCATCGACGACCACGGCAAGCACAAGACGGTCGACGAGATGATCCACCAGCGGATCGGCGACTACGAGGCCTTCCAGGAGTACATGCGGGCGGTGTTCTCGCGTACGGAGGAGTGGTTGGACCAACTCGACCCGGCCGAGCTCGATCGGGTGGTCATTCCCCGGCCGTTCCCTCCGCAGATCGCCAGCACGTACAGCGCCCGTGTGGCGGGGCCGCAGGGCATCACGCTGCTCGACGCCACCGAGTGCTGGATCTACCAGCACGGCTTGCGTCACATGGGCGAGATCGAGCTCGCCCGAGGCCTCGTCGGACTGGGCGGGATGACTTCCTGAGTCGCACTCGCGTGGGACAATGGTGGTGATGACCATCGCCGCCGCCGACACCGCGCCTTTGCGCCACATCATCGTGGTCGGTGGCGCGCAGGCACAGTGGACGGCGATGTCCGAGCAGCAGTGGACCGACCGGCTCGACGAGCTCGGCAAGGTGGCCGATCACGTGGGCGCACACTGGCTCACGCTGCGGCCCTACTCGGGCGACGACTCCGCTCGCGGCGACACCCACAGCGCCGACATCGGCTCCTGCCACGTCACGGCGCAACCCGTGGCCGATGGTCGACTGCGCGTGGCCGAGGCCGCTGCCACGTTGCAGCGTGCCGGTACGCCCATCACCGAGGCGGCCCTCGCCGAGCAACTGAACCTGCCCGCGCTCGCCGATCCCGACCTGGTGGTGGTGCTGGGGCCGGGCCACCGGCTGCCGGCATCGCTCGTGTGGGAACTTGCCTACGCCGAATTGGTGTTCATCGACACCGACTGGCAGCACCTCGGCGCTGCCCACCTCGACGAGGCCATCACCTCCTACGCCCACCGCCACCGCCGCTTCGGCGGCATCGACTGAGGCGGGGCGTCATGGCGAGCCATCTGTACCGCGACACCGCGGTGGTGCTGCGCACCTACAAGCTCGGCGAGGCCGATCGCATCGTGGTGCTGCTCACCGAGGAGCACGGGAAGATCCGTGCCGTGGCCAAGGGCGTGCGCAAGACCACTTCGAAGTTCGGTGCCCGGCTGGAACCGATGAGCCACGTGCGGCTGCTGCTGGCCCAGGGTCGCGAGCTCGACATCGTCAGCCAGGCCGAGGCGGTGGAGACGCTGGCACCGATGTTGGTCGACCTCGATCACCTCACCAGCGGCATCGCCGTGCTCGAGGCCGCCGATCAGATGTCGCTCGAGCGCGAGCCGCAGCCGCATCTGTACCGAATGGTGGTGGGTGCGCTGCGCACCATCGCCGAGCGCAGTGGTCCGCTGGTGGTGCCGGCGTTCTACTGGAAGCTGCTGGCCGCCGAAGGTGTCGCACCCGAACTCGATGCGTGTGTGCGCTGCGGCGAGCACGGCCCGATCGTGGCGTTCGACATGGATCAGGGAGGGGTGCTGTGCCGGGCGTGCCGCACCGGCGCGCCGCTCAGTGAGGAAGCGCTGGAGCTGATGCGGATGATCCTCGGCGGCCGACTGAACGATGCGCTCGCGGTACCGGCGTCGAGCACCACCCACGAGGTGGCCGCGCACGCCACCCGCGCGCTCGAGCACCACATCGAGCGACGCCTGCGCACCGTCGCCATGTTCGAGTCCCACTGACCCCTCCGAGTGGCACAGCCCCGGTCCGAGTGGGTCGGCACCGGTCCGAGTGCCCGAGCGCCATCCGAGTGGGTACTCGCATCCAGGGTGCGAGTACCCACTCGGATGGCTTTTCCTGATATCCGTTCGCGGCACATTGGGGGCTGCGCGTAGCCTTGACTCGCTATGGCTGCCACCGAACTCGACCAGATCGTCAACCTGTGCAAGCGGCGGGGCTTCGTGTACCCGTCGGCCGAGATCTACGGTGGCTTCCGCTCCAGCTACGACTACGGCCCGCTGGGCAGCCTCATGCTGCGCAACGTGCGCGAGGCCTGGATCCGCACGATGGTGCAGCAGCGCGACGACGTGGTGCTCATCGACGCCGCCATCCTCGCCCCGCCGCAGGTGTTCGAGGCCAGTGGTCACCTCGCCAACTTCAGCGATCCGCTGGTCGACTGCACCAAGTGCAAGCAGCGGTTCCGCGAAGACCACCTCAGCGACCCGAACGTGTGCCCGAACTGCGGGGCCACTGGCAGCTTCACCGAGGCCCGTGCCTTCAACCTGATGTTCAAGACCTACGCCGGCCCCGTGGAAGGGTCGGGTGCCGAGGTCTACATGCGCCCCGAAACCGCGCAGGGCATGTTCGTCAACTTCCTCAACGTGCTGCAGACCAGCCGCAAGAAGCCGCCGTTTGGCATCGCCCAGGTGGGCAAGAGCTTCCGCAACGAGATCACGCCCGGCAACTTCATCTTCCGCACCCGCGAGTTCGAGCAGATGGAACTCGAGTTCTTCGTACCGCCGGCCGAGAGCGCCACCTGGTACGAGTACTGGTGCAACGCCCGCCTCCAGTGGTACATCGACCTCGGCATTCCCGCCGACATGCTGATGCTCCGCCCGCACGACGCCGACGAGCTCAGTCACTATTCCAGCGGTACGAGCGACATCGAATTCAAGTATCCCTGGGGCTGGGGCGAGCTGGAGGGTGTGGCCCAGCGCACCAACTACGACCTCAATCAGCACGCACAGCACAGCGGCGAGAAGCTCGACTACTTCGACCAGGCGAACAACGAGCGATACGTACCGTTCGTCATCGAGCCGGCCGCCGGCGTGAACCGTGCGATGGCCGCGTTCCTGCTGGCCGCCTACGACGAGGACGAAGTGGGCGGCGAGGCTCGCACCATTCTGCGCCTGCACCCGCGCCTGGCGCCGTACAAGGTGGCCGTGCTGCCGTTGAGCAAGAAGGAGACGCTCACGCCGCTGGCACGCGAGATCTTCCGCACGCTCAGCGAGCGGTACATGGTGGACTACGACGACACGCAGTCCATCGGCAAGCGCTATCGCCGCCAGGACGAAGTGGGCACGCCGTTGTGCGTGACCGTCGACTTCGACTCGCTCGAGGACGGTGCGGTCACCATTCGCGACCGCGACACCACCGAGCAGGTGCGTGTGCCCATCGACTCACTCGTCGTCGAGATCTCCAGCCGCCTCGGCTTCTAAGTCGTCCCGCACGTCGGCAGCACTGGCCGGCGGCTTCATCGACAACACCAGCCCGTCGATCTCGAGCACGATCTCGGGCTCACCCGTCGTGTTCGTGATGCCCACGGGTGCCTGGTTCTTGCGGGTGATGCTCATGAGGGCACGGTAGCGGGGTCAGGGTGCGCCGGGCAGCCAGAACCACAGCCGGGCGCCTCCGGTGGGCGCGTTGCCCGCGATGACCTCGCCGCCCATCGCCTCGACGAGCTCCTTCACGATGGCCAACCCGAGACCACTGGAGTTCTCCTTGCGCTCTGGTTGTCGGGCGGCGCTGTACAGCCGTTCGAAGACGTGGGGCAGGTCGTGGACGGGGATGCCGGGTCCGTCGTCGTCGACGGTGACCACGGCGCGACCGTGCTCGGCTCGACACGAAACGAGGACGGAGGTGCGCGCGTACTTGCCGGCGTTCTCGACCAGGTTGGCCAGTACCTGAGCCACCCGGTCGGGGTCGGCCACCGCGTGCACCGGACCGGTGGTGACCGCGTGGAACGTGATGTCACCACTGGACCCCGCAGCGCCCTCGACCGCGGTGTGCACTGCCGCGGCCAGGTCCATGCGGACGTTCTGGAAGGTGAACGCCTTCGCCTGCAGTTTCGCCAGGTCCAACAGGTCGGCCACCAGTCGCTCGAGTCGGCGGGACTCGGCGCGGATGACGGCTGCGGCGCGCTGCGGATCCACCGTGCCATCCTCGATGGCTTCGGAGTACCCGCGAATCGACGTCAATGGCGTGCGCAGATCGTGGCTCACCGACAGCAGGAATTGCTGCTCGAGGGTGCGGCTGCGCTCGAGGTGCTCGGCCATGTGGTTGATGCTGCGTTGCAGCTCCGCCAGCTCGTCGTGTTCGCCGGGCGAGGGTTCACGCACGCGCGTGCTCAGTTCGCCGCCGGCGATGGCATGCGCCGCCTCGGCCACCTCGCGCACGGGGCGGCTGAGGCGCCGGCCCAGCAGATTCGCGGCGCCGAGGCCGAGCAGGATGGTGGCTGCGCCGGCCCAGAACCACAGGCGGACCGCATCGCCGAGGCCTGCGTCGATGCGACGGGTGGCCACGACGAGGAACGGTCGTCCGTTGGGTGCGCTGCTCTGCGACGCAGCGAACGCGAGGCGGCCGGACGTGCCCGAGACCGTCTCCCCGGCGTCGAGGGAGGCGAGATCGGCGGGAGAGAGCGTGACCCCGGTGGGCAGCTCGGCGAGGTCGTACTCGCCGTTCTTCGTGCCGGTGAGCACCGTGACGTCCTCCACCGGCAACACGTTGCGCAGGCGGGCGAGCAGGCGCACCCGAGCGCGGAGTTGTTGCTGGGCCTCGGGGGTGTCGATGGGCGTGCCCACGTCGAGGAACTCGGCGATGTTGGCCGCGAAGTCGGCGGTCTGGGCGCGCAGGTCTGCCTCGGTGCTCGCTCGGGCGCGCACCACCGCGAGCGCGAGCGTGCCGCCGCCGGCGAGGACGAGTGTGGCGATCACCACGCCCACGATCACGAGCGCGAGTCGGCGGGTCATACGCGGTTCATCGTGCCCACGGGATGTGAGGGATCTGTGAGCGGATCACGTCACCCCAGCCGGTATCCGATGCCCCAGACGGTGGCGAGCGGCAGCTCATCGCCCAGCTTCTTGCGGAGCTGGCGAACGTGCACATCGACCGTACGGTCGTCGCCCATCCAGTCGGCACCCCACACGGCGTCGAGCAGTTGCTGCCGCGACAGGGCGATGCCCTGGTTCCGCGCCAGGTGTGCGACGAGGTCGAACTCGCGGGTGGCGAGCGCCACCGGCGTGCTGCGGTGGGTCACTTCGCGGCGAGCCAGATCCACGGAGTAGTCGTCGCCGATGGCGATGACGGTGTCGTCGGCCTTGGGTTCGGCCTGGCCTCGGCGCAGGATGGCTTTCACCCTGGCGACGATCTCACGCGGCGAGAACGGCTTGGTGACGTAGTCGTCGGCGCCCAGCTCCAGCCCGAGGATGCGGTCGATCTCGCCGTCGCGAGCGGTGAGGAACAACACCGGCACGCTGCTGCGGGTGCGGATGCGTCGGCACACCTCGAAGCCGTCGATGTCGGGGAGGCCGATGTCGAGGACCACCATCACCGGCCGATGCGTGTCGATCAGCTCCAGGCCGCGTTCACCGGTGGACGCCTGGAGCACCCGGAACCCCGCCTCGCGCAGGTACAGGTCCAGGAGGTCGGCGATGTGGGGATCGTCCTCCACCACCACGAGTGCGCGCTCTTCGGCCACGGTGCTCATGGTGGCACGCTGGTACCGTGCCCGACGGGCATCGACCGTGATGCACCCGATCGCAAGGAGCGCCAGATGAGCAATGTCGGAGTGTGGGTGAAGCTGGACATCCAGCCGGGCAAGCGTGACGAAGCCGTCGCCATCATCCAGGAGGCGCTCGACGCCGTGAAGAGCGAGCCGGGCACGCTCATCTACGTGTTGAACACCGATCCGACCGACGAGAACGTCCTGTACTTCTACGAGGCGTACACCAATCAGGACGCGCTGAACGCGCACATGGGCGCGCCATGGTTCGCCACCTTCGGCCCCAAGCTCGGCCCGGTGCTCGCCGGTCGTCCGGCGATGACGTTCCTGGCCCCGGTCGGCGGCAAGGGTCTCTGACGTTCGGCATGGCCACGTATCTCGACCGCATTCTCGACCGTCACCGTGAGGTGGCGGCCCTCGACACGCGGTCGGTCGATGGCCTGCTCGAACAGACGCGTGCGCTGCCGGCGACGCGTGGCTTCCGGGCCGCGCTCGCCGGGCGCGCGCAACTCGGTGTCATCAGCGAGGTGAAGCGTCGGTCGCCGTCGAAGGGCGATCTGAACGCGGGCCTCGACCCGGCGGTGCTGGCCGCCCAGTACGAGCGCGGGGGCGCGTCGTGCCTGTCGGTGCTCACCGACGAGGAGTTCTTCGGTGGCTCGGTGGCCGACCTGCAGGCAGCCCGCGCCGCCTGCTCGCTTCCCGTGTTGCGCAAGGACTTCACCGTGTCCGAGCGCGACGTGCTCGACGCGCGGCTGATGGGTGCCGACTGCGTGCTGCTCATCGCAGCAGCGCTCGATCGCTCCGAGCTGATCGGCTTCCACGCACTCGCCAACGACATCGGGCTCGACGTGCTCGTGGAGATCCACGACGAGCCCGAACTGGACGTGGCGCTCGCCGCGGGTGCCACGCTGATCGGTGTGAACCAGCGCGATCTGGTCACCTTCCAGGTGGATCACGAGCGTGCCGTGCGCATGGCCGGGGTGATGCCGGCCCACGTCGTGAAGGTGGCCGAGAGCGGTGTTCGCGGCCCGGCCGACGCTGCCAGCCTGCGTGCCGCCGGCTATCACGCCGTGCTGGTGGGCGAGACGCTGGTGAAGTCGGGCGACCCTGCTGCCGAGGTGGCCGAGCTCATCAACTCCTGACCGTCCCCCTTCGAGGATTGTTCTCGCGCCCCACTGATTGCGCTATGTTCCCCGCACCATTCAGTCGGCGGAAGTGGGGGATTTCGTGGAGCGTGTTCGCGCAAAGGTGGCAATGGCCGTCGTGCTGTTGCTCGCAATGGCAGGAATCGTCGGTGCTCCCATTCGGGTGGAAGCGCTCAGCGATGGCAGCATCAGCGGCACGGTCACGGGTGCGCAGGGCGAACCGTTGCAGGGCGTGTTCATCACCGTCTTCGACGAGTTGGACGTGGGGGTCGGCCAGGCGGCCACCGACGCGACGGGTCACTTCTCGATCTCGCAGCTGCCCACGAACCAGCTGCTGAGGTTGTCGGCGGTGCCCGACTTCTTCAGTCCGTACCAGACGACGTCGATCACCGGTGTAGTCCTGGGGCCGGCCGAATCCCGCGTGATCGACGTGCAGTTCAGTCTGGGGGCCAGCATCTCCGGCCACGTCACCACCGCGGACGGCACGCCCGTCACCGGTCGCGTCGCGCTGTACGAGATCAACACCGGCGCACAGAACGGCGCCGGTGTCTTCGGCGGCAACTTCGCGGTCTCGAACCTCACTCCCGGCACCTGGGTGGCGTACGCATCGTCTGGGCAGGGGTTCGGAGATCCCTATGCGCCCGAGTACTTCGGCGGCGGGTACACGGTCGCCGATGCGACTCCGATCGTGGTCGCCGAGGGAGCACAGGTGACGGGTATCGACATCACGCTCGATCTGGGTGCCTCCGTCTCGGGTCAGGTGCTCGACGATCATGGGCGTCCGGCGCTCAACGCGGACGTCCAGATCCCCGCATTCAACGGCCCGCCAGGGTCGAGCGTGCTGCAACGGTTCGCCACCGTGGGTGCCGACAGCCGATACACCTTCGTGGGCCTTCCGCCGGGCTCGTTCGAGCTCGTTGCGACGGCCGATCCGGTCACCGGCCTGGGCGCGGCTCGTGTGCCGGTCGCCGTCGGTCTGGGTGATGCGATCACCGGTGTCGACATCGCGATGGAACGGGGTGTCTTCGGCACCGCGCAGGTCCTCGACGCCAACGGACCGTTGCCCGTCGGGAGCTTCAGCGGCTTTCCGGTCGTCTGCGACCCAGCGGCCAGCTTCGATCCCTTCGAACTGTGTGGTGCGTTTCCGACCGCGAACCACACGCCGAACCCGGCCGGTACCGGCTGGATCATCGGACCACTCTCGCCCGGTGACTACACCGCTCGAGGGTTGGTCGGGAACAGCTTTGGTCAGCCGGCTGCGTTGCACGCCATTGCCGGGAGTGGCTTCTCGTGCACGTTGCCGGGCGATGGCTTCGGCCCGGCGGAGTGCGTCGCATCGGCCGCTCCTGCGGCGGGCTCGGTGAGCGGCAGGGTCGTCGGCGACGACGGTCTCGGCATCGAGGGCGTGGAGGTGCGCGCCTCGGTGATGCGGGGCTTCAACGCCAGCTCGCTGCCCACCCGCGCGTTCACCGACGCCAACGGCGACTACACGTTGCCCGATGTGTTCGTCGGTGCCGTGCGCATTCAGTTCCTGACCCCGGCGACGCGTCCCGATCTGCAGTCGGCATGGTGGTCGGCGGCGTCGGTCGTGTCGTCAGCTCAGGCGGCGGCCGACGTCACGGTCGTCGATGGGGCGGCGACCACGGGCATCGACGCCACACTCTCGTCGGGAGCGTTCGGGCACATCACGCTCACCCGCAATGGAGCGCCACTCACCGTCGGCAGCGGTCTCACCGCCACGTTCTGTCCGGCACCGGCGGTGTACGTGCCGACCACCTTCAACTGCAGTGGCGGCATCCCGGCCCTGACCGTGGGCATCAACTCGCTGCCCCTTCCGTTGGCACAGGTGCCGCCGGGGATCTACAACCTGCAATCCTTCGAGTTCTCCTTCCTCGGCCCTGTGTCGGGGGCACCGATCCGCCTGCAGTTGGCAGGACGTGACGAGTTCGACTGCACGCTGCCGGTCGAGCCCGCTGGCACGCCGACCTGCACGGTGAACGGCGTGCCGCTCGACTCCACCCCGCCGGTCATCGACGGGCAACTCACTCCCAGCGTCCCCGATGGCGACAACTTCTGGTGGCGCAGTGACGTGACGGCGCACTGGAACGTCAGTGAACCGGAGTCGCCGGCTTCGCTGGTCACCGACGGCTGTCAGGACCTGTCGGTCACCGGCGACACCACCGGAACGCAAACGCTGTGCAGCGCCACGTCCGACGGTGGCTCCAGCGGACCGGTGCAGTTGTTCGTCCGTCGCGACGCCACGCCGCCTTCTGTCCTCTGGGTCGACGGGCCGGCCGATGGCCAGACGTACCCCGTCGGACAGGTGCCGTCGCCGCTCTGCTTCGCTCAGGACGCCACGTCAGGAGCGAATGGGTGTGTGGTCACCGGCTGGTCCGACCAGCCTGGCACCCACTCGCTGAGCGCCACCGCTCGCGACATGGCGGGGAACACCACCGTCGACACTCGCACGTACACGGTGAGCACCCCGTACATCCTGAAGGGGTTCTACGCCCCGGTGAGGATGGAAGCGGTGAACAACGTGTCCGGCGGTGCCGAAGTGGAGCTGCGGTTCGAGGTGTTCAACGGCACCACCGAGGTGCGCGACCCAGCGGTCGTCCGCTCGGTCACCGCCACGCCGGTGTCGTGCGCGACCGGGGCCAGCACCGGTCCCTCCACCGACGTCCTCGGTGGTCGTGCGCTGCGCTACGACACTCGCAAGGGCGTGTTCAGCGCCGAGTGGAAGGTGCCCAAGCGGGCCCGGGGCTGCATCGACGTCACCGTCACCGTCGACGGCACGTCGCTGACCGCACATTTCCGGGTTCGCTGAGTCGGTTTCTCGGATATCGATACCCCCTCCCGGCCGAACGGAGGGGTACGGTGAGCGTGCATGTTCGTGAAGATCTGCGGCATCACCAACGAGGACGACGCGCTGTTCGCAGTGGCGATGGGTGCTGACGCGGTCGGATTCGTGTTCGCGCCCTCCACCCGGCAGGTGGCCGCGCAGCAGGTGTACGACATCACCCGTCGCTTGCCGCCCGAGATCCTCACCGTCGGCGTGTTCCGCGACGACGCCCCGGGCCGTGTGATCGACACCGTGCACCGGGCAGGCCTGAAGGCGGCGCAACTGCACGGGCACGAGACCCCCGACATGGTGGCCGAAGTGGCGCAGCAGATCCGCTGGGTCATCAAGTCGGTCGTCGCCGGGTCGCCCGATGCGATGCACGCCGATCAGTTCGGCACCGACATGATCCTCGTCGACGCTCCCAGTCCCGGGTCGGGCAAGGTCTTCGACTGGTCGCTGATGGACGCCGTGGCCGAAGGGCCGCGCCTCATCCTCGCCGGTGGCCTCGATCCCGACAACGTGGCCGAAGCGGTGCGCCTCGTGCGTCCGTGGGGGGTCGACGTGTCGTCGGGCGTCGAGAAGTCGCCCGGCAAGAAGGACGCGTTGAAGGTGAAGTCGTTCATCGAACGGGCCCGAGCCGCCGCACCGGCACCGCACCTCGGACCCGACGCGATGCCCTACGACTGGGCCGACGACGAGATCTGATCTCCCCCATGAAGAAAGAGTGCATGTCATGACGTTGATGGCTGAACCGTCGGCTGAAGGCCGGTTCGGCGAGTTCGGAGGACGTTTCGTCCCCGAGACGCTGGTCCCCGCCTGCCAGGAGTTGGAAACAGCGTTCGCCGATGCCTGGTCGGACCCCGTGTTCCGCGCCGACCTCGATCACATCCTGCGCACCTACGCCGGCCGTCCCTCGATGCTCACCGAGTGCAAGAACCTGGGCGATCAGCTCGGCATCCGTCTCGTGCTCAAGCGAGAGGATCTCAACCACACCGGGTCGCACAAGATCAACAACGTCCTCGGGCAGGCGCTGCTCGCCAAGCGGATGGGCAAGAAGCGCCTCGTCGCCGAAACCGGTGCCGGCCAACACGGCGTGGCGTCGGCCACCGCGGCCGCACTGATGGGCATGGAGTGCAAGGTGTACATGGGTGCGGTCGACGTGGCCCGCCAGGAACTCAACGTGTTCCGCATGAAGTTGCTCGGCAGCGAGGTGGAGGCCGTGCACAGCGGCAGTCGCACCCTGAAGGACGCCGTCAACGAAGCGATGCGCGATTGGGTGGCCACGGTGGAGACGTCGCACTACTGCCTGGGCTCGGTGATGGGTCCGCACCCGTACCCGTACATGGTGCGCCAGTTCCATCGCGTCATCGGCGACGAGGCCCGCGCCCAGAGCATCGAACTGATGGGCGACGTGCCCGACGTGGTGGTGGCGTGCGTGGGCGGTGGTTCCAACGCCATCGGCATCTTCAGCGGCTTCGTCGACGACCGCACCCGCCTCGTGGGCGTGGAACCCGCCGGGGGAGCGGCGGTCACCCGTGCGCAGCCGGGCGTGGTGCACGGCATGCGCAGCTATCTCATGCAGGACGAGTACGGCCAGGTGCAGGAAGCGCAGAGCATCAGCGCCGGGCTCGACTATCCGGGCGTCGGCCCCGAGCACTCGTACCTCGCGTCCATCGGGCGTGCCGAGTACCCGAACGTCACCGACGCCGAGGTGATCGACGCGTTCCAACTGCTGGCCAGGACCGAGGGCATCATCCCCGCCCTCGAGTGCGCGCACGCCCTGGCCTGGATCGTGCGTGCGGCGCCCGAGATGCAAGGCCAGACCGTGCTGATGAACCTCAGCGGCCGAGGCGACAAGGACGTCGCCCAGATGATGGAGGTGTTGGGCAAGTGAGCGACACCTTCGGACGCATGGAGACCGAGTTCCGCGCCAAGCGTGCCGCCGGTCGGAAGTTGCTGGTGCCGTACCTCACCGGCGGGCTGGCGGGTTGGCAGGACGCGGTGCGTGCCGCCGCGGCCGCCGGGGCCGATGCCATCGAGATCGGCATTCCGTTCAGCGACCCGGTGATGGACGGCCCGGTCATCCAGCAGGCGTCGCAGATGGCGCTCGAGCAGGGTGCCACGCCGGTGAGCATCCTGCAGGAGGCGCGTGATCTCGATGTGGGCATCCCGCTGGCGGTGATGACCTACTACAACACGGTCCATCACGCCGGCCACGAACGGTTCGCCGCGCAGCTCCTCGGGGCCGGCATCGTGGCCTGCATCGTGCCCGACCTGCCGCTCGAGGAGAGCGGACCGTGGTGCGTCGCCGCCGACGCGGCCGGCATCGAGACCGTCATGCTCGCCGCCCCCACCGCACCCGACGAGCGCCTGCCCCGGGTCGCGGCCCGGGCCCGCGGGTTCCTGTACTCGGTGGGACTGCTCGGCGTGACGGGCGAACGCGCGGCGTTGGCGTCCACCGCCTCGGCGTTGGCGCGCCGTCTGAAGGCCATCACCGACGTGCCGGTGCTGGTGGGTGTGGGTGTGTCGAACGCGGCACAGGCCCGTGAGGCGTGCGAGGTGGCCGACGGCGTGGTGATGGGCGCCTCGGTGGTGCGGCGCATGCTCGAAGGTGGCCCGGATGCGGTGGGCGCATTCGTCGCCGAGGTGCGTGAGGAAATTTCGCACTAAATACCCATCCACCGTGCGGGTGGCTCCGAACCATGGCCCGAGACCCCGATGAGGGGTCGACGACACCGAGGAGAACCCCCCATGAAGAAGCGTTCCATCACTGCCGCCGTCATCGCCGCATCGCTGTTCTTCGTCGCCTGTGGCGACGACAAGGACGACGCCGCCGCCGAGACCACCGCTGCCGCGGCCGAGACCACGGCGGCCCCCGCCGAAACCGCGGCGCCGACCGAGACGATGGCCCCCACCGAGACGATGGCCGAGGATCCCGGCACCATCGTCGACATCGCCGTCAGCAACCCCGACTTCTCCACGCTCGTGGCCGCCGTGACGGCTGCCGGTCTCGTGGAGACGCTGTCGGGTGAGGGCCCGTTCACGGTGTTCGCCCCGACCAACGACGCGTTCGCCGCACTGCCCGCCGGTCTGGTGGACAAGCTGCTCCTGCCGGAGAACAAGGACGTGCTCACCCAGATCCTCACCTACCACGTGGTGAGCGGCAAGGTCATGTCCACCGATGTCGCCGCCGGCGACGTGCCCAGCCTCGAGGGTTCGCCCATCACCATCACCGTCGATGGTGGCACCGTGATGCTGAACGACTCGGCCACCGTCACCGCCGTGGACATCGAGGGTTCGAACGGCGTGATCCACGTGATCGACGCAGTGATCCTGCCCCCGGGTCTCGACGTCTCGACCCTCTGATCCCCCCATCTTCCCCCACCGCACGAGGGCCCTTCGGGGCCCTCGTGGCGCGTCCCGGGACGAGTCGTGAGCGCGGGTGGAGGTGGGGGAGAATGGGCCGGTGACCGACGACTGCGAGCTGTGCCAGGCCGAACGGGTGACGGAGTGGTTCCACGAGGACGACGTGTGCTGGATCGCCGAATGCGAACAGTGCTACGTGCCGATGGTGGTGTGGAAACGACACGACCCGAACCCTCCGGAGGAGGTTCGGGTCGCGTTACTCGCTCGATTGAGCGCGGTTGTCGTTGAGCACTACGGGTTCGAGCACTGGGTGGACGATCACATGCGCAGCATTCCTACGCACTATCACGCCCACGCTCGACCCCGAGGTGGGTTCTATGGCCACGGCTTACGCCGTGGGTGACGTCACTTGACGGCGCCGATGACCTTCCACATGGTCAACACCTTTCACGGGAGTGGGATTGTGTCACGAGACCCACTCGACATCGTCAAGAACGGTCACGCAATGTAAAGGTATCACGCGGAGTGGTATCACTTGCAAGAGACTTGATGGAAAATTGTTCGTAGTCAAACGAACGCGGAGGGTGGGCAAGTCGTGGGTTACACTCGTCGCATGCTCACGCCTGGTCGACCTGCACCACCGATTTCCCTGCCCGATCAGCACGGCGATGCGGTCACGCTGAGCGACTACCAGGGTCGCCGTGTGCTGGTGTTCTTCTATCCGAAGGCCAACACTCCCGGCTGCACGCAGCAGGCCTGCGGACTGCGCGACGTGGTCGCTCAAGTGGGTGACACGGCCATCATCGGCGTCAGCCCCGACAAGCCGGCCGCACAGAAGAAGTTCGACGACAAGTACGAGTTGGGGTACCCGCTGCTCGCCGACACCGAACACACCGTGGCCGAGGCCTATGGCGTGTGGAAGGAGAAGTCGATGTACGGCCGGCAGTACATGGGCATCGAGCGATCGGCGTTCCGGGTGGGCGCCGATGGCACGCTCGAGCAGGTGTGGTACAAGATCAGCCCGAAGGACACGCCGGTGAAGCTGCTCGAGGCGTTGGGCCAATGAGCGAGTTTCCCAGCCCCGAGTCGGTGCTCCCGCACCGCCCTCCGTTCCTGTTCGTCGACTCGGTCATCGCACTGCAGCCCGGGCAGAGCGCCACGGGGCTGTGGCGGCTCACGGGCGAGGAATGGTTCTTCGCGGGACACTTCCCCGGCCGACCCACGCTGCCTGGCGTCCTGATGTGCGAGGCCATCGCCCAGGTGGGGGCCATCGCGGTGCTGTGCGACGAGCGGTTCGCCGGCAAGTTGCCCCTGTTCGGAGGTCTCGACAGCGCGCGCTTTCGCCGTCAGGTGGGCCCGGGCGACACCCTCGAGCTCAGCGTGGAGCTGGGTCGGATGTCGGCGCGCGCGGGCAAGGGTTCTGGCAAGGCCGTGTTGAACGGTCAGGTCGCCTGCGAGTGCGAGCTGATGTTCGTGTTGGTGGACGCCTGACGTTCAGCGTGCCGGGCCCAGGATGATGGACCCGTTGTGCCCGCCGAACCCGAGGCTGTTGCTCATCGCCGGGCCGGGGGTCCAGGGACGGGCGCTGCCCATCACCAGATCGATCTCGAACCCTTCGTCGAGCTCCGTGGTGCCCGCGGTGGGCGGAATGAGTTCGTGTTGCATGCTGAGCAGCAGCGCAGCGGCCTCCAGCGCGCCGGCGGCCCCCAATGCATGACCGGTGACGCCCTTGGTGGAGGTGACCGGCACATTGCCCGCGCCGAACACCGCAGTGACCGCGGCCGACTCGGCGGCGTCGTTCAACGGGGTGGACGTGCCGTGCGCGTTCACCTGCTGGATGTCGCCGGGCTCGAGCCCCGCGTCGTGCAGCGCGAGCTGCATGCAGGCGATCGCGCCGGTGCCGCCGGGAGCTGGCGCGGTGATGTGATGGGCGTCGGCGTTACTGGCCGCACCGAGCACCTCGCCGACGATGGTGGCGCCGCGCGCGACCGCGGACTCCCACTCCTCGAGCATGAACACGGCGGCGCCCTCACCGAGGACGAAGCCGTCGCGCTCAGGTGAGAACGGGCGGCTGCACCCCGAACTGCTGAGGGCGGTCATGTTGCCGAACG
>JACQZZ010000022.1 GCA_016213625.1 Actinomycetota bacterium
GCAAGCCACACCGCCGCGAGTGGCGGCGAGTCCACCAGGCGGCGGCGCCACCCCGTCCGCTGGCTCGTCGCCGCGGCGGGCGTCGCCGCGGCCGCGGCCGTCATCGCGTTCGTCGTCCTGCCGGCCGTCCGGGGCACCGACACGGCGACAGCATCGGACGTACTGGCCGCCATGAGCTCTCCGGCCGTGAAGGCGAAGACTGTGCGGCTGACGATCAAGGAGGGCGTGACGGACGACAGCTCTCCGGAGTCACCACTCCCCGGCTCGGAGCCGGCGGGCGAGACGCTGATCCTGAGCAGCGCCGGAGACTACCGGCACACGACGGTGGGTCACCACAAGGCCATCGGCGACCGGCCCGCGGTCACGACCACCGACACCTGGACCTACGACGAGGCCGGCCACAAGATGATGAGCTTGGGCCTCGTGGAGCCGGACGACGGCGCCAGCGTGCTGGCGATCGAGCGCCCCAGCTGGGGCTCGTACATCTGGGAGTCCGAGCCTTACGCCGACTTCCAGGGGCTCGCGAGCACGCTGCGCGCCCGGCTCGCCGAAGAGGACCCGGATTCGCCCGTCATCGAGACCACCTATCTCGGCCGTCCCGCGTGGAGCGCCGATCTGAAGGAGCGGCTGTCGGGCAGGGACGGCAAGGAGTACGAGACGCATTGGCGCGTCGTCGTCGACAAGGCGACGGGCCTGCTGATGCGAAGCGACTACGGCGGAGGCTCTTCCACGAGCAAGCTCTCGTTCTGGGTCACGAGGATCGAGTTGGACCCAGAGCTGCCTCGAAACTGGCAGCGCATCTCCGAGGCAGGACTGCCGCGTGTCGGCATCGAGGACGGCGGCACACGGTTCGGCACGCCTCAGTCGGTAGCAAAGCGGACCTGGCCCACGCTGGTCCTCGTGCCGCAACGCATCCCACAGGGCTACCGCCTCACCGATGTGGCGTCCACCAATTTCGACGGCATGCAGCGCTCGAGGAAGCTGGGAAGCCGCCTCGTCTATCTGTCGTACCGTCCCAAGAAGTACCTCAGGATCTGGACCGGGGTCGATGAGAGCGTGCAGCGGGTCATGTTGCGGTATCGCCGCGGCTTCTCCACGTTCACCATCGACATCAGGCCGAACGGCAGCCGGCTCCCGATCCCCGGACCGAACAGGATCCAGGATGCGACCGACGTCAGACTGTCGGCCGGGTACCTGTCCGGGCGCACGGCCAGTACCTCCATCGCACCCAACTTCGGCAAGGGGCCGACGCTGATCGTGAAGAGCGACCGCTCGACGATCACCATCAACGGGGATCTCACACGAAACGAGATGATCGCCCTCGCCAACTCGATGAAGGCCTACGGCGACGTCGACAAGCCGCTGCCGAAGGGATACGGGGTCAAGAAGCCAAGGCCTCACGCCTCGAAGAGCGCGACTCCTCAGCCGTCTGCGAGTTCCGCGGTCAAAGGCAGCCCACTGAAACCGGTCTGGTCGAGCATGTTCACGTCGGCTGAGAACGACGGCTTCACCGCCGTGGCGACCGGGCCGGACGGCGCGGTGTACGCGGCGGGTCACGCCCGGGCGAAGACGCCGGGCGCCGGAGGCAAGCTGCTGCTGGTGAAGTATGTCGACCGCGGAGCGACGGCGAGCGAGGCATGGCGCGTGCTGACCGGCAGCGAGCCGACGAGCGCGCAGCGGGTGGCGGTCGATCCCGCAGGCAACGTGATCGTGGCCGGCACCCAAGGGCCGATCGACCTCTCCGGCAAAGGAAGCGACCTCGTGGTGCTCAAGGTCTCCGCGGCCGGCAAGGTCCTCTGGAAGAGGAGCTACGACGGGCCTTCGCATCTGTCGGACTACGTCACCGACCTCGCACTCGACGCGCACGGCAACGCACTCGTCGTCGGAGCCTCGACCGGCAAGGGAACGGCGCGTGACTACATCACGGTCAAGCTGCGGACGGACGGCTCCGTCGCCTGGGCCCGAAGGTATGCCGGACCACAGCGATTCGACGAGGCGCGGTCGGTCGGCGTCGATGGCGAGGGCAACGTGTACGTCGCCGGCTGGTCGGACGACAAAGACAGCAGGCGCCGCGCGACGACCATCTGTTACAGCCCTGACGGAGGGCAGCGATGGACGGCGCAGGACAAGACAATGGGGAGCTGGAGCGGCGCTATGGACGTCATGGTGAGCGCGACGGACGGTCCGCCCCACGTCGTCATCACCGGCTACCAGGGAGTCGGGAGCAACGAGGCGCTCATGTTCGCCCGGTACTCCGCCGCCACAGGCGAGCTCATCTGGAAGCGTCTGCTGCGCAGCAGTGCGCAGGCCAGGGAGCCCGAGGCCGGAGCCGTCGACGGTTCCGGAGCGCCGGTGGCGGTGGGAGAGGCGAACCTGAGTCCTCGGGGTGGCGCGTTCATCGCGGGCGTCTCGGCAAACGGAAGCGGGCCGTGGGGCATCCTGCTGAGCAGCGAGGTCGAGGACCCCGGCTTTGCCGAGTTCGACGCCGTCGCGACCGGCCCCCGTGGTGCGATCCTGGCGGGCGGCTACGTCCAGACGGCGAAGCCGGCGAAGCAGGCGTGGGACTACGTCCCGACTTCCTTCGCCGTCCGCTACAGCCCGGTCTCACCGGTCACAGCGCCCCTCGACTACGTCGGTGCGGGCAGTCCGACCACCAGGGGAAGATGCACGGCCGTCGCCATCGGCGCGAGCGGGATGTACGCGGTAGGCGAGCGGACCACCGGGCGGGGCGACCAGGACGCGGTGCTGGTGAAGTTCTGACGGGGCGGGAGGCCGGAAGGGCCTCCCGCCTCACTCCGCGCTCAGCGCCGGGACGGCAGGGGCGGGCGCCGGGTCGTCACTGCAGGCCCTCGGCCAGCTCCGCCTGTTGGGCGAGGCCGCCGAGGAGCACGGCGCGCATCGTGTCGAGCGCCGTGATCACGCGGTCGTCCGCGAGCGAGTAGCGGACGCTCGTCCCCTCCCGCTCCGTGTAGACGAGCCGCTGCTCGCGCAGCATCTTGAGGTGCCGCGACACCGTCGGCTGCGGCACCTTGAGCGCCTCCGTCAGCTCCGTGACCGTCTTCGGCCCCTCGTGCAGCTCGTACAGGATCAGGATGCGCTTGGGGTCGGCCAGCGCCTGGCAGATGCTGGCGTGCAGCTGGTTCACTTCGCGTTCGAGGCGTTCTTCCATGGTCCCGATTGTCCGGCGGCAGCGCCTGCGCCGTCAATCCCGCCCGGGGCTTCGCCGGCTGTGCCGTGCGTCACAAACCCGACAAATCCACCTGATTCTGTCTCGGTTGACTCTTCCATCCGGATAGGCGTATATAAGCAAGTATGCAAATTCACAAGCTCGCAGAGACGCCCTCCCAGGGCCCCACCACAGCCGACCTCAAGCCCCTCTTCCGCATGCACGCCGAGCTCTGCAAGGCCATGGCCAACGAGCACAGGCAGGCGATCCTCCACACCATCTGCAACAGCGAGAAGTGCGTGAGCGAGCTCGCCGCGGAGATCGGCATCTCGGTCCACAACGTCTCCCAGCACCTGCGCGTGCTCAAGGAGCAGCGGCTGGTGGCCTCACGCAAGGACGCCCAGACCGTGTACTACCGCGTCACCAATCAGAAGTTCATGGAGGCGTGCGCGCTCATGCGCCAGGCGCTCATCGAGCAGCACCAGGAGCAGAGCGAGTCCCTCCAGGCGGCCGAGCTGTACGAGGCCAGCCAGCGCGTCACACCGCCGAGCACGCCGGCGTAAGCCAGCCCAGCGAGCCAGGGGAGCAGCGACCACACGGATCGGCACGACGGCGGAGACCCAGGTCACCGCTTGAGAACGCAAACACAAGCACAAAGCCCGTCAAGGAGCAGAAGGAGACCACCATGTCAGAGGACCTCAGCACCATCCAGGCCGAGAAGATCGTAGACGCCCGCGGCACCAGCTGCCCCGGCCCCATCCTCGCCGCCAAGAAGGGCATCCCCAGCGTCTCCGTCGGCGGCATCATGGAAGTCCAGGCCACCGACAGCGGCACCACCAAGGACCTCCCCGCGTGGTGCAAGAAGATGGGCCACGACTACATGGGCGTCGTCGAGGAGCCCGGGTTCATGCGCCTCTTCGTCAAGAAGATGAAGTGACATGACCGACGTCGAGGCACCCGAGGGCCAGGCTTACGACCCGCGCATCCTGGTCTTCAGCACCAACAACATCTCGGACCCGGGCATCGACCTTGCCGGCAGCTCGCACATGCACTACTCGCCGCACGTCATGGTCATCAACCTGCCGTGCACGAGCGCGATCAAGCCGAGCTGGATCCTGTACGCGATGCAGCAGGGGTTCGACGGCGTGTTCATCGCCGCCGACGGCGAGGAGTGCGCCTACCTGCCGGACTGCGCCGAGCGCACGGCAGGCATCATGACCACGGCGCAGGAGCTGCTCAAGGAGCACGCCATGGAGCCGCAGCGCGTGCGCATGGCCGCGGTCTGCTCCGTCTGCGCGGAGCCGTTCACCAACTACATGCACGAGTACGCGGCGGCTCTCAGCGACCTCGGTCCGGCCAAGCAGGTGGCCGCATGATGGGCGACGCACCCGTGACCCGGAAGCACTACGACGCGCTGGTGGTCGGCAGCGGCATCGGCGGCATGGAGTCGGCCCTCAAGCTCGGCGACATGGGCTACAAGGTCCTGGTCGTCGAGAAGGAGCCGAGCGTCGGCGGCAAGATGATCCTGCTCAGCAAGGTCTTCCCCACGCTCGACTGCGCCAGCTGCATCAGCACGCCCAAGATGGGCGCCACCATCCATCACCCCAACGTCGACGTGATGACGTACGCGGAGGTCAAGGGCATCCGCGGCAACGGCGGCGACGGCAACGGCAACGGCCCGGTCGGCTACCACGCCAAGATCAAACAGAAGCCCAAGTTCGTCGACGAGGCCGCCTGCACCGGCTGCCGCCAGTGCGAGATGGCCTGCAACGTCGCCGTGCCGGACGAGTACAACGCCGACATGGTCTCGCGGCGGGCGGCGTTCATCGCCTTCCCGCAGGCGGTGCCGAAGAAGGCGGTCATCACGCGCGAGGGCCAGTCGCCGTGCACCTATGAGTGCCCCGCGGGCATCAAGGCGCACGGCTACGTCGCACGCGTACGCAGCGGCGAGCTCGACCAGGCGTTCGACCTGGTCCTGGAGACCACGCCGCTCGTCGGCTCACTCGGGCGTACGTGCTACGCGCCGTGCGAGGGCGAGTGCACGCGCGGCGAGCTCGAGGGCCCGCTGCCGATCCGCCGGCTCAAGCGCTTCGTCGCCGACGAGCGGTACGGCAAGGTGCGCGCAGGC
>JACQZZ010000019.1 GCA_016213625.1 Actinomycetota bacterium
CATCATCTCCAGCATCAGTGTCGACGACGAACCGGTTGTCCTCCCCGCCTGCTGGCCACACCCATTGATCGGTTGCTCGGTGCTTCTGGTACACGTCAGTGATGATCTTGTCGCCGAGGCGAGCACCGAGGTGGACGAGCAGCGGCCACCTGGCGAGCGCGAAGACGCTCACGTGCTGGATCGTGCCGTCCTCGACGGCCGGCCCGAACTGCCTGTCGAAGAACTGGTCGATCTGCCGAACGCAGGTCGCGTAGTAATCCTCGTTCCCGGGGTTGGGATCAGCGACTCGGCGTAGATCGATCTCGAGTCCGGTGCGGTCGGGGCTGAGCGGGAACCGCGCGATCCGGTTCGAGGCGAGCACGCTCGCCGCTGCGGTGCTGCGGTCGATGTGCACCCCGGCGGAACCGATGATGCCCGGCATCCGCAGCACCGTCGTCATGTTGTCCTGCGGTACGGACAGGACCTGCTCGACCCAGGTCTCGTGGGCGCGCTTCAACATCCGGAGCCGCTCGACGGTGAGAACATCCAAGTTTGCGGGGTCGTCGAGATCGTCGTGGCACGTGCCACACAGCAACATGAGGTTGCCGGCCTCATCTCGGTCACCGACAGGGAGTGAGTCTCCGCCGCGCGGCGATCGTTTGCCCGTCGATCGCCCAACAAGGTGTGCACGCTCACCGAGCGGCACCTGTTTCCACGTGATTTCAGAGGCGAACAGATCCCGGTAGCAGATCGCGCACCGACCACCGCTGCGCACCAACAACAGGCGAGTGGTTGCTTCTGAGATCATTGTGATCCCATCATGCGTGCAGGGTGTGACGGAGTTGTCGAAGCCCGCGACGAGGCCACAGTCCCGGAGCAGCGGGCACGGCGGCAGCTGGCCCCGACCACCACCACAGGAGAGGTAAGGCTCTTCATTATTCTCACAGGATACAGCCTGACGGAAGAGGCCGCAACTTGGTCTATCCTGATAGAATAGACGTGTGCCTGAGACACCCCTGTTGGGAGATCGCATTCGTGCTCGCCGTGTCGGCCTAGGGCTGACATTGGCGACTGTCGCTCAACGGGCTGATCTCTCGCTTCCGTACGTGTCAAACCTCGAACGAGGGCGAGGCAACCCAACGCTCGACGCACTACGAGCCATCGCCGCCGCGCTCGACATGCCGCTCGGCGACCTGGTCACGGACGGCGAGCAGAGCGCGGGCGGAGATCTAACACTGGCCCAGGCCCCGCCGTCGCTACTCCAGTTCGCCAAGACCCCCCGGTTCCAGAGCGCCGTCCGGCGACTTGCCGAGGAGCACTCGTGCTCTCAAGACGAGATGCGCCAACGTCTGCTAATCGGGATGGTCTCCGCGCCGCGCCGCAGCACCGGTGAGCCCAACGAGGAGGACTGGCGTCGCCTCCTTGACGTCTACTCCCTGATCCTCGCCGACGAGTAGCCATCGCACATGGCGCACAGCGAGCGAGTCGAGCGACCCACCATCGAGGCGGTTGTCGAGGCACTCGTCGAGTACGCCGCGCCGTACATCGACGATCTAGCCCGCGAAGACCCCGCTGCTGCCGTCGAGCTCTACTTCGCGCCGGTGAGGGTTCGCAGCCTCCCTGCCGCGGAACTGTCGGCCGGCGAGTGCTCCATCGACGGGTTCTACGAAACCAACGTTGATCCAACCCGGCCATGGATCCTGTACGCCGACGACGTCAACCCTGCGCGAGCACGGTTCACGATCCTCCACGAGCTCGGCCACCACCTCCTTGCCACCGCTGCCTCGGAACTGCTCGACGACCTCGACGCAATTGGCGGGTCGGCCCTCGGTGCGATCAAGGCCGAGGAGTCCGTCTGCCACGGCTTCGCCGGGCGCGTCCTGATCCCGCAACACATCGTTGATCGCACGCTCGAGCCGGCGGCACTTCGCGCGGACCAGGTCATCGCGCTCAAGGACGCGTCAACCGCGAGTTGGGAAGCAGTTGCCGTCCGCGCCGCCGAGGCTGCCACAACGAAAGCGGCGGTCCTTCTCATCCGCACACCCGGCGAGGTCGCGTTCGCGGCGACATCCAGCCGAGTCGGCAGCCGCCGGTGGCCCCGCGGAAGCGATGTGAGTGGGGGCGGGCCGCTGGCCCGCGCGCTTGACACGGACCGGCAGCGTGCGATCAAAGACACCTTCCGCTGGAACCTGCCTTACGGCGAACAGTTGTACTGCGACACCGTCCGCATCCACGAGCACCTCGCACTCGCCGTTCTCACCGACCGACCGAGCGATGGACGGTTCGACATCCTGGAAGACATCGAACCGGCGTGGAAGGACAAGGAAGATTTCTGCCCGCGCTGCGGGGAGGAGCGCAACGTCAACTGGTGCGACCTGTGCCGCGGCCGTCGGTGCTGGAGCTGCGGCTCGTGCGGCTGCGACCAGCCAATTCGGCACCCGCTCTGCCCAAGGTGCTTCCTGCACAACGCGTTCAACTCGGGATCGTCGATCTGCCGTGACTGCGAGAACGACGAAGCTGAGTAACTCGATGCGGAATGCCGGTCGCTTCGCGTACCCAGGAGAGCTCAGACGCGGACATCCGTCGCCGCGCCTTCAGTCCCCGAAACCGTCTGCTCGGAGCATCTGGATTGTCGTTCGACTACTGCCACCTGCGCACCCTCGCCGCGCACCGTCACAGACGCCCCATCGGTAGGGGTGGGGTACTCCTGCGTGAGGTCACGCGGCGAGTGCTTGGTGGATGTAGTTGGCGACGCTGTGTCGGGCGCGGGGGATGTTGATCCGAGTGTTCGGCCTTGCCGGTGGTTCGGGCAGGTCGAGTGCGGGGATGAGGACGCCGTTGATGTAGTGGGTCCATTGGGTGAGGCTGATCTCGCCTCGGTCGATGCCGTCGTTGACGGCCGTTCGGAAGTCGGAGAGCGCCAGCCGGTTGACGATCGCGTCTTCCTGTTCGCCGTGGAGGTTGGTGCCGATCATCCAGTCGAAGTGGTGGGCGTCCGTGGGTGTGAAGTGGTCGGCATGGCGTTGGCGGGTGGCGTAGCGGCGTTGGTGTCGGCGGCCGGCGCGTCGGGTAAGCACCTCGCACAGACGGCCGCGCCCTTCGAGACTGACCGCGAGGCCCGGCTCGCACAACAGGGCTGCGAGGTCCGCGAGGAGATCGTCGCTGGATTCGGCGGGCATGCCACGGTGTGCGGCGCGCAGTCGGCTGGACAGCGCGATCAGCAGAACGGTGTTGGGTTCCACGTGGGGTCGTCGGCCGACGGGCATGTCGAGCAGGGCGAGGACGATTCTGTCCGCCCGGTCTTGGCGGGTGAAGTCGCGCAGCACCCTGATCAGCCCGCCGATGTTGTCGACTCCATCGAACGCCGGTTGGTCGGCGGGCCAGTTGCGTGGGAGTGGTTGGTCGGCGAGGGTCTGCTCGAGTGTTCGGAGCTGTGTACTGAGATACATGGTGGCCTCCTGGGCGTTGGGTTGTCGGAGGCGATCGTGCGATTTGGGGTTCCCGGCGATGTTCCCGGTCAGGTTCCC
>JACQZZ010000020.1 GCA_016213625.1 Actinomycetota bacterium
ACGTGGGCCGGTCGGGGCCCGCCTCGAGCGTCTGCAACTTGTTGTCACCCTGGCTGGTGATGAACACCTCGGGAAGTCCGTCGCCCGTGAGATCGTGGCTGGCGATGCCCATGCCCCAGATCTGCAGCTGCTTCCAGCCGTCGGCCTCGGTGAACTCGCGCGGCGGCTCGTCGGATGCGATGCGCCACAGCTGCTCGCTGCCCTCGCGGTAGTAGTGCCGGTCGTTGGCCACGCGCAGGTCGCGTCGGCCCGAGCCACCCCAGTCGCTGAACAGGATCGACAGCGTGCAGTACGCAGGTGAGAGGGCGATCGGGTCGGCGTAGGCAGCGTCGTCCACGGGTCGGAGCAACCGGCTGTCCCCACACTTCGTGCGGTCCTCGATGGTGAGGTAGCTGCCGAACGCGAGTGTGGGCAGCGCGTTCGATCCCTCCCACGTCGCGCTGAACGCAACGGTCCAGTCGTTGCCACCGTCGATGCCGAACGCCTCGGTGGCGTCCTCGAACGCGCAGTCGCCCAACCCGCGCAGGAGCACGTTGCTGCCTCGCCGCAGGACGGCCAGGTCGGTGACGCCGTCACTGTCGATGTCGATGGGGTAGGCGCCGGTCACCTCGGTGAGGTCGGTCACTGACGAGGGAACCGCGGTGAAGCGCAACGCACCACCGGTGGGACTCTCGTTGCGGTAGAGCGCGGCGGGGTTGGTGCCGCCGGCGAAGTACAGCTCGTCCTTGCCGTCGCCGGTGCAATCGAACGCGGCGACGCCACCGCCGACGAAGAACTCGAACTCGCCGGCGTACACGTGGTCGATGCCGGCCGATGTCGCCTCGTCGACGAAGCGAGGTGCCCCGCTCGACGACTCGTCGGATCCTCCGCAGCCGGCGAGCAGTGCGAGGGCAGCGCCGATCACTGCTGCGTGGGTTGTACGTGCCACGGCGTCAGTCGCCCAGGGGCAGCTCGGACACGTTCAACCACCGGTCGCCGGTCGCTCGACGCATCACGAAGGTGGTGGCGAACGGCGAGGACGAGGTGTCCTGCACGTTGCCGTCGGCGTCGAACGTGGTCTCGGTGACGATGCCTCGCGACTCGAGTCCGAGGCTCAGCCCGTCCTGCACGCCGAACGGCACCAGCAGGGTGACGTGCACGTCGTCGATCTGATAGTCGCGCGTGACGGTGAGGCCGGTGGTGGCGGCGTCGGACAGGCGGCCCTTCATCTCCTCCAGCCGGTCGCCGTGGTCGACCGCGGTGAGGATGTCGGCGTCGGCGCGCAGGAGGGCCTGGTTCTCGAGCTGCAGGTTCTCGGCCAGGGTGAGCACGATCTGCTGCGCGCCTTCACCGGAGATCTCGTGGTTCCAGTCGAGCACTCCCTGGTCCACCGTGATGGTGGGGAACGTGGCCGGGTTCACGTCGGTGGGCACACGGCCGAGCACGTCGGCGGCCTCGTCGTCGAACAGGCCGCGGGCCGAGGTGCCGGCGGCCACCACGCCCACGCCGACCGCGGCGACCGCTGCGGTCACGAGTGCCACGCGTGCGAATCGGGCAGCCGTGCTCGTGGTGCCGCTGGCGCCGGTGGCGAGACGGCGGAGGAACACGCGCATGTGGTCATCGTCGGAGCCGGGCGCGGGCACCAGGCGGTCGAACAGTGGGCGGAACGCGGTCACGAGGGTGAGGCTGCCCAGCAGGGCCACCTTGCTGCCGAACTCGGTGGTCTGCGGCGCCATCAACAACACCGATGTGACCGCGACGAGGAGTGCGAACGTGACCCGACCGACCCGACCCGCCGGCACGGTCTTGGGGTCGGTGATCATGAAGAACATGAAGATCAACACCTCGGGTGAGGTGACGATGACCCGGAAGAACTCGCTGCCGCACACCGGCGTGAACGCCCAGCGGGCCGTGATGCAGTGGCCCGAGGCAGAGAGCAACCCGATGCCGACGGAGAACGTGAGCCAGTAGGCGACCGCCATCACCAGCAGTCGCAGCCGGCGGGTGATGAGCGAACCGCCGACCAGGATGACCGCGTAGGCGGCGATCATGTACGGATCGGTGATGGGCGCCCACCAGAAGTCGAGCGGCTCGGCGCGCGTGGTGCCGAGCACGATGAACGACAGCACGAGTCCGACGTTCGATGGGTTGAACAGGTGCGAGCCGCGGTAGCGCACGATGTACTTGGTGGCCAGCGAGAAGGCAGCGATGCCGGCGAACATGTACCACTTGTAGAACGTCCAGTGGTCGTCGAGCGGCGTGCCCGGCACCCGAAGGATGAGGGCGATGCCGCTGCCGGTGAGCATCGCGCTGGCCGGCCACACGAACGACTTCGTCTTCCTGAACGTGATGATCACGTCGATCACCGCGCACGTGAGGATGGCCGACAGGATCTGCGGCACGCTCACCCGGAAGTGCAGCCCCACCTGGCCGAGCGTGTGCAGCGTGATGACCACCGCGGCCACGTGCAGCCGCGAGTCGCGCAGCTTCGGCAGGATCACGGGATAGGTGTTGCCGCGCACGTGCAGTGCGTGTCGGGGCGGTGTGGGAGGAGGCGCGTCGAGGACCTCCGGTTCCGTCACGACTGCCACATCGACCACGTGCGCAGACTAGTCGTCGCCCACCGTTCGGTCATCGGCGACGGTGTTCGTCTCACCCCGACTGGTGATCCGAGTGGGTACTCGCACCCGGGATGCGAGTACGCACTCGATTGGTCGGGTGCCACTCGGATCGGCGATGTGGCACTCGGAGGGCGGCGGGGCCGGAGAACGAAAGAGGCCCCGCCCAAGGGCGAGGCCGTCTGTCGTCAGCGCGCTCGAAGGGACTCGAACCCCTAACCTTCTGATCCGTAGTCAGATGCTCTATCCATTGAGCTACGAGCGCTTGCGGGTGGAAAGTGTAGAGGCGCCACCGGCCTTCGGCTACCGGTTTCGCCTCAGAGCTTCCAGGGGGCCCAGCTGCCCGAGCGATTCCACAGCACCAGCGCGGCGAGCGCATTGGTGCGGGGGTCGAACAACTGGTTGGCGCTGGTGACGCCCATCTGGGCGAGCCAGCGCTGGTGCACGCTGTAGTAGATCTGGAACAGGCCGTAGCAGCAGTAGTTCTTGGCGGTGGGCACCAGGTTGCTCTCGCGGGTGGCGATGCGGATGGCCTCTTCCTCGAGGTCGTCGGGCCACACCTCGCGGATGATCTGAGCGACCTCGGCCTTCGAGTAGCTCCGCGGGGCGACATACGGCGTGGTGGGGGTGGTGGGCTTGGGTGCCACCGACTTCTGCGTCGGCTTCGCCGTGGTGGTGGGCGCTGCGACGGTGGGCGTGGTGGCGTTGGCCGGCAGGCAGATGTCGCGGCCCGGGTAGATGGCGGTGGAGCTGGTGGCGGCGTTGGCCTTCAGCAGTTCCTTGGTGGTGACACCGGCCTTCTTGGCGATGGAGATCCAGGCGTCGCCGGCCTGCACGGTGTACTTCTTCACACACGTGGGTCGTTCGGCGGGCGCGCTCTCCACCTTGGTTTGCGGCGTGGCCGCAGCGGTGGGCTGGACGGCCGCGGCGGTGGCGGGCGCGGCGGCGACCTCGGCCTGGGTGGACTTCGGGGCCTCGGTGTTCACCGGGATGGCCTCGGGGAGGGCATCGATGTCGATGGTGGCGACCGTGGCCTCGGCGACCGGCGCAGCTGCCGGTGCAGGGGCGACGGTGTCGGCTGATGCCGGCACAGCCGCGGGGGCCACCGAGACGACTGCGGCGAGGGTGGCGGCCGGTGCGACGGTGGAACTGTCGTCACCCGAGCGCAGGGCGATGGCGACGGGCACGAGCAGGGCGATGGCGACAGCCAGCGCACCGGCACGGCGCAGCAGGGGATCGACGTGCTGGGTGGCGTCCTTCACCTTGGCCATGCCGGGAACCGGCACCACGGGGATGGACCGCGTGTCGTCGACCGACATGCCGTCGTGTGTGCGACTGCCCACCGGGCGAGCCGGGTGGCGGGCGGCGCTGGCCGCCGCCTTGGCCGACTTGGCCTGCTGGCGGCGGGCGGCGAAGCGGTCGAACCGACCGTCTGGCACACGGCTCCAGAACTCCAACTCCTCGTCGTGGTCCTCGAACACAGTGTCACCTCTTCCGAACCCGCCCGGGCTTTCGGCCTTTCAGACCGTGATGGTCTATCTCGGCTGTCATCAAAACGCAACAGTGTGTCAACTGTATGACGGACGGTGACCGAGCATGCATCGGGGTGGCGCGGTGGTCGGCGTGTCCGTACGATGTCCGTACAGTTGATGTGAGAGCAGGAGGAACTGCAGGTGAGCACACGTGCCCGAGTCGCCCGCATCGAGGTGCGCACCACCGCCGACGACCGCGCGCTCATCGAACGCGCCGTGGAACTCGAGGGGACGGATCTCACCACCTTCGTGGTCGGGCACGCCACCGATGCGGCACGCCGGGTGTTGGCCGACCGCGATCGGTTCGTGCTCGATGCCGCGGGCGCGGCCGAGTGGGACCGCATCACCGAGGGACCGGCACGCGACCTCCCCGGGCTTCGCCGCCTGCTCGACCGACCGACGCCGTTCACCTCGTGAGCTCGCGGTACCGGGCGCCGGTGCCGCTGGAGCGACGACACCGGGTCGACGACTTCCGCTGTTCGTCGTCCGAGCAGCAGGACTGGTTGCAGCGGTTCGCCCGACCGTCGCACGCCGCGGAGTCCACGCGGGTGTTCGTCGTCACCGTCGAGGGTGCCGACGAGGTGGTGGCGTACTTCGCGTGGCGGATGGCGGAACTCACGGTCTACGCAGCACCGGGCCGGCTGCGCGCGGGCTCGGGTCGCTATCCGCAACCGGTCGCGCTGCTCGCCAGGCTCGCTGTGCACACCGATCACGGGGGCCGCGGCCTCGGGTCGGCGTTGCTGCGCGACGTGGTGCTGCGGTTGCTGGATCTCGACCCGACCATCGGCTGTCGTGGACTGCTCATCCACGCCGAGAGCGAGGCCGCTCGAGCCTGGTACCTCCACGTGGTGCCGGAGCTGATGGCGAGCCCCACCGACCCGATGCACCTGGTGCTCCTGCTGAAGGACGTCCGCCGCTCGTTGCAGGCGGACTGGTGAGGCCGAAAACGAGATCGGTCCGGTGACGAATCACCGGACCGATCGTTGACGCGGAGAGGGTGGGATTTGAACCCACGGACCACTTTAAAGGTGGTCCCCGCATTAGCAGTGCGGTCCCTTCGACCTGACTCGGGCACCTCTCCTGGCGGGCGAAAGACTATCGCGGCAGGTCGTCGGGTCCCACCTGGTACCTGGTGAGTCGCGCGGTGATCGCGGCTACGCGTCGCCCTCGGGGCCGAGGTCGCCGGCCCACGGCGGGGTGCAGCTGTACGGCGGGGTCCACGGGCCGCGGGCACAGAACACCCACAGGTCGCTGGCTGCGTCGGCGCAGTTCTGCATGCTCTGCTTCACGTTGTCCTTGGTCCACCCGCGGCGGCCGAGCTCGGCGCTGGGCTCGAACATGCCGGCCAGTGCGTTGAGCTGGAAGGTGCAGTGCGAGTCGTCCTTGGTGGCGGGGTTGATGTTCACCGCCTGGTAGTTGCAGCCACCCTCGCGGGACGCGATGTAGATGAAGAACTGCTGGGTGGACACGTCGGCGCCGTCCTTGGCGAACTCGAGGGCGATGGTGTCGGCGTCGGCCTTGCTGCAGTAGCGGTGGTTGCCGAACACGGGGATGCCCTGCACCACGCGGAAGTTGGGCTCGGCCTGGAACGGCGACGGCCACCAGTTGGTGTCGATGGGGATACCACCACCCTCGTTGCTGAACCCGCTCCACACGCCCATCGCGGCCAGGGTGGAGCTGTCGGCCACGCCGTTGGCCTTGAGCGGCGGGTTGGAGAACTGGAACGCCTTCACCGCTTCCTGCGTGTCCTTGCCGTAGCTGCCGTCGACCTTGCCGTTGAACAGGCCCTGCCCGGCGAGCACCTGCTGGATGCACTCGGTGGACGGTCCGCGATCGCCCGGCTCGACCGGCGCATCGGCCAGGCACGCCGGCGGCGGCGCGTTGTCGACACCCGAGTAGATACTCATCGCGATGAGGGTCTGACCGGTGGAGTTGCCGTTCACCGTGAGGGGCGGGTTCTCGATCTGGAAGTTGATGACGGCGTTCGCCGTGGCCTGGTCGTACACGCCGTTCACCAGGCCCTTGTAGTAGCCGAGCCACAACAGCGCCCACTGCACGCAGAAGACGCTGGTGCCGGTGGACCCCACGCGCAGCTCGGCATCGGCCTTGCACTCACCGAGCTCGGGGATCTCGGCCCGCGCCGAGCTGATGGCCAGCGAATTGCCCGCCAACGTCAGTGCCACGACGGCAACCACCCGCATCAGAGTGCGCACCGACCCATTTTGCCGGTTCCCGGGCCCGAACGGGCGGCACCGCTCGTCGTCGACGTTTGCCGATCGGTCGATCTCGCTGTGCCCAGTGTGGTCGATGGCACGTCGAGGCAGCTTGTCAACCCCTTCACGGAGAGCAACCGTGCGAGTACCGTGGGTGGTACGGGAGAGTTCGATCATGGGCACTGTCGCGGCGGCAACGCCCGTCCCCTCGGCGATGGGGCGGCTGGAAATGGCCTGGGAACAGGCGGCACGCGGAACCAGGCGCGCGGTCATCGCTGCGGCGGTGACCGCCGTGCTCGTGGCGCAGGCGTTGCCCAGTTCCATGTCTGTCCGTCTCGCAAGCGGAGGAGCGGGCATGCTCCTCGCAGCCGCCGCGCTCGTCGACGTGCACGAGCGTCGCCTACCGAATCGTCTCCTCCTGCTGAGCGGCACGATCGCCGTGGTCGGTGCCGCGTCGACCGGTGATCCGTGGGTCGTGCTGGCCTCGGTGCTCGGGGGCGCGATCGCAGGGGCGTCGATGCTCGTCGTCCGCCTGACTCGTGGTGTGGGTATGGGCGACGTCAAAGCCGCACTCGTCATCGGGGCGAGCGCCGGGTCGGTGGCGCTGATCGCGGCGCCGGTCGCCGTGGCGGTCACCTCGTTCGTGGCGGCCGCGTACGGACTGCTGTCCCACCGAGCGCGGGTCCCGCTGGGCCCGTCGCTGTGGGTCGGCTGGGTGGTCGCGTTGTTCGGAACCTCATCGGGATGGTGGTCATGAAGACGAATCGCAGGATCCAGGGGAAGGTGCGCACGCAATGGCTGGCGCTGGGCGCGGCGCTGGTGGTGCTGGCCGGCGTGCTCGTGGCGTGGGCGCTGTCACAGGCTGCCGAGCGGGTGCAGGTGGTGCAGGTCGCTCGCGCCGTCCCGTCGGGCCAGGCCTTCACGATCGAGGATCTCACTGTCACTGGAGTGGCGAGCGACACCCAGGTGCCGGGTCTGGTGCCGGCCCAGTCGCTCGATGCGCTCGTCGGTCGGATCGCTGCCGTCGACCTCGAGATCGGCGCCCTGGTGCAGAAAGGCATGTGGCGCGACGAGCCGCTGCTCGCTCCCGGCGAACGAAGTGTCGGGGTGGTGCTCGCGGCAGGTCGTTACCCCGCCGGCCTCGCCGATGGTGATCTGGCGCTCGCGGCGCCCATGGCCCCCGGTGGCGCGACCGAGCCCACACCCGTGCGTGTGATCGACTCCGCCGTCACGGCCGAAGGCGATGCATCGTTCACCCTCGCAGTGGCCGAGGCAAGTGCCGTCGCCGTCGCGCAACTCGCGGCCACCGACCAACTCGTACTGGTCGGTCAGAGCGTGGGGGCGGCGTCATGATCATCGCCGTCACCTCCTGGCGCGGTGTCGGTGCCACCACGGTGGCGCTGCTCGTCGCTGCATCCATCGCCGAGCACGACGAGGCGTGGTTCGTCGAGGCCGACCCCGCAGGGGGCACCCTGTCGGGCCGGATGATCTTCGCTCCTCACGAGCTGGGCGGTCTGGAGCGCGTCGCATTCCCGGTGGAGCTCACCACCCCTGCGGAGTCTCTGCACGCCGTGGCGCAACATCGCGGTCGCTTGCACCTCGTCACCACGCCGGCCGATCCGTTCCGCGGCCATGCCTGTCACGCGCCTCGGGTGCCGTGGGTGCCGGCACTGCACGACCTCCCGGGATCCGTGGTGATCGACATCGGGCGAGTGCGTGCGGGGACTCCTGCGCGTCCCGTCCTCGCCATGGCCGACGTGGTCCTGCTCGTCACCTCGCCCGAGGTGAGTTCCGCGGTGTCCACGGCGGAGTGGGTGCAGGCCGCCGGACGTGTGTCCGCTAGCGACCCGGGGTTGGACGAGGCTGAAGTGCGGGTCGTCGTGGTCGACGCGCCGACGGGGCTCGGGTTCGCCCGGTCCACGCTGCGCTCCGAGCACTGGGATGCGTGGCTGCCGTGGGACCCGGCCGCGGTGGACCTCATCCACCGGGGTGCGGAGATCGACGACCGGCGACTGCGCAGGAACGCGCTGGTCGACGCCGTTCGGGACCTCACCGACTCGCTGATGCGACAGGAGGCGACGGTGTCATGACCGAGGAAGAACTCGACGTGCTCGTCGCCGATGTTCGTCGACAGTGGGGTGATCGTCTACCGGTGCCGGGGCGCGACGAGTCACCGTCGGAGCGCGAACTCCGTGAGGGCATCACACGAGACGTGCTGCAACGCATGGTGCTTCCCGAACTGGAGCAGCAGCGGATGAATGCCAGGCTTGCGCCGCTGTCCGAGGACGAGCGGACCGGACTGGTGGATCTGGTGGTGTCCGAGATCTTCGGTCTGCCGCGGCTGCTCAACGTGCTGCGCGATCCGAAGGTGACCGATGTGTTGGTCTTTGGCGCCGATCCAGTGCGCGTGGAGCGCAGTGACGGCACGCAGCAGTTGTTGCCACCGTTGGTGCGACGCGACCGCGATCTGGAACGCATCATCTACGACACGGCGACCGCCCGGCGGCGACCGTTCAACCGCGAGAATCCTTTCGTCGACCTCGAACTGGAGCCGGGCGTGCGGTTCCACGGGGAGGGGTTCGATGTGGTGCAGCGCCCACTCGTCACCATTCGCCGAGCAGCCGTCTTCGGCATGTCGCTCGACGACCTCACTGAGCGGGGGATGATCGATGAAGCCGGCACGGCGCTGCTCCGGGCAGCGGTGGCAGCCGACATGAACATCGTCGTCTGTGGACGAATGGGCTCGGGGAAGACCACGCTCTTGCGAGCGCTCCTGAACGAGGTCGACGAGAACGACGTCATCGTCACCGTCGAGACCGACTTCGAGCTCAATGTCGCGTCGATGGGCATCCACCGCTTCGTCCACGCCTACCAAGCGCGTGTGCCGAGCACCAGCGACGGTGTCGGCATCTCGTGCCACGACATGATGGTTCCGGCGGTACGCACGCGGGCCGACTGGATCGTCGTGGGGGAGGTGCGCGGGGCAGAGGGCTTCGCGCTCGTCCAGGCGATGTCCATCGGGCAGGGCGCGATGGCAACCGTGCACGGCGGCTCGGCGAAGGACGGCATCGAGCGGCTCGCTGAACTCATCGCCTATCACAGCGGCACCGAGCTTCGAATGGCTCGTTGGCAGGTGTATCGCAGCGTCGACCTCGTGGTGCACGTCACCGGCGACAACCGGCACGGCCGGTACGTCACCGAGATCGCCGCGCCGTCGGTGGAGGAGGACGGCGCCCGCTTCATCATGCACCGGTTGCTCAGTTCCCGTGGAGACGCGCCCGACCCTCGTGCCCGCCCAGCATCGGAGCCGCAGCGGTACATGCTCGAGCGGCTGATGGCCTCCGACCCGTTCTTCTCCGCGCGTTGGTGGCACTCGGGCGATGACACTCATCGTCCCTTGCGTGCGGCTCCGACAATGGCTGGGGCGGCCTCATGACCGCGTTGCCGGCCGCCGGAGTCGCGCTGGTGGTGTGCCTGTTGCTCGCCGCGTCGATCGTTGTCGGTTCGCGCGCGTTCGCCCCCACGACTTCCACCCCGCAGGCGTCGACGCCGTCGATGCTCGACGGGCTGGGTGGCGGGCGAGTGGCGGTGTCGATCGCTGCCGGCTTCATCACGCTGTTGCTCACTCGCTGGGTGTTGCTCGCGGTGTTCGTCGGCGGGCTGGTGCTGTTGTGGGGACGGCTGTTGCACGACGATCGCGCGGCAGAGGAGCGGGCCCGGGTGGAGGGCATCGCCAAATGGTTGGAGGACCTGCGCGACACGCTGCGTGGGTCGTCGATGGGTGCCGAGGAGGCGCTGGAGCACGTGGCAGCGCGCCCGCCGAACGCCATTGCCGGGCCGCTCCGTCACTTCGTGCACCGGCGCCGACAGGGCTACCGGACAGAGGACGCGCTCGCGGATCTCGCCGACGATCTCGCTCATCCCACCTCCGATGCGGCGATCGCTGCACTGTGCCTGGTGGTCGGTGGGTCCACATCGGCGGGGCGTCTCTACGGCACCGTGCAGGCGCTGGCCGCCGCCGCTCGCGACGAGGTGACCGCCCGCGAGCGCATCGACCGCACTCGAGCCATCTACCAGACCAGCATGAAACGGTTGGTGGTCATCGGCGCGCTGCTGGTGGCGTACCTGCGTTTCGCCGGCGGTGATCTGTTGGACCCGTACGACACGCCGGTCGGGCAGGTGGTGCTGTTCATCCCGCTCGCCATGTGGCTGGGGTGCGTGCTGTGGCTGCGATCGCTCTGCCGTTACGACCTGCCACGCCGTCGGCGGGTCGAGCACGCGGAGCGTGTGTCATGAGCACGCTCCAAACTGGCGCCGCATTCGCGCTGCTGGTCGGCGCCGCGCTGTGGTGTCTCGCCCGTGCGATGGATCGGTCGCCGAGGTCCTTGGCGTCGGCGCGTTCGAAGATGTACGGCGAAGCATCCGAAGCGCGCACCGGCGCGACGACTGCGTGGGTGGAGCGTCACTTCGGCACATCGCTCGAACTGGTGGACCTCACCCCGTCGGCGGTGGTCGGTCGCGTCGTGCTCGCTGCGGGAATCATGGCGTTCGCCGCTGTTGCCGCCATCGCATCGCTGACGACGACGGGTCTGCTGCCGGCCACGCCGTGGTGGTTCGCACTCGTGGTCGTGCTGCCGATGTTGGCGGGATGGATCATGTGGCACGACGTGTCCACGCGGATCGAGCGTCGGCGTCGAGAACTTCGGCAGGCGGCGAACGACTTCATTCAGTTGGTGGCAGTGGGTCTCACGACGGACCAGAGCGTGGAGGAGGCCATCCGCTTCGCGTTGTCCGTCGGTTCGAGTGAGGCGTTCGAGTACTTCCGGTCGGATCTTGCGACAGCGCCACAGCGTGGCGTGCCGGTGTGGGACGCGATCGATGCGTTCGGGCAGCGGTGCGAGGTGCGCGAGCTCTGTGAGTTCGCGCACTCGGTGGAGCGGCAGGGACTGCAGGGTGTGTCCATCAGTGACACCGCCGCCACCCTCGCCGCCTCGATGCGGGCGAAGGCGCTCGACGAATTGGAGCGCGAGGCCGACCGCGCCAACGCGAATCTCTCGGGCCCCACCATCGGCTTCGTGGTCACCACGATCGTGTTCTTGGCCTACCCGCTCGCGCAGCGAATCACCGATGCGTTCGGCGGGTAGTGGCCTCGACCAGGTCGCCAAGAGAACTCAACAGACAGAAGGAGAATTCAATGAACGAACACCTGCTGCCACTGGCGGTGTGGATGCAACTCGCGTACGGCACCGTGCAGACACGAATGCGCGACGCGTGGGAGCACCGAGCGGACGACGAAGGCGTCGACGAAGCCGTCACCAAGATGATCTGGCTCGCGGTCGGCATCGTGGTCGCATTGGCGGCCACGGCCTTCTTCGTGTCGAAGTTCAACCAGGCCAAGAGCAACGTGCCGGATCCCGTGGCGCCGTGAGACCGGCTCGACACACCGATCGTGGTGCGGTCGACGTGTCGGTGCAGATGCTGTTCGGACTCATGGCTGCGCTCTTCGCGTTGCTGCTCGTGTTCGAGGCGGTGACGTACTGGCACGCACGCAACGTGTTCGACGACGCGGCCGCGGAGGGCGCCAGGGTTGCTGCAGCGTTCGACGGCACGTGCGAGGGCGGGATCGCGGCGGCCCTGCAGATGGTGCAAGCCCACGCCGGAGCGTGGGGTCGCGACGCGCAGGCCACCTGCGCCGATGGCCCGGTCGTGGTGGTGACGGTGACTGGACGGACGCCCGGCGTACTCGGCGCGGCCGCGGGATTCCAGGCGAGCGTCAGTGAGTCGGCGCCGAAGGAGGGATGAGGTGGCGGATGTGAACGTCGATCGCGATCGCGGTGTGGCGACGCCGGTGGAGATGATGTACCTCCTCATCTTCTGTGTGGTGTCGGTCGTGTTCCTTGGCTTCCTCGGTCGATTGCACGCCGCAGGCGTGGAGGTCACCAACACCGCTCAGGCAGCGGCACGCGCCGCGTCGATGGCCCCCAATCCCGCAGCGGCCGAAGTGGCCATCTCCGACGTCGTGTCCGAGTCGTCGTTGTCGCGCAGGTGCTCGCCCCGCACGATCATGACCTGGGTGTCGTCGGCCACGGGAGCCTGGCAAGGCGGCACCGTGACGGTGGAAGTGGCCTGCACCGTCGACAACCAGACGCTCACCGGCGTGTGGTCGCCGGGACGCCGCACTGTGGTGATGCGCGACACCCAGCCCGTGGATCGGTACCAGCGATGAAGGTGAGAGACCGTGGCTCCATCTCGGTGGTGATGATCATCATGTTGGTGATGGTGCTCGCCGGCGCCGGCCTCGTGGTCGACGGCGGGCGAGCGATGGCGGCGCGTCGACACGCGTCGAACACCGCGGAGGCGGCCGCCCGCGCCGCGGTCGCGACTGCGACACCGGTCAGCGGCTTCGACCCGACAGCCGCTCGCGACGCAGCGATCGACTACGCCACTCGAGCCGGTGTCGCGACGGTCGACGTGGAGGTCCAGGTGACGCCCGACTCGGTGCGGGTGACGGTCACCGAGCGGCGGCGCACGGTGTTCTTGGTGTTGGGTGGACGTTCGACGATGACCGTGCGGGCCACCGGCGTCGCGCGTGTCGTGTATTCGGGAGCGCAGTCCGGATGAGCGCGTTGTCGCGATTCGTTGTTCGCGTCGGCGCAGCGCTGCTCCTCGTCGGCCTGTTGGTCGTACTGCCGGTGGCGGTGATCGTGCTCGTCGGGCTGCCCGAGCTCTCGGTGTCACACTGGCGCTCCCTGTGGACCACTGGCCGTGTGGACGGCGCGCTGGTCGTGCAAGTGGGCACGGTGTTGTTCGTCGTCCTCTGGGCGTGGTTCGCGGTCACCGCGCTGGCCGAACTGTGGCATGTCGCTCAGCGCGTCGTTCGTCGAGAACCGGTCGCGCCACTCGAACGCGGGCCGAGCCGGCTCGTGCGCGGCCTGGTCCGGCTGGCCGTGTTGTCGGGCGCGGCGCTGGTGACGATGAGCACGGGAGCGACCACCGGCGCCACCGACACGCTGTTGCAGACGACTCGTCCGGCGCCAGTAGTGGACGCTGTGGTGGTGGGCCCCCGTGTCGCGCTGCCACCCAACCAGGTGATGTCCGCTGTTCCCCGGCCGGCGTCTTCGAGCACCTCAGGGCTGACGGCGGCGGTGTTGCTCTCCGCCGGCGCGCTCGCCGCGGTGGAGGTGCGTCGTCGTCGGCGATTGCGGGCGAGCGACGTGGGCGAGCATTGGCCGCCACCGGCCGCTGGCGTGGCCGAGACCGAGATGCTCCTGCGTTCCATCGGTGCGGGTGAGCGCGTCGCCCGGCTCGATCTCGCGTTGCGCGTCGCGGCTCGGGACCTCGCGGTCCAGCGCGCCTGCGTCGTGGCGGCGTCACTGGAGGCTGACGGCGCAGTGCTCCTGTACATCGATCGACCAGCGACGCCGCGATCGGGGGCATGGGAGTCATCGGGAGCGACGTGGTGCCTGCCGGCGACCGTGCTGTTGGAGGAGTTGGCACCTGGGGCCCGCGAGTGTGCGCAGCCATGCCCTGCGTTGGCCCATCTGGGTGGCGTCGAGGGCGGCGGCGAGTTCTTCGTCGATCTCGAGGCGGTGGGTGTGCTCGCGATCGACTCGCCGCACGGGTCCATCATTCTCAGGGCGCTGGCTGCGTCGATGTCGGTGTCGCCATTCCTCGACGCCGGCCGAGTGTTCACCGCAGGTCTCGACGATGGAGTGCTCGATTGGACCCGGGGCGTCGACTGTCCCGATCTCGCCAGCGCGCAGCACGAGGCGCACCTCCTGGCGAGCTATGCGACGACGAACACGATGTCGACGTTCGCCTTGCGTGTGCGGGGAACGGCTGGAGAGGCGTGGGAGCCGGCCGTCGTGATCGGGACGGTTGGACATGACGACGTAGTGGTGCCGCGCCGCGGGGTGGGGATGGCGCTCTCGGGGGTCGACGCCGAGTACCGGCTCGAGTTCGACGGCTGCGGCCACGTGCTGCAACCACTCGGGGTGCGGGTGCTGCCGATCGGCCTCGAACGCAGCGTGGTGCGGTCGTTGCGGGCGTTCGTCGTCGAGGCGGAGCAACCGCTGCCGTTCGAGCCGCCAGCGGTGAACCACGCTCCGTTCGAGGAACCCGAGTGGTCGCTGATGGTGCGCGTGCTCGGCCAGGTGGAGGTCGTGTCGTGCGATGGTGAGTCCGTGGCGTTCGACCGATCGAAGGCGCTCGAACTGGCGGTGTGGCTCTCGCAGCATCGCGAGCGGTCGACACGTACGGCGGCACGTACCGCGCTCTGGGACCTGGAGGTGCGGTCGGCCACGTTCGCCAATGTGGTGAGTGACGCTCGACGTGCGATGGCCCGGGTGGCTGAGCCGCCCCACGGCGAGGAGTGGATCGCACGTACCCTCACCGAGGACCTCCCGCTCCATCCCCAAGTGGTCACCGACGCCGAACTGCTGGCGGCGAGGGTGGCGGCCGCACGAGGGTGCCCACATCACGAGGCCATCGAGGTGCTGCGTCCCGGTCTCGAACTGATCACCGGCCTGCCGTTCAGCGGCACCAACTACTTGTGGACCGACGCCGAAGGGCACTCGTCGGCGCTCGTGCTCCTGGCCACCGGCGCGGCGATCGAGTTGGCGCACCGGTACCTCGCGGTGGGTGACGTCGATGGGGTGTTCTGGGCGACCGGACAGGGATTGAGGGTGTTGAGCGGTCACGAGGAGCTGATCGCCCTGCGCATGCGGGCGCACGCCCAACGCGGCGACCTGGCCGGCGTTCGTCACGAGTGGGAGAGCTACGAACGCGCGCTCGCTGCCGACCCGTGGGCGGCCGCAGAGCCAGCACCGAAGCTGGTGGCGCTGCGTCGCGAACTGCTGTCGCCAATGGTGCGAACCACGGCGTGACCGGAGCCGGATAAGGGGGTCGAACCCTTGACCTACGCATTACAAGTGCGTTGCTCTACCAACTGAGCTAACCCGGCGACGGCCGACAGCTTACGAGGCCCGCCGACGACCCGTTCATGTCACACGGCCTTCTGCGACACGTCAGAGAAATCACCGACATGAACGGGACGAGGGCGTGGACCACGACGGCGAGGGCCGCTGCCCAGTCGACTACGTGACGTCGCGACGGACCGTGCGGACCACGCCGGCGGCGAGCGGGATCGCCACCCAGAAGACGATCGAGAACATGATCTGCGGCACGTGACCGGCCCAGTCGTTCTCGAGCACCGAGTTCCAGGTGGACGACATGTCGATCCAGTCCGACACGAACGTCGATGCGGTGCCGAGCACCGCAACGCCGGCGGGGAGCGCGAAGGAGGCGGCGATGGCGGTCGCCGAGCTCTGCAGCAGCGCCCCGAGGGCCACACCGGCGAGGACGTTGAGCAGCACGAAGAGCACATAGCCGGCGATGACGCCGGCGGACAGGTCCGCGTCCACTGCGCGCCCCGACGCCGATGCCAGCCCGACGGCGGCCGCGGCGACCAGCCCGCCGAAGACTGCACCACCCGTCCCCAGCACCAGCGACACCGCCAGCTTGGCGTTCACCACTCGGATGCGGCGCGGCTCTTGCGTGAACGTGGTGATGACACTGCGGTGGCTCCATTCGCCGGTGAGCAGCAGGATCGCCACCACCGGGAGCAGGATCGTCAGCCCGAGCGCGGCCACGCGGAGGTAGTTCGCGTGGGTCTGATCGAAGGTGGTCGGGGAGAGGACCGGCACGAGCATGATCCCGGCGGTGGACAGCGCCACGAGCGCGAGCAGCCAGCGGGCGGCGCGTGTGTCGGTGGCCTTGGCCCACTCGACCCGCACGAGCCGGGAGAACGGGATGGGCGCCGGTGCCGACGGCGCCGCAGCCAAGCCGAGGCTGCTGGGGGAGAGTGACGTGGTCACGCTGCGACCTCCTGCGACGGAGCTGCCGTGGCGGTGAGCGAGAAGAAGAGCTGTTCCAGCCCGTGTGACTCTGCTTGGCGCAACTCGGTGAGCAGTACCTGATGGTCACGGGCGATGCCTGCGATGACCTCGGTGGTGACGCGGCCTCCTGCTGTGTCCACGGTGAGCGCATCTCCCGGCCCGGCGACGAAGTCGATCTGCGCCATCTGGAGTGCCGCGGCGAGGGCCCCGGGGACGGGGCTGCGCACGAGGATCGTGGAGCTGGCGAGGAGATCGTCCATCCGACCAGCGGTCACCACCGCACCGTTGGAGATGACGACGAGATGGTCGGCGGTGGCCTGCACCTCGTGGAGCAGGTGACTCGACAACAGCACCGTGCCGCCATGGTCGGCGAAGTCGCGAAGCAGCGTTCGCATCCAGGCGATGCCTTCCGGATCGAGCCCGTTCGCCGGTTCGTCGAGGATCAGCGCCGCTGGGTCACCGACGAGGGCCTGGGCCACGCCCAGGCGCTGGCGCATACCGAGCGAGTAGGTCCCGACCCTCTTGTCCGCCGCATCGGCGAGCCCGACGAGTTCCAACAGGTATTCGACCCGCCGGATGTCGACACCTGCCATCCGCGCCGCGATCGTGAGCGTCGCCCGACCACTGCGCCCGGGGTGCATCGCCGACGCGTCGAGCAGCAGCCCGACCACGCGCGTCGGATTGGGCAACTCGACGAACGGCCGCCCGTCGATGGTGGCCGCACCGCGGTCGGGTCGCGCCAGCCCGACGATCATCTTCAGCGTGGTGGACTTCCCGGCGCCGTTGGCCCCGAGGAAGCCGGTGATGGTGCCCGGTTCGCAGTGCAACGAGACGTCGCGCACGACCGGAACCTTGTCGTAGCTCTTGGTGAGAGCGGTTGTCGTGATCATGTCTCCAGCCTGAACACCGCAATGCGGCGGCGCATCGGGCACACGGCCACGATCCGCAGTCCGAAAGGACGTCGAATCGCTCCTGACGTCTCGCCGTTCGTCGGGTGCGATGTCGACTTTCGTCGATGTGCGCGGCGGGCCCGGAGACGTACGCTCGGGTCATGTCCTGGCTTGGAAGATGGTGGGCACAGACCGCCCCCACGGCGATGCTCGCACCGAGCGACTCGGCTCCTCCCGACATCGTGGGGCCCAGGACCGGGCGCGACTGGTCCGTCGACGCTGCTGCCTTCGTCATCGCCGCTGCGCTCGGCGCCATCATCCTGGGCGTCACCAAGGACGACCCTGCCAACCTGATGACCTCGGGGCAGGTGACCGTCGACGCCGTCCTCGGAGCGCTGTGCTGCACCTCACTGTGGTGGCGGCGGCGCTGGCCGTTCGGCGTGGCACTGCTGTGCGTCCTGTTGGGCTCGTTCTCGACGTCGGGCACGGTGGCCGGCCTGTTCGCGCTGTCCTCGCTGGCGATACACCGACATGTCCGGCCCGCCCTGCTCGTGGCCGCGCTGTTCGTCCCATCGGCGATGGTGTGCTCGATCTGGCTCGGGCGGACCAACACCTGGTCGGTGATGCTGCCGACGGTGGCGCTCGCGGCCGCCGCGATCGCGTGGGGAATGTTCATCCGCGCCCGACGTCAGCTCCTCTCCACCTTGCGCGACCGTGCCGAACGCGCCGAGGCCGATCAGCTGGCCCGCGCCGAACGTGCGCGCCTGGCCGAGCGGACCCGCATCGCGCGGGAGATGCACGACGTGCTCGCCCATCGCATCTCCCTGGTGGCGCTGCATGCCGGTGCGCTCGAGGTCGCGCTCGACCTGCCTCCGGAACAGGTACGGGAGAGTGCAGCGCTGTTGCGCTCGACGGCCCACCAGGCGCTCGAAGAGCTACGGGACGTGATCGGTGTACTGCGTGAGGAGCCGGGGCAGGACTGGGCGTCGACGTTGCCCCAACCGACGTTGGCCGACATTCCACGCCTGGTGGAGGAGACCCGCCGTGCCGGCGCGAAGGTCGACTTCGAGATGCAGGTGGAAGACGCAGCCGCCGCACCCGGCCCGTTGGGTCGCGACGCCTATCGCATCGTGCAGGAAGCGCTGACCAACATCGGCAAGCACGCTCGCGGCACCCATGCTCAGGTGCGGGTGGTCGGAGCGCCGAACCGCGGACTGCACGTCAGCGTGCGGAACCCGCCCGCAGTGGGGGCCCACACCCGTCCGGCGCTACCTGGCTCCGGCACCGGCCTGCTCGGCTTGCAGGAGCGGGTGACGCTGGCCAATGGCGTCCTGGTGCATGGTCCGGACGCGTCCGGCGACTTCGTGGTCGAGGCCGACCTGCCGTGGTGAAGGTCCGCGTGCTGCTGGTCGACGACGACGCGTTGGTGCGTGCCGGTCTCCGGATGATCCTGTCGTCGTCGGAGGAGATGGAGGTGGTGGGCGAGGCCGCCGACGGGGCCGAAGCCGTTGCCGCCGCGCGGGCGCACCGACCCGATGTCGTCCTGATGGACATCCGGATGCCTGGAATGGACGGTATTGCCGCCACGTCGGCCGTACGCCGTCTCGCCTCGCCGCCGCATGTGATCGTCCTGACCACGTTCCAGGCCGACGAGCACGTCATGAGCGCGCTCCGCGCCGGCGCCGACGGGTTCCTGTTGAAGGACACGGCGCCCACGGAGATCGTCAACGCCGTGCGCCTCGTCGCTGCAGGAGAGGCGATGCTCTCACCGTCGGTCACCCGCACACTGCTCTCGCATCTCGGCGGCGACGAGATGACAGATCGCCGTCGCTCCGCTGCCCAACGCCTGTCATCGCTGACGGACCGGGAACGTGAGGTCGCGATCGCGGTGGGTTCCGGCGCCTCCAACGCCGAGGTCGCGGCGTCGCTGTTCATGAGCGAGGCCACCGTCAAAGCGCACGTGTCGCGTCTGCTCACCAAGCTCGGCGTCACGAACAGGGTGCAGATCGCGATTCTCGTGCACGACGCGCGGTCGTGACTCGACCGCCTTCGTCGATGTGCCCGACACGAACCAGAATGATCGGGTGAACGACGCCGCGGACGACCAGCGCTTCACCGACGAGTGGGAGCGGTGGCACGCTCGCCACGAAGCGAAGCGGGCGGATCGTCACGGCTTCCTCGCCATCACCAGCATCAACTGGTTGAACGACTCGTCCCAGCGGTTCACCGACGCGCCGGGTGAGTGGCGCACCGACGCGTCCGGGGTGCACGTGGACCTCGCCGAGGGCGAGGAGATCGTGGTGGACGGTCGGCCGGTGAGTGGCTCGTACGACGTCGGTGTCGTTCCGGAGGGTGAGGGCGTGTTCGTCGGCTGGGGCGATGCGTCCATCGAGATCGCGAAGCGGGGCGGCCACGACATCGTGCGCCCACGTCACCCCGGCTCGCCCGTCCTCGCGGCGTATCGCGGGACGCCCACCTACCCGCCGCAGGAACGGTGGGCGGTGCCGGCACGCTTCGTCCCCTTCGACGCGCCGAAGCCCGCCGCCGTGGGTGCGGTGGTGGAGGGCATGGAGCTCCTGTTCGAATCGCCGGGCACGGTGGAGTTCGCGTTGGACGGCCACGCGCTGTCGCTCGTGGTGTTCACCGACCCGCCGGGCGACGGGCTCTGGGTGCTGTTCCGCGACACCACCTCGGGCGTCACCACCTACGCCGCCTGCCGCAGCCTGCACACCGCCGCACCGGCAGCCGATGGCTCGGTGGTGCTCGACTTCAACCGCGCCACCAACCTCCCGTGTGCCTACACGACCTTCGCCACCTGCCCGCTGCCCCCGCCGGAGAATCACCTGCCCATCGCGGTGGAAGCCGGCGAGCAACTCCCTCGGTAGACCGCAGTGGCGCCGGTCAGCTGCAGGCGTCGCGGTTGTCGACGCGGCAGACCAGGTCCTGCGAGTAGGTGCGGTCGATGGCCTTCGCGGTCCAGTCGCCGTGGGGCCCGTCGTGGCTCATCGCGTACGCGTTGGTGCGGTTCGGGTCGCCCGCCACCGCGATGAGGAACTTGTCGGGTGACGTGACGATGGGGACCAGTCGGTCCGGGTCGTCCGACTCGGCGAACACGGGCGGCACCAGACCCTTCTCGGCCAACTCGGTGAGCGTGCGCCGGCCGGCCGTGAGGTTCGACCATTCGCCGATGAGCTGCTCGAACTTCCGTGCCGGGATGCGAGCGTGCTGGAACAGCGCGGCCCGCATATCGTCCTTCGACCAGCCGGCTCGAGCGAACACGCGGGCGAGCACGGGCGACAGCACCAGCAGCGGCCGGTACTGGGCCTGCCCCAACCCGTACACGTGGGTGAGGTCCCAGCCCGTCACCCGTACCAGACCGTCGGCCAGGTAGGGGAGGATCTCCTCCGGTGACGAGCCGTACACGCTGCCGACGATGAGGCCGCTGTTGATGCGCCCGATGGTGACCGCGTCGGTGCCCGACTCGAACCCGAAGTCGGCGCACAGCGAGGGCCAACCGATCTCGGCCAGCGCAGCCTCGTCCTCGGCCAGGACCACGCGTGTGCTGTTGCCGAACGTGGCCTTGTCGTGCTCGTCGGCCGTGAACCCGCACACGTTGCGCAGGAACAACCGGACGAACCGACCGACGGTGGTGTTCGCGGCCGCGCCTTCACGCAGCGCGCCCTGCCCGTGGTTGAACCCGAGGTCGCCGATGACCGGCCCGTTCAGCACCACCAACGGGTCGGCACCGGTGGTGTTGCCCGAGTGCTCCACGCCGTAGTGCGCATCGGCGAACACCTCGGCGATGGCCAACAGGACCGGCAGGTGCTCGGGGCGACATCCGGCCATCACACCGTTCACCGCCACCGACCAGACGGTGATGTCGCGCCCCGACGGACGGGCCACGCCGACCTTGCGCCAGGGGTCGTGCCCGCTGGGGATGATGAACGCCTCCACCCGATCGCGAGTGGGGGGCACGAACGGCAACCCGTCGCTCCACCCGCGCTCGGCGAACAGCACGTTCAGTTCGTCGATGGTGCCCGAGGCGGCCACCTCCAACGCACTGGGTTCCGCGACCCCGGCCTCACCGTCGTCGACGAGGCGGGTGAGCCCTTCGATCACCTGCGGCACGGTGTGCTCCACGAACGAGGCGATCATGTCGTCGTACTGCTGCGAGTCGACGTGCCCGCGCATCAACGCCAGCGGCAACCCGTCGAACCCCAACCCGCGTGCCGTGGCCGCGGCCTGACGCTCGAAGCCTTCGCACACCAACGACACCGAGGGAACTCCCGCGGCTTCTGCTGCAACGGATGCCCGCAACACGGCGGGCGTACAGCTGCCTCAACAGCCGTTGCCCACCACCACCGCGTCGATGGAGTGCTCATCGAGCGTGCCGGGCAACGCCTCCACCAGCGCATGCTCGTGTGGCCCGTGGACGTTGCCGAACGTGTCGTAGCCCACGACCTCGAGGTCGGTGAATCGTGCGCGCAGTTCGCGTTCGAGCACGGGGAACAGCTCGTCGCCGCGGAACATGTAGTCCCACACGAACCCGATGCGGGCGCCCTCCAACGAGCGCACCCGAGCGGCCGCGCGCCGACGCCGGCCACCCTGCGGGCTCTTCGGCCAGACCACGTCGTAGACAGGTTCCATGGCAGTGAGTATGCCCGACCGTGAGCGGCCGGTGATTGCGAAGTTCGCCTCTGATCGGCTGAGGATTAGCATGATCTGCTGTGGATGACATCGATCGCGCCATCATCGACCAACTCCAGCAGTACGGCCGGCTGACCAACCTCGAGCTGGCCGAGCGCGTGGGCCTCAGTCCGTCGCCCTGCTTGCGCCGCGTGCGCCAGCTGGAGGCCGACGGCGTGATCGAGGGCTACGCGGCCATCGTCAACCGGCGCGCCATCGGCCGGGCCTACGAACCGCTGGTGTGGGTGACGCTCTCGGAGGTGACTCGTGAGTCGATGACCGCGTTCGAGACAGCGGTCGATGCCATCGACGACGTGGTGGAGGTGATGCGGATGATGGGCCAGCCCGACTATCTGCTGCGCATCGCGACCACCGATGCCGAGTCGTTCGAGGCGCTGTACATGGACCACCTCGCGCGACTGCCGCACGTGCAGACCCTCACCTCGCAGTTGGCGATGAAGACGGTGAAGCGCAGTCACTTCTCACCGGTGGTGCGACCCTGACGCACCCGCCCTGACTCACACGGCGGTGAGGAACCGCACCATGGACATGTCGCAGTCGGTGCGGCACCCGTTGGCGTCGACCACGAACCCGCTGCGCTCGTATCGGGCGATGGCCGGCGCGTTGGTGCCGCGCACGCCCAGCGTCACCGCCCGCGCGTCGATGGACCGAGCCCACTCGCACACGCCCTCGATGAGCGCTGCGCCTGCGCCGGTGCCGCGCGCCTCGGGTCGCACGTACATCGAGATCAGTTCCACCACGCCTGGGTCGTCGGTGACATACGCGCTCACCTGACCCAGCACCTCGCGACCATTCACCGCGTGCAGGTTGAGTCGCACATCGGTGAGTCGGTCGCGCCACCGCTGCTCGGTGTCGTGTTCGCCCTGCCACTCGGCCAACGTCGAGCCGAACGCCTCGGGTGCCTCGGTGAGTGCGAGCAGCCGCAGCTCGCGCCACTCGCGCCAGTCGTCGGCGGTGAGCACCTTCAGGGTCACCATGATCAGTCGAGCTCATCGAGTTCGGCGCCGGCCACACGGTCGACGAGGGCCAGCAGGTGCACGGTCAGTTGCGCCGACGCGGTGTGCAGGTTCTCCAGGAACTGGTCGGCTGCGGGGTGCGGTGCATCGGCGAGGTCGGTGATGGCCTTCAACGCCACGAACGGCACGTGCTCCATCTCGCACACGTACGCCACGGCGGCGGCTTCCATCTCCTTCGCCCGGGCGTCGAGCGACGCCATCAGCTCGATGTCCTCCTCGGTCTCGTCGAGCGACCCGCCGGTGGTGACCACGCCGAGCTCGGCGTCGATCTCGGCCGCGACCCGCCGCATCGGCACCACCGGGTATCGACCGATGGCGAACTCGTGCATCCCTTCGATCTGGATCCGTCGGTCGTGACGCACCACGTGTGGGTACGACAGGTAGACCTTCCCGATCGCGCCACCGCGCGCCGTCCATCCGCCCGCGGTGCCTGCCGACACCATCAGGTCGGGTCGATGCGCGTGGATGACGGCCGCCGCGTTGAGGACCGCAGGTTCCGGGCCGACCGAGTCGACATCGAAGCGCGGGTCGACCCCGTTGACGGCGACGATCACGCGCGCGCCCGCTCGCTCGGCGGCGAACCATTCGTGCGGGCGGTTGGGTGGCACGGCGACGGGTGTCGCGCCGAGCGCTGCGACGACGGGCGCGGCCTCGTCGCGCATGGCCATGAGGATGACGATGGTGCGGATCACAGGTGCGGCTCGGTCACGTGGCTCAGTGGTCCGTGAAGATGCAGAACTCGTTGCCGTCGGGGTCGGCGCACACCCGCCACTCGAACCCGCTGTCGAGGGTGTTGCGCTGCACCAGCTTCCCGCCCAGTTCCTCGATGCGGCGCTGCGCGTGGTCGAGGCCGCCCACGGAGATGTCGAGGTGCGTCTCGGTGTGGTGCCCGAGCTTGGCGTGCACCCGTTGGAACCCCAGGTTCACGCCGCCGTCCGTATCGGGCTGGAGCCACACGATGCCCGAACCCGGATCGTCCTCCTTGATGTCGACCCCGAGGAAGCTCGACCAGAACATCACCAGGTGCTGTGGTTGCTCGGTGTTGATGATGATGGTGCGGATGCGTGGCGAGGCCATGCCTCAAGTCTCGCGCCGCGCGCCGTCGGAGTAGTAGCGACGTTTCGCCCACAGCGACACGTAGACCAACCCCACGAGCGCGGGCACCTCGATGAGCGGACCCACCACACCGGCCAAGGCCTGGCCCGATGACACGCCGAACACGCCGATGGCCACGGCGATGGCCAGCTCGAAGTTGTTGCCGGCGGCCGTGAACGCGACGGCCGCGTTGCGGTCGTACGGCAGCCGGGCGCGCAACCCGAGGCCGAACGCCCCGAACCACATGATGGCGAAGTAGGCGATGAGCGGCAGTGCGATGCGCACCACGTCGAGCGGCTGGTTGGTGATGCGGTCGCCCTGCAGCGCGAACAGCAGCACGATGGTGAACAGCAGTCCGTACAGCGCCACCGGGCCGATGCGTGGAAGGAACCGATGCTCGTACCATTCGACGCCCTTGGTGCGTTCGCCGATGGTGCGCGTGAGGTATCCGGCGAGCAGGGGGATGCCCAGGAAGATGAGCACCGACTTGGCGATCTCCCACACCGTCACGTCGATGCCGTCGCTGGAGAGACCCAGCCAGCCGGGCAGCAGCTCGAGGTAGAAGTAGCCGAGCAGCGAGTAGGCGACGATCTGGATGAGGGAGTTCACCGCCACCAGCACTGCCGCCAGTTCACGATTGCCCGACGCGAGGTCGATCCAGATGAGCACCATCGCGATGCACGGCGCGATGCCCACGATGATGAGGCCGGTGCGGTACTCGGGCAGATCGCTCAGGGTGAGCCACGCGAGCGAGAACATCACTGCCGGACCCACCAGCCAACTCATCACCAGCGACAACACAATCGGCCGCCGGTCGGCGGTGACATGGCCGATGGCGGAGTACTTCACCTTGGCCAGCACCGGATACATCATCAGCAGCAGGCCAAGTGCGATGGGCAACGACACCGTGCCGACCTTCACCTTGTCGAGCTGGTCGTCGAGCCCGGGGAAGATGCGACCGAGCGCCAGCCCCAGTGCCATCGCCAGGCCGATCCACAGCGGCAGGAACCGATCCAGCGTGGACAGGCGCGCCGCCACGGGCGCTGGTGCGGGCGCGGCAACGGTCATGTGTTGGACTCTACGGCGGGCGTGGCCACGCCGCCTCGGAGGCCGTCCTCCAGCGAGGTGAATCGATGCGCTGCCATCCACAGTCGCAGCAGATGGCGGCGTTCGGCCGGGTCGGGATCGTCCTCGTACGCCTCGCGCGCGTGCAGGATGCGGCCGTTGTTCAACAGCTGCACGTCGCCCGGTTGGAAGTCCATCTCGATGTGGAAGGTTGGGTCGTTGGCGAGCGCCTCGAGCAGCTCCATCGCCTCGAGCTGCGCGGGGGTGAGGCGAGGCACCTCGGGGTGCTGCTGCGCGTCGCGGATGTACCAACCCAGGTAGAACACGCGCGGCACGCCGCCGATGTCGTTGATGGGGGCGAGCATGAAGAACGGTTGCTCTCCGGCGGGGATGTCGCCCTGCCGGTCCCACCCGGTGGGCTGATACAACGCCTCCAGCAGGTCGGGTCGGGTGCGCAGGATCTCGTTGTAGAGCGCCCACGAGCTGACGAGGCGACTCTCGCCGCCGCTGCGCGCCCGGTGCAGGCAGAGCAGACCGATGATGTCGGCGCCGTCGGTGTGGAAGTCCTGCCGCTCGCGTGTGCGGTACAGGCGCACCTTGCCGGCATCGGGTGGCAACCGTTCGTCGCGTACGTGGGTGAGCAGCTCGGCTTCCTTGTTCTGGCCGACGAGCGTGCCGAAGTGCGAGCCGAGACCGGCGTACGCCAACTCGGTCTCGTGTTCGGTGAGCACGTCGATGGGGAAGCGGCGCAGCAGGAGGAACCCGCGGCCCGACTCCAACTGGTGCGACCACTCGGCCACGTGTGCGGCGAGGGTGGGCAGGACGAACGTGTCTCGCGCCACGGTTGCCACCGTGACCCCGGCGGCCGCGGCCGACCGGGTGGTGGCGACGAGCTCGTCGCGCTGTGCGTCGGTGAACTCGACGCACCATGACGTGTCGGCCTGCACGTCGGCGGTGCGCCACACCGCAGCACCGTGCTGCGGTGTGCGCACTCGCTGATCGGTGGTCACCCCGCGCTCAGCAGCAGGCGGTGGGCTTGGCGCCCACCGACACGGTTTCGGCGGCGGGGGTGCAGCACGCGGCGTCGGCCGACTCGTCGGCGGGGCGCATGACCGGGGCGTCGGCCAGCACCGTGTAGACCTCCCACGGCTCGGCGTCGGGCCCGTGCACCCACACCTTGTCCTGCACCGCGTAGCAACACGTGGTCTGCTCCTCGATGTCGGTGGCGAGGCCCTCGGCCTGCAGACGGGTGATGGCCTCGGTGACCAGTTCGGTGGACTCCACCTCGACGCCCAGGTGGTTCAGCGAACCAGGCGTGCCGCCACCGGCGATGAGCACCAGCTTCAGCGGCGGCTCGGCGATGGCGAAGTTGGCGTAGCCCTCGCGCACCTTGGCGGGGCCGGTGCCGAACAGCTTGGTGTAGAAGGTGATGGCCTGGTCGAGATCGCCGACGTTCAGGGCCAGTTGGACTCGTGACATGAGGTGCTCCTTGATCGGTGACGATCTGCAGCACCGGTGTGCTACATTGACGACCGTCAATGTGTTGATCATACCCATTCATCGATGATTGTCAATACAGAGATCGGAGATTCTCATGGCGAGCCCCTCGAAGCAGATCACCATCGCGTCGGTGTGTTGCGCGCCGGTCGGTAGCGCCGATTTCGACGAGGCCGATGCCGCGGAACTCGCGAAGGGATTCGCCGCACTGTCGGATCCCGTGCGACTGCATCTGCTGTCGCTCGTCGCCGCCGGCGGCCTGAACGGCGCCTGCGTGTGCGACCTCGTCGAACCGTCGGGCCGCTCGCAGCCCACGGTGAGCCATCACCTGAAGGTGCTGCGCGAAGCCGGTCTGGTCACCAGCGAGAAACGGGGCACGTGGGCCTGGTACCACGTGGTGCCCGAGCGCCTGCAGCAGTTGCGCACCGCCCTCGCCTGAACACCGCGTCGCGCCGATCCGGGTCTGACCCGCTGAGCGCGCCGGGACGAATCAGACCGAGAAGCCGTCTTGGGACGATTCAGCCCGAGAAGCCAGGTCGCTCAGTGGGTGTGGCGGTGATGGATGTCGGGCAGATGCTCGTGCGCGTGGGCGAGCACCAGATGACGGTGCTGCTGGCCGTCGAGCACCTCGATGGTGCCCGGAGCGTGGTGGGGGTCGTCGGTGTCGATGGGGTGGGTGTGTTCGAACGGCTCGTGCGTGTGCGCGTGTACGTGCCGACCGCTCGCCACCAGCAGCACACCGGTGAGCGACACGCCGAACGCCACCAGCAGCGTGCGCGTGGGCGCTTCGCCGTTCAGCGGCCAGGCCAACACGGCGCCGATGAACGGCGCCAAGGCGAAGATGGTCTGGCCCCTGGCCGCGCCGACGAGTCGTGCGCCGGTGATCCACATCGTGATGGAGACGCCGTACCCCAGCGCGCCGATGCACAGCGCGACGACGATGACCCGAGCGCTCGGCACGCCGGTGAGCGCCAACCCCAACACGAGGTTCACGGTGCCGGCGACGACACCCTTCGTCAACGTGATCTGCGCCGGGCTGTACGAGTCGAGGCTGGCAGTGATGGCATTGTCGATGCCCCAGCAGATGCAGGCGCCGAGCACCAGCAATGCGCCGGCGGTGAAGCCACTTCCCGTGCCTGCGAGGACGACGCCACCTGCCACGACGGTGACGATGCCCACGGCGGTGCGCGCGCCGATGTGCTCGTGCAGGAACAGCCAGGCGATGACGGCCGTGGCCACCAGTTCGAGGTTGAGCAGCAACGACACCGTGCCCGCAGGCGTGCGGTCGAGCGCCAGCACCAGGAGCACCGGGGCGACACCGCCTCCCACGGCCACGGCCAACGCGAGACGGGCGCGCTGCGGCGTGGTGGCGCTCGGCCGCGGGTCGCGGAGGGCGATGGGGGCGACCGCCAGAGCGGCACCCAGGTAGAGCAGGCCGGCGAGCACCACGGCGCCCGCGTCGTCGACGAGCAACTTGATGGCCGGCGTCGCGGCGCCGAACAGCACAGCCGCGCCGGCACACCACGCCCATCCGTGTCGCTGCGATCGGCTGCCGGTCACGGTTCCACGGTACCAACCGGGGAATCCGGATGACCGTGCTCCCAAGCCAGAGGTAACGTCCGGCCATGTACACCCCGGTGCACTTCCGAATCGAGGACCTCGACGAGTGCCTCGACATCGTGGAGCAGCGAGCCTTCGCCACGCTGGTGATCAGCGTCGACGACGCGTTGGAGGCCACACCGATTCCGTGGGTGGTGCGCCGCGGGCCACTTGGATCCGCACGCCTGTTGGGGCACGTCTCCAAGGCGAACCCCATGGCTCGACTGGCCGACGAGACCTCCGCGCTCGTGATCGTCGATCTCGTCGACGGCTACGTGAGCCCGAGCTGGTATCCGTCGAAGGCCGAGCACGGGCGAGTGGTGCCGACGTGGAACTACGTGAGTGTGCATCTGCACGGTGAGGTGCGGTGCGTCACCGACGAGCACTGGGTGCGCGACCAGGTGCGCCGGTTGACGGACCGCCACGAAGCGACGAACGCCGAGCCGTGGTCGATGGACGACGCACCCGCCGACTTCATCGACACCATGCTGCGAGGCATCGTGGGCCTCGAGTTCCTCGTGGAGCGCGCGGAGGGCAAGGCCAAGCTCAGCCAGAACCGCAGCGCCACCGACGTGGCAGGTGTGGTGCGCTGGTTGCAGGCTGTGCCGGGCGCCGACGCGCTCGTGTACGAAATGGTGCAACGATCGATGGTCGAGGAGGAACCATGACCCGTCAGATCATCACCGTGTTCCGCAATCGACTCGCCGCCGATGCCACCGACGAGTACGCCGCGCTGTCACCGCACATCCTCGCGTTGGCGCGCGACATGCCCGGATTCGTGGACGCCAAGACGTTCAGCGCGCCCGACGGCGAGCGGGTCACCATCGTGACCTTCGCCGACCAGGCCTCGCACGACGCGTGGCGCGATCAGCCCGAGCACCGCGCTGCGCAGCGGCGGGGGATCGAGGCGTTCTACGACGAGTACTCGATACAGGTGGCCGCCATCGAGTACGAGCGCCGCTTCACCCGGCAGACCTGAGAGGTCCCGGCCGCCGGTCAGGGCTTGGGGTGGGCGAGCAGGAAGTCGACCATGCCTGCCGACAGTGGGTACGGCGGAGCCGGCATCGCGATGTTCGGGATGTGGCTGCCGCCCTCCATGGTCCACAGTGCCACGTCGATACCGGCCGGGCAGCCGTCGAACAACTCGGTGGAGGTCTCCGGCCCGGGCAATGTCTGCTCGAGGTCGAGCCCCTCCTCGGCCGGCGTGGCGGTGGCACCGCAGCCGTTGTACTGCGCCCAGGTGGACACCGTCTGGCGAGCGCCGGGGAATGCGCTGGGCATGATCGGCAGCTGGTCGCCCTCGTAGGCGATGGTCTCGTCGGCCGTGCCGTGCACCTGCAACACGCTCACCGGTTCCGACGGGTCGCAGTCGGCCTGGTCGAGGTAGGTGGCGCCGGCGAGTGAGGCGATGGCGGCGAAGCGGTCGGCGGCCTCGCAGGCCAGGCGATACGACATGAAGCCGCCGTTGCTGTGGCCCATCACGTACACGCGCTTGGGGTCCACCTCGTACGTCTCGCCCACCGAGTCGATGACCGACAGGATGTAGCCGACGTCGTCGACCTCGCTGGCCACTCCGCAGCATCCGTCGGTGGCGTTCCAGAACGTGCGGCCGATCTGGTTGAGCGTGCCATCGAGGTGCACGTACAGGAAGCCGCGCGATTCGGCGAGCGGCTGGACCTGGAAGTACGCCTCCTGGATGTCGCCACTGGCGCCGAATCCGTGCAGCAGGATGATCAGCGGCATCGCGGTGGACCCGTCGTACGAGGACGGCACGAACACCTCGAACGGACGAGCCGAGTCAGGAGCAGCGGTGTCGGCGACGGTGGTCTCGGCCCCGGCGGTCGTGTCGGGTGTCGTGTCGGGTGTCGTGTCGAGTGTCGTGTCGGGGAGAGTGTCTGGTGCCGTCGTGGTCTCGACCGCAGCAGTGTCCACCGCGGCGTCGTCGTTGGAAGAACCGCACGCGGCGAGCGTGACGAGAGCGATGGCCAGCACTGCGAGGGATCGACGCATGCGAGCAATGTAGAGGCGTCTTCGCCGTTCGTCGCCTCGGGAACTACCTTTGATCTCGTGTTCAGCGCGGCGGCCTACCTGCGACGACTGGACCTGCCCTCGCAGGTGGGTCCACCCTCTCTGGACCTGCTCGCGGCGCTCCAATTGGCGCATCTGATCCACGTGCCGTTCGAGAACCTGCACGTGTATCACCACCGCGGCCCGCTGACCGACGCCGACGGGTCGGTCCACAAGATCGTCGATCTGGAGCGAGGCGGATGGTGTTTCGAGGTCAACGGCGCGTTCGCCACGCTGCTGCGCGGTCTGGGTTTCGTGGTCGACCATGTCTCGTGCCAGGTGTGGGAAGGCGACGAAGGCTGGGGTCCCGAGTTCGACCATCTCGCGACCATCGTCCATCTCGATGGTGAGCGGTTCTTCGTCGACGTCGGCTTCGGCGACTGCTGCTTGGAGCCGCTCGTCGTCGGCACGACGGAGCGCGACGCGGTACCGCGTGCCGTGCGCACCGAGGTGACCGGCGACCACATGGTGCTGACCGAGTTGATGCCCTCCGACAACGGAGCCGAGTGGGAACCACAACTGCGCATCTCGTTCCGGCCGCGGCATCTGGAGGAGTTCGACTCTCGCAGCACGCACCTGCAGATCTCCCCGGGGCTGTCGTGGCACGAGAAGCCGTTCGCCACCCGGGCGCTCGACGGTGCCGGCTCCCGAGTGATCCTCCGCGGCGACCTGCTGCGCCAGCGAGTGGGACGATCGGCGTTCATCGACACGCCGGTGGCTGCCGCGGATTGGAGCGCCACACTGCTGGCGCACTTCGGCCTCGTCGACGACCTGCGCCGCTGACCCCTCTGCACCAGCACCCACGTGCTGATGCGATCAGTCGTCGGACATGAAGGGGGCGAGGTCCTCGGCGGCCTGGCGGACCTGCCAGTCGCGATCCTCCAGCGCGGTGGCCAATGCCGCGTCCACCTCCGGCCCCTCGAACGGAGCGAGCGCGAGCACCGCCCGTCGGCGGATGTTCGGCTTGTCGGAGCACCCGGCCAGGATGGCGGGCAGCCCGCGCTCGTCGCCGATGGCACCCAATGCGGCCACGGCCGCCTCGCGTACCAGCGGATCCGCCGCACCGGTGGCCAGTTCCACCAGTCGCTCCACCACGTCGTCATCGGTGGTCTCCTGCTCACCGGCGGCCCACGCGGCTGCCTCGACCACCGTCGGCTCCGCGTCGCGCAGGCTCGCGAGCAGGTGGATGCTCGGCCGCGTGCCGGCGATCATCACGGCCCGCCGACGGACGCCGTGGTGCGGATCGGTCATCGCGTTGCGGAGGTCGTCGTCGGTGAGCGCGCCCATGCGCAGCAACGCGCCGATCGCGAGTTCGCGGGAGGCGGGGTCGTCGGACGTCCAGCCGAGGCGAGCGGCAGCTTCATCGCCCGTGTGCCCTGCTTCGGCCAGCGCTCGCCACGACGGTGTGGGAGTGCTCATTTCTTCAACATGCTCGTGAGCGTGATGATGACCCAGGCGATGCCGAAGCCGAGCGCGGTGGCCAGGATGGCTCCCACCCACACGGCGAGCACGCTGCCGGCGACCACCGACCACAACCGCTTCCACCAACGGGTGCGAGCGGCCAGCGGCGCGGGCATGGCGGTGACCTCGACGCCGGTGGGAGCGCGGTCGGGCCGGCGGGCGCGTGCCGGATTGGCTGTGGCTCTGGCAGTCTTGCGCCATCCGGTGGCGACGAGGGCCACAATGGCGAGACCAACGATCCAAGCTGCCGCGGTGGTGACCTCTGTGATACTCACGCAATCCGACATGGTACCGGTGGGGCCCGAGCCCGTCCGCGCACCCGATCCGCGGCACCGCTGGTGGGCGATTCCACTCGCCGTGGTGGGTTTCCTGTGCCTCGGCACCGTGCTGGCGGCGGCGGTCGTCCCGTCGAAGTTCTTCGTCGACAAGAAGGGCTGCGAGGAGCAGGACGCCGGCGACGACTGCTCGGTGGAGTTCGCCCTGGTGCCCGCCGACGCCGAACCCGTGGAGCCCCGTCTCGACATCGAGGGCACCACCATCTACCCCAGCGATGGCGAGATCTACTTCGTCACCATCCGCCAACCGAAGATCACCATGCTCGACTGGTTCGTCACCCGCAACTCTCCCGCGGCGCGGATGATGACCTACGAGAACAAGTTCGGCGACCAGACCGAGGAGCAGCTGCTGCAGAGCGGCCAGCGACAGATGACCGGCGCCAAGGATCGCGCCACCTACGTCGCGCTGAAGGCTGCCGGCTTCCCGGTGTCGCGCAAGGACGGCGCAGCCGTCGTCGACTACGTGATCTGTCTGAAGGCCAACGAGGCGAACACGACGTGCATCGACGAGCCGCCGGCGGCCGATGTCCTCAAGCCGAACGACATCATCACCTCGCTCGACGGCACCACCGTGGACACCCTCGACGATCTGCAGCCCATCCTGGCCGAGATCGAGCCGGGCGACACGGTGCCCATCACGCTCGAACGAGATGGCGACACCATCGAGACCGAGGTCGAGACCATCCTCGCCCCGGGCGAGGACGAGGAGCGCACCATCATCGGCTTCAGCCCGGTCGACACCACCACGGTGGACCTGCCCGAAGGCCTGACGGTCGACTTCGACACCGAA
>JACQZZ010000021.1 GCA_016213625.1 Actinomycetota bacterium
GAGCAGCTTTTCGACGAGAGCGGGAGTGGCCCTGCCCGTGCGAACCGTGGTGAACTGGCTCTGCACGTGCTCGACGGCCTTCTCCATCTTCTCCATGGCTTCGAGGATGGTTTCTTCGATCACGCCGCCAGCGTACCGAGCCGGGCTACTTGTCGCGAACGATGGTGCCCACGGTGCCGCCGCGCAGGATGGTCTGCAGCGAACCGGGGGCCGACATGTCGAACACCACGATGGGGATCTTGTTGTCGCGGCAGAAGGCGATGGCCGTGGCGTCCATGACCTTGAGGTTCTTGGTCATGACCTCGATGTAGCTGACCTCGTCGTACTTCTTCGCCGTGGGCACGGTGCGCGGGTCGGCGTCGTACACCCCGTCGACACCGGAGTGCGTGCCCTTCAGCAGCGCCTCGGCGTCGATCTCGGCGGCGCGCAGGGCGGCCGCGGTGTCGGTGGTGAAGAACGGGTTCCCGGTGCCGGCGGCGAAGATGACCACGCGGCCCTTCTCGAGGTGGCGCATGGCCCGACGCCGAATGTACGGCTCGGCGATGCGCGGCATCTCGATGGCGCTCTGCACTCGCGTGGTCTGCCCTGCACGCTCCAGTGCGTCCTGCAGTGCCAGCGCGTTCATCACGGTGCCGAGCATGCCGATGTGGTCGCTCTGGGTGGCGTCCATGCCAGTCATGGCGCCCTGACGGCCGCGCCAGAAGTTGCCACCGCCGACGACGACGGTGACGTCGACGCCCATCTCACGGACGGCGATGATCTCGAGGGCCGTGGCCGCCAGCGTGTCGCCGTCGAGGCCTTGACCCGAAGGACCGGCCAATGCCTCGCCCGACGGTTTGAAGACGATGCGCTTCCACCGGGGCGAGGTCATGCCGGTCATTCTGGCAGGTCAGCCGATCTCGACCTGCGCGTAGCGGACGATGCTGGCCGAACCGATGAACTGCTTCACCGACTGGCTGTCGTCCTTGGCGTACGGCTGCTCGAGCAGCGCGACCTCCTTGAAGAAGCCGTTCACCCGACCTTCGACGATCTTGGGCAGCGCCGCTTCCGGCTTGCCCTCGTTGCGGCTGAGGGTCTCGAGCGTGGCCCGCTCCTTCTCGACCACGTCGGCCGGCACGTCTTCGCGAGCCAGGTACTTCGGGCGCGCGAAACCGATGTGCACGGCCACGTCGTGGGCGAGCTCGGTGGTGGCGCCGCTCATCTCGACGAGCACGCCGTTGATGCCACGACCACCCTGCATGTGCAGGTAGCTGTCGATGACGTTGCCCGGAGCGGCCTCGATGCGGACGACTTCGCCCAGTTCGATCTTCTCCTTGAGCGTGATCTTCAGGTCGTCGAGGATGGCGGCGCGCTCGGCCACGGCGGCCTCGCCCTTCGCCACGACGAGCTTCACGAGCTCGGCGGCCTCGGCCTTGAACAGGTCGCTCGCCGCCACGAAGTCGGTCTCCGACTTGAGCTTCACCATCGCACCGACGTTGCCCTCGATGAGCAGGGCCACGAGGCCCTGGGCGTTCTCGCGGTCGTCACGCTTCGCGCTGGCGGCGAGGCCCTTCTCGCGCAGCCACTGCTTGCTGGCGTCCATGTCGCCGTCGTTGGCCTCGAGGGCCTTCTTGGCGTCCATCATGCCCGCGCCGGTGGCCTGGCGGAGCGCCTGTACGTCTTTCGCGGTGAATGCCATTCCTGATCAGCCTTCTGCGGGGGTCTCGTCGGTGGGGGTTGCGTCGGTGTCGGTCGCGGCCACGGCCTCGTCGGCCGTCTCGACGGTCTCGGCGGCGGGCGCCTCGACAGCCTTGGCAGCAGCCACGCGGGCATCGCGCTCGGCCTGGGCGGCAGCAGCCTGACGGCGGGCTTCGGCCTGGGCAGCGGCGAACGCGGCCTCGTCCTCGGCCGAACGAGCCGGGGCGGCGGCGGCCTGCGGGTTGCGCTTGTTGGCGATGTAGCGGCCCTCGAGCACGGCCTCGGCGATGACGTGGCACATCAGCGCGTTGGCGCGGATGGCGTCGTCGTTGCCGGGGATGGGGAACTGCACCACGTCGGGGTCGACGTTGGTGTCGACGACGGCGATGACCGGGATGCCGAGCTTGTTGGCCTCGGTGACGCCGATGTGCTCCTTCTTGGTGTCGAGGATGAACACCGCGTCGGGACGCTTGTTCATGCCACGGATACCACCGAGGTTCTTCTGCAGCTTCTCGAGCTCACGGGTGAGGAGGAGGGCTTCCTTCTTCGGCATGGCCTCGAACTCGCCGGCGGCGCGCATGCGCTCGTACTCCATCATCTTCGCAACGCGCTTGGAGATGGTCTCGAAGTTGGTGAGCATGCCGCCCAGCCAACGCTCGTTGATGTACGGCATGCCGCACTTGTCGGCATAGGTGCGGACGGGATCCTGCGCCTGCTTCTTGGTGCCGATGAACAGCACCGTGCCGCCCTTGGCGGACAGGTCGCGAACGAACTTGTACGACGCTTCGGCCCGAGCGAGGGTCTGGTCGAGGTCGATGATGTAGATGCCGTTGCGCTCACCGAAGATGAAGCGCTTCATCTTCGGGTTCCAACGACGAGTCTGGTGACCGAAGTGGACACCGGCTTCCAGCATTTGGCGCATCGTGACGACAGCCATGGTGTTGTCTCCTCTCCTGCGGTTCGATGGCGCACCTGCCCTGGCGCCGAAGCGACCGCAGGAGGGCGGGTGCGTGGTGATGCAGCCCGACGAGATGTGGGCCGACGCACGATGCTATCGGTCAACCCCGCGATCGGCACACCAAACGTGCTGGTGGCGACCCACGCGGGCGGCCCCCGTCGATGGGTACCAGCCGTGGCCGGGTGAGCCATCGCCCCAGCTCGGGCGTGGGGTCCACGTACCGGTCGCCGTCGCGCAGCCCGAAGTGCACTCGAGACGTGCTCAGGGCCAGTGTCTGGCCCTGGCGCACCACCTGTCCCTGGCGCACGACCACGCTCCGGAGCAACCCGTAGGTGGCGCGCCGTCCGTCGGGGTGTTGCACCACCACGTAGCGCACCCCCGCCACTCCCCCGGCGAAGGTGACCGTGCCGGCCTCGACGGCCGTGACCGGCGTACCCACCGGCACCTCGAAACCCACCCCGCGATGGCCCGCGCAGTACTCGCACGCTGGGGCGACGTACGGCTCGGCGATAGCAGCGGCCACGGGTGGCGGCAGGCAGGAACCCAGCACGAGCAACCAGGCGGCGATCATGCCGGCACCCCGGCTGAATGATGGGCAGGACGGACCGGTGCGGTCAGGTGACGCCGGTGGCCGACAGGCGGGCGCGCAGGTGCAGCACGGCCTTGGTGTGGATCTGCGACACGCGGCTCTCGGTGACACCGAGCACCGAGCCGATCTCCGCCAGGGTGAGTCCCTCGTCGTAGTACAGCGACAGGACGAGCTTCTCCCGGTCGGGCAGGCGGCGCAGTTCCGCCTTCACCAGTCGGCGTACCTCGCCCTCCTCCACCATCGCCGCGGGCGAATCGGGCACGTCGCCGGTGAGGGCACGGGGTTCGCTGCCCGCCACCAGCGCACGGTCGAGCGGACCGACGGTGGTGGAGGCGATGGACGACAGCCACTTCTGGAACTCGGTGGCCGACAGGCGCAGGTGCGCGGCGAGTTCTTCGTCGGTGGGGGCACGGCCGAAGCGACCCTCGAGTTCGGTGAAGGCGGTCTCCACTTCGCGGGCGCGGCTGCGCACCGAACGCGGCACCCAGTCGAGCGAGCGCAGCCCGTCGAACACGGCACCACGGATGCGCGGCACGGCGAAGGTCTCGAACTTCACACCCCGCTCGGGATCGAAGCGCTCGACCGCGTCGATGAGCCCGAACACGCCGGCGCTCACCAGGTCGCCCGGGTCGACGCTGTTGGGCAGGCCGGCACCCACGCGGCCGGCGACGAACTTCACCAACGGCGAGTAGTGCACGATGATGCGGTCGCGCGACACCGGGTCGCGCCGCTGGAACCATTGTTGCCAGACCTGGTCGATGTCGAGGTCGCGTCTCATGCCCGGGGGTGTGCCTCTGCGTACGCCTCGCGGAGGCGGTGGTTGCTGACGTGGGTGTATCGCTGCGTGGTGGCCACATCGGCGTGGCCGAGCAACTCTTGCACGGCACGCAGATCGGCGCCGCCATCCAGGAGGTGGGTGGCGAAGGTGTGACGCAGCGCGTGGGGGTGAGTGGGCCGCGGTGAACGACGGTCGACGATGCGGCGCACGTCGCGCGGCGTGAGCGCGTGCCCCCGCTCGTTGCCGAACAGTGCGGCGCCGGCCTCGGCACCCACCACCTCGTGGCGGATGGCCACCCAGGCGCGCAGTGCCGCAACGGCGGGCGCGCTGAGCGGGACGCGGCGTTGCTTGCTGCCCTTGCCCCACACCGACATCGCGCCGTTCGACAGATCCAGCGCGTCGACCTGCAGACCGCACAGCTCGCCCACGCGCACGCCGCTGCCGTAGAGCACCTCCAGCACGGCGTCGTCGCGCAGGCGGCGCCAGTGGGGTTCGTCCTCGGGGGTGGCGCCGTCGAGCAGCGTGTGCACGTCGCCGTGGTCCAGCACGCGCGGCAGCTTGCCGTCGCCAGAGGGTGCTCGCAGCGAGGTACTGGGATCCGTGGCCACCACGCCCTCGCGCCGCAGGTACGAGAAGTACCGCCGCAGCGACGACACGTGGCGCGCCACGCTGCGCTTGGCCATGGGCGGCTGCTTGGTGCCCAGATGCGCCACGTAGCGACGAAGCACCAGACGATCCACATCCGCCGGATCGCGCAGATCACGGGTCTCCTCGGCCCAGCGAGCGAACGCCTCGACGTCGGAGCGGTACGCCGCGACGGTGTTGGCGGAGCTACTGGTGAGGGACGCGACGAAGCCGTCGAGGTGCCACGTCGGGGAAGTGCACGTGGGCGCGGAGTGGGAGGTTCGCCCGGCCATCGAGTGACAGGGTATTCGGTGACGGTCATCGGAGTGGTGAACCCACGCGTTCGAACCAGCCGTCTGCCTCGGCCACCCACCCCTCGGCAACCAGCCTGGCCAGGCACATTGCAACTTCGCCCAGCGGCAGACCGGTGATCAGCATCACCCCGTCGAGCGACCGCGGTTCGCCCGCCAAGCCTCGATACACGACGAGATCGGCTCCGTCGGGCCGACGGCGGGCGTCGGCCGCCACCTGCAGCTGCGCGCGTCGATGATGCAACTGCAGCAGGTCGAGCACGTCGCCCGCATCGAGCACGGGTGTGGCCCCGTCGCGCAGGAGCGAGTTGGTACCGGCCGATGACCTGGCCGACACCGGCCCGGGCACCGCCATCACCGGCACATCGCGATCCAGCGCCTCGGTGACGGTGATGAGCGAGCCGCCCTTCTCGCGCGACTCGACCACCACCACCGCCTCCGACAGCGCGGCGACGATGCGATTGCGCAACGGGAACCGATGCGGCTCGGGCGGCGTGCCGGGCGGCGACTCCGACAGCAGGAGCCCACAGTCGGCCACCGCTCGCCAAAGGTGGCGGTGCTCTCGTGGGTACACGACGTCGAGGCCCGATGCCACCACGGCGACGGGCCGGCCCTCGCCCTCGGCGGCCAACACACCCTGGTGGGCGTGGCCGTCGATGCCACGCGCCAGGCCCGACACCACGTGCACCCCTGCACTGCCCAGCCCGAACCCCAGCTCGTGCGCGGTGTGCCGCCCGGCGGCCGTGGCGTTGCGCGTGCCCACGATGCCCACCCGCCGACCCTCCAGCAGTGGTAGGTGGCCGAGGGCGAAGAGCACCGCAGGTGGGAGCGGGTCGTCGAGCAGCAGCGCCGGATAGCCGGGTGTTCCGTGCACGAGCACGCACAGACCGAGCGCGAGGCACTGGTCCCACACCTGCTCGGGCGATCGCTCGGTGGCGCTGAGACGCCAGGCGTCGCGCACCTTCGGGTCGGCCATCACCCGACCCGCCAGCCCGCGCCCCGGCAACTCGCCCAGCACCACGTGCCACGCCTCCTCAGGTGTGTGGTGGTGCAAGAGCGCCCGCAGACGGTGCACGTTCATCGCCCTGAATCCGGCCAGCGCGGCCGCGTACGCCTCGGGCGGCAGCGACGGATCGGTGCGACCGCTCATGCCACGATCTCCCGCGACGACACCCGCAGACGCACTCGTAGTTGGAGCGCGGTGGCCACGTGGTGGGCCAGGACGAGCTCGGACATGTCCTGGAGGTCGGCGATGGTGCGGGCGACCCGGCGGATGCGGTGATACCCGCGGCCGGTGAGCCGGTCGGCCTCGAGCTCGTCGCGCAGCAACGCCCGCGCCTCGGGGTGCAACGGCGCCATGGCGTCGAGCCGCGAACCGGGCATGTGCGCATTGAGGACCCCGTTGCGATCCAGCGCGAACCGACGTGCCGCGGCCACCCGCGACGCGACCACGGCCGACGGCTCTCCCCCGCCACCGGCCAGCAGGTCGTCGACGTCGGGCCGCACCACGGCCACACGGAGATCGAACCGATCGAGCAGCGGCCCGGACAGGCGGCGCAGGTAGCGCAGCCGGGCACCGTCGTCGCACTCGCACCGACCCGGCGCGCCGCCACCGCACGGACACGGGTTGGTGGCAGCGACGAGCAGGAACCGGGCCGGCATGGTGGCGCTGGCGCGAGCACGAGCCAGGCGGATGACGCCCTCCTCCAGCGGCTGGCGCAACCCGTCGAGGACGACGGGTGAAAATTCTCCGAGCTCGTCCAAGAAGAGCACTCCCCCATGTGCGATGGAGATCTCGCCCGGCCGCAGGGTGGAGCTGCCTCCGCCGACCAGCGACACCATCGAGCTGCTGTGATGCGGCGCCCGGAACGGAGCCCGGCGCACCAGACCGCCCGGCGGCAGCCGCACCCCTGCGGCCGAGTGGACCATGGTGGTCTCCAGTGCCTCGGCCGGTTCCAGCGGCGGCAGCAACCCGGGCAGTCGCTGGGCGAGCATGGTCTTGCCCGAGCCGGGCGAGCCGACGAGCAGCAGGTGGTGACCACCGGCCGCCGACAGTTCCAGCGCCAATCGCGCACTCGGCTGACCGCGCACGTCGGCCAGATCGGGGGCCGGCGGCTCGTCGTCGTCGAACACGTCGTCGGGTGGCCGCGGCCAGGGCTCGTCGACGTTGAGCGCATCGACCAGCTCGCGCAACGTGCACGCCACGCGAGCACCGTCGCCGGCCACGCCCTGTGCCTCGCGATGGTTGGCGGGCGCCACCACTGGCCTCGCCGGTTGCATGGCCGCCACCATCGGCGCCGCGCCCGGCACCGAGCGCAGGCTGCCGTCGAGGCCCAGTTCAGCCAGGAAGCCGAGCCCCTCGATGGACTCGGGAGGCACCTGCTGGCTGGCCGCCAGCACTCCGACCGCGATGGCCAGGTCGAGCCCCGAGCCGCCCTTGCGCTGGCTGGACGGAGCCAGGTTCACCGTGATGCGTGCGTTGGGCCAGCGCAGGCCGCTGGAGAGCACAGCGGCGCGCACCCGGTCGCGCGACTCTCGACAGGCTTCATCGGGCAGGCCGACGATCTGGAACGCGGGCAACCCGGAGGTGGCGACGTGCACCTCGACGGTGACGGGGCGTCCCTCGACGCCGAACAACGTGGCGGCACGAACAGCTGCGAGCACGGTGGTTCCTCCAACGATGGACGACGCACACAGGCGTCGGTGGCGATGGAGGGAACGGCAACCGGTTCCCCGACGGGCTGTGGCCGAACCTATCGGCGTGACGTCGAATCGGCGCCAACTGCTGAGAGAATCGTCCCCCATGAAGTCGGTCCTGCTCGCGCTCCCCGCCCTGGCCCTCGTGCTGGTGGCGTGTGGCGACGACCCGGCCGAGCGCAGCGAGGGCCGCTACTGCACCGAGGTGGGCGACCACCTGGCGGCGCTGAACACGCCCACGCTCGCCACGCCCGACGACATCGACTCGATGCTCGGCGAGTGGCGCACCGTGGCGGGGGCGGCCCCCATCGCCATCCAGAGCGAGTGGAACACCATGATCGCGGCCGTCGAGACCGCGGTGACGGTGGACGCCAACGACGCGGCCTCGGTGCAGAAGGTGGCCGACACGGCCCGCGCCAGCGAGCCGGCGGCGAACCGGGTGATCGACTACACGTTCACCAAGTGCAACGCCACCATCGGCGCTGTCACCCCTGTCGTGACCGTGCCGGTGACCGTGCCAGCAACCGCACCGGCAACCCCACCACCGTCAACCGGCGGCTGAGAGCGCAGCAGAACTTAAGTTCGAACGTCGGAACTTAAGTTCGCGTGTCAGGCCATTTCGCCGCGGCGGAGGATGACGTGGTCGACCAGGCCGTAGGCCTGGGCCTCTTCGGCGGTGAACCAGCGGTCGCGCTCGCTGTCGGCCTGGATCTTCTCGAGCGGCTGACCGCTGTGCTGCGAGATGAGTTCGGCCATGCGGCGCTTGGTGTAGGCCAACTGCTCGGCCTGGATGGCGATGTCGGTGGCCTGGCCGCGCAGGCCGGCGAGCGGCTGGTGCATCATGACCCTGGCGTTGGGCAGCGTGTAGCGCTTGCCGGGGGCGCCGGCGGTGAGCAGGAACTGGCCCATGCTGGCGGCCATGCCCATGCACACGGTGGCGACGGGGCAGCTGACGAACTGCATGGTGTCGTAGATGGCCATGCCGGCCGTGACCGAGCCGCCGGGGCTGTTGATGTACAGCCAGATGTCGGCGTTGGGGTCTTCACCCTCGAGGTACAGCAACTGGGCGCAGATCTGGTTGGCGATGTCGTCGTTCACATCGGTGCCGAGCATGACCACTCGGTTCTTCAACAGCCGGTTGAAGACGTCCATACGAGGATCCATACCGTTGTCGAGGGCCATGGGACGGGTGATGTCGCTCATGGCAGGACACGCTACCGTCACAGCGGATGAGCGACCCCGACTTCCCCGACGCCTTTCGTCCGAACGCCGACGAACTGCTCGCGAACAACGTGCGGTTCGTGGAGGGTTACGCCGACCAGGAGCTCTCCCTGCGGCCCCGTCGCAAGCTGGCCGTCGTGGCCTGCATGGACAGCCGCATGGACATCTTCCAGATGCTCGGCCTGGGCCATGGCGAGGCCCACATCATCCGCAATGCCGGCGGCGTGGTCACCGACGACGTCATCCGGTCACTGGTGCTGTCGCAGCGCTCGCTGGGCACCCGCGAGATCATCCTCATCCACCACACCAACTGCGGGCTGCAGGCCATCAGCGAGGACGAGTTCAAGGCCGAACTCGAGGCCGAGGTGGGCATCAAGCCCTGGTGGGCGCTCGAGTGCTTCACCGACCCGTACACCGACGTCCGTCAGAGCATCAAGCGCCTGCACCACAGCCCGTTCGTGGCGTACAAGGACCACATCCGCGGCTTCGTCTACGACGTGGCCGACGGCAAGCTCAACGAGGTCTGAGCCCGATGGCATCCACTCCGTCAGCTTCCTTCGACACCACGCTCTCCTCGTTCGGCAACAACACGGGCATCGAGGTGCCCGAGTCGGTGCTGCAGCAACTCGGCGGCGGCAAGCGCCCCGCGGTCGTCGTGGAGGTGAACGGCTACACGTACCGCACCACGGCCGGCGTGATGAAGGGCGTCACCCTGCTGCCCGTCAGCGCGGCCATCCGCAAGGACACCGGCCTGCAGGGCGGCGACGCCATCCACGTGGTGGTCACGCTGGCCACCGAACCCCGTGCGGTGGAGCTCCCCGACGACTTCGCCGCCGCGCTCGCCGCACAGCCGGCGGCGCGCACGTTCTTCGACGGGTTGTCGAACAGCCTGCAGCGCATGCACATCGACAACGTGAACGGGGCGAAGTCCGCCGACACGCGCCAGCGGCGCATCGACAAGGCCGTCGAGTTGTTCCTGGCCGGCAAGCAGCGCTAGTTCAACCGGCTCGAGCGGCGCGCCAGCGCGCCACTTCAGCGTCGGGGTCGAGCACCATCACGGTGGACGGCGGCCCCTCCGCACCGCGGCGATTGATGTCGCGGATCTTCACGTTGATGTCGTCGACGATGCGCCGCACCACCGACTCGTTCGTCGTGGCCAGCATGGCCTCGCGCGCTTCTTCGAGCTCCTTGCGGATGCGGATGGTGGGCGGCAGGTAGCTGAGGCGCTCGGCGCGCAGCTTGGCCTTCAGCCACCAGTCCTCGTCGTGGTCGGCGCCGAGGTTCTCGATGGGTCTGCCCTTGCCGGGCAGGTCGGCGAACTCGCCCCTCGCCATGCCGTCGCGGATCTGCTGCTCGACGGCGCTCTCCCACCTTCGCATGCTCATCGGCTCGCTCATCTGCGCACCCCGCTGAAGATCACCGCCACACGTTCGTCGGCAGCCACATGCTCGCGGATGGCGAACAGCCCCGCCAGTCCGGACGTGCCGGTGTGGCTGGCGTCGATGCCGGTGGTGCGGCAGCCGATCTCATTGGCCATCAGCACGTCGTCCTCGCTGGCGATGACGGGCGACCCGTGGCCATCGACCATGGCCCGCAGCACGGGCAACCAGTCGTACGTCTCGTCGTCGAGGATGCCGTCGGCCGCGGAGTGCCCGACGTGCTCCCACGGCCACATGCAGTCGGCCCAGTGCTCGGCCGCGTGGCGCGGCCCACCCACCGACGGGGCGAGCTCCCACGCCCGCTCCAGCGGCGCGCAGGCGTGTGTCTGCACGGCGTGCAGCCGCGGTGTGATGCCGCTCATGCGGAACCCGGCTGCCACCGATGCGGCGAACGCGCCGCCGCCCACCTGCACGAACAACCGGTCGAACGGCGGGCCCTCGATGGTCTCCTCCATGTGCCGGGCCATCTCCCACCCGATGGTGCGACCACCGTCGAGGCACCACGCGTTCTCGGTGCCCTGCACGCTGAACGGCACGGCACCCGCGGCGACGGCCTCACGAAAGCGGTGCACGCACGGGTCGCCGGGCGGATCGGTGGCCAGCCGCGGGCACTCCACCACGGTGGCCCCCAACGCTCGCAACGAGTCGGTGACACGGACGTTGGCCGAGGTGGGCACGAACACGCGGATCGGCCACTGCACAGCAGCGGCGAGCGTGGCCGCGGCCAGTGCTGCGTTGCCGCACGAGGCGATGGCCAACGGCTGACGCGTCGCGGGTGACGACCACGGCGCCAACCCCGAGCGCTCGGCCGCCACGAGGTGCAGGAGGATGCCGAACAGGTGCCGGGCCTTGTGGCTGCCCGCCACGTGCTGGGTCTCGTCCTTCACCCACACTCCCCCGTCGGCGAGGAAGCCGAGTTCGTCGCTCAATGCGTCGGCGCGCTCGAACGGCGTGGTGACGAACCCGGTGCCGGCCACGGCCGCCACCTGCTCGTCGAGTTCGGTGATCAGCGCGATGCGCGCCGCCTCGTTGAACCCGGACTCGGCGGCGAACGCATCCCACGCCAGGTACTCACGAAACCCGAGGAACGGGTTCAGTTCACCGGTGGATCGCAGCGGCGCCAGTCCCTGCACCAGCTGGGGTGCGTGATGACGATCTGCGTCGGTGGACGCCGGGCACCGCCACGAGAACGGCTGCGCGATGGGCGTGTGGGCCCCGCACACCGCACAGGTCCAGCCGATGGTGTGCATCAGCCCGCAGCGACCTGCGCGTTGAAGTCGTCGATCATCGAGTCCCACACGGGCACGAACCGGCGCAGGTCGCGCCAGAACGACTGCTGGCGTCGGGCCTCGAACAGCTCGAACGGGGTGCCCTGTTGCTCGACCCATGTGTAGTAGCCGAGGTTGAAGATGCGGTTGCGCTCGCGCTCGGTGAGCTCGAGCGTGGCTGCAGTGGTGACGTTGGCCAGGTGCTCGCCCCACACCTGCGCGGCGTCGAGGTTGGTGAAGCCGTTGCCGAAGTCGCGGGCGGTGATCTTGGCGTACTCGCTGGGGTACAGCGCGGCGCCGTCGGTGGCGACCGTGATGATGGCGTCGTCGGGGCCGAGGTCGAGCGTCTTCGCCGTGCTGATGGCGGCGAGCACGTTGCAGATGGCGGAGAGGCCGAAGTGCTGCAGCGTGGCCAGGATCTGCTGAGGCACGCCGCGACGATCGCTCAGGTAGCCCAGGCCGTCGTCGCTGTTGAACATCGCGTACAGCTGGTCGGTGGACCGATCGCTCACGGCCACCACGACGTCGGTGTTCATCACGTTGTGGATGAGCGGGATGTGCTTGTCGCCGATGCCCTGGATGTTGTGCTCGCCGAAGCCGTTCTCGAGCATCGTGGGGCACTCGAGCGCCTCCACGGCGACGATCTTCGTGCCGTACGAGTCCTTCAACCGATCGCCGGCGGCGATGGTGCCGGCCGACCCGGTGGCGCTGGTGAACGCGGCCAGACGCAGCGAGCCGCCGGCCTGGTCGCGCACGTGCTCGAACACGTGCAAGAGCGCGCGCCCGGTGACCTCGTAGTGGCCGAGGTGGTTGCCGAACTCGCAGAACTGGTTGAGCACGAAGTTGCCGGGATCCTTGGCCAGCTCGTTGCAGGCGTCGTAGATCTCCTTCACGTTGCTCTCGGTGCCCACCGTGCGGATGACGTCGTCCTTCGGGTTCTCGCACCACTGATCGAGCCAGTCGAAGCGCTCCTGGCTCATGCCCGCCGGAAGGATGGCCACACCACGCGACGCCATGATGCGACTGATGGCGATGCCGCCACGCGCGTAGTTGCCGGTGCTGGGCCAGATGGCCCGATGGCGGGTGGGGTCGAACTGGCCGGTGACGATGCGGGGCGCCAGACATGCGTAGGCGGCGAGCACCTTGTGCGCCGTGATCATCGGGAACCGGTCGCCGAACACGACGATGATGGGGCTGGCCACGCCGGTGAGGCTGGTGGGCAGCACCACGTGGTCGGGCACGGACACCCGGTTGCCGGCGAGGTCGTTGTACCAGTGCACCCGCCACAGGTTGCGGGCGTCGGGACCGTTCTTCGGCGCGTCGCCCACGATGGACGGATCGACCGTGGAGGGGTCGGCGAGCTGGGCGAAGGTGGGCAGGGTGATGCCCTGTTCGCGGAACCGGGCGACGCTGTTGGCCAGCGATGCGTCGTCGACCACGCGGTCGGCCAGCCCGAACTGGTTCTCGAGTGCGTGGGCGATCGGGTCGGTGCCGACTGCACCATGGGAGGACGTCATGGTTGACATTTTGTCAAAGGTGGAGCGGATTCGCGCGAACCCATTCCCCAAGGTTGTGCTTGCGAAATCGCTAGGATGGCGAAATGGCCGATGTCGCAGCCGATCTGTCGGGCGCCAAGCGTCGCATCATCGAGCGCCTCAAGCGCGCCGACTCGGCCACGGCACCCGAGCTCGCCGCCGAGTTCGGCCTCACCGACACCGCCATCCGCCAGCACCTCGAAGCGCTCGAGACGGCCGAGCTGGTCGAGCGGGTCGCCGCCCCCAGTTCGGGCCGCGGGCGCCCGCCCACGCACTGGCGCCTCGCGCCGGCAGCGGGCACGCTCTTCGCCGATCGCCACGCCGACCTCACCGTCGACCTCATCGCCAGCATTCGCAGCGCGCTGGGCGACGAGGCGCTCGAGCAAGTGGTGCGCACACGCGCCGAGCGCCAGCTGGCCAACTACCAGGGTGCTCTGGTGGGAGCCGCCACGGTCACCGAGAAGGTGCAACGCCTCGCCCAGCTGCGCAGCAGCGAGGGCTATCTGGCCGAGGCCATCGAGGCCGACGGTCACCTCGAACTCGTCGAGCACCACTGCCCCATCCGTGGCGCGGCCGACAGCTGTTCGGGGTTGTGCAGCGCCGAGCTCGAGCTGTTCCAGATCGCGCTCGGTCCCGAGGTGTCGGTGGCCCGCGAGCAGCACCTGCTCGACGGCGGCCAGCGCTGCGCCTACACGATCACACCCCGCTAGCGCGGACGGCAACACCCCGCTAGCGCGGACGGCAACACCCCGCCCGCGCACACGGCACACCGCGCTCACAGTCGCTAGGTTCTCGGCCCATGGCCGACTTCCTCCTCGGCGGGCAGATCGATCCCGCACAGCACCAGCGCACCGATCAGCTGACGACGGTGTCCAGCGGCGACTTCACGACGCACGGCGTCATCGTCGGCATGACCGGCTCCGGCAAGACCGGCCTGGGTGTGGTGCTCATCGAGGAAGCACTCTCGGCCGGGGTGCCCGCGCTGCTGATCGATCCGAAGGGCGACCTGACCAATCTGTGCCTCACGTTCCCCGGCCTGGCGGCGGCCGACTTCGCCCCGTGGGTGAACGAGGGCGACGCGCAGAAGGCCGGGCAGACCGTCGACGAGTTCGCCGCGGCGCAAGCCGCTGCCTGGACCAAGGGCCTCGCCGGCTGGGGTATCGGGCCTGAACGCCTCGCCGCGCTGCGCGCCACCGCGGAGTTCACCATCTACACGCCCGGGTCCACCGCCGGAGTGGGGCTCGACATCATCGGTTCGCTCGACGCACCGACCGGGGTGACCGACGCAGAGGTGCTCGGCGACGAGATCGAGGGGTTCGTCGGTGGCCTGCTGGGCCTCGTGGGCGTGGATGCCGACCCGCTCACCAGCCGCGAGCACATCCTCCTCAGCAACCTGATCATGACCGAGTGGTCGGCCGGCCGCAGCCTCGACCTGCCGAGGCTGGTGGGCATGGTGCAGCAGCCGCCGCTGCGCAAGCTGGGTGTGTTCGAGCTGGACCAGTTCTTCCCGCCGAAGGACCGCACCGCGTTCGCGATGCGGCTGAACGGGCTGCTCGCCTCGCCGTCGTTCAGCGCGTGGATGGCCGGCACGTCGCTCGACATCGACGCCATGCTCCGCTCCGCAGACGGCAAGCCGCGCTGCGCCATCGTCACCACGGCACACCTCAGCGACGAGGGTCGCCAGTTCGTGACCACGCTGATCCTCGGCAAGTTGGTCACCTGGATGCGCAAGCAGAGCGGCACCACCGACCTGCGGGCGCTGCTGTACATGGACGAGGTGGCCGGGTACCTGCCCCCCACCGCGGCACCGCCCACCAAGAAGCCGATCATGACGCTGATGAAGCAGGCGCGAGCCTTCGGTGTGGGCGTGGTGCTGAGCACGCAGAACCCGGTCGACGTGGACTACAAGGCGCTGTCGAACGCGGGCACGTGGATGATCGGGCGGCTGCAGACCGACCGCGACAAGCAGCGACTGCTCGACGGCATGAGCGCCGCCAGTGGCGGTGTGGACGTGAAGGCCGTCGGCGACACCATCAGTGGTCTCGCCAAGCGCGAGTTCGTGTTGCGGCGCGCGGGCAAGGACCAGCCCGAGGTGTTCACCACGCGCTGGGCGATGAGCTATCTGCGCGGCCCCCTCACCCGCGAGCAGATCGCCGTGCTGATGGCCGACCAGCAGACCAACGCGCCGGTCGCGCCGCCCGCTGGTTCCCCGCTGCCGCCGCCGTCACCGGCGACCGCGGCGCCTGCACCCGCACCCACGCCCGCCCCCGTCCCGACCGCCACCCGCACGAGCGGCAGCGATGTGCCGCTGATGCCCGAGGTGGCCGATGGCGTCGCGGTGCGGTGGGTCGACGTGGCCGCACCCTGGCTGGCCGACGTCGGGGCCGACCCGGCCGGCACGGCATGGGAAGCCGCGCTGATGTGCCGGGTGTCGATGCGCTTCGACGACGCCAAGGTCGACTTCCTGCACGACCAGGAGTTCGAGGCCGTGTTCTTTCCGCTCTCCGAGCAGATCGACCCCAGTCGACCC
>JACQZZ010000023.1 GCA_016213625.1 Actinomycetota bacterium
ACTGTCGATGACGACGATCACGACGACGACAAGGACCGGGACAAGGACAAGAAGGACAAGGACAAGAAGGACAAGGACAAGGGCAAGGGTGATCGCGACAAGGACGACAAGCCCCGTGAGTGCGGGCGTCCTCGCTACGGCCGCGGTGGCACCGACCGTGTCGGTATGACCTGTGTTCCCCGCACCACTCCTGTCACTCCCGTACTGCCCCGACACTCCAAGGAGCGCGCATGACCTCGCACGACCCACGTCGCCGGCGGCTGGCCCGCGATGTTGCCCGGGCAGGCGTCGCCCTCTCGGCAGTGATGTTCGTCGTCTCGCTCGCCGGGTCCCTCGGACTCGGCCGTGACGACGCCTTCGCCGCCACCGACGCAGGCGCGCTGCAGGTGAACTCCCCTCCGGGCACGCCGTCGGCCGGTCAACCACTCTCCAGCGGGACCGCGACCACGGGCTTCGCGCTCGCGCCGCCGTCGGGTGCCGCGTGCACCGGCGACAGCGCCTCGGACGACTACCGGATCCACAGTTTCATGGTGCCTGCCTCGGTGGATCCCGGCACCATCACCTACGACGCGGATGGACCCACCCCCCAGTCGCTCGGATCGGCGCTCAGGGCGCCCCTGTTCAGCACGGCGGGCACGCCGTTCGTGAACGCGCTCACCGCCGTCAAGACGCCCACCTCACCCGGCGGCCTCCTCACCGGGTTGCCGGTGATCTCGTTCGGGGCGTTGGTGGGACTCGATGTGCCACCGGGTGCGTACAAGGTGGGCTTCGCGTGCGTGCAGGCTTCGCCCGGCGCCGCCGTCGTTCTCGACCGTTGGTGGACCGCACAGCTGACGCTCGACGCCACCCTCGGCTGGACCGCGGCCGCGCCGCCGTCCGGATCCACGACGACCACTGTCTCGCCGGGCTCCACCGCAGCGGGAACGACCACGACCGTCCGATCAGGGGCCACCACCACGACGGTGAGGTCGGGTGCATCGACCACCACGTCCGTTGCGGGTGGCAGCACCACGACGATCGCGGGAGGGAGCACCACCACATTGCGGCTGTCGTCGGGTGGCGTCGGCTCGTCCGGTGGCACCACGTCGTCGGGCGGGAGCACCCTGGTCGTCACCGGCTCGTCGCCGTGGGCGATGCTGATGTGGGCCACGCTGTTCGTGATCTGCGGCCGCATGGCCATCCTGCTCGGTCGTCCGATCAGGGTGATCCCCCACGAGGCACGGTGACCTCCGCCGCCACGACCGTCGACCGCGCGTCCACCCCTCGTCGGAGCAGCATGAAGCTGCGGCGTCGGCGCGAGGTCGTGCCGGTCGCACGTGCCGACGCGCCGCCGCTCAGTCCGCGCCTCCAGTTGATTCGCGCGGCGTTGATGTTGGTGTTCGTGCTGTCCTTCACGTTGCTCCTGCAACTGATGGTCATCAGTTCGTTCCAGCACGGCGCGGCGCAGCGACGTGCGTTCGACGGGTTCCGTGAGCGGCTCGCCCTCGGCACCGCACCGGCCGGTCCGGTCGACGCCGACGGAGCGCCCGTTCCCCTGGGCGCGGGTGTGGCGTACCTCGAGATCCGAGCCATCGGTCTGCAGCAGGTGGTGCTCGAAGGGACCACGTCGGGTGTGCTGTTCGACGGGCCCGGTCACCGGCGCGACACACCGCTTCCCGGCCAGATCGGCACCAGCGTGATCTTCGGTCGGCGCGCTGCCTTCGGCGGTCCGTTCTCCGACCTGACCGACCTGCGCGCGTCCGATGTCATCACCGTCACCACCGGCCAGGGCACGTTCGACTACGAGGTCATCGGGGTGCGCCACGAGGGCGACCCGGCCCCGGATCCGGTCGCCACGGGTCGGAGCCGTCTCGTGCTCACCACGGCCGATGGCACGGCGTTCCTCCCCAGCGGCGTGGTACGGGTCGACGCCGACATCATCACCGACCCTGTGGTCGGCCCTGCGCGTGCGTTCACCGCGGCGACGCTGCCGGCAGCCGAACGCGCCATGGCCGGCGACTCCAGCACGCTCTGGGCGTTCGCACTGTGGCTGCAGGCGCTCATCGTCCTCGCCGTTGGCGCCGTCTGGGCATGGCATCGATGGGGACGCGCCCAGGCCTGGGTCGTGTTCCTTCCGCCGATGATGCTCGTCGGTCTGTGCGCCTCCGGCGAGGTGGCCCGTCTTCTACCCAACTTGCTATGAACTCCGAGGAGCGCGTCGTCGTGAACATCGACCCGATGCAGTCGTCATGGAACACCGAGTCGATCAACCCGTCCGCCGACGCCGAGTTGGCGTCGTTCGAGGGATCGGCGGTGGTGCAGGTGGTGCGCGGCGACGCGCACCGGGCCGATGCCGAGGTCGCCGATCTGCACGCTGCCACGGTGGTCATCACCGAGCGCCGCATCATCGCCGTCGACGGTGACAACTCGTGGTCGTGGCTCGTGGCCGACCTCGCAGCAGTGGTGCACGGGGCAGAGGATTCGTGGACCATCTTCGATGTGCCGGGCATCTCCGACTTCGGCGTCGCCGTACCGGTCGAACGTGTCGATGAGTTCCGCGCGCTGCTCGCCGGTCTCCCCGACGTGGAGGTGCGGTACCAGCAGTCTCGCGACGACGTGCACAGCTTTCCTCCGCCGGATCCCGACACGGGTCCGGTGCCGCTCGTGGTGGCTGCGGCGGCCCCCATCGCGTCAGCCTCCCTGGCCCCGTTGGCGGTGGCAGCGCCGTCATCTCACCACGCATCGTCATTGTCGACCGCGTCGCGTGAACTCGGTCTGGCGGGTCTCGATGCGCGCAGCATCTCCGCCTGGTTCGGCGACCATCAGGTGCTCGACAGGGTCTCGTTGCACATGGGCGCCGGCCAGGTGACCGCGCTCATCGGCCCCTCCGGCTGCGGCAAGTCGACGTTCCTCCGCATTCTCAACCGGATGCACGAGATGATCCCGAGTGCAGCGATGGCGGGGGAGGTGTTGCTCGATGGACACGACGTGTACGACCCGGATCGCAAGCTCACCGACGCTCGGCGCGAGATCGGCATGGTGTTCCAGAAGCCGAACCCGTTCCCCGCGATGTCGATCTACGACAACGTCGTCGCCAGCCTTCGCCTCACCGGAGTGAAGGCCAGCGTGCACGAGAAGGACGACCTGGTGGAATCGTGCCTGAGCAAGGCCGGTTTGTGGACGGAGGTTCGCGACCGTCTGCGCCAACCCGGCGGCGGGCTGTCGGGCGGACAACAACAGCGCTTGTGCATCGCCCGCGCGTTGGCCATCAAACCGCGGGTGTTGTTGATGGACGAACCGTGCTCTGCTCTCGACCCGACGTCGACCCGGCGGATCGAGGAGACCATCATGGAACTCGTCGCCGAGGTCACCATCGTCATCGTCACGCACAACATGCAGCAGGCGGCGCGCGTGTCGGATCACTGCGCGTTCTTCCTCGCCAGTCATGGCACGCCGGGCGTGATCGTGGAGCACGGTCCGACCGATGCGATGTTCGCGTCGCCGCAGGATCAGCGCACGTTGGATTACGTGACGGGCCGTTTCGGCTGACGTCGACGTGACGTGCAGATGAACCCTTGACGGAAACTTTCAACGTTCACCCAGCCGCCAATCAGCGGCCAGGTTGGCCTGTCACGATCCGCTCGTCCGGATCGGAAGCCGGGCACGTCAACCACACGAAGGGACTCCGAACACCCATGCTGCGCTCCGCACACACCAAGCGACTGGCACTTGCCGTCGCCGTCACCGCGATGATGGCCTCGGCCGTCATGAGCGGTTCCGCCACCGCCGACCCGAAGCAGCTCGGCGCTGCCGTCGGCGTCGGATCCGACACCACCCAGGACGTCATGAATGCCCTCGCCGGTTTCTCGAACGGCGTGAACTACACGCCGGTGCAGAGCTCGTCGGGTTCGGGCGCCCGTCAACTCATCTCGTTCGACGCCACCCCGCCCGCGGGCGTGGCCGACAGCTGCGTCACGGTGAAGACGGGTGCGCCCACGTTCACCCGCCCGAACGGGTCCACCCAGGGCCGCCGTGCGCTCAGCCGCGCGATCGACGGCACCGGCTATGGCTCGGCTGCCTGCGGTGGCGTGCAGAACGTGTCGGGTCTGGTGCAGTTCGCCCGCTCGTCGTCCGGCCCCGCTGCCGGCGACACCGGCACGAACCTCACCTACATCCCGTTCGGCCGTGACGGCATGAGCTTCGCCGCCTACCGCAAGAACGGCGCACCGGTCACCACGCTCAGCCGCGCCCAGCTCACCTCGCTGTTCACCACCGGCCCGCAGGTCATCGGTGGCGTGCGGATCGTGCCGTGCGGCATCCAGCTCGGCTCGGGCACCTACGCCTTCTGGCAGACGGTCACCACGGCGACCGCCGCCCAGGAAGACGCTGCCACGGCGGAGTGCAACGCGCTCGTGCCGAACCCGGCCACCGCCGGCCGCGCACAGGAGAGCAACGGCCCCGAGCTCGCCGCTCGTGGTGAGGCCCTCGCCGCCATCCCGGCGTCCGCCAACGACCAGGTGATCATCGGCTTCTCCGCCGGTCAGTACATCGCTCGCTCGAACGGTGCAGCGTCGCCGGCTCCCGGTGTGGGTGTCGAGATCGGTTCCATCAGCGACAACGGCAGCGGCGTGAACCTCGGTTCGCCCGTCAGCGGTACCGCCCCGAACATGGTGCCGGTGCAGGCGTTCTTCGACGACGCGACCTTCGGCCGCAGCGTCTACAACGTGTTCGCCACGAGCATCATCACCAGCCTCGCCGGTAACAACGACCTGAAGACCATGTTCGTGGGCCCGACGTCGTCGGTGTGCCTCGCGACCACCGTCATCCAGAAGTTCGGCTTCACCGTGCACCCCAGCTGCGGCTCCACCGCAACCAAGGGCAGCCTCATCTCCGGTCAGCTGTGACCGGGTCGTCTCACCCCTCCTCCCACTTCTCACGTTCTCCTGAAAGGAACCACACCTCCATGCGTACACGCTTCACGCGGGCCATCGCCGTGGGG
>JACQZZ010000025.1 GCA_016213625.1 Actinomycetota bacterium
CATCCTGATGCTCGTGCTGCAGACCGGTATGGCCGGCACGTTCATCGCCCAGGACCTCATCCTCTTCTTCGTCTTCTTCGAAGTGGTGCTGCTGCCCATGTACTTCATGATCGGCGTGTGGGGCGGCGAGAACCGTCAGTACGCGTCGCTGAAGTTCTTCCTCTACACCATGTTCGGCTCGGCACTGATGCTCGTGTCGTTCATCGCTCTGTTCGTGGTCACCAAGAACAATGCCGCCGACCCCGACGCGGCCAACTTCAGCTTCCAGTGGTTCCTCGACAACGGCGCCGGCGTGGCCAAGAACACGGCGATCTGGATCTTCGCCGGCATGTTCATCGGCTTCGCCGTCAAGGTGCCGATGTTCCCGTTCCACACCTGGCTGCCCGACGCCCACACGCAGGCACCCACGCAGGGTTCGGTCATCCTGGCCGCCATCCTGCTGAAGCTCGGTACGTACGGCTTCGTCCGCATCGCCATTCCGTTCCTGCCCCAGGCAGCCGTGAAGTGGGCGCCGGTCATCGCCATTCTGGCCGTCGTCGGCATCATCTACGGCGCGCTCGGCTGTCTGGCCCAGACCGACATGAAGCGACTCATCGCCTTCTCGTCGGTGGCCCACATGGGATTCGTCATGCTCGGCATCAGCACCCTCACCTCGCTGGGCATCAACGCCGCGCTGTTCGGCATGGTCGCCCACGGCCTCATCACCGGCATGCTCTTCTTCCTCGCCGGTTCGGTGAAGGAGCGCTACCACACGCTCGAGATCAAGCGCCTCAGCGGCCTGCTCAAGCAGATGCCGAAGCTCGGCTGGATCCTCGGCTTCTGCGCGATGGCATCGCTCGGTCTGCCGGGTCTCGCCGGCTTCTGGGGCGAGTTCCCGGCCATCCTCAGTTCGTGGAGCCCCCTGCATGGTGCCGACCTGCCCTTCGGTGGGTTGAGCCTCACGCTCTTCCGCGTCCTCACGGTCATCGCCGCCCTCGGCACCGTGCTCGCCGCCGGCTACCTGCTCTGGCTCTACCAGCGCACCGCATTCGGTGAGCCCACGGCCGAGTTCGCCGGCGCCGGCCACGGCAGCCATGACGCCCATGGTCACGACGTGCACGGCCACGGTGATCCGCTCGGCGACGAACTCCATAGCGCCGACGACCACAGCGCCGACGACCACAGCGCCGACATCCACGACGTGAACACCTTCGAGTGGATCGCCTGGACGCCCTTGCTCATCGCCATCGTGGTGTTCGGCGTCGTGCCGCAGTTGATGTTCAAGGTGATGGACCCGGGCGTGGTCGAACTCGTCAAGGTCTTCGGCGGGAAGTGACCTGATGCTCTCGTCCATCCTCGCCGCAGCGGGCGACTTCACCGCCCCCACCGTCGACTATCACGCGCTCGCACCCGAGATCGTGATGGCCGTCGGCATCTGTGTGGTGTTGCTCGTCGACCTCTTCGTCAGCGAGCACCGGCGCTGGATCACGGGCACGCTCACCGGCTTCTTCCTCCTCGGCGCGGTGTTGCCGCTGGTCACGCTGTCGGTCACCGGTGGCGACGTGCGCGACGCGCTCGGCGACGGCCGCTACATGGTCGACAACTTCAGCCTGGTGTTGAAGGCGCTGTTCCTGCTCGCCGCCTATGTCGTGGTGCTGCTCAGCACCAACGAGATCGAGGAAGGCGGCTACTACCAGGGCGAGTACTACGTCCTGCTCATGAGCAGCGTGCTCGGCATGGTGATGCTGGCGTCGTCTCGCGACCTCATCAGCGTCTTCGTGGCGCTCGAGTTCCTGTCCATCCCGGCCTACATGATGGCCGCGTGGCGCAAGCGCGACCGCAAGAGCAACGAGGCAGGTGTGAAGTACTACCTGCTCGGTGTCTTCGCCAGCGCCGTGCTGCTCTATGGCATGAGCCTGCTCTACGGACTCGCCAACAGCACCCGCCTGGTCGACATCGGCAAGGTCATCACCCTCGAGGGCGACAAGGTGGGCGTGCAGGTCGTGGCCGTGGCGTTCGTCATCATCGGATTCGCCTTCAAGATCAGTGCCGTGCCCTTCCACACGTGGGCGCCCGACACCTACGAGGGCGCCCCCACCCCGGTCACCGCGTTCCTCAGTGTGGCGTCGAAGGCCGCCGGGTTCGTCGGCCTGATCGTTCTCGTGTACCTCACCTTCCCGTCGGCGGTCCATGTGTACCAGCCGTTCATGTGGGTGATGGCGGCGCTCACGATGACCGTCGGCAACCTGGTCGCGTTGAAGCAGAAGAACATCGTTCGACTGCTGGCCTACTCCAGCATCAGCCAGGGTGGCTTCATCCTCATGCCGCTCGCGATGGCCGGCACGGGCGACTCCGCGGGACCCGCCTTGCGTGCCGTGGTGGTCTACCTGCTGATCTACGCAGCCACGAACCTCGGTGCCTTCGCCGTCATCATCGCAGTCACCCGCAAGACCCGCAGTGGCGACATCAGCGCCTTCGGAGGACTGTTCAGCTACGCCCCCGGCCTGACGGTGATGATGACCATCTTCCTCGCCTCGCTCGCCGGCATCCCTCCGCTCGGCGGTTGGTATGCGAAGTTCGGGGCGTTCCGTGCCGTCGTCGACGCCGGTGGCGGCTGGGGCTACAGCATCGCGGTCATCGGCGCCGTCAACGCCGTCATCGCCACGGCGTACTACATCATGCTCATGCGCGAGATGTGGATGAAGCCCGTGCCCGACGGCGACGTCACGCCCATCACCGTCAAGCCGCCGGTCATGGCCGCGCTGGCCATCACCGGCATCCTCACGGTGCTGTTCGGTGTGTTGCCCGGCGTCATCAGCAAGTTCGGCGAACTCTCCGACCTCACCGGTGCCTTCGGCCGCTGAACAGTTGGTGCGGGCCCGGCACGAGGCCGGCCGTCCACTCCACTTCGATGAGTACATGAGCGTCGCGCTGTACGGCGCGGCCGGTTTCTACACATCCGGCGGCCAAGCCGGACGGCGTGGCGATTTCATCACCTCGCCCGAGGTGGGGCCGTTGTTCGGCGCGGTCATCGCTCGATGGGTGGAGGCGGAGTTCGTTCGTCAGGGCCGTCCCGACGACTTCACCATCACCGAAGTGGGCGCCGGACCCGGCACGTTGGCCCGGGCAGTGCTGGCGGCCGCACCGACGTGGGCGGACCGGTACATGGCCGTGGAGTTGTCGGCGTCGCAGCGAGCGAAGCATCCGGCAGGGGTGCGCTCGCTCGCCGAGCTGCCCTCTGGCCCGCTCACCGGCGTGATCATGGCCAACGAACTGCTCGACAACCTGCCCTTCCGCCTGGCCGTGTTCGACGGTTCGTGGCGCGAGGCGCTGGTCGAGGTGGACGGCGACGGAGCGCTCAGCGAGCTCACCGTGCCGGCGCCGCCCGACTGGAGCTGGTTGCCCGCCCATGCCGCCCACGGCGCCCGAGTCCCCGTCCAGTCGGCCGCAGCAGACTGGGTGGCACAGGCACGGTCGCGGCTCGGCGCGGGGCGCGTGCTCACCTTCGACTACTGCACCCCTCGCACGGCGATGGTCGCGGCCATGCCGTGGCGCGAATGGCTGCGCACGTACCGAGGCCACGAACGAGGCGCCCACTACTTGCGCGACGTCGGTCAACAGGACATCACGGCGCAGGTGTGTCTGGACCAGCTGCCCGAGGCCGACACGGTTCGGACCCAGGCCCAGTTCCTGCAGCGGTGGGGGATCGACGAGCTCGTGGACGAGGGGAGGGCAGCCTGGGAGGCCGCCGCCTCGGCTCCCGACCTGGCGGCGCTGCGGATGCGCAGTCGCGTGCGCGAAGCTGAGAGTCTGCTCGATGAATCGGGCCTCGGGGCGTTCTTCGCGCTCGAGTGGTCGGTCTGACCGGGTCAAAGCGCCACAGAGAGGACTTTGGACTCTCTTACTGTGACAATTTGTCACGCATAATGAAGTCGCACCACTTGAAGTGATCGGAGGCGATCATGAACGGGCAGCAGCGATTCGGCATGTTCAGCGCACTGGCGGGCGCCGCGTTGATGGTAGGGGCGCTCATCGCACCTGCGAACGCGACGGCCACGAACGACAACGGCCACGACAACGATCACAAGGTGACGATCTGTCATGCGTCGGGTCTCGACGGCACCACCAAGTACGTGACGCTCCGGCTCGACTGGCACGCGGTGTACGGCCAGTCCGGCCACTTCCTCGAGAACGGCACGCAGCGTGAGGGTCATGAGAAGGATTACCTGGGCGCATGTCGCCCCGTCGTGACCACGACCACGGCCAAGGTCACCACGACGACCGCCGAGGTCACCACGACGACCGCCGAAGTGACCACGACGACCGCCGAAGTGACCACGACCACGTCTGAGGCGACGACCACGACCGACGAAGTGACCACCACGACCGCGGCACCCACGACCACGGCGCAGGTGACCACCACATCGGTCGCCAGCGAGTCGCCGACGACGCCCACCACGGCCGCCAGCGCCGGACCGGTGCCGCCGACCACAGGAGTCCTCGGTGACGGTGGGGCATTGCCCAGCACCGGTGGCGTCGATGGACGTCTCCCGATGCTCGGCGGGATGCTCCTCTGCATGGGCCTGGCGATGATGGCGCTGGCCCGCAAGCCGGCCATCAGCTGACAGGAGCGTGAGGTTCGTTCAACGAACCGTCTGCTGCGGTGCTGATGTCGTCAAGCACGACCGGTGAGTGGCCAACCCAACACAGGGAACTGTGAGGGGTAGGCCACTCACCGCGCGTTCACGCCCAGGGTGTTCGTCCTGTTTCTGGCCGTGGCGCTCACTTTTGCTCAAGTCCTGAACTCGGTAGGTAGCGACTTTGACGAATCCGAGACAAATCTTGGAATAGGACAGACGACCTATGTCACTCACGGTGCTGACCACGTACGATGAAGCCGTGCTACAGCGAGTGATGGAGGATGGAATGAAGAACAATCGGAGGCGCATCGGGGTGCTCACGGCACTCACCGGTGGCGTGATGGCGCTCGGTTCTCTTGTGGTCGGTCCCGGCTCTGCCGGCGCATCCAACACCAACGTGAACGTCTCGTTCTGCAATCAGGTCGGCGCATCGTCGGCGTTGCAGTTCAACGGCAAGGAGACCACGGGCAGCTACACGGCCAAGGACAGCGGGAACAACAAGCTGTTCAACTACACGATCACCGACAATCGGAAGCTCAACATCTCGAACGTCAGCTCCTCCATCACCATCGTCAAGATCGTGGTCAAGGGTGCCGACGCGTACAACGTGTACAACTCCGTGGTCGCCAACATGAAGTCGCCGGACAAGAACGGCAAGACCCCCGAGATGAGCCACTGGTTCGCCTGCTACACGACCAACCAGACCACCACCACCACGGCGAAGCCGACCACCACCACCGCCAAGCCCACGACCACCACGAGCGACGACGACGAGTGCGACGACGAGGGCTACGACCGGTCGAGCAGCAACCACGACGACGACGACTGTGACGACGAGTGCGACGACGACGGCTACGACACCGAGTCGAAGCAGCACGACGACGACGACTGCGATGACGACCACGCCACGACCACGACGGTGAAGGCCACCACCACCACGGCGCAGGAGACCACCACCACGGCGCAGGAGACCACCACCACGGCGCAGGAGACCACCACCACGGCGCAGGAGACCACCACCA
>JACQZZ010000026.1 GCA_016213625.1 Actinomycetota bacterium
GACGTCGGCGCCCGCCTGCAGCGCGGCGGCGATGCCCCAGCCGCCGAGGTACGCGTTGGCCGTGAGCGGTTCGCCGGTGAGCGGCGCCCCTGTGTCGAGATGGGTGAGCTGTGGGCGGAGCCCGTCGACACGAGACATGAGGTCGTCGCCTTCGATGTGGGCGACCTTCACGTCGAGGCGCAGCTTGGCGGCGATGTCGCGCACCTTCTCGGCGCAGCCTGCCGGGTTCAATCCGCCGGCGTTGGTGACCACCTTGATACCGCGCTCCATGCAGGTGCCGAGCACCTGTTCCATCTGCAGCAGGAACGTGCTGGCGTAGCCGAGTTCGCTGTTGCGGGCGCGCTGCTTGTGGAGGATGAGCATGGTGAGCTCGGCCAGCCAATCGCCGGTGAGCACGTCGATCGGGCCGTGTTCGTCCAGGGCGACCTCCACCATCTCCTTGGCGGCCGACAGCCGATCGCCGAAGAAGCCGCTGCAGTTGGCGATGCGGACCGGGCGGCGCTCGCTCATGCCGGATCCACCTTCACGAGCGGCTGGCCGTGGTCGAGCTGGTCGCCCGCCCGCACGAACACTTCCGCGACCGTGCCGGTGGTGGGCGACACCACCTGGTGCTCCATCTTCATCGCCTCGATGATGAGCAGGGGTTGGCCTGCCGCCACCTCGTCGCCGGCGGCCACGAGGAGCCGGATCACCCTGCCCGGCATCGGGGCCACGGTGGAACCGGCGCGGCCGGCGTCGTCGGGGTCGACGAAGCGAGGTGGGATCGGGATCGCGAACAGGCCTCCGGCGACGAACACCTTGTCGTCGACGACGCAGGTGTCGATGCGTGCCAGCTGGTCGCGGGTGAACGCATCGAGCTCCACCGGCTCGCCGTCGACGTGCAGCAGCTCCAGTCGGTCCGCTCGGTCGAAGACGTACGCGACGACGTGGTCGCCGATGGCTTGCGTGTGTGGCTGCGACGGGTTGTTGCGCCACCCGATGGGGAACGGAGACCCTCGGTGGTGGGAGGACACCACGGCGAGCGCAGCGGCCGCGACCTGCAGCGCGGATGGTGACGGCGGGTCGCCGAGGTCGTGCTGGTCGAGCCAGCCGGTGTGCACGGCGTGTCCCGACGGGTCGTCGATCGTGGCGAGGTTCGTCATCAGATGGATGAGCAGCGCCCGGTTGGTGGTGGGGCCACAGATGGTTGCCCGCTCGAGGGCGACTCGCAGCCGGCGGGCGGCCTCGGCGCGTGTGTCGCCGTGGGCGATGACCTTGGCGACCATCGAGTCGTAGTGCGACGACACTTCGGACCCAGATTCGATGGCGCTGTCGACGCGCAACCACGGCGCCGGCTGGAACTCGACGTGATGGAACGTGCCCGAGCTGGGCAGGTAGTTGCGGTAGGGATCTTCGGTGCACAGGCGCACCTCGATGGCGTGGCCGCGCGACTCGACGCCGTGCAGCACGCGTTCGGGAAGCGGCTCGCCCTGAGCGACTCGCAACTGCAGCTCCACCAGGTCGAGGCCGGTGACCATCTCGGTGACGGGGTGCTCCACCTGCAGGCGCGTGTTCATCTCCAGGAACGAGAACGTGCCGTCGGTGGCGAGCATGAACTCGACGGTGCCGGCGCCCACGTAGCCGACCGCACGGGCTGCCGCCACGGCGGCAGCGAACATGCGCTCGCGCAGCGCCGGATCCACGGCAGGGGAGGGAGCTTCCTCCACCACCTTCTGGTGCCGCCGCTGGATGGTGCAGTCGCGCTCGCCCAGGGCCACGACGTTGCCGTGGGAGTCGGCGAACACCTGCACCTCCACATGGCGAGCGCCCTCGACGTAGCGCTCGACGAACACCGTGCCGTCACCGAACGACGCGGCCGCCTCTCGCTCGGCGGAGGCGATGGCGTCGGCCATGTCGTGGGCAGCGCGCACGATGCGCATGCCGCGACCTCCGCCGCCCGCCGACGCCTTCACGAGTGCCGGCAGACCGATCTCATCGAGCGTCTCCACCGTGTTGTCGGGCGCGACCGGCACGCCGTGTGCGCGAGCCAATCGTTTCGCCTCGATCTTCGACCCCATCGCGTTGATGGCGCTGGGCGGCGGTCCCACCCACACCAGCCCGGCGTCGACTGCCGACTGGGCGAACGCCGCGTTCTCCGACAGGAAGCCGTAGCCGGGGTGCACGGCCTGCGCCCCGAGTCGCAGCGCGGCGGCGACAACGAGTTCGCCGCGGAGGTACGTGTCGGCTGCGGCGTTGCCGGGCAATCGCACGCCGGCGTCGGCCTCGCGCACGAACGGCGCATCGGCGTCGGCGTCGCTGTACACGACCACGGGGCTGATGGCCATGGCCCGGCACGTGCGGATGATGCGGCGGGCGATCTCGCCGCGGTTGGCGATCAGGAGTGTCTGGATCTGGCTCATGGGAATCACATCCGGAACACGCCGTAGCCACGAGTGCCGGCGATGGGGTTGTTGTGGACGACGCTGAGGCACATGCCCAGCACGGTGCGAGTGTCGCGGGGGTCGATGACGCCGTCGTCGTAGACCTTGCCGCTCATGAACATCGCCAGCGACTCACGTTCGATCTGCTCCTCCACCAGCTGGCGCAGGTTGGCGTCGGCGTCCTCGTCGAACGGCTTGCCCATGCTCTCGGCCGACTGGCGGGCCACGATGCTCATCACTCCGGCCAGCTGGGCAGGACCCATCACGGCGCTCTTCGCGTTCGGCCAGGCGAACAGGAAGCGCGGTCCGTACGCCCGGCCGCACATGCCGTAGTTGCCGGCCCCATAGCTCGCCGCCATGTTCAGCGTGAGGTGCGGCACGCGGCTGTTGGACACGGCGTTGATCATCTTCGCCCCGTCCTTGATGATGCCGCGCTGTTCGAACTCCTTGCCGACCATGTACCCGGTGGTGTTCTGGAGGAACAGCAGAGGAGTGTCGATCTGGTTGGCGAGCTGGATGAACTGCGCCGCCTTCTCGCTCTCCTCGCTGAACAACACGCCGCGATGATTGGCCAGGATGCCGATGGGGTAGCCGTGCAGCTCGGCCCATCCCGTGACGAGCGACGTGCCGTAGAGCGGCTTGAACTCGTCGAAGTCGCTGTCGTCGACGACGCGGGCGATGACATCGCGGGGGTCGAACGGCACCTTCGGATCGGCGGACGGGATGCCGAGCAACTGCTCCGGGTCGTATCTCGGAGGTCGACCCGCGCCGCGCGGCGCTGGTCCGAACTTGCGGTGGTTGAGGCGTTTCACGATCTGGCGACCCAGCCGGATGGCGTCCATCTCGTCGACCGCGAAGTAGTCGGCCAAGCCGCTGATGCGAGCGTGCATCTCGGCACCGCCGAGGCTCTCGTCGTCGCTGTCCTCGCCGGTGGCCATCTTCACCAGCGGTGGGCCACCGAGGAACACCTTGGACCGCTCCTTGATCATCACCACGTAGTCGCTCATGCCGGGCACGTAGGCCCCGCCCGCGGTGGAGTTGCCGAACACCAGCGAGATCTGCGGAATGCCTGCGGCCGATGCGTTGGTGATGTCGCGGAAGCCGCGGCCACCCGGGATGAAGATCTCGCTCTGGGTCGGCAGATCCGCGCCGCCGGACTCGGTGAGCGAGATGGTGGGCAACCGGTTCTCGGCGATGATCTCGTTGGTGCGGAGGTTCTTCTTCAGCGTGTAGGGGTTGCTGGCGCCACCGCGCAGGGTCGGGTCGCTGCCGGTGATCACGCACTCGACGCCTTCCACCACGCCGATGCCCGACACGGCGCCCGCGCCCACGGGGAACTGGCTGCCGTACGCCGCCAGCGGCGACAGCTCGAGGAACGGTGCGCCCGGGTCGAGCAATGCCTCGATGCGCTCGCGCACGAGCATCTTCCCGCGTGATCGATGGCGCTCGACGTACTTCGCCCCGCCACCGCCGTTCACCAGCGCGAGCTGTTCGTTCAGCGCATCGACCTGCCGCAGCAGCGACTCGCGATTCTCGCGGTAGCTGTCGCTGCCCTCGACGACGCGGTCGGGCAACACCGCCACGTCAGGCTCCTTCCTGCGCAGCCCACGAGGGCGGACGCTTCTCGGCGAAGGCGCGCATGCCCTCGGCCGCCTCGTCGCTGTCGAACAACGCAGCGCTGAGTTCGATCATCTCCTGCATCTCGGGCTGTCCCTGACGCAAGACCTTCTTGGCGGCTGCCACGGCATTCGGCGCCCCTGCGAGGACGCCCGCCACGAGTCGCGCGACCGTCCCAGCGACGTCGTCGGTGACGTGGGTGATGAGCCCCATGTCGCGGGCAGCGTGCGCATCGAACTGCTCGCCCGTGAGAAATGGCGCGGCGAGCTTGCTCCAGCCGCATCGGGCCAGGATGGGCACGCTGATGATGGCGGGCGCCACCCCGATGCGCACCTCGGTGAGCGCGAACGAGACGGACTCGTTGACCACCACCAGGTCGCACGCAGCCATCAGGCCGATGCCGCCGGCTCGCACCGGGCCGTCGACGGCCGCGATGGTGACGGCGCGCATGCCGCCCAACCGTTCGATGGCGTCGGCCATCGGGTTGCCCGCCGACTGCGCGTCGGGCGCGCCGCTGGCACGTTCCTTCAGGTCGGCCCCGGCGCAGAACACCGGAGCGGTGTGCGTGAGCACGACGGCCCGCACATCTGGTTCCTCGGCGCGAGCCAACGCGACGGCGAGTTCGCCGACCAGTTGTCGCGACAGTGCGTTGCGGTTCGACGGCGAGTCCAGCGTGATGGTGCAGACCCCGGCGTCGACGGTGCAGTGAACGACTTCCCCCACGAGCGGGACTGTAGCCAGCTGCGCGGCGCGGGGCTTCAGCCGGTGATCTCGCGCAGGAAGGCCTCGGCCTCCGCGCGATGGCGAGTGCGCTTCATCGGCGGCAACGCCTTCACGATGTCCCAGCGATAGTTCGCCTTGCCGAGGCGCGGGTCCATCACCGCGACCACGCCGCGATCGGTGGCGGTGCGGATGAGCCGCCCGGTGGCCTGGGCCAGCAGCATGGAGGCGCGGGGAATGTCGATCTGACCGAACGCCGCCGCGCCCAACAGTTCGCGGCGCGCCGACAGCAGCGGGTCGTCGGGACGCGGGAACGGGATCTTGTCGACCACCACCAGGCTCAGCGTGCGCCCAGGGATGTCGACGCCCTGGAAGAAGCCGGAGGTGGCGAACAGGCAGGCGTGCTCGTCCTCGCTGAACGCCTTCACCAGCGCGGTCTTGGGCAGATCGCGCTGAGTGAACACCGGGAAGTCGATCTTCGCCCTCACCGCCTCGGCCGCGGCGTCCATGGCCTTGTAGCTGGTGAACAGCGCCAGCGTGCGCCCACCCGCGGCGGTGATGAGCGCCACCAGTTCGTCGGCCACTGCCGCCGCGTACTGGGGAGATCGCGGATCGGGCATGTGGAGGGCGCAGTAGAGGAGCGCGTGATGCTCGTAGTCGAACGGGCTGCCCACGTCGAGTTCGTCGAACTCGCCGTCAGGCAGCCCGACGCGAGCGCCCAACGACGTGGGGATGGTGGCACTGGTGAGGATGGCGGTGCGTTGCGCCCACACTCCGGTGGCCAGGGTGGGACCCACGTCGAGCGGCGCGATCTCGAGCCTCGGGAAGTCGGGCCCGCCGCTCACGAACGCGACGTAACCCTTCAACTCGCCGAGCGTGAGGTCGATGGTCTCCTGCAGCCGGGTGGCCAATTGCTGGGCGCGCAGCTTGCGCTGCTTTGCCTCGTCGACGTCGGTGTCGATCGCGCGCAACGCATCCTGCGCCCTCTGGATACGGCCGCGCAGGTCCACGAGCATCGACTGCACATCGGGCGGGAACGGCGTGGGCACGCGCTGGCCCAGCAGGGGAGCGAGGGTGTCGCGCACCGCTTGGCCACCCTCGGCGATGGGACCGACCACGGCGGGGTCGTCGAGGATGCGCTTCAGTGCCTGGGTGAGCGTGATGAATCGGCCGCCGCTGATCTCCAGCCCGACGGTGTCGCTCATGATGTCTTCCAACTGGTGCGCCTCGTCGATGACGACCACGTCGTGCTCGGGCAGGATGGCGCCGCCGGCGCCCACGTTGAGCCCGTAGAGGTGCATGTTGACGACGATGACGTTGGCGGCCGCGGCTCGGTCGCGTGCCGCTTCGGCGAAACACACCGGCCCCTTCGGGCAACGAGAGGCGCCAGGGCATTCGTCGCTGCCCACGCTGACGGCGCGCCAGGCCTTGTCGCTGGGCGACCAGGTGAGCTCGGCCTGATCGCCGGTGCTGGTCTGCTTCGACCACTCGGTGAGTCGGCGAACCTCCACCTTCGTCGTGGCGGCCAACTCCTCCAGTTCCAGCTGGTCGGCCTGACCGGGCTGCAGTTCGGTGAGGCGCTGCATGCACAGGTAGTTGCTGCGTCCTTTCAGCACCGCCCACTCGAACGGCACGCCGACGTGCTCCTGCAGGAACGGCAGGTCCTTCTCGGCCAATTGGTCCTGCAGTGCCTTGGTGGCCGTGGCCACGATGACCGTGCGGCCGGCGAGGATGGACGGCACGAGGTAGCCGATGGTCTTGCCGGTGCCGGTGCCTGCCTGGACCACCAGATGGCGTCCTGACTCGATGGCATCGGCGACGGCCTGCGCCATCTGCTGCTGGCCGGGGCGATCCTCGGCCGCGGGCAACGCCCCGGTGACGGCCGCGAGCGCGGTGCCGACCTTCAACGGACGAGCGCCAAGGCCGCGTCGAGTTCGGCCGCGCCGAATTCGGGCCACGGCTTGTCGGTGAGCAGCAGCTCGGAACCGGCGCTCTGCCACAGCATGAAGTTGCTGACGCGCACCTCGCCCGAGGTGCGCACCATCACATCGACCGGGGGCAGATCGGGCAGGTACAGATGCTCGCCGATGGCGTCGGGTGTGAGGTCCTCGCCGGCGGCAGCGGCCTGCTGCACCGCGTGCACGATCTCGGCATGGCTGCCGTAGTCGAACGCGACCGTGAGCACCATGCCGGTGTTCCTCGCGGTGTCGGCGATGGCCTTGCGAATGGCCCGCTGCACGTACTTCGGGGTGCGCGCCTCGGGACTGTCGAACGGGCGACCCATCCACTGGATGCGCACGTTCAGCTCGTTCAGTTCGGCGACGCGACCGAACAGCTTCTTGTGCAGGCCGAGGATGTGACGCACCTCGGTGCGCGGGCGCACCCAGTTCTCGGTGGAGAAGCCGAACACCGTGAGCCAGCCGACATTGCGGGTGACCGCGATGCGCACCAGGCGAGCCAGGTTCTCCTCGCCCTCGGTGTGACCCTCGGTGCGGGGCAGGTTCTGCCGTTTCGCCCAGCGCCCGTTGCCGTCCATGATGCACGCCACGTGCACCGGGCGCGGAGAAGGAGCGGGCGTCGACGGCACGCGGCCAC
>JACQZZ010000003.1 GCA_016213625.1 Actinomycetota bacterium
CCACGGCGCGGTGAACACCACGAGCGTGCGCGTGTCGAGGACCGGTACGGCGACCGTGCCCCCGGCGCCGAACTGCGGTGCGGCCATGCCGACGGCGCTGTCGGGTCCTTCTGAGTACGCCGGCAACGCGTCGCCGATGATCGTGTCGAGGGCGATGGTCTCGACGGTCGACGGCGACGACTCGAGCACCGTCGTTGCTGGAACCGAGGTCGTGTCGATCGACTCCGTGATGGGTGAGTCGGCGGGACCGAGTGCCGCGACGAGTCCGTCGAATCGATCCGCCAGCGCAGGCGGCACGTCCATCGTCGCCCACTGGCCATCAGGCATCTGCCAGACGATGTACGCGCCACCACCATCGAGGTCGGCGCGGTAGCCTTTCACCCCGAAACTGGGTATGAGCACCGTGCGGAGGCCATTTGTGATCAGCGGGGTGAGCTGGCCGCGATAGTCGCCCACCGACACCGTCACGGAGCCCTGATCGTTGGAGTAGGTCTGGCTGACCAGCCGACCGGTTCCTTCGAGGCCGACGCCCAGCACGGTGACGCCGTCGTCGGGCAGCACGAATGGCAAGCCCGAGCCCGGCACCACCTTCGACGTCAGTTCCTGGACGCGTTCGGCGCTGAAACCGTTCGACGCGAACTGGGGCGAGGGGTCGGTGCCGTTCGTGGTGGTGAGGAGCAGCAGGCCGTGCTCCAACCCGTCGACGGAACCCCATGCCATCACGGTGGCGGGCTCAGGGGGAGGGAAGGAGTCGCAGCACTCCTCGACCGAGATCCCGCCGGGCACGAGGTCCTGCGAGGCGAGCACGGCCCACGCGGCTGGCTGGGCGAGGACAGTGGCCTCGGACACCGGCTCGGTGGTGTTCGGCGCGACCGTGTCGGAAGCACCGGTGTCGTCGCGGTTGGCGAGGTTCACGCCGATCGCGGCGACGGCCCCGATGACCAACACGGTGGCGGCGGCGATGGCGATCCAGCGCCCCGCCGGGTGGTCGGGTCGGGCAGTGCGCAGCTCGGGGGCGGCGGCCGCGGGGGATGTGGCCGTCACCTCGTCGAGCGCGGTGCGCAGGCGGGCGATCAGTTCGTCGTCGTTCATTCGGCGATCTCCTTCTTCAGTGCGGCGATGCCGCGATGCAGGAGCACGCGCACGCTGGTGGGTGCGCAGTCGAGGGCTTCGGCGATCTGCTCGTCGGTCCAATCGGCCCAGTACCGAAGGGTGACCGCGGCGCGTTGCTTGTACGGCAGCACCACCAAGGCGTCGAGCATCTCGTGGGTCGGTTCGGTGTAGACGAGCGACTGCCCCGCCGCGGCCCTGGCTTCGCGGCGAATCGAACGACTGTGCCAGCGATGCCACGATGCCGCACGGTTGACCACCGTCCGGCGGAGGTACGCGGCCGGCTGATCGACCGTCGCCAACTTCCGGCCGACGGCCATCAGCGCGTCCTGGGCGAGTTCCTCGCCGACCTCGCGGCTGCCCACCAACGCGGTGGCCCACCGAACCGCGTCGCGATGGTGGGTGCGGTAGAAGCTGTCGAAATCGGCCGGTGGGTGTGAACTCATGGTCCTCGCCTGCAGCCCCAGTGTGTCTGCCTGCATACCCGTCTGACCCCGCCGACGGGCGAATGTGTTTCAACCGTCGGTGAGGTCGGGGCAGGAATCCAGCTGCAGTTCGCAGACCTTCTCGGTCGCCAACGCTTCCAGCTCGGCGTCGTCGGTCTTCTTTGCCAGCGACAGCATCAGTGGCCACGCACTGGGACTCCAGGGCTGCAGTGCGATCGCCCGATCCAGCGCGTCGCGAGCACCTTCGTAGTCCTGGAACGCCAGTCGGGTGCCGGCGAGCTTGCTCCACCAGTACGGGCGGTCGGGTTCGCGAAGCGCTGGCTCTGCGGCCCACTTCACCAGGTGGCTGCGATCCGCGCCGTCGTAGAAGTACGCATTGGCCCACCCCTGCGCCACCAGGTCGGCGACCACGGCATCGTTGCCGAAAGGCCGTGCGGCGTTCTCGATTGCGACCGCGTCGCCGTCGCGGATCGCGGCGTCGAGCCGCAGGTCGATGAACGCGTACGCGCACGCGGCCAGAAGACCCACTCCGACTGCGAGCGCCTGGGTCACGCGCATCACCGAACTCCGCGTCGAGACGCGCGACGCCGTGCGAACAGGGCCGGCGGCACCGAGGCACAGCAACGCAACGGGAGCAGTCGACACTGACATCGGCTGCATGGTCCATGTGATCGCGATCGCGATGAAGGCCGCGAGGAGCGGGCCTCGTGCGGTGCGAAGGGCGAACCAAGCGAATGCTGCCAGGAGCACGACGCCGACGATCCCGGTGATCACGAGATACTCGATGGCGACATTGTGCGCGTCGAACCAGGCGAGATGACGGTCGTCGCTGCCCACGCTCACGATGAAGTCCGCGGTGAATCGTCCTTGCACCGCTGGGCGGAAGCCCCCCGGGCCGTGGCCGAGAATCGGACGATCCAGAAACGACTGGAGCCCGAAGCGCCACACATCGCTGCGTCCCGCCTGACGATGCGTGAGACGAGACGTGGATGCCGAACCCCCCGAGCGATCGATTGCCATCGCGATCGCGAACCCGATCGCCGTGGCACCCAGCATCGCGACCACGCGGAACGAGCGACGGATGACGAGCAGGCCCAGCAACACCACGGCGATGCCGATCAAGGCGACCCTCGTGCCCGACAGGTTGGCCGCGGCCGCGAACAGGGCAGTGGGGATCAGCCAGAGCCACCAGCGACGGCCTGTCCCGGCGGTTCCGAGGGTGCTGCTCAGCGCCACCCCGGCCGCCATGAGCGCGCCGAGTTGCACCGGGTTGGCGGTGAGCCCGATCGCTCGGGTGCCTTCGGGAATGCCGAACTCGGAGCCCGACGATTCGGTCCCCACTGCGACCTGGAGGATGGCGACGACCGCATTGACTCCCAGTCCGATCAACAGCGCGTACGGGAGCAGGCGGCGACCATTGGAGGACAGCCGGCCTCCGATTGCCCACCACCCGACGAATGCGGTGACCAAGAGCGCGCTCTCCTCCTTCCCCAACTGACCGAAGAGAGAGATGCGAACGTGGTCGCTCAGAAGGCTGCTGACAACGGCGACGCAGATCAGGGCCACGCCGGCGATCGCCGCCCGATCGCGCTCGATCGCCAGGAAGCCAATGGCCACCAGGCCCCACGGCAGGAACCCCAGCAAGATGGCGAATCGCGCCGAGAACGGTGCCGAGACGAACACCGGGGCGAAGGCGATGCACAGCAGCACGGCGCCCGCGATCACCACCAGGTCGCGTGTGGGCGCGATCGAACCGAGGCGTTGCGTGGCCGTTCCGGTGTCGTCGTCGCCGGTGGGACCATGCTCTGCGTCGGTCTCGAGCACGCGAGCGACCGTACCAGTCGGTGCCGAACGGGACCGGGGATGCGGACGGTTGGCTCCGGCGCATGTCGCGGTGCGACGATGGGGCCATGCTGCTCACCGAAATCGACCACGTGGCCATCGCCGTGAAGGACCTCGAAGCCGCCATCGAGTACTACGCCAAGGCGTTCGGCGCCACCGTCGACCACCGTGAAGTGGTGGAGAGCGACGGAGTGGAGGAGGCGCTGTTGAAGGTGGCCGAGAGCTATGTGCAGTTGCTCACCCCCACTCGCGACGACAGCCCCGTGGCCAAGGCCATCGAGAAGCGGGGCGAGGGTTTGCATCACATCGGCTATCGCGTCGCCGACTGCCAGGTGGCGCTCGACAGCATGCTCGCCGCCGGTGCCACCGCCATCGACAAGGCCCCGCGTCCCGGCAGCCGTGGCACCACCGTGGCGTTCATCCACCCCAAGGGCAGCTTCGGCACGCTCATCGAGCTGGTGCAGGAGAACCCGGCCGCCCACTGACCGCTCAGTCGACGTTGCGAGTGGGTCGCGGCCGGTCGGAGTGGGTCCGGGTCATCCGAGTGGGTACTCGCACCCAGGGTGCGAGTACCCACTCGCATGGACAGCAGACACTCGGACGGCGGGCTGGCACTCGGACCGGCGTCGACCCACTCGAACCTTTGGCGGTCAGTCGGCGACGAGGACGAGGCCCTTCAGGTACTCGGCCTCCGGGAACGCCAGCGGCACCGGGTGATCGCTGGGCTGGTGCAGCCGATCGACGATGCGTACGGTGCGCTTGGCGTCGAGCGCCGCACCGGCGACCACCTTCTGGAACAGGTCCATCCCCATCGCGCCGCTGCACGACCACGTCATCAGCATCCCGCCCGGCGCGAGCAGCTTGACGGCCAACAGGTTGAGGTCCTTGTACGCCCGTGACGCCTTCTCCAGCTGACCTTCGGTGTTGGCCAACTTCGGAGGGTCGAGGCAGATCAGGTCGTACTGCTTCGCCCGGTCGCGCAGGCCGCGGAGCACCGTGAATGCGTCGCCCTCGGTCAACTCGCCGATGTCGACGCCGTTCAGCGCGGCGTTGCGCGCGGCGACCTCCAGTGCAGGGCCGGACGAGTCGATCGACGTGACGCTCGCTGCGCCCCGGGCCGCGGCGATGACGCTGAACGCGCCCGTGTAGGAGAACACGTTCAGCACTCGACGGTCGGTGGCCACCGCTTCGACAGCTCGGCGGGCGTCGCGCTGATCGAGGTAGAAGCCCGTTTTGTGTCCGCCGGTCACGTCGACCGCGAAGCGGAACCCGGCTTCGTGAGCGACCAGGTCGGGGTTCGGTTCGGCGCCCCGCAAGAGCCCCACGCGCGGCAGCAGTCCCTCGCGGTCGCGTACGTCGGCGTCGCTCCGCTCGTACACGCACGCCACGCCCGGCAGTTCGAACAGCGCGTCGGCCATCACCTCGCGCCAGGCGTCGGCGCCGGCGGTGGTGAACTGGCAGACGATGGTGTCGCCGTACCGATCGGCCACCAGTCCCGGCACGCCGTCGGCCTCGCTGAACACCAGGCGGGCGGAGTCGGTGTCGCCGGCCAACAATGCGGCGCGCCTGCCCGCGGCCGAGGTGATGGCTGCCGCGACGAACGCGTCGTCGACCACGCGCTCGGCGTCGAACGTCCACATCCGAGCGCGGATCTGCGACTCGGGGCTGTACGCACCGAGGCCGAACGGCGTGCCGTCGTTGGCGCGCACCACGACGGTCTGCCCGGGAACCGGCGAGCCATCCACCTTGGCGACGGCACCGCTGAACACCCACGGGTGCAGGCGCTTGAGCGAACGCTCGCGGTTCGGGCGCAGCCAGAGTGATGGGATCGACGGACTCACGCCCGCCACCGTAACGAGCGGATCAGCGCAGCGAGAGTTCCGACGAGCTGCCGCTGCTGACCAGCCAGCCGTCGCCCTGCATCTGACGCTCGAGCAACTCGTCGACCTGGTGACGCAACATGATGTTGTCGCGCACGCACGACTCCAGTGCGCCGACCATGGCATTCATGCGGTCTTCCATCGCGGCGAGGCGTGACGCCGCATCGAGTGCGAGCGACGTGCTGGGCAGGCTGGGCCGAGCCTCGACACCGTCCATGCGGTTGGTGAGCTCGGTGCGCAGGCGATCGATGAGGCCGATGATGGTGGCCTGGGTGCGGTCGAGGTCGGCGCGAGCTTCGGCGCGTGCGGTGTCCACTCCCTGCTGGGCGAGGGTGGCGTACGCGGCCGTGGCGGTGTACTGCGCCAGCACCTGCTGCTCCACCTTCACCATGCGGTCGCGCAGTTCCACGGCGACCGAGGTGGCACTCTCACTGGACTCGGGGTCGAGGAACGGCTTCGTGAGCTCGTCCTGCTGATCCATCCAGTTCTTCTCCGACTTGCGCAACATCTTGCCCGCCTCTTTCCACGGCCTGCCCGAGGGCCACTTGACAACTGTCCATACATCGGCGGCGCGCGGCGTGGCCTTGAGCTTGAAGATCACTTGAAAAAGAAACTTCTCAAGTCGCCGTCAGATCCACCCGAAACCTTTGTTGCGATCGTGCCAACCGAACGGATGGAACGACGTTGTCAATGGGACACACGTAAGCGGGAGGAACCCAACTATGGATACCAACACTCAGAAGAAGGACCGGGGCTTCACCCTCGTCGAACTTCTCATCGTCATCGTCATCCTCGGCATTCTTGCCACTGTCACCGTGTTCGCCGTCCGCGGCATCACCGACAAGGGCCAGGAGAACAGCTGCGCCGTGGAGAAGCGGGCCATCGAGACCGCGTTCGAGGCGTACTTCGCCGACACCGGTGCCGACGCTGCCAGCCTGGCCGACCTCACCCCCGGCTACCTGAAGGACAACCCTTCCGCTCGCTGGACCTTCACCGCTGGCTCGCCCCCGAGCATCGTCGGTGCGGGCGACTGCGTCTGATTCTCTGACGAGATCACATTGACCGAATGGGGTCGGGACTCAGGTCCCGGCCCCTTCGGCGTTTTCCGGTTGCACACGCACGGTGAGATGCACCACCGAGTCAGGTGCGAGGACCGACACAGAAAGATTCCAGTGGAGTTCGATCATCGATCTGCCGATGAACGAGATGGACAATCACAGCGGGAGCGGGCATGGGCCTCAGGCTTGAACCACAACAGATCGAGGAACCGGCCGACGCGTCTCGTCGCGACGCCGGCTACAGCCTCACCGAGGTCGTCGTCGCCGTGTTGCTGATGTCGATCGCGGTGGTGCCGATCATCCTCGCGGCGGGCGTCAGCGTGCGCACCAGCTCGCAGTCACGCACCCTCGCCCGTGTGGAGACGGTGTTGGCCAACGCCGCCGACCGCGTGAACCGCGCCCCCGAGGGGTGCGACTACAAGGTCTACGTCGAGGCCGCGGCGCTGGCAGAGGGTTGGAACCCGACCCAGGCGACGCTCTCGTACAAGTACTACACACCGGCCGCGACTGCGGCCACCGAGGGAACGTGGACCGCGGGCGCTTGCCCCGGCGGTGTGCGGACCGACGGTCTCGTGCAGATGGTCACCATCACGGTGGCCGGCCCCGATGGCAAGACCCTTCGATCGATCCAGGTGGTGAAGAGTGATGTCTGAGCAACAGCGCCGCAACGCCCGTCAGGCCCGTCGCGACGAGCGTCGCGCCCGACGCGCCCAGCACCCCGACTCGGGCATGACCCTGCCCGAACTCCTCATCAGCCTGATGGTGACGGGCACGTTGGTCGCGGCCATGGCCGTGAGCACGGCCGTCATCCTGCGACAGGCCGACAACAGCGAGGGTCGGCTGAACAACACCCGATCCGAGCAGAGCGTCGGTCTGTGGTTGCCCGCCGACCTGGCCTCGGCTGAGGGTGTGAGCACCAAGCCCGACGCGTCGCCGTGCGGATGGTCGGATCCGGTGGAGGGCATCACCGCCCCCGGGCCCTGCCCGAGTGACGTCAACGTCGGCGGCTCGAATGCGCTGATGTTGCAGTGGGCCGGCTACACCGCCGGTGCCACCGATGCCATCCCGACGCTCACCACCGTGTCGTATCGCTACGTGGAGATCGACGGTGAGTTCCACATCATCCGCGTGGCCTGCCTGTCCATCGGCGGCGGTGCCCCGGTGTGCGATCAACTGACGCTCCTCCACAACGTCGAAGCCCCGCCGGAGGGTGTGCCGTGGATCCCCGGCACCACTCGCCCCACCTGGGTGATGCTCGTCGCGCTGGCGCTCGACCCCGCCGCTCCCGACGAGGGATCCGGCGTGGCCGGCAGCGACGACCCGACCTACCACATCAAGAACGGTCGCCGAGTGACGGTCACCATCAACGGTGGCGGCGACATCTCCGGGCTCGGTGGTGGTCAGGACAAGATCACCCTCAGCGCCGGCGGCGTGGAACGCGACCCCGACCTGAGCACCACGAACATCAACGTCGCACCCACCTTCTCGGCCACGCGCTCGCGCTGCGGCGGCAACTTCGGCATGCTCGTCGACACGTCGGGCTCCATCGGCAGCACGAACATGGCCAGCGTTCGCGATGGCATCACCCAGTTCGTGAACTCGTTCGCCGGAACCCCCATCAAGCTGCAGGTGGTTCGGTTCAGCTCCACCGCCACCACGCTCGGTGCCGGCGCCGGCTGGAGCCGCTACTACGACATGCTCGTGGAGGCCGATGTCGCCGACCTGAAGGCGCAGGTGGCCACCCTCACCTCGAACGGCAGCACCAACTACGAGGACGCGCTGTTCCGCATGTTCATGAACAGCGACGGCACCACCCAGCCGGTGCTGCCCGACACGTTGATCTTCTTCACCGACGGCATGCCCACCTACAACCGGTTGAACGCGTCGTCGGCGACGGCTCCGGCGGTGGCGCACCCCGACGACATCGGGTTCCCGTCATCGGGAGGATCTTCGTACAGCCAGTTGGCGTGGAACCGGGCGAACCGCATCGCCCGGCAATTCGATGTCGACGTCGATCGGTTCATCGGCGTGTACGTGGGCAGCGACGTGAACGGCCAGTCGACCTGGAGCACCCAGGGTGCCGGCTACCACCTCGAGAACTTCCAGAAGGGCTACCACCTCTTGTGGGAGCGGGCACACAGCATCACCGACCCAGAGCGTGGCTACCACCAGACGTGGGAGTACGCGGCATCCGGTCTCAAGTACCAGTACGCCAGCTCGAACATGACCTACAAGTACGCGACGACGGGTGTCCGGTACGAGAAGCTGACTTCGGGCACCTGGGGAACGATCTCGGCCTCCACCTATGTCGGTTCGAACCTCTCGCCAGGAAGTGGCGACGGGTATCGGGCAGTCGTCACGGGAACGCTCGGAGGCTGGACGAACTTCAGTGGTCGCAGTACGTACGACAAGAGCAACGAGGTCGCGGGACCTGGTGACGGCTTCCAAGCCACCACGTCGGGGCCGAGTTCGTTCAAGGACACCACGAAGGCGTACTACGACATCAACAACACGATCGCCGGTCAGAACGACGGCTACCGAGTCTCCGTGTCGGGCACCTTGGGCAACTGGACCGCGACGACCGAGGCCTACTACCTGACGAGCAACACGAAGTCAGACAGCAGCGACGGGTATCGCACGACCAAGTCGTACAGCGCTCCGTTCGACTCCTGGGAGAGCACCACCCCGGCGCTGTTCGAGGCGAACAACACCACCGCAGACGACACTGATGGCTGGCGAGCAACCGTGAGTGGCTCCGCTCCCTACAACTACTGGGAGTCGGTGACCCAGGCCGAGTACGACAGCGGCAACATCGACGCCGGCGAGTCCGACGGCTGGCGAGTCACCAACGTCTACTCCAGCCCGTTCAGCGTCTGGGAACCGGCCACCGAGTTGGAGTACACCAGTGGCAACACCAGCTGGGGCAACGGCGACGGTTGGGACGCGACGAAGGTCTACGTCGAGCCGTTCACGTTCCACGAGAACGTCACCACCAGCACGGTGTTGAACACCGAGATCCTCTCGCGCATCATCACCGTGGCCGACCCGGTGCCGGCCGTGCCCACGGGTGGCCCGTACACCAACGCGGCGGTGGCCGACCTCTACGTGCTGCCCAACTGGAGCCAGTTCGCCGGCGCCATCAACGCGGTGGCACTCGCCGAGTGCGGCGGCACGGTGACCCTGCAGACCCGAGTGGGCGCGGCGGCGGCGGCCGACCCGTTCACGTACCAGAACTCGCAGGACCTCACGATCGCCACCACCAGCCAGCAGTACCGCAGTGGCACGTTCGACTTCGACATGCCCGACGGTCAGCCGGTCACGGTCGACATCTCGCCGGTCGACCTCTCGAACCTGGCCCGCTACGCACCGGTGAGCTGGGCGTGCCGAGCGAACGGCCTCGACTACCCGTTCACCCAGACCGTCCTCGACGGTTCCGAGTGGAGCAAGATCACGCTCACGGTGGCTCCGAACACCGCCGTGTCGTGCATCCAGACGGTGAGGATCCGATGATCGCCCGATGGCGCTCCGCTCGATCGCCGCGTCGCGCCGACCTCCAACCCGAGGCCGGTCGCGACGAGGGCATGGCCATGGTGATGTGCATGGTCTTCATCATCATCGGCATGATGGTGATCAGCCCCCTGCTGGGGTATGCGGCCACCGTGCTGCACAGCAGTCGAACGCAGACGCTGAAGACCGACCGCGCCGAAGCCGCCCGTGGTGCGCTGCGCCTGGCGATGGCCGATCCGAAGGCGCTGTACGACACCTGTTCACCGTCTGGTCTCACGACCTCGGTGACGTTGCTGAAGTCGAGCGAACTCGACGTGCCGATCACCACCAAGTGCACTACGGTCAAGAGCGCCGCCGAGCTCAACGACACCGACCTGCGCATCGCCATGACCCTCACCCAGGTGGGCGCCGTGGCGCCGGTGGGTACCGTCGGTTCGGTGTACGCCGGGTCCGGTCAGGCGGACACGCTGGCGTGGTCGGCGGGCGCCACCACCGCGAGCACAGGCGGCCAGGTGTGGTTGCCGCAGTTGGCGGCACACGCCCTGAACCACCCGGCCAATGCCGGCTACATGATGCCGGCGTGGGCTGGCTCGTGTCGCGTCTTCTTCCCCGGCACCTACAACGCTGCGGTGACGATCAACGACTCCGTTCCCACGTTCTTCACCTCGGGTATCTACTACTTCGAGGACGCGGTGACCTTCGGCAGCGACGCCGCCGTCGTGATCGGCGAGGGCGCCACCGAGGGCTGCACCGACGACCAGGACGCTGCCTACAACGCGATCAACGCGCCGCTCAACCACAACATCTCCGGCCTCGGCGCCACGTTCGTGTTCGGCAAGACCGGGCGCCTCGTCGTCACCGACACCGGTGCGGCCGGGGCGGGCCCCAGCGTCGTGTTCAACAGTCGCCTCGTCGACCCCACCGACGTCGGGTCGGCCGCTTCCAAGAACGTCTCGATCATCTCGGTGAACGGCGTCTATTCCTCGCCGAGCACCAACCTCGATCTCGACCTCCCGGGTCAACTGCACGTGCCGAAGTCGATGCTGCTCGCCGGTGCCACCCCCGTGGACGCCGCGACCGGTGAGTACGTGCCGTCGACACTCGTCCCCACGGTGCTGCCGGCGCTGCCGGAGAACCCGATCATCGACATCCAGTTCGCCGCCGGGTCCGGTGGCAAGGTGTTCGTCCCCGGGTACATCTCGGTGCCGCAGGGTCGCATCAACATCGCCGTCGCTCCCGGCATGGGCGCCAACAAGAGCGTCGAACTGGTGGGCGGTGTGCTCGCGGCGACGTTCACCCAGACCGTCGATCAGCCGGCGATCACCAGCCTGGGCATGATCAACCGCATCGTGCAGAAGACGTTCAAGCTGGTGGCGACCACCGATCAGTCGACCCCGCGGGTCTCGTCGGTCGCGGTCGTGCAGATCAACGACTACGGCGAGTTCGCCATCAACTCCTGGGTCACCGAGAGCTCCGGCTCCACGCCGTAACTCGCTCGCCGGCGGCCAGGGTTTCGTCATACCGTCGGGGTCGTGCCGGACGCCATCTTCGACGACCCCCGTCTGGCCCAGCTCTACGACCCGCTGGAAGCGGATCGAGCCGACCTGGAGTCGTATCTCGGCCTCGTCGACGAGTTCGGTGCCCGATCGGTGCTCGACGTCGGTTGCGGCACCGGCACGTTCGCCTGTCTGCTCGCGCAGCGCGGTGTCGACGTGGTGGGGCTCGATCCGGCAGGGGCGTCGCTGACGGTCGCACGCTCGAAACCCGGCGCCCCGCGTGTTCGCTGGATCCACGGGGATGTGACCAGCCTGCCGCCGTCGCTGACGGTCGACATGGCCACCATGACCGGGAACGTCGCCCAGGTGTTCCTCGATGACGACGAGCTGGTGACCACGCTGTCCGCCGTTCGCGACGTCATCCGCCCGAGCGGGCACGTCGTGTTCGAGGTTCGCGACCCCAGCCGCGAGGCATGGCGATCGTGGACTCGTGACGAATCGCTCCGGCGGACGACCGTGCCGACGGTGGGCGTCGTCGAGAGCTGGGTCGACATGGTCGACCTCGCGCTTCCGCTGGTCACCTTCCGCTGGATCTACCGGTTCGAACGCACCGGCGAGGTCATCACGTCCGACTCCACGCTCCGCTTCCGTGGCCGCGACGAGGTGGCCCGCTGCGTGTCACAGAGCGGCCTCGAGGTCATCGACGTTCGGGATGCGCCGGATCGTCCGGGGCTCGAGTTCGTCTTCGTCTGTGGGATCCCTGCGGGCTGACCGCACAGGGACACGCGACGCACCGCGCAGCGTCTACCGCACCAGTTCCATGCGCATGCCCGCCGAATCCCAGTTGGGGTCCATGGGCAGACGTTGCATCGCGCGACCGGCGGCACGTCGAGCCGTCCACAACAGTCCGGTGGCGTTCACCATGTGCACCATGGCGGCACCGGGCGGTGGCGTGCGGGTGACGATCTCCTCGACGCCCGGCATCTTGTCTCGGATGAGAGCCATTCGCTCGATGACGCCGTCCTCGTGGAACGGCGAGGTGAGCAACGGCTGGTCGTTGTTCAACTGAGCGAACGTCAGATCGGGATGCGCCGCGAAGTAGGAACGCTGATGGAACGGCTGGAACTCGCGCTCGGCCTCCCGGAGCCACTTGAAGCGGCGGAAGTCGTCGCGGGTGAGCCACGGCTCGAGCTGCAGTGCTTCGTCGCGGGTCGCGGCGTTCAGCGCCGCGCGCGACGGTGTGGGCCGGACGGCGATTCGGCGCGGCCAGCCGACGAACGCGCGGGCCTCCTCGTCGCACGGACGGAACGGACCCTCGGGTTCGTCGGAGAACCCGATGGGCACCCAGATGGCCGCCGCTTCGAACTTCGGCTTGTACTCGAGCACGTCGAGCAGCGTGGGCACCACCATCGGCTCTTCCGCCACGATGGTGACGCCGGCCAGACGTGCGGGCACGATGAGCCATCCGCCGGGGCACGGCACGATGCCACCGAGCATCTTGTACGGCAGCTTGCTGGCGGTCATGGCGGCGGACCTCCTCAGACACCCACGAAGGTGCCGGCACCGGTGCTGGCGCTCTGGCCGGCTTCCACGGTGGCCTGCGCCTGCAGCTGCGAGCGCATGGTGGCCGCCTGGGCCAGGATCTCCTTCGGGTACTGGCTCACTTCGGCGGCGACGTCGAAGCTCAGGATGCCACTGGACACCAGACGAGCGAGGTCCATCTCGATGGTCTGCATGCCTTCCTGCTGGCCCGAGATCATCGCATTGCGCAGCTGACGGCTCTTGCCCTCACGCACCAGGTTGCGCACGGCGTCGTTGGCCATGAGCACCTCGTAGGCGGCCACACGACCGCCGCCTTCAGCGGGGAGCAGACGCTGGCTGATGACGCCCTGCAGGGTGCCCGCGAGCTGGATCTGGATCTGGTCGCGGCGCTCGGCGGGGAACACGTCGACGATGCGGTCGAGTGCCTGTGAGGCGTCGTTCGTGTGCAGCGTGGCGAACACGAGGTGACCGGTCTCGGCCAGCGTGAGCGTGATCGAGATCGAGTCGAGGTCGCGCATTTCACCCAGCAACACGACGTCGGGGTCTTCACGCAGTGCGCTGCGCAGACCGTCGAGGAAGTTGTTCACGTCGGTGCCCACTTCGCGCTGGTTGACCATCGCGACCTTGTGGTGGTGCAGGTATTCGATGGGGTCCTCGATGGTGAGGATGTGCACCGGCTTGGTCTCGTTGATGCGGTCGATCATCGCCGCCAGGGTGGTGCTCTTACCGGAGCCGGTGGGGCCCACGACGAGCACGAGGCCGTACGGGCGAGCGAGCAGTTCGTTGGCGGCCCACGGAGCGCCGAGCTCCTCGAGCGACCGCACGCGGAAGGGAATGACACGAAGGGCGAGCGCATAGCTGTTGCGCTGCTTGTAGGCGTTGGCGCGGAATCGGCCGATGGAGTCGAGGCCGAACGAGAAGTCGACCTGCGAGTTGTGCTCGAGTTCGTGCTGCTGTTCGAGGGTGAGCAACGAGCGCACCATCCGCTCGGTGTCCTCCGTCTCGAGCAGGCCCACGCCCTCGAACGGCACCAGCACGCCGTCGCGGCGAGCGGTGGCCGGACGGCCCACGGTGAGGTGCAAGTCGCTGGCCCCGGCGGCCACGGTGGCCTGCAGCAAGGTGACCAACATCGGGTCTGGATTGAACATGTGGGTAGCCTCCGTGTGTCCCGCCGCTCACCGCGTGCTGGATCCCTTGCGCATGACGACTGTGATCTGTGCCCTGTACGGGCTTCTCATTGGTTCTTTCCTCACCGTGGTGGTGGACCGAGTGCCTCGTGGCGCCTCTGTCGTTTCCCCCGGATCGGAGTGTGGAAACTGCGGCTTGCGCCTCGGTGTCCGCGATCTCATTCCTGTGTTCAGTTGGCTGGCGCTGCGTGGAAAGTGTCGGCAGTGCCATACGAGTATCGGCACTGAACCGCTCGTGCTTGAGTTGTCAACGTCGTTTCTTTTCGGCCTCACTGCGTGGCACTTCGGCCTGTCGTGGCGCACCCCGGCGTTCTGCGTCCTGATGGCCGGCCTGGTGGCCCTGAGCTGGATCGATCTGAAGACCAAGCGCCTTCCCCGAGGCATCATCTACTGGACCGCGATCATCGGTGTGCCGCTGCTCTGCGTGGCGGCCCTGGTCGAGCACGAGCCGAAGCGGATGTGGATGATGGTGCTCGGCGCCGCCATCTCGCTGAGTGTGATGGCGTTCATCTACTGGGTCAGCCGGGGTGGCATGGGCGACGGCGACGTGCGCCTGTCGCCGCTGCTCGGCGCGTACCTCGGCTTCCTGAATCCCGGTCTCGCGCTCGTGGGGCTGTTCTACGGGTTCCTCGTCGGTGCCCTCGTGGGCGTCGGGCTGATGATCACCAAGCGCGCCGGCCGGCGCACCGAAGTGCCCTTCGGCCCGTTCCTGGCCCTCGGCACCGTTCTGGCCATCTTCTTCGGCCAGGCCTACATCGACCTCCTCCTCGTCCGGTGACCCCACCACGCCGGTCCGGAATGCTCAGCGCCCGGCAGTCGGGCGTTCAGCATTCGGCGGTGCCGGGAGTTCGATCCCGAGATCGATGGCGCGTCGCCGCGCAATGCGCTCCACCGTTCGCCGAACGGTGGCATGTGACCCCGCAGCGTCCGCCCACCCCACGAAGGTCGTGTGCCACCCCTCCTCGGCCAACTGGTTCTCCCGCGCCTGGTCGAATGCCTCGGCACGGGGCCCTGTGTGCCACCGGCGGCTGTGGGCCTCGATGGCCATTTTCAACGACGGGATGGCGAGATCCACGCGGGCGACGAACGAACCATCCTCTCGCCGCACCTCGTGCTGGCGGACGACCGGCGGCAATATCGGCGACCGAACGCAGGCCTCGACCAGGCGTTCGAACCAGCTGTCGGGAACCCGTCCGCCGATGGTGCGACGTTCGAGATCGTCGGCCACGCGGCGGCGCCACGGTCCACGAGCGGGAAACCGGTCGACGGTGTGCACCAACCATTGGAGGTTGAAGCCTCGCCGCACGAAGTCGTCGACGGCGCGTTCGTATCGGTCCGGGTGCCAGCGAGCGATGTCGCAGAGCGTGCGGGCGAGGGTCGTGCAGCGGATGCCGTCGATGGTGAAGACGTCGTGGGTGAGGTCGTACTGGTCGATGGTCTGCGTCACCACGACGAGCGGTGACGCGCTGGAGGCACCCCGCCGACCCGCGACCCGCAACGCGTCGTCCGTGAAGCCGTCGATCCCGTGCAGGCGCGCGGCGGAGGCGGCGATGGCGAGTCGTTGATCGCCGCCCTCCAGTGTGGCGACGTACAGCGACTGCTCCCAGCTGGGCGGCATGCCGCGGATGCGCAGCACACCGGGTACGTCTTCCATCAGCACCCCGCGCGCGATGAGGCGGGCGATGGCGTTGCGTCCGAGTCCATGTTCGGCGGCCTGGCGGCGTGTCACGGCACCGTGGCGAGAGGCTGCGAGCTCGCCCACGGCACCCAACGAGGTGCTCACAGGCATGCGAGCGGACACTATCGACGCAGCGGACGTCCCCAACCTGGCCCGCCCGGAATGGTCAGCGCCCGGCAGTCGGGCGCTCAGCATTCGCGCACCACGGGGGCGTCACCGGGCCGAAAACCTTGAATGCTCAGCGCCCGATCGTCGGGCGCTGAGCATTCAGAACTGACGGGAGCGGTGGGTCAGGCGGTGGCCTTGAGTCCGTTCATCACGCCGTACATGGCCTGCACGAGGGCGACGGCCACGAAGCCGACGATGACACCCACGAACACGATCATCAACGGCTCGAACATCGTGGTGAACTTCTTGATGCGGCTCTCGAGCTCGCGGTCGAAGTACAGGCTGGCCACTTCGAGCTGCTGGTCGAGCGTTCCGGTCTCTTCGCCGACCTTGAACATCTGGCGGGCGGCGCCGGGGAACAGCTCGGTGCGGGCGAGCGGCTTGGCGAAGCCGGCGCCTTCCATGATCTCCACCTGGGCCTCGGCGAGGCGCTCGCGGAACACGATGTTGCTCGTGGCCTCGGTGGTGGTCTTCATCGCATCGGGCAGCGGCACACCGGCCTTCACCATGGCGCCGAGGATGCGGCAGAAGCGCTCGAGAATGGAGTACTCGATGATGCCGCGCACCACCGGGAGCTTGAGCACGAGCCGGTCCTTGAACGCTCGACCTGTCTCGCTGCGGAACATCCACACCATCCAGGCCGTGAACAGACCGCCGATGCTGAACGGGATGTACCAGAGCGTGCTGAACAGGGTGGCCACGAACAGCAGCGCGCGAGTGGCGAAGGGCAGGTCGGCATTGAGCTCCTCGAACAACGGCTTGAACTGAGGCAGCACGTAACCGGCCAACACGGCCACGGTGAAGACGGCCAACACCATGACGACGCCCGGGTACGAGAGCGCGGAGATCACCTTCGACCGCGTCTCGAGCTCGCGCTCGAGGTAGCCGGCCAGGTTCTCCAGCGTCTCGTCGAGCTTGCCGGTGAGTTCCGCCGACCCGAGGATGCCGATGTAGTACTTCGGGAACGCTTCGGGGTGCTTGCTGGCGGCGCCGGAGAGCGTGCCGCCGTTGCGGATGTCCTCCACCATGTGCGAGATGGTGCGCTGCAGCGCGACGTCGGTGGTCTCGTCGCCGATGATCTCCATCGCCTCGGTGAGCGGGATACCGGCCTTCACGAAGACGGCCAGCTGACGCGTGAAGTGCATCAGCTCCTTCTTCTTCACCTTCTCCTTGGTGAGCTCGATGGAGAGCGCGCCGCGCTTCTCCTCGATCTTCACCGGGTAAAGGCTCTTGTCGAGCAGGTGTGCTCGAGCTTCGCCGATCGTGTCGGCCTTGGTGACGCCTTCGACCGACGTGCCGTTGGCGTCGATTGCGGCGTAGGCGAACCTGGGCATGAGTGTGGCTCCTAGCTGGCGAAGAGGGTGCGGACGACTTCAGGGATGGTGGTCACGTCGTTCTCGACCAGGGCCATGGCTTCGCGCAGCATGGTGCGCATGCCCTGAGCGACGGCGAGTCGACGGAGTTCTTCGGTGGTGGCCCAACCGACGATGAGGCGGCGGAGCTCGGGGGTGATGCGCAGCAGCTCGTACACGCCGATGCGGTCGCGGTAGCCGGTGCCGGCGCAGAAGTTGCAGCCGGCGCCGCGGTAGAAGGTGCTCTTCTCGCTGCCACCGCTGTGCTGGCGGAACACTGCCAGTTCGTCGGCACCGGGGGCGTACGGCTCCTTGCAGGAGTCGCACACTCGACGGAGCAGACGCTGGCCGATGACACCCACCACCGACGAGGCGATGAGGAAGGCCTCGATGCCCATGTCGAGGAAGCGGTGCAGCGCGGCGACGGAGTCGGTGCCGTGCAGTGACGACAGCACGAGGTGACCGGTGAGTGCCGACTGCACGGCGATGCGTGCCGTGTCGGCGTCACGGATCTCACCCACGAGGATCACGTCGGGGTCCTGACGGAGGATGGCCTTGAGGCCGGTGGCGAACGTGAGGCCCGCCTGGTCGTTCGTCTGGATCTGGTTGATGCCGGGGAACACGTACTCCACCGGGTCTTCCACGGTGGTGATGTTCTTGCCCGCAGAGTTCACCTCGAGCAGCGACGCGTACAGCGTGGTGGTCTTACCGGCACCGGTGGGGCCGGCGCAGATGACCATGCCGAACGGCGAGTGGATCATCTTCGAGTAGTGCAGGTACGTCTCGCGGGGAAAGCCCAACTCGCCGAGACCGATCATGGACCTCGACTTGTCGAGGATTCGCATGACGATCTTCTCGCCGAACACGGTGGCCACGCTGGCGACGCGGACGTCGACGTCCTTGCCGTCGATGGTGGTGGAGAATTGACCGTCCTGCGGCCGGCGCTTCTCCACGATGTTCATGCCGCTCATGATCTTCAAGCGGCTGGTGAGCGCGGCGTGCACGCCCTGGGGCAGCGAGAAGGTCTCCACGAGGTGACCGTCGATGCGGAACCGGACGCGCACCGAGTCGTCGAGCGGCTCGATGTGGATGTCACTCGTACGGTCGCGCATGGCCTGGCTGACGATGCGGTTCACGAGCTGGATGACCGGCGCCTGGTCGTCGAGGCGCACTTCCGACGCCTGCGCGGCGATCTTCGCCTGATCGTCGGCCACGTCGAGCGATGCGACCAGTCGATGGATGTCGGCGTCGGCGCGGTACATCGTGTCGATGAACGTGTGCACCGTGGCCGGATCGGCGATGAAGTACTTGACCGGACGCTTGACCTCGGCCTCGATGGCTGCCTTGCGCGCCGGTGCCGGGTCGGTGAGCAGCACGATGACCGTGCCGTTTTCCTCGGCCACGGCCACGGCGCAGTGCTGGCGCACGAGTGCCTCGGGCAGCATGTTCTTGACCTCGTCGCTGACGACGATGCCCTTGGTGTCCACCGCCTGCAGGCCGGTCGCGGCCGACAACGCCAGCGCGGTCTCCGCGCGTCCGACGCTGAACCGACCCGTGACGAACTCGGCGAAGCTGAGCAGGTCACCGTTCGCATGGGCGAGTGCTTCCGCCATGTTCTCGGCCGACAGGAATCCGCCCTCGACGAGGGACTGTCCGGCCTTCAGACATTCAGCCGCGGACTCACCCTCGGGGGCCGAAACGCCTTGGTCCCTGGATCCTTTGAAAAGTGCCATGTTGCCCGTCTCCCGCCCGGGGGGCCTGCGTGCCAGCCTGTCGTCAGAACGACGACAGGCTCGGCTCCGATGAGTTGTCCGGGCTGCCGGTCGGCAGCGATGAGTCGAGTGAGGTGTTCGCGCGACCTGCGCCGACGCCGCCGGCGCCCGCTTGCGGGTCGGACTTGCGGACGAACTGGTCGGGGTTGAGTTCGATGATGGCCCGCTCGAGCTCCTCGAGTCGCTCGAGCTGCACCGCAGCACTCACGTCCATCTCGTCGGCCAGTTGCGCTTCGATCTCGGCCATGCGCAGCGTGGCCTTGTCGATCTTCTCGTCCGTGTTCTGGGACAAGCGGTCGATCTCGATGCGCACGAGCATGGCTTCACCGACGGCGGCCGACAGCTGGTCGCGCACTTCCTGGATGGCCTTCTCGTCGACCTTGCCGACCTGCTCGGCCAACGCGGCCAGGCGGTCGTCGTGCGAGTAGAGCGTGTTCTCGAGCTCCAGCATGCGCTGCGAGAGCGCCGCCATCGCGTCGTCGAAGCCGGCGCCGATGCGGCCGACCGTCGCCTCGAGGTGGGCGATCTTGGTGCCGTTGGTCTCGTTGATGCGATCTTCCATCGCCAGCATGCGGTCGGTGACCTTGTGCTCGGTGAAGTCGATGCGTTGCGACATCATCTGCGTGTGCTCGGCCAACTGCCGCTGCACTTCAGGAGCGACGGTCTCGAGCGTGCTGCGCACGAAGTTCAACCGCTCCTCCACCGCGCTGGCGAGGGCCTGGTTGCCCTCGTCCATGCGCTGGGCGAGCGCGATGGTCGTGTCGTTCACGTGCTGCACCAGTGCAGAGGCCTGCTCGTCGAACCGCCGGGTGGCCTTGTGCAGGTCGTCGATGCGCGCATGCGCAGCGGCGCTCTGCTGGTCCATCTGGTCGCGAAGACTGGCGATCTCGTTGGCGTCGAAGCCACCTTCCGTGGCCGGCAGTTCCAGCATCCGGTTCTCCACCTCGGCGAGCCGACGGTGTTGGTGCTGGGCGAAATCCGCCAGCCGCTCCTCGAGCGCGTTCTGCAACGCCTTCTGGTAGGCCTCGGTGCTGTGCTGGCCCGATTCGAGCCGCTGAGTGAGCACCTGGAGCTGCTGGTTGAACTCGGCGCGCAGCTCCGAACGAGCTCCTTCCGCCTCTCGACGGATCGAGTCCATCTGGTGCGTCATGGTGGAGACGTACTGGGTGAGCTGACGCTCGACGGCCGACGCGATGGTCGCGACCAGGACTTCCGCGGTCGCGGCCGAAATTCCGTTGGGGTTGGGTGTGGGGGTGCTCATCGCGTGCCTTCCACAGTCTCGGGGTGCCCCGTGTCGGGGTGTTGCTCCTTCGCCACGAACTGTTATCGGAGCGTCTTGCTGGATCCTTGAGAGATTGGTGTCCGCTACGGTCGAGGTCGTGAAGGTTCACCTCATCGACGGCACGTACGAGCTGTTCCGGCAGCACTTCGGACAGGTGTCGCGCCATGGCGACGCCGGCCCGTTCGACGCCTCGGTGGGCGTGGTGGGCAGCACGCTGCAACTGGTGGCGAACGGAGCCACCCACGTCGGTGTGGCCAGCGACCACGTGATCGAGAGCTTCCGCAACGACCTGTACGCCGGGTACAAGACCAGCGCGGGGATGGATCCGGTGTTGCTCGATCAGATTCCGGTCATGGAAGAAGCGCTGGTCGCGTGCGGGTTCACCACGTGGGCGATGGTGCAGTGGGAGGCCGACGACGCGCTCGCCGCGGCGGCCGCCGTGGCCGATGCCGACCCCCGGGTCGAGCAGGTGCTCATCGTCACCCCCGACAAGGACCTCGGCCAGTGCGTGCGCGGGTCTCGGGTGGTGCAGTACGACCGGCGCAAGGACGAGATCGTCGACGAAGCCGGTGTCACCGCCAAGTTCGGGGTGGGCCCGGCGTCGATCGCCGACTACCTGGCCCTGGTGGGCGACGCGGCCGACGGCTTTCCGGGGTTGCCCGGCTGGGGGGCGAAGAGCGCCGCCACGGTGCTGGCGAAGTTCGGCACCATCGAGGCCATCCCGCCGTCGTCGGGCGAGTGGGGCCTGCCCGGCCTTCGCGGGGCCGAGAAGCTGGCCCGCACCCTGCAGGACCAGATGGCCGATGCGCTCCTCTTCAAGGTCATCGCCACGGTCGCCCTCGACGTACCCGTCGGCACGGTGGACGAATGGCGCTGGACCGGTCCCACGCCCGAGTTCGCCGCCATCGCCGCTCGCCTGGGCGCACCCGATCTCGCCGATCGTGCCGCCCGGCTGTTCGAACGCGTCAGCACCCGCTGAGTGAGGTGACGGCAAGGTGGCCTGCGGCACACGAGCGGCACCGTTGAAGGCTGCTACCTCCCGGTCCTGACCTGATTCCCGGACGCTCGTCGCACAGGGCCCGACCGTCACCTCACCCAGCGGGTGCACCGAGCAGGCTAGCGACTTCCGGGCCAACACATTCGCACGAGAGGCCGCTACCCTGTCGGCTCGTCCCGGGAGGGGTGCGAGAGCGGCCGAATCGGCACGCTTGGAAAGCGTGTGAAGGGCAACCTTCCGTGGGTTCGAATCCCACCCCCTCCGCTCATGTCAGCCGAGCCGATCACCTCACACCGCGAGGCGATGCGGCTCGCGCTCGCCGAGGCCGCGGCGGCGGAATTGCACGGCGATGTCCCCATCGGAGCCGTCGTGGTGCGCGACGGTGTGGTCGTCGCCCGCCGGCACAACGAGCGCGAGCTCACGGGCGATCCGACCGCACATGCCGAGGTCCTGGCGCTGCGTGACGCGGCCGCTCAGGTGGGCCACTGGCGGTTGCTCGACTGCACCTTGTACGTCACGCTCGAGCCGTGCGTCATGTGCGCCGGCGCGCTGGTGAACTCGCGCATCGGCGCGGTGGTGTACGGCGCCACCGACCCCAAGGCCGGAGCCGTCGAGAGCCTGTACCACGTGTGTGCCGACGATCGCCTGAACCACCGTCCCCCGGTGGAGGGCGGCGTGTTGGCCGACGAGTGTGGCCTGCTGCTGAAGGCCTTCTTCGCCGCCCGTCGCGGCTGACCCAGGCCGGCTACTGCGGCACTTCGATGGCCGCGAGCGCGCGGCGCACCGCTTCGGCCACCTCGTCGGCGATGCCGTTGCCCACCAGCTGATCCACTGCCGAATCGGCCAACTTGATGCCGGAGTCGTTCGACGACTCTGGTGCTGACTCGGTGACCGGCTCGATCATCTCGTCGAGCATTGACTCGTCGACCATCGGCATCTCCACGGTGGGAGGCGCGACGTGCTGCTGGTCGTGGTCGTGCTGGTGCTGATCGTGCTGGTGCTGGTGCACTTCGGCCACGGGCTCGTCGGCGATCGCGACGGCCACGACCTGGTGCTCGCCGGTGATGGGCGGGGGCAGCACGACCGGAGGTGCCATCGGTGCCGGCTCGACCGGCGGCGCGTACTCCATCTCGGGTGCCGGCGCGGGCTGGGGTTGCGGCGCGGGGACCGCTGCGACGACCACCGCGGGGGGAGCGGCAGGCGTCGGAGGTGGGGTCAGGTGCGGCCGCTGACGGGGACCGTCGCCGGGGGTGACCACGGCGTCCTGATCCGCCAGATGGTGGCCCTCCACGATGTGGGTGACCACTTCCACGCGAGTCGGCAGCCAGCGGTCGAGGCCGCTCGGATGACGCTTGTACAGCTGCAGCTTCCAGCTGTCGACCTGGTGCGCGGCGACCGTCGTGAGGACGTCGTCGGTCATCAGCTCCACGCACAGCTCCACCGCGTCGCGGTCGATGCTGGCGTCGCGTTCGAACATGCGCCCGAGGTGCTCCACGCCGCTGACCTGCAGTGTCGCCTTGTGCATCTGCTCGCGGGTGATCACACCCTCCACCAGCAGTCGCACGCCGAGGCCACCGTCGGTGGTGCGCTCGGCGAAGTACACCTGCCCGTCGCGCAGATAGATGTTGGTGGGCGGGGTGGTGTCGAGGGTGAGCACACCGGTGAGATACCGCCGCCGCGCCGCTTCGATCACCTGCCACGCCGGACGGGGGGTCACCGCGTCGCCGTTGTCGAACAGGTCAACTTCCACGAGAGCTTCTTCGGCATGTCCAGACGAGAACTTGAGGATCTCGCGCACGGTGGCGCCCGAGTTCACAGCCGCTAACCTGCCGCCCCGGAAGGGTGCCCGAGCGGCCAAAGGGACACGCCTCGAAAGCGTGCGAGGTGAAAGCCTCCGTGGGTTCAAATCCCACCCCTTCCGCCAGCCACTTCGAGTGGGCACACACCGTCCGGTCCTGCCGGGCGGTGTCTGCGTTTTCGTACACTCCCACCATGGAGCCACTGCCGCCCGCGGCCGAGGTCGTACGAGCGCTGGGCCTGCAACCACTGCCCGAGGAAGGCGGACTGTTCCGCGAGACGTTCCGCGACGAGCGGTCGTCGGGCATCTACTTCATGTTGGTCGACCCGATGGTGTCGCGTCTGCACGCCCTGAGCGGCGACGAGATGTACCACTGGTATGCGGGCGCGCCACTGCAGATGCTGTTGCTCGGCCCCGACGGTCGCGTCGATCGGCCGGTGCTCGGCCCCGATGTCGTCCACGGTGAGCGGCCCCAGCTGCGGGTGCCCGGCGGGGTGTGGCAGGGCTCGCACTCCACCGGTGCGTGGTCGTTGGTCGGCACCACGATGGCGCCGCCGTTCGACTGGCAGGGATTCGTGATGGGTGATGCCGACGAACTGGTTGCGGCGTACCCGTCGGTGGCCGAACTGATTCGTCGACTGCTGCCCTGATCAGCGGGCTCAGTCGCAGCGAGTGCCGTCGTCGGGTGCATGCCCGGCGGGGTCGATGAGGTACTGGTCGATCGTGGAGCGACTGCACTCGTTGGCGCCGTAACCGGTGTGTCCCTCGGCCTCCACCACGACCAGGCGGCCGTCCTCCAACGCATCGGCCATGTTCTCGGTGCTCGCGAGCGGGGTGGCGGGGTCACCGGTGGTGCCCATCACCAGGATGGGGCCCGCGCCCGCGCCGGTGATGGCGGCCGACGGCTCGATCGACGGAGGGAAGAACGTGCAGAAGTAGGAGCCCGTCGTTCCCGGTGCTGCACGAGGTGCCACCTCGTTGAACTGGCCGGCGGTGGCGTCGTCCTGTTCGACGGTCAGCCGCTCGGCCGTGTCCTGGCACTCGATCACCTGGAACGCCTCCAGCGAGTTGTCGTAGGTGCCGTCGGGGCGCCGCTGGAAGTACTGGTCGAAGAGGCCGAGCAGTCCGGACCCGTCGCCAGCCTCCGCGGCAGCGAGGGCCTCTTCGAGGTCCGGCCACAGGCTCTCGCTGTACATGGCCTCGATCACACCCTGCAGGGCCATGCCGCGAGTGAGGTCGGGGCGGCCGTCCACGGTGGGAACCGGCTGCTCATCGAGCGCGACCATCAACGCGTCGAACGCGTCCTCGGCGTTGCCGCCGTGGTGGAACGCACACCCGGGCTCGGCGCTGCACCGGGCCAGGAACGTGGCGATCGCCTGCTCGAATCCGGCCGATTGCTGCAGACCCGACTCGACGAAGTCGGCGTTGGGGTCCACCGCGCCGTCGAGCACCGCGGCGCGCACGGTGTCGGGGAACAGGGTGGCCCAGGTGGCACCCAGCTCGCTGCCGTAGCTAAAGCCGAAGTAGCTGATGGTGGACTCGCCCAGCGCCTGACGGATGAGGTCCATGTCGCGGGCCGAGTTGTTGGTGCCGACGTACGGCAGGAACTCGGCATTGCGCTCGACGCACAGGTCGCTGAACTCCTTCGCCAGGTCGACGATCGTCTGGCGTTCCTCGGCGGTGTCCGGCGTGATGTCGTAGCCGGCGTAGAAGCGGTCGTAGTCGTCGGTGCAGTCGATGGCGGGTTCGCTCAGACCCGTGCCGCGGGGGTCCCACCCGACGATGTCGAACCGGTCGAGCAGGTCCTTCGAGTACACCTGCTCGGCGTAGATGGCGTAGTCGCTGCCGCCGAACCCTGGTCCACCAGGGTTCACGAGCAGGCTGCCGATTCGCTGGTCGGGGTCGGCCAGGTGGCGGGCGACGTACAGGTCGAACGTGCCCTTCGAGGGATCGCCGTGGTCGATGGGCACGTCGAGGCTGCCGATCTGCACCCGCGGGTCCTCGCCGAACGACGACCACCCGAACGCGGACGACGGGTCGGCGGTGCCGCCATCATCGGTGACCGCGGTGGTGATGTCGGTGCCAGGGCGGTCGGTGCCCGCGCCGGACGAGGACGTGCGCTCGCTGTTGCACGCGACGAGCAGGGCGAGCGGCACGAGCAGCCAGGCGGCGCGAGATCTCGGCGAAGTGGTCATCGGCAGAAGGTCTCCGGTGGAAGGGGAGTGGTGGGATCGAGCAGGTAGGTGTCGACGGCGTCGTCGCCGCATGGGCTCACGCCGTACCCAGTGTGCTGCGTCGCGTCGACGACGACCAGTCGGCCGTTCTCCAACGCGTCGGCCATGCGCCGAGTGCTCGCGAGCGGGGTGATCGCATCACCGGTGGTGCCCATCACGAGGATCTGCCCGGCGCCGGCGCCGGTGACCTCGACCGGCCCGGCGGCGGGCACCGGCCAGACGGAACAGAACGCCAGCTCGGCCAGCCAGCCGCGGCCCACCCGAGGTGCGGCCGCAGCGAAGTCGAGCTCGTGGGAGAACAGGTCCTCCGGGCCCGTGCTGCCGGGATCATCGAGGCAGCCGATCGCGAAGTAGGCCTCGAGCGCGTTGTCCCAGGTGCCGTCGAAGTACCCGAAGTACTCGTCGTACAGCGACAGCACACCGCGACCGTCACCCTGCTGCAGGTCGTCGAGCGCGCGGGCGAGTTCGGGCCAGTACGACTCGTCGTACATCGCCTGCGCGACCGCAGTGGCCAACACGCCCTGGGTGATGCTCGGCCGGCCCCGGGAGGGTGCGGGCAACGGCTCGGCATCGATGTTCGCGTCGAGCTCGTCGAACGCGCCCTCGGCATCGCCGCCGTTGTGGAACGGGCACCGATCGTCGGCGCTGCACTCCGCGAGGAAGTGGGCGAGCGCGGTCTCCACTCCTGTTGCCTGCTGGAGGTTCTGTTGCAGGTAGGGAACCGTGGGGTCCACCGCGCCGTCGAGCACGGCGGCGCGCACGGTGTCGGGGAACAGCGTGGCCCAGATGGCACCCAGTTCGCTTCCGTAGCTGAAGCCGAAGTAGCTGATGGTGGCCTCGCCCAGCGCCCGGCGGATGGCGTCCATGTCGCGCGCCGAGTCCTCGGTGCTCAGATGGGGCAGGAGGTCACCGTTCGCGTCCTGGCATGCGCCCGCGAACTCGCGACCCAGGTCGACCAGCTGCTGGTGCTCCTCGGGGGTGTCGGGTGACGAGTCGATCGCGAAGTACGTGTCGTAGTCGTCGATGCAGTCGACCGCCGGTTCGCTGTAGCCCGTGCCACGAGGGTCCCACCCGACGATGTCGAACCTGGCGACCAGCTGCTCGCCGTACACCTCGTCGGCACCGTACGCCAACCCGCTGCCGCCATACCCGGGGCCACCCGGGTTCACCAACAACGTGCCGATGCGGTGCGCCGGGTCGGTGGCCAGGTGTCGCACCGCGTAGAGCGCCACCGTGTCGCCATCCGGGTCGGCGTGGTCGAGCGGCACCTCCAGGTACCCCTCCTGCAGTCCAGGGTTGATCTCGACCCACCCGAACGGGTCGCCGTCGACGGCCGGCGTGACCGTGTCGGACGTGGCGTCATCGGTGGTGGCCGGGTCGGTGGGGAGTGGCGCATCGGCAGTGTGGAGCGGCACGCCGTCGATGGTGCCGCGAGTGCCCCGCCCCTGGTTCACGCCTTCGTCGATGCCGTCGCCGCACGCGGCGGCCAGCAGCAGGCCGCCGACGAGAGCGGCGAGGGGAAGACGGCGCACGCGGCCATCGTACGAGGAGGGGATGCCGTCCGTATCCTCAAGCCAATGCGCATGGGACCTCACATGATGATGCCGGGCGACGCCCAGGCGGTGAAGGGCAAGCGCCTCGAGCGTTCGTCACTGCGCCGGGCCTGGCAGTTCGCTCGGCCGTACCGGGCGATGATCTACCTCTTCCTCGGCACCATCTTCCTGGCGGCGCTCATCGAGTTGGTCGCACCGTTCGCATTCCGTCGCATCATCGACGTCTCCATCCCCAACGGCGACCGCCGCGGCATCATGATCCTCGCCGGTGTGGTGGTCGCTGCCGCGTTGGTCGACGCCGGCCTGGCCATCGTGCAGCGCTGGTGCAGCTCGTCCATCGGTGAGGGGCTCATCTACGACCTGCGCGTCGCACTGTTCGGCAAGGTGCAGCGCATGCCGGTGGCCTTCTTCACCCGCACGCAGACCGGTGCGCTCGCCAGCCGCCTCAACAACGACGTGGTCGGGGCGCAGAACGCCGTCACCAGCACGTTGGGCAGCGTGGTCAGCAACGTCGTCGTGCTCGTCACCACGCTCATCGCGATGGCGGCGCTCGAGTGGCGCCTCACGCTGCTGGCCCTGGTGGTGCTGCCGATGTTCATCATCCCCGCCAAGCGAGTGGGTCGACGCCTCCAGGCCATCCAGCGCCAGAACATGACCACCAACGCCGAGATGAACAATCAGATGGCCGAGCGATTCAACGTCGCCGGCGCACTGCTGGTGAAGCTGTTCGGGCGCCAGACCGACGAGATCGACATGTTCTCCGGTCGTGCGAGCAAGGTGCGCGACACCGGCATCCAGGCCGCGATGTACGGCCGTGTGTTCTTCGTCGCGCTCGGCTTGGTGGGGGCGCTCGGCGCCGCGGCCATCTACGGCGTCGGCGCACTGCTCGTGGTCGACGGCGACATCAGCTCGGGCACCCTGGTGGCACTGGCGGCGTTGGTCACGCGGGTGTACCAACCGCTCACGGGCCTCACCAATGCGCGAGTCGACCTGATGACCGCGATGGTCAGCTTCGAACGTGTCTTCGAGGTGCTCGACGCGCCAGAGTTCATCCAGGACCGACCGGGCGCGGTCGACCTCGTGGATGCCACGGGTCGAGTGGAGTTCCGCGACGTGTGGTTCCGCTACCCGGCGGCAGCCGATGTCACGGTCGCCTCGTTGGAGGCGCCGTCGGCGCTCGGTGGCACCGACCCCGACAAGGACGTGCTGCGCGGCGTGTCGCTGGAGGTGCTGCCCGGAGAGACGGTGGCGCTGGTGGGCGCCTCCGGCTCGGGCAAGACCACGCTGTCGGGCCTCATCCCCCGCCTCTACGACGTCACCGGTGGCGCCGTGTTCGTCGACGGGCACGACGTGCGCGACCTCACCCAGCACAGCCTGCGCGAGTCCATCGGCGTGGTCAGCCAGGACCCACACCTGTTCCACGAGTCCATCGGCGCGAACCTGCGATACGCCAAGCCTGGCGCCACCGTGGCCGAACTCGACGCGGCCTGTCGTGGCGCCCGCATCTTCGACACCATCGCCGAGCTGCCCGACGGGTACGACACCGTGGTCGGTGAGCGCGGGTACCGCCTGTCGGGCGGCGAGAAGCAGCGGCTGGCCATCGCTCGCCTGCTGCTGAAGAACCCGGCGGTGATGATCCTCGATGAGGCCACCAGCCACCTCGACAACGAGAACGAGGCGGCCGTGCAGGGGGCGCTCGAGGAGGCGTTGAAGGGTCGCACCGCGCTGGTCATCGCCCACCGGCTGTCCACCATTCGCGACGCCGACCGCATCGTGGTGCTCGACGACGGGGTGGTGGTCGAGCAGGGCACGCACGACGAACTGATGCGACTCGACGGCGTGTACGCCGCCCAGGTGCGCGCCGGCGATGCCCCGATCGGCGCCTGAATCGCACCACGCAGGGCCGTGACCAGGGGCTCCGGCCCATCCGCGAACCATGTCACACCCCCTCGTCATGATGAGGAGCATGGAATCCGTTCTGGTCCTGCTCCTCGTGCTCGCCGTCGCCGCCATCATCGGCCTGCTCCTCGTTCGGCGTCCCGTGGCGGCCGTGCCCGCTGCCATCCCGGTGGTGCCGCCCGCCACCCAGCCGTTGCAGGTGCCGGCCGAACTGGTGCAGCAGGCGGTGGCCGCCGCAGTGGCCCAGGCCAACGACCGTGCCGCCCACGAGCGCGACATGGCCGTGCAGGCAGCGGTGCAACAGGCACTCCTCTTCACCAAGGAGCAGCTGGGCATGGCCACCCAGGCGGTCGATGCCAGCCTGCAGGGGCGTCACCAGCTCATCGATCAGCAGCTGGGCGAGGTCAAGTCGGTGGTGCACGACGACCTGCAGCGGCTCAGCGCCATGGTGCAGCAGCTCGGTGAGCAGACCGCGCAGAAGTTCGGCGACGTGGATCGCTCGCTGCAGGCGCAGGCCGAGGTCACCCAGGCCCTGCACGGCACGGCCGCCAGCCTTCGCGACGCGCTGGCCAACACCAACGCCCGCGGTCAGTGGGGCGAGCGCATGGCCGAAGACGTGCTGCGCCTCGCGGGTCTGCTGCCGAACGTCAACTACCTGAAGCGCACCGCGGTGGCCGGCGAGGGTCGCGCCATCCCCGACTTCACGTTCCTCATGCCCGACCAGCACGTCATGTTCATGGACGTGAAGTTCCCGGTCGATTCGTACCTGTCGTATCTGCAGGCCACCACCGAGGCCGAGAAGTCGGCGCACCGCGATGCGTTCCTGCGGGCCGTGCGCGGGCACATGAAGGAACTGTCGCGCCGCGACTACGCGAGTGTCGACGATCGTCCGGCGGTCGACAACGTGCTGATGTTCGTGCCCAACGAGACCATCGTCGGGTTCATCCACGAACACTCGCCGTCGCTCATCGACGAAGCGATGCGCGAGCACGTCGTGCTCTGCTCGCCGCTCACCCTGTTCGCCTTCCTCGGCGTCATTCGGCAGGCATTCGAGAACTTCCGCCTCGAACAGACCAGTCGCGAAATGCTCTCCCTGCTCGGCCGGTTCAGCGTGCAGTGGAAGAAGTACAACGAGCAGGTCGACAAGGTGAAGAAGCAGTTCGACACCGTCGCCGGCAGCTTCGACGACCTCGCCGGTGCCCGTCGCCGGCAGCTCGAGCGCCCGCTGCGCGACCTCGAGGCGTTGCGCCAGGAGCGCCATGTGGCCATCGAGGGTGAGCTGTTCGCCCTCGAGACCGACGACGACCGCACCGTGCGCCAACTGGGTGCCTGAACCTCGGTTCGGCGCATAACCTCACGCCGTGGTCACGCTGCGCGCTCTCGATCCCTCACCGGTGCAGGTGGCGCAGGTGCGTGCGGTCATCGGTGCCGCGTTCGCCGACGATCCGATGCTGCAGTGGGTGTTCCGCGAGGTGCCGCAACCCGATCAGGCCATCGCCGCCTGGCTGGGACTGTTCGTCGACGCGTTCGCCGGCGGCGGTGTGGTCGACGTGGTGGTCGACGATTCGCTCGAACCGATCGCTGCCGCGCTGTGGCGGGTCGACACGTCGCCCCTGCCGTACCCCACGACGCCGAATCTGGGTGGACTGCTGGTCTCGTTCCTCGGTGTCGAGCGAGCCACCGCCGTGGGCACCGGGTTGGGCGCCTTCGCGGCCAACAAGCCCGAGCCGCCGTTCCACTACCTGCAGTTCCTCGCGGTGCATCCGGCCCATCAGGGCAAGGGCCTCGGACGGATGCTCGTGGCCCACGGGCAGGACCGGGCGTCGCGCAATGGTCAGGGCGTCTACCTCGAGAGCACCAATGCGCGGAACCTGCCCTTCTACCGATCGGTCGGGTTCACCTCGCAGGGCGAGTTCACGCTCGAACCCGACGGCCCCACGGCCTGGCGCCTGTGGTGGTCACCATGAGCCAACCCGCGTTCGACTTCGATCTCGACGACGGTGGCGTGCCCACGTTCTCGGTGGGCGAGCTCGCCGAGGCCATCAACGGCGCGCTGCGGCGGCGATTCGACGACGGCGTGTGGGTGCGCGGCGAGATCCAGGGCTGGAACGAGCGTGGGCAACACGCCTACTTCCGGCTCGTGGAGGACACCGGCGACGGCAAGGCAGTGGTGAACGTGCAGTTCTTCGCCAACAGCCGCGCTCGCCTGCGCCCACTGCTGATGAAGAACCGGCTGCACCTCGCCGACGGCCTGAAGGTGCGCATCTTCGGCCACCTCGACTTCTTCGCGCCGTCGGGCCAACTGGGCCTGAAGATGAGCGGCATCGACCCGCGGTTCACACTGGGCGAGCTGGCGCTGGAACGCGACGCCGTGGTGCGCCGGCTCACCGAGGCCGGCTTGCTCGGTCGCAACAGGGCCCGTCCGCTGTCGGTGGCGCCGTTGCGAGTGGGCGTGGTCACCAGCATGGCCAGCGCGGCCTGGGCCGACTTCCTGCACGAGATCGAGCGCAGCGAGCTGGCCTTCCAGCTGCGCGCCATCGACGTGCGAGTGCAGGGCGAGTGGGCGGTCACCGAGATCACCTCGGCGGTGCGCACGCTCGCTCGCCACTCCGACCTCGATGCCGTGGTGATCATCCGCGGCGGTGGCAGCCGCAGCGAGCTGGCCACATTCGACCACGAGGCCATCGCCACCGCCATCGCGATGTCGCCGCTCCCCGTGTTCACCGGGCTCGGCCACGAGATCGACCGCAGCGTCGCCGACGAAGTGGCGCACACCGCGCTGAAGACCCCCACCGCGTGTGCCGCGGCGTTGGTCGAGCACGTGCTCGCGTTCCGTCAACGCACCGAGCTCGCGTGGGCGGCCATCGAACGCCGCGCCGATCGTGGGGTGCAGGCGGCTGAGGCCGAGGTTGCCGACGTGGCGCAGTCCATCCGTCACCGTGTGTTGGCCGCCGTGGAACGCGGCGACGAACGCATCGCGCAGCGAGCCCAGCGGGTGCGAGTGGGCGCGAGTCGGGTGGTCGACCGCGCCGAGATGCGAATGCAGTCGGCCGTGGGCACCGTGCGGCGAGTGCCGCAACGCCTCGACCCCGAAGGACGACACCTCGACGCCGTCGCCGAGCGCGTGCGGTTGCTCGACCCGGTGAACACGATGGCCCGCGGCTGGAGCATCACTCGCACGGCCGACGGGCGCACCGTGCGCGACTCGGGCCACCTGCAGCCCGGCGACGAACTCGTCACCACCTTTGCCAGCGGCACGGCGCGCAGCCGTGTGGAGGAGACCACACCATGACCACCCCCGAACCTGTCGCCACCGGCTACGCCGCGGCGCTCGACGAGCTCGAAACCATTCTCGGCCAACTCGAACGCACCGACGTCGACGTCGACGTGCTCGCCGCCCAGGTGCAGCGAGCGGCGGAACTCATCGCCTTCTGCCGCGATCGCATCGGCAATGCTCGGCTGCAGATCGAGCAGGTGGTGTCGAACCTGGGCGACGACGCCTAGCCTGCCCCCGTGACCCCCCCGGCCGTTCCGCCCTCGCTCGTCGCCATCGCGACCCGGGTGCAGGATCGCCTGCGCGAGTTCCTCGAGCCCGAGGAAGCGCGCTGGTCCAGCTTCGACGACGATCTCGCCGAACCGGTGCGCGAGATCGGCCGGCTGGTGCTCGTGGGCGGGAAGCGGTTGCGACCCGCCTTCTGCCACTGGGGGTTCGTCGGTGCCGGTGGCGACCCGGCCGACGAGATGGTGGTGAACGCCGGAGCAGCGTTCGAGCTGATGCACGCGTTCGCGCTGTTCCACGACGACGTGATGGACGACGCGGCCAGCCGCCGTGGCGAGCCCACCACCCACACGGTGTTCGCCCAGTACCACCGCGACCACGGCTGGGCCGGCGAGGCTCGGCGGTTCGGCGAGGGCGTCGCCATCCTGGTGGGCGACCTGGCGTTCGTGTACGCCGACCAGCTGATGTCGGGTGCCTCGCCGCAGGCGTGGGCCATCTGGAACGAACTGCGCATCGAGCTGAACGTCGGGCAGGTGCTCGACATCGTGGGCAGTGCGCGCAACGAACGTCGACGGCACAAGGCCGAACGGATCTGCCGGTACAAGAGCGGCAAGTACACCATCGAGCGGCCGCTGCACCTCGGTGCGGTGATGGCTGCACCCGAGCGTGCGGCCGAGTTGTTGCCGGCGCTCAGCGCTTACGGGCTACCGCTCGGCGATGCGTTCCAGATGCGCGACGACGTGATGGGTGCATTCGGCGACGCGGCCGAGACCGGCAAGCCGGTCGGAGGCGATCTGCGCGAAGGCAAGCCCACGCCGCTCATGGCCCGTGCCACCGAGGCCGCCACGTCGGCGCAGGCCGAGGTGCTGGCGTTGGTGGGCACGGTGCACCTCACCGATCACGATGTGGCCCGCGTGCAGCAGGCCATCATCGACACCGGCGCACTGGCCGACCTCGAGGCCACCATCTCGGCGCTCACCGCCGAGGCCGTGGCCGCCATCGAGCGAGCGCCCATCACCGCCGACGCTCGCGACGAGCTCATCACCCTGGCCGACTACGTCAGCCGGCGGCGTACGTAGCCAACGCCTGCGCCAGCGTGCCCTCGGCCACCCCCACTTCGCCGACCACGGTCTCCAGCCACGGCGGCCGCACGACGGTGGTGACGGTGATGGGCTCGTCGAGCCCGGAGTGTTCCACGGCGAGCCGAGCGAACAGCGCCGCGTAGTCGCGGGGCCGAAGGTCTCGGGACAGCTCGAGCAGCGCGTAGGGATCGGGCGTGGACCGTTCGTCGGGCAGCACGGTGAAGCTGCTGGACGTGGGCCCGGATGCACCGCCCCACAGGCCCGGACCGTCGCACAGGACGGCGCCGCGAACCTGCTGAGGCCGGGCACCTGCCAACATCAACGCCACCTAGGCGCCCAGGCCGCGGCCCACCACGGTGGCCTCACCGAGGTGAGCCAGCGCGATGTCGGCGTCGCCGAGCAGGATCTCGGCCGAGTAGCCGCCGCCGGCGGGCACCGTGGAGGCGCCGTGGCCGGTGAAGTCGAGCGCGACCACCGGCCCGGGCCACGAGGCGGCCCAGTCGGGCACCGCGGTGGGCGACTGCTCGCCCAGACCGTGGAGCAGCAGCAGTGTGCGACCAGCGCCGTCTCGAAGGTGGTGCAACGCGAGCTGCACTCGATAGTGCGTGAGGAACTCAGTGCTCATGGACGTCTCGGTCATTCGAAGTCACTTCCCGCGGTCCAGGAAGTCGAGCACCATGCCGGCCACGAGTTCCGGCTGTTCGATGTGCACGAAGTGGCCGAGATCGGTCATCACTTCCAGGCGACCCTGCGGAGGGATCATCGACTCGATCTGGCGTGGCAGCGTGCCCCACCCCATCGGCTCCTGCTGCCCGGCGAGCATGCCCAGGAACGGCATGCCCAGACCCGGCAGCCGGGTGGCCGTCCATTCCGGACGCCACGGCCCGAACCCGCCGAAGCGCATGGATGGGTCGAGCTTCCAACGCCAGCCGTCGGCGTCGTGCCGAGCGCCGACGCTGACCAGATAGCACAGCCATTCGAACGACAGACGAGGGTTCATCTTCCCGCGGCGAGCCGCCAGCTCCTCCAAGGTGCCGGCCTTCCGGCTGGCGGTGGCCGTGGTGCGGCGGTGGTCGAGCCAGCCGCCGAGGTCGCTGGCCACCGTGCGCGTGCGCTCGTGCTCGGGCACGTCGCTCATCGGTCGCTTCGACGGCAGCCCGTCGAGGTTCACCAGGTGGCTGAACCGGAACGGCTGGGCGTCGGCGAGTTGGATCATCAACGCACCACCCTTGGAGTGGCCGATGACCGGTGCCGGCTTCCGGGTGATGTGGCTCATCACGCCGATGGCGTCGCGGATGTCGGCATCCCAGCCGTAGAGCGCGGCGTGCTCGCTGTCGCCGTGACCGCGTTGGTCCCAGGCCACCACGCGCCATCCGGCTGCCGCGAGACGGGGAGCGAACTCCGAGTACGTGCGGGCGAAGTCCATGCCGCCGTGCACGAGGAACAGCGGTTCGCCGTCCTCGGGCCCCCATTCGTGGACCGCGATGTGCACACCCGTCACCGGCAGGTCGTACCGGCGGGCGGGCGCCTCGGCGCCGGGGAACTCCACGATGGTCATCGTCCGGAGGCTACGACGCGGTGTGCCGTGGCGTGCAACCCGCCTATGCTCGCGCCCTGTGACATGTGCGAACCGGGTGGGTTGGCTGGCGATCGCCGCCGTGCTATTCCCGGTCGTCGTCGCGGCCTGTGGCGACGACTCCGAGTCCGCCGGCACCTTGCCGCCGCTGCTCACCACCACCACGACCACCACCATCGTGGTCACCACGACCACCACCATCACCTACTACGTGGTGCAGTCGGGCGACACGTTGAGCAAGATCGCCAACCGCTTCTCCGTGGACCAGGCCGAACTGATGGCCGTGAACGGCATCACCGATCCCGATCACATCGAGAAGGGCCAGGAGCTGCGCATCCCGGCACCGAAGGCCGTCACCGAGACCCTGCCGGCCACCGCCTCCAGCGGCCTCCCCGCCACCAGCACCACCACCGCCCCCTGACCCCAACCCGCGAACTTAAGTTCCGACGTCGGAACTTAAGTTCTGGTGCAGGGTCGTTCGTCAATGGGGTGTCAACCGGGCGTCAAGTGACGCCCTGGACGTGCCGATGAACTGGTGTGATCGGATGGCGGCTTCCTGGCACGCCGACTCGTCGGCGGCGAGCAGCGGTCACCCTCGTCATCCTCACTGCGGCGCTGGTGGTGGCGCCGGTGATGCGCGACGACTCGTCCGCGGTCGACCTCGCTCCGGTCGCCACGCCGTGCCCTCCCGGGAGTGAATGGCAACTGCACGATCTGGTGAACGCCTTCCGTGTGCGCCACGGTGCGTGGGAACTGCCGCTCAGTGCGGAGCTCACCCGGAAGGCGCAGGCGTGGAGCGAGTCCATGGCGGACTCCGGCGTGCTGGCTCACTCGCCACTCGCCGACGGCGTGTCGCCGGGCTACACCGCGGTCGCCGAGAACGTCGCGCTCGACGTGAGCGTCGCCGGGGCAGAGGCGTCCTTCGAACAATCGTCGGCCCATCGGGCCAACCTGCTCGGTGCTGCCACCGAGATGGGAGTGGGCGTGTCCCGCGACGAGCACGGTCGGGTGTGGGTGGCGCAGTTGTTCGCCCAACGCTCGGTACCGACCCCCCCGTACCGGGGACCTGCGAACAGCAGTGCGTACCACCCGATCGTGCCCTTCGTGGAGTTGCGGGGTTCCGCGGCCATCGATGCGTCGGTCTCGCTGCAGGTGACCGGTGAGGGCTCCATCCCGATCGGTGCCACGGCGGTGGTGGCCACCGTCACCGCGTCGGGCGCGACGAACCTCGGCCGGCTGCAGGTCCTCCTGCCCGACAGCACCGTCGGCGAGACATCGGCCGTGGAGTTCGGACCGCAGGGCGCGTCGGTGTCGACGGTCCTCCCGCTCGACACCGCGGGGCGGCTCACGCTGCACGCGTCGGTCCCGGTGCACCTGAGTGTGATCGTGTCGGGAGCCTTCGTGCCGACGGGTGGCCCGACCAGCGATGGTCGGTTCACGCCCGTCGACGCCGTACGCCTCGGGTCGTTCTCCGTCGCGGCCGGTTCGCCCACGTCGGTCGGCGTCATCGGCACCGGCGGTGTCCCGGGCACTGGTGTGCTGGCAGTGGCGCTCGGTGTGCACGCGCTCGACGACGTCGCAGTCACCGTCGACGGAGCGCCCGCTGCCGGTCTGGTCATCGCCCCGGTCGCTGCCGACGGCACCATCGACCTCGACATTCCCGCCAACGCCGCTCCCACCACCGTCACGGTCGACCTGGCCGGGTGGTTCACCGACAGCTCGGCGCCCGCCACGACGAGCGGGTTGTTCGTGCCGATCACGCCGGGCCGGGTCCTCGACAGCCGCACGGGCTCCGAGCCCGTCGCGGGTGGTCGTCGGGTGTACGTGCCCGGCCGTCACGACGTGGGGGCCTGCCCGAGGGCAGTGGCCGCGACCTTGACCATCGTTCCCGGATCGGCCAGCAGCGCCGCCCAACTGGGCCCGATGGACGGGTTCGCCGCCGGCCAGGTGCCCACGGTCCTGTCCGTCACCCCGAAGGTGCCCGTGTCGGCCACCGCGTTGGTCGCCACCGGCGAAGGGTCCGATCTGGGTGTGTTCACGTCCGAACCGGCCGAGGTGATGGTCGATCTGGTCGGGTGGTTCCTCTGAGCGCTCGGGTCCGCTGAGCGAGCGGCACGGCGGAGCCTGCTGCCGCCAGGGACCGAGGTCCCTAACGTTCAAAAAGGGGCGTTGGTAGGCTGACGCGCATGAGCTTTTGGCCGACCAAGGAGCACTGGAGCGTCGACATTCCGCTCCGTACCAACCACTACCTCTGCCCCGCGCTCGAGGAAACAGGGTTCGTGGCCCTCACGCCCTACGCGGGTGAGATCCCCACCGAGGAGTGGGAGTCGCTCGAGTACATGGATTGGAAGAGCGGCGGCGACACCAACTTCGCGCCGCTCGCCTCGGCCGACGGCACGCTCGACTGCCGTGGGTTCTGGGACAAGGGCAAGACCGACAAGGACGCGCTGTGGACCCCGAACGCCGAGAAGGCGCCCACGCTGCGTTCCTATGTCGACAGCATCGGCGCCAACTTCGGTCGCGTGCGCATCATCAAGCTCGAACCGCAGGACCGCGAGCAGGCGATGAAGAGCTTCCACCGCGACGACAACAACCGGTTCAACCCCGAGGGCACCGGTTGGGTGGTTCGCACCTGGATCGAGCTCACCGACGACTCCGACAGTTACATGCTGCTGATGGATCTCGACGAGGACCGTTTGCCCATCCCCAGCACCGAGCGTCGGGTGCCGCTGCCCCGCTTCTCGCGGTTCGTGGTCGACACGCAGCGCCTGTGGCACGTGGTCGTGCACCACGGCAACGCCCCTCGCTACGGCCTCATCACGAGCGTGGAGTGCACCCCGCACCTGCAGGACTGGATCGACAGCCAGGTCCCGGCGCTCGTCTGAGCGTCCACCACGCCTGCATCGCGGTCGTCAGGCTCTAGCCTGCCCGCCGTGCCATCGCCCACCGCTCGCTACCGTCCGATGGGTGTCGATGTGCAGCTCGTCGGCGACCTCCCGGAGGTGCAGGCAGCGCTGGAAGCTGGGCTCGGACGGTATCCCGACGACCTCGGCGTGGCCGGTTCGCTGCACATCTCCGTGCGCCGGCATCCCGACCAGCCGGGCGACCCTGCATGGCCGCACGTGCAGGCTGCCGACGGAGACCACGAGTTGGTGGTGCGTTGCGGGTCGGCGGTGGCCACGCTCCGCTACGCAGACGGCTCGGTGGATCTCGACGTGCCGACGTCGCTCGCGGCGGTGCCCGATGCGCTGCGGCTGTTCGTCGAGAGCGTGTTCACCGCGTCGCTCGTGCGGGCCGGCCGCCTGCACGCGGTGCACAGCGCATTGGTGGTGTCCGACGGCATCGGGCTGGTGCTGCGTGGGCCCTCGGGTGCCGGGAAGAGCACCCTCACCTACTCGTGTCTGCGTCGGGGCATGGGCGTGTGCAGCGACGACTGGGTCTACGCGCCGGCGCACACTCGGCCCGAGCGCTTTGCCGGGTACCCCTGGCGGATGATGATGACCGAGGACGCGTCGTCCAGGTTCCCGGAACTCGTCGGGCGCGTCACCGTGCCCCATCCTGCGGCCGAGGGCAGGAAGGTCCCCGTCGTTCCGCCCGCCGACCAGCAGGTGCCGGTGGCCACGGCACACGCGTTGGTGCTGCTCGACCCCGACCCGACGCTGTCGTTGCGTGCGGTGTCGGTCGACGAGGCGACGGAACGGTTCTGGTCGTCGGCACTGCCCACCGAGCAGGAGCACCTGGCGCCCGACTGGGTCGTGTCGCTGTCGACGCTGCCTGCGTTCGTGTTGCGGCGGGGGACGGACCCCATCGCCGCCACTCAGGCGTTGGCCGATCTGGCTGCCAGCCTGCGGTAGAGCTGGTCGAACGCGCTCGCGGTGAAGGCCGCGTCGTGCTGGGTGGCCCACGAGTGTGCCGCACGCGACAGCGCGTCGCGCCGAGGTCGGTCGGCGAGCAGCTGTGTGATGGCATACGCGAGCGTGGCCGGCCGCCGATCCGCGACCGCGACGGCAGCCGGTGTGCGCATCGCGGCGAAGTCGGCGACGTGACCGACCGAAGTGCCGACGGTGGGGACGCCACAGGCTGCTGCCTCCAACACTGCCAGCGGCCCCGCGTCGTGATGCGAGGTGAGCGCATGCAGCGCGGCGCCGGCCAGCACCGGCGCCAGCTGGTCGTGGGGCACGTGGCCGAGGAACTCCACGCGATCGGCGACGCCGAGTTCGGTGGCGAGCTGTTCGTGATGGCCGGCCAGGGTGTCGCCGCCGGCGATGGTGAGCGTGAGGCGCGGCTCGTCGTGCAGCGCCAACGCGAATGCTCGCAGCAGCAGGTCTTGGTCCTTCACCAGATTGCGCCCGGCGAGGTGCACCAGGTGCTGTGGGCGCGGAGGTGTGCCGGCGGCGACCGTGCAGTGTCGGAGATCGGCACCCAGGGGAATCACCTCATGCACTCGGCCTCCCGCGGCCTGCACGTGCTGACGCATCCACTCGGTGGCGACGGTGGTGGCGGTGGCACCTCGGAGTGCCAGTAGGGCCAGTCGCCGAGTGCCGTCGCGCAACCCGCCGCCGTAGCCGATGGCGGGCACTGCGGCCAGCTCGCCGCCACACACACTGACGACGCTGGGCACGCGGAACCGACGTGCGGCGACCACCGCGGCGAGGCCCGGCAGGTTGGCCCACAGACCGTGCACCACCTGAGGTCGCCCGTGTCGGCCGATGGCGCGAGGCACCTCGTACAGCACGCGGCCGATGTCGACCTTGCCGTGATCGCCGACCGGCACGTTGACGACGGGCGCGCCGAACATCGACCACTCGCCGGGCTCGGTGTCGTGCCCGGTGGCGATGATCGTGACCTGATGCTGCTCGACCAGCGACTCGACCAGGTGGTGCACGAACGGGATGACGCGCTCGCCGCCGGGAGGGTCCACCCCGCCGGGCACCACGAGCGCGATTCGCATGCCCCGAGTCTGGCAGGGACGGGCGTCGCTAGTGTCGGGCAGATCGCTGCTCCGCTCGTCACCCCGATGCGCGACCGCCAACTCCAGGTGGTTGACGCCGTGCTCGCTCGTGTGCAGGGCCGAACGTCGAAGCCGCTCGCATGGTCACTGCCCGACGTGCAGCTCGCAGGACTGGCCACCGGACTCACCGCGCTCGCCGCCACGTCCGACGTGTTCGCGGCCGACGCGCCGGAGGTGCGCGACTACCTGGTCGATCAGCAGCGGCAGGTCGCCGGTCGGGTCGAGCGGTTCCGTGAGGTCACGCCACGCGTGCTCGCCGCCTTGGCGTCCGCCGACCTCGTCGCGGTGCCGGTGAAGGGTGCGGTGCTCACCGGTGCGGCCGGCGACGACCCGGTGTGGCCCCAGCCGGCAACGCGTCCGATGAGCGACATCGACCTGTTGGTCGCGCCGCACCAGCGCGCACAGGCCGCTGCCGTATTGGCGCGTGGGGGTTGGTCGTTGCACTCGTCGTCGGACCACGAGGACACGTTCCTCGCCTGGGGCGACGGCGGACAGGGCCGTCTGGACGGCGAGTCCGTCGAGCACAACGGGCGTGTGGAGGTGCACCCCGGTTGGGTGGAGTTCCTCCACGGCTATCTGGCATGCGGCTTCGAACTCCGCCCCCATCTCCGCCACACCGACGACGGGCAGTGGCGGCTGAGCAACTCAGCGCTCGCCGCGCACGTCATCGGCCATCTGGCGTCCACCGTGGTGCGTGCCGAGGTACGGGCGGTGAACGTCGTCGACGTCTGGTTCCTGCACGCTCGCGGTGTCGACTGGTCGGCGATCGGTGAGGTGCAGCAGGAGGTCGACCCGCGGCTCACCGCGCCCGGCCTGTGGCTGGTCGATCGTCTGCTCCCGGATGTCGTGCCGCCGTGGTTGCTCCAGCGCGAGCTCGCCCGGCTGCCCCATCCCGATGTGCTCGATGCGCTCTCGCCTGCCTCGGTGCTGCGCGACCCCACGCAGCGCACCACCATGCGATGGCGATCGTCGTTCGCCTCGTCGGTCGCGGAACGGGCGGCGGTGGGTCGGCAGGCGAGTGAGTCGGTCGTGGCGAGGGTTCGTCGCCGATGAAGGTGGCCATCGTCATGCCGCCCGCCACCGGCTTTATGCCCGCGGCCGCCGTCGCGAGATGGAGCACGGTGACCGCAGCGGCCGAGGCGCTGCACCGCGACGGTCGTGCCGACCCGGAGGTGCACTGCCGTCACGTCAGCGAGTCGGCAGTGGTGGAACGCAACGGAGTCGAGTACCGATTCCATTCGTCCGACCGGGCACTCGCCGCGTCCATCGGGAGCGCACGACCCGACGTCGTCCACGTGCACGGGCTCGGCTGGGCGCGGTTGATCCGTCGGCTCCACACCGGAGTCCGCGGCGTGCCCCTCGTGGCGCAGCACCACGGCGAGCTCCCGTTCACCGGTCGGGCGAGGGCGGGCCATCGCATGATTCGTCGGCACATCGACGGCTACCTGTTCACGGGCGCGTCCACCGGCCAGGTGCAACCGTGGGTCGACGGTGGGGTCATCTCGCCGACCGCGCGTTGGTTCGAGGTGCTGGAAGCCGGCTCGCTGCTGCCGTCGGTCCCTGCACCGTCGGTGCAGCTCGAGGGCGACCCGGCGGTCCTGTGGGTGGGGCGTCTGAACGAGGGGAAGGACCCGCTCACCGCCGTCGACGCGTTCGCACTCGCCGCCTCCACCCTGCCGCAGGCGCACCTGCACCTCCTGGCGTCCGACCGCACGCTGGAGCGCGAGGTGCGTGCGCGGATCGATGCGCTCGGCGTCGTCGGAGGCCGGGTCCATCTGCACGACGCCGTGCCGCACGAGCAGATCGCGGCGTGGTACGCCGCGTCCCATCTGTTCGTCTCGACCAGCCGTCACGAAGGGTCGGGCTACTCGCTCATCGAAGCGCTGACCTGCGGTTGCGTGCCGGTGGTGACGTCCATTCCGCCGCATCGAGCCATCGTCGGCGAGCTCGGCGGCCAGTTCGCGCCCGGCGACGCCCGCGGGGCGGCGGTGAGTCTGGCGACCTGTTCGACGATGCCCCGTGAACCGATCGCCACTGCAGCACGTACCATCGTGTCGTGGGGGAGGGTCGCCGAGCAGCTGGTCGGTGCCTACACCTCAGTGGTGCAGCGGACTTGACACCGCGACTGAACAGGGAGATTCGGTGACTCACATGGCCACGGTGTTGTTGGCGCATTCGTACTTCTTGCAGCTCGATCCGAAGCAGCACGCGAAGATGAAGCCCTACCCGCCGCTCAACACCCTGCACGCCGCGACGGTGTTGCGCAACGACGGCATCGAGGTGGCGGTGTTCGACGCGATGCTCGCCGCCGATGAGTCCGACTTCCAGGTCAGCCTCGACCTCCACCGCCCCGAGATCGTCGTGTTGTTCGAGGACAACTTCAACTTCCTCTCCAAGATGTGCCTCACGCGCATGCGTCAGGCCGCCATCACGATGATCCACATGGCGCGCGCCGCCGGCTGTCGGGTCGCGGTCACCGGCGCCGATGTCACCGATCACCCAGAGGTGTACCTCGAGGCCGGTGCCGAGGCGTGCTTCCTCGGTGAAGGCGAGCACACGATGCACGAGGTGGTCGCGCGCTGGCTCGGCGATGATCCGCACCAGTCGGTGGCCGATCTGGCCGGCGTGGCCACGTTGGTCGAGGGCGGCGTCGTGTCGAACGGCCGTCGGCCCATCGAGCGTCATCCCGACGTGTTCGGCCTTCCCTCTCGCGATCTCGTCGACATCGATGCGTATCGCACCGCGTGGCAGGAGGCGCACGGCAAGTTCTCGCTCAACGTGGTGTCCACGCGCGGATGCCCGTACTCCTGCAACTGGTGCGCGAAGCCCATCTGGGGTCAGCGCTACTCCATGCGTTCCGCATCGGAAGTCGCCGACGAGGTGATCCACCTCGCTCGCGACTACCAGCCGGATCACCTGTGGTTCGCCGACGACATCTTCGGTCTGCGCAGCGACTGGTTGGCCGCGTTCGCCGATCGTCTGCAGGCGGCCGAGGTGCGGGTGCCGTTCACGATGCAGAGCCGTTGCGACCTGATGAACGAACAGGCTGTCGATGCCCTGGCTCGGTCGGGGTGCGACGAGGTGTGGCTGGGCTGCGAGAGCGGCAGCCAACGCATCCTCGATGCGATGGACAAGGAGATCACGGTCGAGCAGATCCGGGTGGCCCGTCAACGACTGGGCGACCACGGCATTCGTGCCTGCTTCTTCATCCAGTTCGGCTACCCCGGTGAGACGTGGGACGACATCGAGAAGACCGTGGCGCTCGTCGCGGAACTGTTGCCCGACGACATTGGCGTGAGCGTGAGCTACCCGCTCCCCGGTACTCGCTTCCACGAGATGGTGAAGCTGGAACTCGACGAACAGGCCAACTGGGAGACCTCGGGCGACCTGACGATGATGTTCCACGGCACGTACCCCACCGACATCTACCGCGAGCTCCACCTCAGCCTGCACGATCTGCTCGATCTGCGTCGCCGCGAAGCAGGTCTCAGCCGGGCGAAGCACGCGATGCTGCCCGACGTGCCGGTCGACGAGCACCACCGTCGTGTCGAGGATCGGTGGATCGCGCTGCGGGCCCGCGAGGTGGCCGAGCGCAACCCGAACCCCACCCGTCTGCGGATCCCGGTGTTGACTCAGCCGTGAGCGACCTCGAACAGCGGCTGCAGGCCACCGCGCTCGCCTTCGACAGTGTCGCGCCCACGTACGACGGCCCGCAGGGCAACAACCACCTCATCCAGCGCATGCGCGACATCGTGTGGCGCCAGATCGACACACTCCTGCCGGCAGTACCCGCCGAGATGGTCGACCTCGGGTGTGGCACGGGCATCGACGCACAGCACTTCGCCGAGCTCGGTCACCATGTCGTGGCCACCGACTGGTCACCGGCCATGGTCGAGCGCGCCGCCGCTCGGGCCGCCATGGTCGCCCCCGGAACGATCGAGGCGGTGCACGCCGGGTCGCAGGAACTGCACCTGCTCGCACCCGAACACCTGGGTCGATTCCACATGGCGTACTCGAACTTCGGTCCGCTGAACTGCGTGCCCGACCTCTCGGTCACAGGGTCGGCGCTGGCCGACCTGATGCGACCGGGTGGCTACGCACTGTTCACCGTGATCGGTCGGTGGTGCCCGTGGGAGATGGCGCACTACGCACGCAAGCGTCGGTGGCAGCGGGCGAAGGTGCGTTTCGAGAAGGACATCACGCCGGTGGGCATGAACGGCGGCACCATCTGGACCCGCTATCACACGCCCCGCGAGTTCGCCCGCGAGTGGATCGGCACCGAGGGTCGCTGGGACCTCGTGCGCTACGAGGGCCTCAGCACGTTCGTGCCGCCGCCCTACCTCACCTCGATGAGCGAGCACCACCCGAAGATGTTCGAGCGCATGGCGGTGCTCGACGCGCACACCGCCTCCTGGCCGGTGCTGCGCAGCGTCGGCGATCACTTCCTCATCGTGTTGCGCCGCCGCTGACCCGCCGTCGAGTGGTTCGCCGCGACGTAACCTCGGCTGCATGACCCAGGGCACGCCATGGTGGAAGGAGGCGGTGGTCTATCAGATCTATCCGCGGTCGTTCATGGATTCGAACGGCGACGGCATTGGCGATCTGAACGGCATCACTGCCCGCCTCGACCATCTCCAGGAGTTGGGCATCGACACGGTGTGGCTCAGCCCACACTTCGACAGCCCGAACGCCGACAACGGCTACGACATCCGTGACTACCGCAAGGTGATGGCGGAGTTCGGCACGATGGACGACTTCGACCGCATGCTCGCGGCGATGAACGAGCGCGGCATCCGGCTGGTGCTCGACCTGGTGGTGAACCACAGCAGCGACCAACACGAGTGGTTCGTGCAGAGTCGTTCGTCGCGCGACAACCCGTACCGCGACCACTACATCTGGCGCGACGGCCGCGATGGCGGCCCGCCGAACAACTACCCGGCGTTCTTCGGTGGTTCGGCGTGGGAGTACGACGGTGCCACCGACCAGTGGTATCTGCACTACTTCGCCAAGGAGCAACCCGACCTCAACTGGGAGAACCCCACGGTGCGCGCCGAGGTGTACGACCTGATGAAGTTCTGGCTCGACAAGGGTGTCGCCGGCTTCCGAATGGACGTCATCGCGTTCATCTCCAAGCAGCCCGGCCTCCCGGATCTGATGGGCGACGAGCGGTTCCGCCCGCAGTACGTCTACGCCCGCGGCCCGCGCGTGCACGAGTTCCTGCACGAGATGCACACCGAAGTGCTGGGCCCCTATGACGCCGTCTCCATCGGGGAGGCTTTCGGCGTGGAGGTGGCCGACATCGCCAAGTTCACCGACGTGGACCGTGAGGAACTGTCGATGATCTTCCAGTTCGATCTGGTCCGCCTCGGTCACCCGCACTGGCGGCAGCAGTCGTTCACGTGGCCCGAGTTCAAGCGCATCGTGGCCGACACCGACGCGGTCGCAGGTGCCAGTGGGTGGAACACGAGTTTCCTCGCCAACCACGACAACCCGCGCATGGTGTCGCAGTTCGGCGACGATCGCCCCGAGTGGCGTGAGCGTTCGGCGAAGGCGCTCGCCACCTGGAACCTCACCCAGCGGGCCACCCCGTTCATCTACCAGGGCGACGAGATCGGGATGACCAACTACCCGTTCACCTCCATCGAGCAGTACGACGACGTGGAGGTGCGTGGCCTGTGGCGCGGTCTGGTGGAGACCGGCAAGGTGTCGGCCGAGGAACTGCTCGCGAACCTCGCGCAGACCAGCCGGGATCACTCGCGCACGCCGGTGCAGTGGACGGCCGACGCGCACGGCGGGTTCACCACGGGCACGCCGTGGCTGGCGGTGAACCCGAACCACACCTCCATCAACGCCGAGTCGCAGCGCGACGACCCCGACTCGGTGTTCCACCACCATCGTGCCCTCATCGCACTGCGACGCAGCCATCGCGCGCTGGTGCACGGCGCGTACCGCGACCTCGACCCCGAGCACCCGTACGTGTACGCGTACACCCGCACCCTCGACGACGAGACGCTGCTCGTGCTGCTGCACCTCGGCACCGAGACGCACGAGTACACGTTGCCGCACGGCCTGCGGGTGGGCGACACGCTCATCGCGTGTGGCCGGGTGCCCGAGCCCGGCGCGGCCACCGTCACCCTGGAGGGCTGGCACTCGTCCATCCACGTCGTCAGCCACGGCTGAGGCGCGGGTACTGTGCGCCGAATGCGAGTACACGGACCTGAACGACTCGGCGGGCAGGGCCTGCAGCCCGCCCAGGACGAATCCGGCGACCGGGCCATCCTCGCGCTGCTCACGGATCCGGTGGTCGGCCCGCAGGTGGATCTGCTGCTCACCTGGCGTCCGCACGACGACGGCGCCGGGTACGAGGTGTGGTCGTCGCGTGGCATGGTGCGCTTTCGACGGCTGGTCGACGACCAGGGCGCACTGCACTTCGAGGTGGCCGAAGTGATCGGCCGGAACCCCATCGAGGCGCAGGATCCGTTGGCGCTCAGCACACTCGCGGCCGAGCGCGCCGCCGCCATCGCGTCGGGCTTCGACGGCGACGACCCGGAGCGCCGATTCATCGCCCCGGACCAGCAGAGCTACCCGTTCGGGTACGAGCGCGTGGCGCAGCTGTTCGACTCGCCGCATGCGCCCGACATCGCGGTGTCGCCGCGCGACTGGTGCTCGGGCAACCAGCCCGGCACCCATGGCGCGTTGCACGTGCGTCAGGCACGAGCACCGCTCTGGTTCAGCGGCCCCGGCATTCGTGCAGGTCGGGTCGAGCTGGCGGCACGTTCCGTCGACATCGCGCCCACCTGCCTGGCCGCGCTGGGGTTTCCCACGGTCGAGGGTGTCGGCCCGGCGGGGGTTCCCACCGACGACGTGTACCTCGCCCGTCAGGACGGTCGCCCTCTGCGCGAGATCCTCGACCCCGAGCAGCCCCAGCCCACCCGGTTGTACGTGTTCCTCATGGACGGCATGCACCAGACGGAGCTGGAGGACCGACTCGCACGCGATCCCGACGGGTTGCCGAACCTGCGTCGCCTCCGCGATCGCGCGGCGGTGCTCGCGGGTGGCTCCATGGTGAACTTCCCGAGCATCACCTGGCCCAGCCACACCGCCATCGTCACGGGCACATGGTGCGGTCACCACGGTGTGGTGAACCCCACGTACTACGTGCGCGAGGACCGCGAGACCGTGTCGCCCCAGGGTCTGCAGGTGGGCACCGAGCGATTCGCCAGCTCCGCCGTGGAGAGCCTGTACGAAGCGTTCCACCGCGTGCACCCCGACGCGATGACAGCGGCCATCCACGCCCCGTTCGGTCGCTCGGCCAAGCATGCGGTGCTCGAAGGGCGCAACCTGTGCGACCGGGCGCGGGTCAAAGAGCTCACGGTGCAGTTCGCCGGCGACATGAACCAGCGATGGGCCGATGAACACCCGGCCGTGGCGAGCGAGTCGTTGCTCGACACGCGTGGCCTGGCGCAGGTGTACGACCTGTTCACCCGCGACGATCTCCCTGCGCCGCTGTTCGTGTATCACGAGCTGGCCGTCACCGACGGCGCGGGGCACGAGTACGGCCCGCATCACGAGGGTCTGGCCGACGCGCTCACCGAGACCGATCGACGCATCGGCCACGTGCTCGCGCTCCTCGACGAGAAGGGACTGTTCGACGACACGTTGTTCGTCGTGTCGGCCGACCACGGCATGGCGCCGCAGGACACGTCGATGCGCGCGAACCCCGCGGCCCACGTCCTGGATGCGGGCTTCGCCGCGGTGGTGGCGGAACCGATGATCTGGTTGCTCGACGTGTCGGTCGCCGTCGAGCGCAAACCCGACGCCCGCACGGCTCGGGTGGAGGTCACCGACGCCGATGCGCTCGCCAGCGGTGAGTACCCGGTGGTGGAGGGCGCGCTGGTCGATGTGTTCCTGCATCGTCCAGGGCTGGAGCCGCGCTCGCTGGCCAGTGGCCGTACCGACGCCAATGGTCTGTTCGGCTTCGCCACGCCCAGCGACGCCGACAGCGAACACATCACCGTCACCGTGCACGCCCAGGGTCGCAACCCCCGTCGCCTCCGCCTCGACGGCACGCCCCTCGGCATCGACCTCCGCGCCGCCCTCTACTCTTGACTCACCCACCCGTCGCACCCGCTCGTGTCATCGCTCTGCCGAGGATTCCTCGGTCCAGGCATGACATGAACGATGGATGCGGGGTCGGAGAGTGGGGAATGGGGTCAGGGGTCGGTGAAGCGGAAGACCACTTCGGGGACGGGTGTGGTGGCTCCGGGTCCATCGAAGCGGTGCGCACCCACGCCGTACTTGCCGGCCCCGGGCGAGTGGAATGCGATCTCGGTGCAGCCGGCATCGGCGAACCACTGACGGACCCGTGGGGTGATGTCGTCGCCACGTCGGTGACGAGTCCACACCACGTGTCCGCCGGGGCGTACGAGTGCCGGTACCGACCGGACGACGCGCGAGATGTCGTCATCGGTGATGTTGCCGAAGATGCCCGCGAGGATCAGCAGGTCCACCGGGGTGACGTCGAGCCAGTGCACGGACCGACCGGCATCGGCGCAACGCACCTCGATGCCGGTGCCCGCGTCGGCCAGGTTCGTCGCCGCGATCGCGGCCAGGCCGCCACTCAACTCCACGGCACATCCGGTCAGATCGCCGGCGCGTGCATGGCCGGTTGCGGCCGCGGTCAGATCGCGGGCCTCGCCGCAACACAGTGACAGCACCCGAATGGGACCGGCCGGCGAGCCGTCGATCACCGCGCGCACGGCATCGGTGACGACGACGAGTCGTTGCGACAGATCGCTGCCGGGGTCGGCATAGTCGCGGTGCCAGGCGGCCCAGTCGCGGCTCATGCGTCCGCAACCTAGCGAACCGTGGACGGTCAGTTTTCCGGTGAGTCCTCGGCGGACTGTGCGCGACGCTCGCGGAGCGATGCCGCTCGTTCGGCGCGCTTGGCTCGCAGCCGCTCGCCCCTGCAGTACTCGAGCGGGTCGAAGTCGTCGCCGTCGGCAGGAATCGACGCCGGGTCGATGAGCTGGGTGCCCATGTACATGTCGACGATGAGTGGGCGTTCGAGGATGTCGCTGGCGCAGAAGACACCGCCGCTGACGGCTCCCGCGATGCCGTGGCCGGACACGGTGTTGGCCCCCACCACCCACAGGCCGGGGATCTCGGTGCGGTACTGCGGGCGGTGATCGCCGGTCTGCTCGGGGGAGTGCAGGAAGCCGTAGCTGGTGCCACCGGTGGAGTGGGTGTACCGCTCGTGCGAGAGCGTGGTGGCCATCTCGACGTGCACGATGTGGTCGCGGAACGGGCCCAGCACGCGTTCTGCGGCGTCGATCAGTCGATCGGTCAACTGCTCCTTGCGAGCCCGGTAGTCCTCGTTGCGGCGGTACTGACCACCGTCGGCCGGGCCGGTGTCGACGCCCCAGAACTCGTTGCCACGCGGTGCGAGCGTCATGATCTGGAAGTTGGTGTGGCCGGGCGGACAGAGCTCGGGGTTGCCCGGGTCCTTGCGCGACGCGAGGGCCACGTAGGCGAACGGCACGTCACCGTGGGGGAGCGCGCCGCGATCCAGTTCCTCGTAGAGCTCGTCGGTGCGGTAGTCGGGGAAGATGAAGTAGTTGGTGTTCGGCCCGGTGAGTTCCACGTCGACCACGACGTACACGCAGACCAGCCCGAGGGTCATCACCGCGTCGTGCGCCCACTTCACGGTGCCCGGCGCCAGGTGTTCGGGACCGAGGAGCTGCTCGACCGTGCGCCGGTAGTCCGCGTTGGAGACGACGATGGGTGCCTCGATCTCGGTGCCGTCGGCGAGGACCGCGCCGCACGCCACGCCGTCGCGCACCGTGATGCGCTCGACCGGCGACAGCGTGCGCACCTCGCCACCGGTGGCCTCCACGGCCTGCACCAGGCGGGCCGCGATCATCTGGCCGCCGCCTTCGGGGTAGAACGCGCCACCGTTCATGTAGTGGCCGATGATGTTGGCGTGCATCGACAGCACGGTCTGCTTCGGGCCGCCCGCGTAGAGACCCGACCAGTGATCCAGCACGGCCTGCGCCTGCGGTGAGAGTTCGCTCTCGGCGAACAGTTCCGACAGCGGCCGCCGTGCCCACACGTCGGACACGGGCCGTGGTTCGCCGGGGAACGATCGTGCCTCGGTGGCCACGGAACGGAGCACGTGGATGCACTTCTCGATGCCGGCGCGTTCGTTCGGAAACTGCTCCACGAGGCGCCGTTCGTACTCATCCCAACCCGCCGGCACGCGGAACTCGAAGTCGGGGAAATGCAGCGTGTCGAACCCGTCGCGGTCGAGAGGCAGGAAGCGAAGCCGGTCGCCCACGCCGAGGGCGGCGAACACCACCGTGAACAGCCCGCCCGGTTGGCACTCGCCCACGTAGTGCACACCCACGTCGAACTCGTACCAGTCGTCGCCGTGGTGACGTCGAAACACTTGCGTGTTGCCGCCGGCCACGTCGTGCCGTTCGAGCACGAGGACGCGCTTGCCCGATGACCCGAGGCACGCCGCGGCGGTGAGCCCCCCGGGGCCGGATCCGATGACGATTGCATCCCAACGTTCGGTGCTCATGGCACCTCCTGTTCAGTTGGTGGAACGGTGTGCGGCGGCGAGGTTCGCCACGTCGCGCATGATGCGCGACAGCTCGAAGTCCTTCGGCGTGTAGACGGCGCTGACGCCTGCGTCCGCGAGTCGTTGGCGGTCGGCTTCGGGGATGATGCCACCGACGATGACCGGTGCATCGACGCCTTCGGCGCGCAGCATGTCGACGATGGCGGGCACCAGCGACAGGTGCGAACCGCTCAGGATGGACAGACCGATGACGTCGGGGTCTTCGTCGCGTGCGGAGGCGACGATCTGCTCGGGCGTGAGCCGGATGCCGCTGTACACGACCTCCATGCCGGCGTCGCGCGCTGCGACGGCGATCTGCTCGGCGCCGTTGCTGTGACCGTCGAGTCCGGGCTTGGCCACCAGGAACCGCGGCGGGCCACCCGTCATGCTCTTCACGAACTCGGCCACCGCCGCGAGTTCGCCCACCCGCCGGCCGACGGCGGCGTTGACGCCGGTGGGTGCACGGAACTCGCCGAACACCTCGCGCAGGCAGCCCGCCCACTCGCCGGTGGTGCCCCCGGCGACGGCGAGCGCGATGGAGGGCTCCATGATGTTCGCGCCGCTGACGGCGGCGTCGTGCAGGGCCGCGACGGCTGCATCCACCGCTGCCTGATCGCGAGCGCCGCGCCATTGCTCGAGCTCGGCGATGAGCTCGTGTTCGATGGCCGGGTCGACGGTGAGGATGTTGCCCGGCGAGTCGAGCGGCGACGGCTCGGTCTCGGTGTACGCGTTGACGCCGACCACCGTCAGGTCGCCCGCCTCGATACGACGAGTGCGCTCGCTCATGGAACGCACGAGCCGACCCTTCAGCTCGTCGACCGCCGCGAACGCACCACCCAGTGACAGCACCTCCTGCAGCTCGGCCCAGGCGGCGTCGCGCAGTTCGCCGGTCTTCGCTTCGATGACGGTGCTGCCGTCGAACAGGTCGCCGTACTCCAGCAGGTCGGTCTCGAACGCGAGCACCTGCTGCATACGCAGCGCCCACTGCTGGTCCCACGGGCGAGGCAGGCCGAGGGCTTCGTTCCACGCCGGCAGTTGCACGCTGCGCGCCCGTGCGTTCTTGGAGAGCGTGACGGCCAGCATCTCGAGCACGATGCGCTGCACGTTGTTCTCGGGCTGCGCCTCGGTGAGGCCGAGGCTGTTCACCTGCACGCCGTAGCGGAATCGGCGGGCCTTGGCATCGGTGACGCCGTACCGCTCGAAGCCGATGCGGTCCCACAACTCGGTGAACGCCCGCAGCTTGCAGATCTCCTCCACGAATCGGATGCCGGCGTTGACGAAGAACGAGATGGCCCCGAAGACCTGGCCGAACTGTTCCGGCGCGACCTGACCGCTGTCGCGCACCGCGTCGAGCACGTCGATGGCCGTGGCCAGCGAGTAGGCGATCTCCTGCACCGGAGTCGCGCCGGCTTCCTGCAGGTGGTAGCTGCAGACGTTCATCGGGTTCCACTTCGGCGCGTGCTGCGCGCACCACGCCACCATGTCGACGATGAGCCGCTTGCTGGGTTCGGGCGGGAAGATGTACGTGCCGCGCGACAGGTACTCCTTCACGATGTCGTTCTGGGTGGTGCCGCGCAGGGCGGTGGTGGGCACGTCCTGTTCCTGCGCGTTGGCCACGTACAGGGCCAGCAGCCACGCGGCGGTGGCGTTGATGGTCATCGAGGTGTTCATCTGCCCCGGCGGAATGCCATCGAGCAGGGTGCGCATGTGGCCGAGGTGCACCACCGGCACGCCCACCTTGCCCACCTCGCCACGCGCGAGGACGTGGTCGGGGTCGTACCCCGTCTGCGTGGGCAGATCGAACGCGATGGAGAGACCGGTCTGCCCCTTGGCGAGGTTCGTGCGATACAGCTCATTGGATGCTCGCGCCGACGAGTGGCCCGAGTACGTCCGCATCAGCCAGGGTTCGTCACGCTGCGTCATGCCGCGAGTGTTACCGCTCGGTGGTGGCGATCGCCACTTCCAATCGCCGCAGGTAGTCCTGGCGGGGCATCTCCACCGCACCCAGCGATGCCAGATGATCCGTGCACCACTGCACGTCGAGCAACACGGCGCCTGAGTCGCGCAGGTCGTCGACCAGCGCCACGAGCGCCACCTTCGAAGCGTCCGTCACGGTGTGGAACATCGACTCGCCGGCGAAGAGCCCGTCGATGTGCACGCCGTAGAGCCCGCCAACGAGTGCACCGTCGAGCCAGGTCTCCACGCTGTGTGCCCACCCCAACTCGTGCAGCCGCACGTACGCCTGCACGAACTCCTCGTTGATCCACCCGTGTGGTCGGTGCGGGTCGGCACAGCGGCGCATCACGTCCTCGAACGCCGTGTCGCGGCGGATCTCGAACCGGCGGCAGCTCTTGCGCAGCGAGCGCGACACCCGCAACCCGTCGAGCGGCAGCACGCCCCGCGGGTCGGGCGACCACCAGCCCACCTTTCGCCGGGTGAACGGCATGGGGAACAACCCGCTGCGGTACGCGGCGAGCAGCGTGCCCGGCTCGAGGTCCGCGCCCACGGCCACCAACCCGTGCGGGTCGGCGAGGTGCGGCGACGGCATCACCCACGGCGTGGGCGGCGGTTCGACGGGCATGGGCCCAGTCTGGCGGTTGTCAGTACGTGTAGAAGCCGCGCTTGGTCTTGCGGCCGAGATGCCCGGCGGCGACCATGCGACGCAGCGTGGGCACCGCGGCGTAGTTCGAGTCGGCGAACTCCGCGTGCAGCGCATCGAGGATCGCGAGCGATGTGTCGAGGCCCACCAGATCGAGCAGTGCGAACGGGCCCATCGGGAAGTTGCAGCCGCCCTTCATGGCGGTGTCGATGCTCTCCATCGAGGCCGTGCCGGTCTCCCACATGCGGATCGCGTTGTTCAGGTAGGGGAACAGCAACGCGTTGACGATGAAGCCGGCGCGGTCCTTCACCTCCACCGCGTCCTTGCCGCAGGCGGTGGCGAACTGCAGCGCGGTGGCGATGGTCTCGTCGCTGGCGGTGATGGGACGCACCACCTCGACCAACTTCATCATCGGCGCGGGGTTGAAGAAGTGGATGCCGCACACCTTGTCGGGGCGCTGGGTGACCATCGCCATCTCGACGACCGGCAGGGTGCTGGTGTTGGTGGCGAGGATGCCGTCGGGCTTCACGATCTGCTCGAGTTCGGCGAACAGCGCCTTCTTCACGGCCAGGTCCTCGATGACCGACTCGATGACCAGGTCGCAGTCGGCCACGGCGCCGAGGTGGTCGGTGGCCGTGATGCGTCCGAGCACGGCGGCGCGCTCCTCCTCGGTGGACTTGCCGCGCTCGATGGCTTTGGCGAAGCCCTTGTCGATGCTGGCCACCATGGCGTTGGCCGCGGCGAGGGAGCGTGAACGCACGACCACCTCGAAACCGGCTCGGGCGGCCACCTCGGCCAACCCGGACCCCATGATGCCCGAACCCAGAATGCCGACCTTCGTGATCTCGCTCATGACCAGCACAGTAACTACTGACGGGTAACTTCGACGAAGCGACACTCGCGGCATGCGGGTACGGTCTCGGGCATGGACGATGTGCAGGCCACCCTCCAGTTCTTCATGGAAGCCGACCAGCTGAAAGGCGTCGAGCGACGCAACTGGCTGGCAGACGGGTCGCGCCGCGAGAACACGGCTGAGCACTCGTGGCACCTCGGCATCGCCGCCATGATCTTCGCCGGATTCGCCACCGAGCCCGTCGACGTCGGCCGGGCCGTGTGCATGGCGCTGGTGCACGACATCGTCGAGATCGATGCCGGCGACACGTTCGCCTACGACACGTCCGAGGCCGCCGACACCAAGCGAGCACGAGAGGTGGCCGCCGCCGATCGGCTGTTCGGGCTGCTCCCGCCCGAGATGGGCAACCATTTCCGCGAACTGTGGGACGAGTACGAGGCCGGCGACACGCCGGAGGCCCGGTACGTGATGGCGGTCGACCGTGTGGCGCCCATGCTGTTGAACCTGGCCGAGGGCGGCAGCGCGTGGCGCGAGTACGGCATCACCCGATCCCGGGTCGTCGATCGCAACGGCCGACACGTGCAGCCCGCGCTGCCTGAGGTGTGGGCCGTGGCGTTGCAGCGCCTGAACGAAGCCGCGTCCGCGGGCACCGTCGACCCCGCCTGACGGTACCGTCGGTGCCCATGGGTCTGCGCAGGAATCGTTCGGTCGTCGGGCGCACGTCGAAGGGCTACGTGCTGCGTCTGTCGCGCGACGAGATCGACCTCATCGTGCGCCTGCTCGACGAGCTGCGGGCCCTCATGCTCAGTGACGATCCCGAGACCGCGCCACTGATGCGGCGACTGTTCCCTCCCGCCTATCACCTGCAGGACGATGCCGAGGCCGAGGCCGAGTACCAGCGGCTCATGCGCGAAGACCTGGTGGCCTCTCACCTCGAGTCCATCGGTCGCGTGGAGACCGCGCTCAACAGCGGCGAGCCGATGAACGACAGCACCGTGCAGGGGTTCATGCAGGCACTCAACGGCGTGCGTCTGGTGCTGGGCACGCTGCTCGACGTGAGCGAGGAACACGACCTCACCTCGGTGCGCGACGATCACCCCATGGCGGCCGAACACCACCTGTACGGTTTTCTCAGCTACCTGCTGGAGTCCACCGTGCTCGCGGTGAGCCGCTGAGCTCGGCCGTGATGTGGCGTCAGTCGGCGGGGAACCAGTAGCAGCCCACGGTGCCCGGCACCGCCTGGGCCGCAGCGCCCGGGCCGATGCGGTAGCGCACGACGTCGATGACGCTCGCGGGTTCACCGATGGCCGCCTCCAGCGCGTCGGCGATGGCGGCGGTGGGCGGATCCGAGTGCCCGACGGCCACGCGGAGTCGGCCCCCTGTGGCCAGCACGCGCGATGCCAGGCTGTTGATGGCATCGAACACCGAGGGGCACGGTTCGAGCGGCTGCCGTTCGGCGTCGACGAAGGTGACCAGTTCGACGCCCGCGCTGGCGGCGCCGGTGGCACCGACGATGAACAGATTGCCCACCTGCGGCACGACGCGCTCGGCGACGGTGACCACCTGGTCGAGTGACGCACCACGGGTGATGGATTCGCCGGCCGCCCAGACGGCGCAGCTGAGCGCGAACCCCGGGGCGCCCGGGTCGACCACTCGAACCGGCACGGCCGTGGCATGCGCGGCGAGGCGAGCCGCGTTCAGCGAGCCGCCGGAGTGGAGCGACACGATTTCGGTGCAGCCGCGCGCCACGAGGTCGTCATACGCGGCCGCGAACTGGCCCGAGCTCGGCTCGACGAGCGTGACGCTGTCGCGTCCGTGCCGGGTGACGTGGCCGTAGAAGGCGTCGAGTGCACCCGGCTCGTCGAGGTGCTCCTCGTCGTCGATGACGACCGTGGCGGGCACCACCTCGATGCCATGGCGCGTGCAGAGCTCACTCGGCACTTGCGCCGTGGAATCGGTGCACAGCCCGATCATCGGGCCGCCTCATCGGGTTGGTCGCCCATCCACGGCACCCTAACGACACCCTGTTGCGAGGAGGTTGCGGTTTGGGTGTGAATCGTAAGAAACTTCTGACGGCTCAGTTTTCGCCGAGGGCGAGCAACCACCCCGGCATGCGCACCGGCCGGCCGTCGGCGTTGACGCAGCCGTGCACGGTGACGGCGGTGGCGCGCACCTGGTCGTCCACGGTCAGCAGGTAGGCCATCTGGAAGGTGGCCCGGGTGGCCGCGCCGAGCCGCAGGTGTACCACCACCTGATCGTCGAATCGGAGCGGTTGGCGGTACTGGACGAACGCCTCGAGCACGGCGTAGTCGACGCCCTCTGCCCGCAGCTCGATGTAGGGGTGGCCGAGGTGGCGCAGGTACTCCACCCGGGCCTCCTCCAGGTACGGCAGATACCGGCTGTGGTGCACGATGCCCATGGCATCGGTCTCGGCGAAGCGGACCCGCAGCGTGTGGGCGTAGGCGTAGTCACCGGGGTCCAGGCTGGGGTCGAGTTCGAGGCGCACGCAGGCACCGTATCGGCCGTGGTCGCGCGAATCCGTGGGTGGAGTTCGCGGGGCCTGCTGATAATGTGCTCACGCTCTCAACCGGAGTCGTCCAATGCCCCCATCGTCTAGTGGCCTAGGACACCACCCTTTCAAGGTGGCGGCACGGGTTCGAATCCCGTTGGGGGTGCAAGATCAACCTGGTCTTCCAGTTTGGTCCCGTGGTGAAGTTGGAGTTCACGCCGGCCTGTCAAGCCGGAGGTCGCGGGTTCGAGTCCCGTCGGGACCGCTCGGGCGCAAGCCCGATCGGGGATCGATCGTCAGATCGGTCCGCACGGTCGAGTAGCTCAGTCGGCAGAGCATACGCCTGAAAAGCGTAGGGTCACCGGATCGACGCCGGTCTCGACCACCAGTGAAGCGGTCCGCAAGGACCGCTTTCTGCGTTTTCCGCCCGCCCCCGTCGGGGCAGCCGTGACGTGATCCTTTCCTCTGTTCGGTCCATGGAGCGCTTTCGGTCGATCAGCCGCGTCGTGTTGCTCGTGGCCGCAGCCGTGCTCATCCCGTTGTGCGTGCTCACCACCTGGGCAGATCGCACGGTCTACGACAGCACCACGTTCGCCAACCGCACGGTGTCGCTCCTCGACTCGGCCTCTGTACGCCGCGAGATGGGCGCGCATCAAGCCCTCGACCAGAACGGGTTCGATGCCGGCGAACGTGCGGCGTGGGCCGCTCGGTCGACGAAGCGCTCAGCAGTGTGGCGATGGACTCGACGCCGTCTCGCTGGTGGAGACGCTGTCGGGCGAACTCGACACCGCACTCCTGCTTCGTTGACTGAACAACGCCTGCTCCTCGCCGCGATTGCGCGGACCCGAACGAATCCCGAGGGTTTTCCGAAGGGTTGAACGCCACTGTGGGGTTCGACTCGACTCAACCCCTGAGTCGGTCCTGTCAACCCGCACACCACATCGTCGCTCGTCACCCCGATGAGATCGGAACGAGTTCTCCCGTTCGGTCCGACCTCTGGCGCTCGACGGTGTGGTGTGCAAGGTTGTGGCTCACATCGCCGCCGGCAGGGCGGCGCCACGTGGGAGGAATCCTCATGGGACTCATGGACTCGATCAAGGGTGTCGTCGGCGGCAACAAGAAGACCATCAACGACGCGGTCGACAAGGGTGCCGATCTCGTGGAGTCGAAGACGCCCGACTCGATCGATCCTCACGTCGAGAAGGGCGCGGAGGCCTTGAAGGACGTGGTCAACAAGGTCGACGAGTAGTCGCCCGCCAAGGAAGTTGGCGCAACGTCCTCGCGTGGAACGCGAGGTAACCGTTCGACCGCCACACCGGGTCGAGGTGTGGCTCCACCAGTTCCTCGCTCACCGACCGGATGTGCTGCGGTACGACACCGGGTGCCACGTGGTGCGCGGTGTGGAAGTTGTTGCCCCAATAGATCCAGGTGAGGACGCGGTTCGAGCGCACGGTGCGAGTGGTGGCCAGCGCCCACGCGGCATCGTCCATCGACGCGCCGTAGTGCTCGGGGATGAGCACCAGTGGCTCCAGCACGATGATGGCGAACAGCCACGGCACCAGCCACACGGTGGCCAGCGTGGCCAGGTCGTGCATGCCGATCGCGATGAGGCCCACGTAGACGGCGATGCTGAGCATGCCGTCGAGGACGACATCGCGTCGTTGGCGTGCCGATCGAACGAACGGTGGCGGTGAACCGGCGATGGAGCGCAGCGTCCACCACACGAAGTTGACGGCGAACAGCGGCCCACCCACGGGGATGGCGGCGTAGTACCAGCGCGTGGTGAACCGGTACGGCGGACCTTCGGGGTCGTTGGGGGTGCACGACGCCTGGTGATGTCCGAGGTGGTACGCGCGATAGGTGCTCCATGGCAGGCCCACCCACGCCCCGGCGATGTTGCCGATCAGACGGTTGGCCCATGCCTGGGGGAACAGGTGCCCGTGGAGTGTCTCGTGCACGACGGCGCCGTTGCCGAGGATGACGAACGCCATGCACGTCCACGCGAGCAGGGTGACCGCCCAGTGGTCCGCCGACAGTGCGACGACCACCGCGACGGCGTACGCGCCCCACGCGATGGCCAGATGCCCCAGCGAACGCCACGGCCGCGGCGTCGTGAGCCGTCGGTCGGCGATCTCGCGCCGCAGCGCGGCCTCGTCCACCCGCGGGATTCGGGTCACTTCCATCGTCGAAAGTCTCTCACCTCGTGCCGCTGGTGTGACTGCGGGAAGGTGTGGAGCGCGATGGATCTACGGCTGTGCCCGCTCGCGTACCCGGGCCAGCAGCATGTCGATCGCGGGCTCGTTCATGCCGCCCTGCGGGAAGATGACGTCGGCGTGACGCTTGCTGGGCTCGATGAACTGGTCGTGCGACGGGCGAACGGTTTCGAGGTACTGCTCGATGATGCTGTCGGTGGTGCGGCCGCGCTCGGCCACGTCGCGACGAAGCCGACGGATGAGCCGCAGGTCGGCGTCGGTGTCGACGTACACCTTCAGATCGAAGCGATCCCGGAGGCGAGGCTCCCACAACACCAGGATGCCCTCCATCACGATGATGGGCGACGGTCGCACGATGCGCACCTCGGAGCTCCGGTCGTGATTGGTGAAGTCGTACACGGGCACCGGCACCGTTGCACCGGCGGCGAGCGCGGCGAGGTGATCGTTGAGCAGGTCCCAGTCGAACGCGTCGGGATGGTCGTAGTTGATCTTCTCGCGCTCGTGGAGCGGCTTGTCGTGCGCCGCGTTGTAGTACGAGTCGAGCTTGATGAGCGCGAGGTGCTCCCCGCCCGCGAGCACCGCGAGCTTCTCGCTCAATGTGGTCTTGCCCGAGCAGGTTCCACCGGCCACACCGATGAGGAACGGTCGCTGATGCATCGACATGGCGCAGCACGCTAGCGATCCGACACCGGTCACCGCCGACGAACAGGCGTTCGTAGTGCTTGAGCAGAGGGGGTCCGACCGGGCAGGCTGGGCGCATCATGACTGCGGACACCGAGATGCTCGATCACCTGAACGAACGCGAACTCGCCATCATCGAGTTCGAAGCGACGTGGTTCACGCTCGACGAGGATCGCCACGAGGCCATCCGCGCGCGGTTCGCGTGTTCGGTGGAGGAGTACAATCTCGAACTCAACCGGGTGATCGATCACCCGGCGGCGTTGCTCGCCGACCCGCTGGTGGTTCGCCGCCTGCGTCGTCACCGCGAACGTCGTCGTCGGGCCCTCATCGATGGCACGGCCGCCGGCGAACAGGCCTGACCAAAGGGAGCCCCATGAGCAACGACAACGCAGGCCGCAGTCCTCGTTCGACCAGTGGCGGCGCTCCCATGGGCTCCACGATCGCCATCGTGGTCACCGCGGTCGCCGTGGTGCTCGGATTCCTCATCCTGCGCAAGATCAACGACGGCGGCGACACCGGTTCGGTGGCGCCGCAGACCACGCTCTCGGCCGAGACCACGGTGGACCCCAACGTGTCCACCACCATCGCCTTCACCACCACCACGGCGCAGCAGTTGGTCACCACCGGCACCAAGGTGCAGGTGGCGAACGCCAGCAACGCCAGCGGCACCGCTCGCCAGATGAGCACCGCGTTGGCCGGGAAGGGGTTCGACATGGCCGACGCCACGAACTCCACGTTGAGCCCGAAGCTCGACCTCACCAAGGTCATCTACGACGCCAATGATCCCAACGCGCTCGCCGTCGCCAACTCGGTGGCAGTGGTGCTGGGCAACGTGGTCGTCGAAGTGGCACCGGTGCCGCCGCCCGTGGAGTCGGGCGCGTTTGCCGAAGGCAGCGGCGTCATCGTGCTGCTGGGCAACGACCTCGCCGGCAAGACCCTGCCGGCCATCGCCGGCGAGCCCACCACCGGCACCACCGCATTGCCCACCACCACCCTCGCCGGCGGCTGACCCCTCCCTGGATCACGACGTACGTTGTGATGCAGCGTCAGTGGGCGGTGTAGTCCTGGATGGTGCGTCCGTGTGATCGGTCGGTGATCCACCGTGCTCGTTCGCGGAACTCGGCCAGCAGGCTCGTGCGGTCGATGGTGAGCAGCTCGCGGTCGCGCATCAACACGCGACCGTCGACGATGGTGGTGCGCACGTCGGTGGGTTGCACCGAGTAGGCGAGCGCCGCGGCGATGTCGTGCAGCGGTTGGCAGTGGAACCCCGACAGGTCCACCAGGATCACGTCGGCCGCCGCACCTTGCCGCAGCTCACCGATCTGCCCCTTCATGCCCAGCACCGCGGCCGAACCGGGCCCGGCCATGTGGAGCGCGGTGCCACTGGTGAACCAGGTGGCGTCGTCGACGATCTGCTTCTGGAGGCATGCCGTGACGCGCATGTTCTCGAGGATGTCGAGGGTGTTGTTCGAGGCGGCGCCGTCGGTGCAGTAGCCCACCGGCACGCCGGCGGCGGTGAGATCCATGATGGGCGTGAGCGGACCGAGTGCGAACTTCAGGTACCCCTTCGGGCCGTGGGTCACTCCCACGCGGTCGCGCCACTTCGCCAGCAGCGGGATGTCGCCGGGCACGATGCCGTTGCCGTGGGCCACGATGCACCCGGCCTCGAGCACTCCCGTCCGGTCGAGCACATCGATCGGCGTGATGCCCCGGGATGCGAGACTCTTGTTGGTCTGCACGATGTCCTCGGCCGCGTGGGTGTGCACCTTCACTCCCAGCCGCGTGGCCGCCTCCGCCGCGCCCACGAGGTCGTCGTCGCTCACCGTGTACGGCGCGTGCGGGGCGATGCTGGTGGTGATGCGCCCGTCGGCGCGACCGTTCCACTCCTCGGCGAACGCCACCGATGCGGCCAGCCCCACGGGACCCTGCGAGCTGAAGAACGCAGAACCGAGATTGGCGCGCAGCCCGCTGGTCATCACCGCCGCCGCGGCTTGCTCCATGAAGAAGTAGTGATCGGCGAACGTGGTGACACCGCACTCGATCATCTCCGCCGCGGCGAGCAGCGTGCCGAGGTACACGTCGCGTTCGCCGACGTTCACCTCCATCGGCCAGATGTAGTCGTTGAACCAGTTGGTGACGGCCACGTCTTCGGCGGCACCGCGGAACAGCGTCATCGCCGCGTGACAGTGGGTGTTGATGAGCCCGGGCATCGCCACCATGCCGCGAGCGTCGATGACCTCGCGTGCGGCGGGCGCGCCTTCTGGGTGCGTGTCGATGGACACGAAGCGGCCCTGATCGATGGTGATGGTGGTGTCGGGTGCGAAACGGGCGCGGCCGGCCGAGGTGTCGATGAGCGCGGTGCAGTTGACGATCGCCAGATCGGCGACGGGGGAATCGGGGGATGCCATTGCTCGCAACCTAGCCAGATCCCCGTGAGGGACTAGTGCTGTTGCAAGATCAAGGACGCCGCCTGCTCGATACACCACAGCGGCTCGTGCATCGCCCGTTCCAAGCCGAACTCGGCGGCGAGCGATCGATGGCTGATGCGGTGGTGCACCTCAGGGGCGCTGTCGCCCACGACCGCTGCGATGGGCCGGCCGACGGCTGCGCACATGGCCTGCACGCCGCCGATGACCTTGCCCTCGAAGCTCTGCTCGTCGAGGTAGCCCTCACCGGTGATGACGAAGTCGGCCTCGACGATGTGGTCGTGCAGGTCGATCTCGTCGGCCACCAGATCGAATCCGGGCATGAGCGCGCCGCCCAACGCCACCAGCCCGCCCGCCAACCCTCCGGCGGCTCCGGTGCCCGGTATGTGCCGAACGTCGACGCCGTACTGCTCCTCGTACATCTGGGCCAGCCGGTGCAGTCGCCCGCGGAGCATGTCGACCTGCGCCGGTGTAGCGCCCTTCTGTGGACCGAACACGGGCGCCGCATCGGCGAAAAGGGTCTGCACGTCGCAGGCGACCAGCAGCTGCACCCCCTTCAATCGATTCGGTGCGGTGATGGCGCGCACGCAACCGAGTCCGCCGTCGGTGGTGGCGGATCCGCCCAGGCACACGATGATCTTCTTCGCGCCGAGGTCGAGCGCCTGATCGATCAGTTCGCCCGTGCCGGTGGTGGTGGCCGCCATGGCGTCGTTCGCCTCGGCGCCACCCACGAGCGTGAGCCCCGACGCACGAGCCATCTCGATGACCGCGGTGCCGCGGTGGAAACGCCACTCGGCGCGCACCGGATCGCCCAGGGGACCGGTGACCGTGCTGGTGCGGTTCGGGCCTCCCAGCGCCTCCAGTGTGCCCTCGCCGCCGTCGGCGACGGGTTGCTCCACGCAGTCGTGCCCGAGCTCCCAGCAAGCATGCCCGATGGCCGCGGCCACCTGCGCCGCGGTGGCGGTTCCCTTGAACTTGTCGACCGCGGCGAGCACTCGCATTCGGCACAGGTTAGGGCCGCGTAAGGTGCTCGCCCATGGGAACTCTCGATGACGTCCTCGCGCTCGATGCCACCGGCCAGGCCGACTTGCTGCGTGCCGGGCAGGTGACTCCGACGGAGCTGGTGGCCGCTGCCATCGCCGCCGCGGAGGTACGCAACCCGGCGCTGAATGCCATCATCCACCCGCGCTTCGACGCCGCGCTCGGCGAGGCATCGCAGGTGCCCGCCGAACACGCCGGTCCGTTCCCCGGTGTGCCGATGGTCATCAAGGACCTCGGTTGTCACCAGGCCGGCGAACCCGCTCACGGTGGCACGCGTGCGCTGAAGAACATCGACTACCGCGCCCCTGTCGACTCGGCGCTGTACCGGCGTTTCCGCAAGGCGGGTTTCATCTCCATCGGTCGCACCAACACGCCGGAGTGGGGCAGCACCATCACCACCGAGCCGCTGGCGTACGGCGCGTCACACAACCCGTGGAACCTCGATCACTCCACCGGCGGGTCGTCGGGTGGTTCGGCTGCTGCGGTCGCCGCCGGCATCGTGGCGGTGGGGCATGCCAACGACGGAGGTGGCTCCATCCGCGTGCCCGCGTCGGAGTGCGGCCTCGTCGGCCTGAAGCCCACGCGGGCTCGAGTGAGCCTGGCGCCCGATGTCGGTGAGGCGTGGGCCGGCTCCACCATCGACGGCGCCGTGGTGCGCAGCGTGCGCGATGCGGCCGCCGTGCTCGACGCGATCGCCGGCTACGAGTCGGGCGACCCGTACACCGCACCTCCGTTCGCGCGTCCCCTGCGCGACGAGGTGGGCGTGACGCCCGGTCGCTTGCGCATCGGAGTGTTCAGCGGCGCCGAACTCGGGGGTGCGGTGCACCCCGAATGCATCGCCGGCGTGGAGCACACGGCGAAGTTGCTCGAGGCCGCGGGCCACCACGTGGAGGCCTCGGTGCCCGAGGCCATGTCGGATCAGGGGCTCGTCGAGCGCTTCGTCACCGTGCTCGCCGCGTGTACCGCCAACGACCTGCGCGCCCTGGAGGAGATCCTGGGCCGACCGGCCACCGAGGACGACCTCGAGCCCGACAACCTGATGTACGCGCACATGGGCCAGGCCGTGTCGGCGGTGGACTATCTGGCCTGTCTGGAAGCGCAACACGCGTGGTGCCGCCGGATGCTGTCGTGGTGGCACCCCGCCGACGGCAGTCATGGGTTCGACCTGTTGCTCACGCCGGTGCTCGCCGCGCCACCGCCGCCGCTGGGGTACCTGTCCGGTCCCGAGGGCGCGGGCCGCGTGGCCGAGTTGCTGTTGTTCACCGCGCAGTTCAACGTGACCGGCCAACCGGCCATCAGCCTGCCCCTGCATCGCACGGCCGACGGACTGCCGGTCGGGTCGCAGTTGGTGGCGGCATACGGGCGTGAGGACGTGCTGGTGCGGGTGGGTGCGCAACTCGAGTCCGCCGCGCCGTGGCCCACCATCGCCCCGCGCTGAAATCCCGACCGACTTGGTAACGTTTGCCGCATGGCTGTGACCGTTCGAATCCCCACGACCCTGCGCCCCATGGCGGGCGGCAACTCCCAGGTGCAGGTGGAGGGCGCCACGCTGTCCGAGGTCATCGCGAACCTCGATGCCGCGCATCCCGGCTTCCGCGACCGCCTGCTCGACGAGTCCGGTGCGCTGCGCAAGTTCGTCAACATCTTCGTGTCGGACGACGACGTGCGCTACCTCGACGGCCTGAACACGGCCGTTCCGGCCGGCGAGACCGTCAGCATCATCCCCGCCGTCGCCGGCGGCTGACCGCGCAGCGTCGGCACCCGGCGCGAGTGCTTGAGGATCGCCTCAGAAAATCGGGGGATCCCTCGTCGAACGGTGACGGATGCGGCACACTGTGTGGCAGTGGACACTGCACCGACCCCCGATATCGACCTTGTCCGAACGCAACTGCGCACCGTGTTGCGCGATGTGAACGACCTCGTGGACGTCATCGAGACCTCTGGCCTACCTGATGGCACCCACGCGCTCGCGACCGCGCTGCGGCAGCGACTCGACGATCTGGCGGGCGCGGTCGACAAGATCCTGCAGCCGGCCGGCTCGGCGATGCCGCGGCGTGCCACGTCCACCGACCCGTCGCCGGCCGTCGACGAAGCGGTGCTCACGGCGTTGCTCGACGACCTGGGCGACGTCGGTCGCGTGGCCTACCTGGTGCAGTTGTTCCTCACCGAACTCCACGGGCGTCGGCTGGCGCTCACCAACGCGGTCGAACAGCAAGACCTGGCCGCGGCCAAGGCCGTCGCGCACACCCTGAGGTCCAGCGCGCTGCTGTTGGGCGCGGCCCAGCTCGGGTCGGCGTGCGATCACCTGCTGGACGCGGACCAAGTGTCGAACCTACGGCCGTTGGTCGACGACGTCATGCAGCAGGCCACGGGCTCGGCCCGCTGGTTCCAGATCTGGCTCGCCAACCAACCCAGCTGACCCCCACGAGAACCGAAGTCCGTGCGCCGCGTCACCCGGGCGGAAGGGCGGTGGCGTCACATGGGTGATGATGACGGTGGTGGACGACGACGTCGCGATCTATCGGCGGCATGCCGATGAGCTGATCCGCTACGCGACCGCGCTCGTCGGTCCGCACGATGCAGCCGACGTGGTGATCGATGGCGTGCTCGCCGCGTTCGCCTCGCCCGGGTGGTCCACCGTGATGAACCCGCGGGCGTACCTGTACCGGGCCGTGTTCAACCGTGCCGCGTCGGTGCGCCGCAGCGATGCTCGCCGTCAGCGACGTGAGGCCGCGGTGGCACTGCCCGACCACGTGGAGCCGTCGCCTTCGTCGGTCGACGCACACCGCGCACTCGCGCAGTTGAGCCCGCAGCAACGTGCCGTCGTCTACTTCACGTATTGGGACGACCTACTGCCCTCGCAGATCGCCGAGTTGCTCGACGTCAGCGAGGGCACCGTTCGCAAGCAACTGGCGCGTGCGCGCGATCACCTGAGGAGGATCCTCGATGCCCACTGATCCGCTCGACGATCGCATCCGCTCGATGATGTCCGACGCGATGTCGTCGGCGCCGGCCGCGCCGTCGCTGTCGCTGCGTGCGCCCGTGCGTGCCACGCCGCCGCGGCGCGGACTGCTGTGGGCCGGCATCGGTATCGCTGCATCGATCACCGCTGTCGGCGCGCTGGTGTGGACCAGTGGCGACGACGACCACACCATCGTCAGCGCCAGCACCTCCACTCCGGTCACCGAGCCATCGCTACCGTGGCCCACGGGTGTCGCCGCGGTCGTCGCCAGTTCGCGTGGCATCGAGCGTGTGTCCAGCGAGAACGGTCAGGCCGTCGTGACCCGAGTGCTCGACGGAGTGGGAGTGGCGCGGGCGATCCAACTGGAGGACGGTGGGATCGTCTTCCAGGAGATGGGCGGCGACATCCGTTACATGGCGCCCGACGGAACGGTGTCCGACACGGCGTTGGTCACCGACGACGGCAACGGGAGCACCGTGCTCGAGGATGCTGATTCGCCGAACGGCGAACTGCGGCTCGTCTACCGCGTCCCCACCACCGACCCGGCCGCGGCCGGCGACCTCGGGGTGTGGCTCCAACCCCTGGAGCCCCGCTACGAGCTGCTGCCCGGCGGCTTCGGTGTCGGCTATCAGCGCTTCACCATCGTCGACGAGTTCTCGGTGGCGGCGGCCACCATCGACGACACGGGGCAGCGCGGCTCGTACAAGTCGACCTACCGAAATGGCGTCGCCGAGACCGCGGTCGACTCCTACGACGACCCGGTGGCCCTCGCCGGTGACGGTGCGGGTTCGGTGGGCTGGGTGACGGCCGACGGCGGATTCACGACCACTGGTGTGCGCGATGGATCGCAGCCAGAGTTGACGGTCGGCCTCGACGTGACCGAGCTCGACTGGCGCGGTCAGTGGCTGATGGTCACGCAGCAGGGCGGCCTCGCGGCCACTCTCGTCGACCTGGTGACCGAGGCGCGGTACCAGGTGCCGGTGAGCGGTGGTGTGGTCACGTTGTCGCGGTACGCCGTGCCCTCCACACAGCCGGTGCCCACCACCGTGCCGACGACCGTGTTGGAACCGACACCGTCGACGGCGCTGCCCGAGTCCTTGCCGTCGGTGGTGACTGCGGGGCCGAACGGTGTGTGGGAGTACGGGCCGGACGGCGAGGTGCAGTGGACGGCGGAACCGATGGCGTTCGCGGTGAAGGCACCCGACGGCTCGATGCTGATGCAACGCCAGTCGGGTGGCTACCCCGGTGCCGGATGGACACAGGCCGACACGCTGCCGCTGCGCCAAGCGTCGCCCGGCGCACCGATTGAAGATCTGTTCGACGAGTTGTTCCCCGCCGCCGACGTGGTGGCGGGGTGGTACACGCTGCACGACGCGGCGATGGTGAATGGGCAGCCGTTGGTGATCCTCGACCGACAGTCCGATCTGGTGAACATCGAGTCGCCGGCGGGCGCGTTGCTGGTGCTCGACCTCGACGCTGCGTCGCTGGTGGAGATCGATCAGATCGGCGGCTGGGAATCGGCGAGCAGCCGCATGCACCTCGCCACGAATGGACTCATCGTCGGCGAGACGTACTCCGAAGCGGTGCGGTCGTTCTACTCAGTCCGAGTCGACGGCACCCCGGCGCTGTCTGCCGCCAATCTCGGACTCGAACCGAACTACTACGACTGCAACGACTGCCCGCGGCTGTACACGATCAGCCGCGACGGCTCGACGATCGCATGGCTCGACGGCACCACCTTGATCCGCTTCTCGCTGGGCGACCTCGAGATGCCACCAGTGGAGCTCGGCGATCTCACCGGCGGGCCGCTCGAGGCGACCGATCTGTCGATCAGCGCTGACGTGGCGGTGTACGACCGCAACTTCAGCGGCGCCCCGAGCACCCCCGTCATCGTGTACCTCGACAGCGCCGGCCGCCGAGCGGAAGAGCTCGCCCCCGCCGCTCGCACCGCCCTCCCCTGAGCGGATGCGCGCTGCGGGCGCGGATCCGCTCAGGGATGAGCGGCAGCGACCCCGTGGGTTCGAGTCCGCTCGACCGTGCACGGAATCGCGCCCGACCTGAAGGGGACCTGACAACGCAAAGGGCCCGGTGCCGAAGCACCGGGCCCTCGCAGTTCGTCAGTGACGAGTGGAACGACTCAGAAGTCTTCCATCCCGCCGCCCATGCCGCCGCCGGCCGGAGCGTTCTCGGGCTTGTCGGCCACGACTGCTTCGGTGGTGAGGAACAGGGCCGCGATGGACGCTGCGTTCTGCAGCGCCGAGCGGGTGACCTTGGCAGCGTCGATGACGCCGAGCTGGACGAGGTCGACGTACTCGCCGGTGGCGGCGTTGAGGCCCTCGTTGCCGGTGAGGCTGCGGACCTTGGCGACGACGACGCCGCCTTCCATGCCGGCGTTCTCGGCGATCTGCTTCAGCGGGGCCTCGAGGCTCTTGGCAACCATGCGAGCGCCGGTGGCCTCGTCGCCGGTGAGCGTGTCGGCCACGGCCAGCACTGCTGCCTGCGAACGGAGCAGCGCCACGCCGCCGCCGGGCACGACACCCTCTTCGATGGCGGCCTTGGTGGTGGACACCGCGTCTTCGATGCGGTGCTTCTTCTCCTTCAGCTCCACCTCGGTGGCGGCGCCGACCTTCAGCACGGCCACGCCGCCGCTGAGCTTGGCGAGGCGCTCCTGGAGCTTCTCGCGGTCGTAGTCGCTGTCGGTGTTGTCGATCTCGGCCTTGATCTGGTTGATGCGGCCCTTGATGTCGTCCTCGGCGCCGGCGCCCTCGACGATGGTGGTCTCGTCCTTGGTGATGATGACGCGCTTGGCGCGGCCCAGCAGGTCGAGCGTGGTGTTCTCGAGCTTCAGGCCGACTTCCTCGCTGATGACCTGGCCACCGGTGAGGATGGCCATGTCCTGCAGCATCGCCTTGCGACGCTCGCCGAAGCCAGGGGCCTTGACGGCGGCCGACTTGAAGGTGCCGCGGATCTTGTTGACGACCAGCGTGGCCAGGGCCTCGCCGTCGATGTCCTCGGCGATGATGAGGAGCGGGCGACCGCCCTGCATGACCTTCTCGAGGACGGGCAGCATGTCGCGCACGTTCGAGATCTTCGAGGACACGAACAGGATGTACGGATCGTCGAGCGACGCTTCCATGCGCTCCATGTCGGTGGCGAAGTAGGGCGAGATGTAGCCCTTGTCGAAGCGCATGCCCTCGACCAGGTCCATCTCCATGCCGAAGGTCTGGCTCTCCTCGACGGTGATGACGCCGTCCTTGCCCACCTTGTCGATGGCCTCGGAGATCATCGAACCGATCTCGGCGTCGGCAGCGGAGATGCTGGCGACCTGAGCGATCTGGTCCTTCGAGTCGACTTCCTTGGCGAGCTCGCGGATGCTGGCGACCGCAGCGGCCACGCCGGCCTCGATGCCCTTCTTCAGGGTCATCGGGTTGGCGCCGGCGGCCACGTTGCGCAGGCCCTCGCGGACCATGCTCCATGCCAGGACGGTCGCCGTCGTCGTGCCGTCACCGGCGACGTCGTCGGTCTTCTTGGCGACTTCCTTCACCAGTTCGGCGCCGATGCGCTCGTAGGGGTCCTCGAGTTCGATCTCCTTGGCGATGGACACACCGTCGTTGGTGATGGTGGGGGCGCCCCACTTCTTCTCGAGCACGACGTTGCGGCCCTTGGGCCCGAGGGTGACGCGCACGGCGTCGGCGAGCTTGTTCATGCCCGCCTCGAGCGAACGACGAGCGACCTCGTCGAATGCGATCTGCTTCGGCATTGTTTCCTCCACGATGAGGGGATGGGTTCTGAGGGCCCGAACCCGGCTGTCACTCCGGGTACGAGAGTGCTAGCACTCTAAACCCTGGACTGCTAATGCGGCAACACCGGAACCGTCAGCGAGCGCGTTCCAGCACCACGGTGGTCAGGGTCTCCTCTGCGCCGAACTCGCGGGTGAAGCGGGTGAGCAACGCGTTCAGCCCGGCCGTGCCGGCACAACTGACGTGCAGCTGGTAGTCGGTGCGGCCCGTGACGTGGGCCAGCCAGGTGACCTCGGGGCAGGTGAGCGCGCCGCGGCGGAACTGGTCGATGTCGCGGGCACGCACGTCGATGACGGCCTCCAGGTCGCGGCCCAGCCGCGATTGGTCGATGTCGATGGTGAACCGGCGGATGACGCCGGTGCGCACCAGGCGGCGCACGCGGTCGGCGGCCGCGTTGGCCGACAGGTGCACGCGATCGCCGAGGGTCTGATAGGGAATCCGGGCGTCATCGCGCAGAATGGCGAGAATTTCGCTGTCAAGACGATCAAGTGGAGTGGAATCCGCAGCCATAGCGCCCATCTTGCCATGGAATCCGGTGTTTTCGCAGCACCGATCGGTCCAGACTGAACGGCATGACACACACCGAATTCATCTGCTCCCTCCTCCGCTCGGTGCGCGCGGTCGGCGCGGCTGCCACCCTTCGCCAGGTGCGTGCCTCCCGTCCGGCGTTCCACCGTGGTGAGTACCACGACACTCGCGCCGTGTTCTTCGTGTGGGCCGTCGACCGTCTGGTGGCCGGTGGCCTCAGCGACATCGGCGCCCTCTGGCACCCGCTCACCGACGACCGCAGCGTCACCGCCTGGTGGACCACTGCCACGCTCGACAGCATCGAGGCTCGCGCGGCCTTCGTGCCGGCCGAACTCGCTCGCGAGGGTGAACCGCAGCCCGTGGAAGCCACGCTGCTCGTCGCCGCCTGACCGCACCGCCGCACCGCGCCGCCGCACCGCGCCGCCGCACCGCGCCGCCGCACCATGTCGATCACCGCCGAGTGTGGCACACTCACCACTGTGACGGACACTGACGTGCTGCTGGTGGAAGACGCGCCGGAGTACATCCGCCTGGAGACCGACGTGTTGTCCGACGCCGGGTACAACGTGCGCAGCGTCACCACGGTGGCCGATGCGCTCGTCGCGATGACCGCGGCGATGCCCGACGTGGTGGTGCTCGATCTGGGTCTCCCCGACGGGGACGGGCTGGATCTGTGTCGGTCCATCCGTGAGCACTCCAACGCATACGTCATCGTCGTGTCCGGTCGTGCCCGGGAGGTCGACAAGCTGCGCGGGTTCCGCCTCGGGGCCGACGACTTCCTGATGAAGCCGTTCTCCGGCCGCGAGCTCGTCGCCCGGGTCGAGGCGTTGCTGCGCCGGCCACGCACCGGCCAGGCCGAAGGTCTGCCGCGCGTGTTCGGTGAACTCGTCCTGGATCCGCACTCACGCGAGGTCACCGTCGCCGGCGCTCCCGTCGACCTCACTCGCATCGAGTTCGATCTGTTGGAGACGATGTCGGCCAACCCGCGTCGGGTGTTCACCCGTCAGCAGTTGCTCGACAAGGTGTGGGGCCAGAACTGGTTCGGCGACGACCACGTCGTCGACGTGCACGTGGCCAACCTGCGCAAGAAGATCGACGCCGGCGCCGAGAAGAGCTGGGTGCGCACCGTGCGCGGCGTCGGCTACAGCATGGCGCTCTGATCCGGCGCGGCCCGCAGGTCGCACTCTATGGTCGCGGCCATGCATGTCGTCGTGGTGGGTGGCGGAGTCGCCGGTCTTGGCTCTGCGTTGGTACTGGCTCGTCAGGGCCACGAGGTCACGGTCGTCGAGCGCGACGACACTCCCATGCCGTCCTCTGCCGACGACGCGTTCGAGTGGGACCGTCGCGGGGCACCGCAGGTGCGTCACAGCCACGCATTCCTCGCCCGTCTGGTGGGACTGCTGCGCAGCGAACACCCCGACGTCTACGCCGACCTGCTGGAGGAAGGCGCCACCGAGATGCGGTTCGGCGACGACCTGCCGCCCACCATCGGCGATTTCACGCGCCAGGCCGACGACGACGAGCTGGTGATGCTGGCGTGTCGCCGCACCACCTTCGAGTGGGTGCTGCGTCGATGTGCACTCGCCGAGGGTCGCGTCACGTTCCGCGTCGGCGTGGGTGTCGACGGCGTCACCACCGGCACCGAGCGCCTCGCCGGTGTGCCCCACGTCTCGGGTGTGCATCTCGCCGACGGTTCCACCATCGACGCCGATCTCGTGGTGGTGGCCGCCGGCCGTCGCAGCGCACTCAGTGAATGGCTCGAGGCGGCGGGCACAGTGCCCGTGGTCGAAGAGGTCGACGACACCGGCATCGTGTACTTCAGCCGCTTCTACCGTCTGCGGGAGGGCCAGGAGTACCCGCCTCGCACCGGCCCCATCGGTGGCGACCTGGGCTATCTGAAGTACGGCGTGTTCGTGGGCGACAACCGCAGCTTCAGCGTCACGCTCGCCACGCCCACCGACGACGACCAGTTGCGCAAGATACTGGCCGACTCGGTGGTGTTCGACGAATGCGCCCGCCAACTGGTGGCCACTGCGCCGTGGCTCGATGGTCGCGCCGAGCCCCTCACCGAAGACGTGCACGTGATGGCCGGTCTGCTGAACCGGTGGCGCGAGTACGTGGTCGACGGCACGCCCGTGGCCACCGGCGTCATCCCCGTGGGCGACGCCGTGCTGTGCACGAACCCGCTCTACGGCCGCGGTTGCAGCATCGCGTTCTGGGGTGCGCATCTCATGGCCGAAGCGGTGGCCGCGCACCCGAACGATCCGCTCGCCGCGGTGCTCGCGTACGACGCGGCGCTGCGCGACGAGATCATGCCGTGGTACCGGGCGGGTGTCGAACAGGATGCCGAGGCGCGCCGGGTCGCTGCCGCGTTGCTGGCGGGCGACGACCCCGATGGCGACACCACCGATCCGCGCACGTTCATGCGTTCGGTGTTCCGCGACGGTCTGTTGCCCGCCATCCGCAGCGACGCCGTCGTGCTGCGCGCGTTCTTCCGCAGCTTCAATCTGCTGTCCACGCCCGACGCGATGATGAAGGACGCCGATGTCGGTGCTCGCGTCCTCGCCGCGTGGCAGGACCGCGACAACCGCCCGCCGGAAGAGCCGCTCGGCCCGAAGCACCGCGCCGAGCTGCTGGAGCTGTTGCCCGTCTGACCTGAAGACGACGAAGGCCGGAGAACGACGAAGGCCGGCCACCCCGAAAGGTGGCCGGCCTTCGTGCAGGACGTGTCAGGCGTCGTCGCCGTGCAGCACCTTGTGGATGATCGCACCGAGTGCACCACCGACGAGTGGGAAGACGATGAACGCCCACAACTGCACGAGTGCGTCCGATGAGCCGTCGGCGAAGATGGCGGCGCCCAGGGAGCGGGCCGGGTTCACCGAGGTGTTGTCGACCGGGATGGAGATGAAGTGGATGATGGCCAGCGTGAGGCCGGCGACCAGACCACCGAAGCCCGGGGCGAACTTCTTCGTCGTGGTGGCGAGCACCACGATGATGAGCAGCGCCGTGAGGACGATCTCGATGATGGCCGCCGCCCCGAGGCCCATCCAGCCCTGGTCCTTCTGGTAGCCGTTGGAGGCGAAGCCTCCACGGTCGGAGAACGTGCCGGCACTGGCGAGCACGATGGCGAGGATGCCACCGCCGAGGATGCCGCCGATGATCTGACCGATGACCGCCGCCGTGGCGTGCGCCTTGTCGATCTTCTTGGCCATGTAGAGGCCGAGGGTGACGGCCGGGTTGACGTGACAACCGCTGATCGGTCCGATGACGTAGGCGAGCACCGCGAGGGTGAAACCGAACCCGAGTGCCACACCGAGGATGCCTACTGCGTCGGCCGCCAAGATGGCCGTACCGGGTCCCCCGAGCATGAGCACACAGGTGCCGAACAATTCGGCGATCAGGATTCTGTTCTTCTGAGTGTCCATTCTGAACACAGTAGTGACGGGTCAGTTCTCAATCGCGCAATGTCGTCGGTGGCCGCTACCGTCTCGTGTCATGGCACCGCGAGGTCGGAGCGAGACGTTGTTGGTCACCACGGTGACGGCCGGCGATCGCGCGCGTCGCCCCGACGAACTCATCGTCGAAGAGCCGATGACCGTGCAGCTCGACGGCACGGTGGTGAGCACCACGATGCGCACCCCGGGACACGACTACGAACTCGCTGTCGGGTTCTGTTTCACCGATGGGCTGTTGGCCGACGCGCCGGTGCTCGGTGTGCGCTATTGCGCCAATGGGTCGGCGGTGGGCAGCGAGTTCAACGTGGTCACGGTGGAGACCGGTGGCCGCGCGCCCGCACCGCGGCCGCGTCTGGGCAACACCACCAGCAGCTGCGGGCTGTGTGGCAACGACGCCATCGACGAGCTGTGCGACCGTCTGCTGCCGCTGCCCGACACGGCACCCATCCCGATGGAGGTGCTGCATGCGGTGCCGGATCACGTGGCCGCCGCGCAGGGTCTGTTCGACGCCACGGGCGCGGTGCACGCCGCCGCGGCGTTCACGCCCACCGGCGAGGTGTTGCTCACCCGTGAAGACGTCGGCCGGCACAACGCGGTCGACAAGGTGGTGGGTCGACTGCTGCTCGACGGTGCGCTCCCCGCCACTGGGCTCGGGCTCTTCGTCAGCGGCCGTGCCAGCTTCGAACTCGTGCAGAAGGCGTGGGCAGCCGGCTTCTCCACGCTGGTCGCCGTCAGCGCCCCCACTGCGCTGGCCGTGCACACGGCTCGGCGGGCGGGCCTCGTGCTGGCGGGCTTCGTGAGGGCCGACCGGCTCAACGTCTATTCGCCCGAGCGCCTGGCACCGTGACCCCTGCGCGGGCCTAGCCTGTGCACATGAGCGAAGCCATCACTCCTTCCGTCGGGCGGGGCGTGCTCCACCTGTTCTGCAAGCCCACTCCGCTGTTCGACGGCGAGGCCGTCGTGGCCGCGGTGAAGGCCGCCGAGGCCGCCGGGGTGCAGGTCGTCACCGTCTCGACGCTGGGTCACAAGTGCGATGCCGCCGTCATGGCGATGCACGAGGACTGGCGCGAGCTGCGGGCGTTGCAGACGGGTCTGCAACGCGCGGGCCTCGACGTGGTCGACAGCTACGTCAGCCTCACCGAGGTGTCCGAGTACGCCGCGGGCATGCCGCAGGAACACCTGCAGGCGCGCCTGTATCCGGACATCCCGCCCCGTGCGGTGCCGATGCCGGCGTGGTGCTTCTACCCCATGTCGAAGAAGCGCGAGGGCAACGTCAACTGGTTCACCTTGCCGTTCGACCAGCGCAAGGACCTGATGCACGAGCACGGCACCAGCGGGCGCAAGTTCGCCGGGCGCGTGGTGCAGTACATCACCGGTTCCACCGGCGTCGACGACTTCGAGTGGGGTGTCACCCTCTTCGCCGTCACGCCCGACGTGTTGAAGGAGGTCGTGTACACGATGCGCTTCGATCAGGCGTCGGCGCTGTACGGCGACTTCGGTGCGTTCTACACCGGCTACGTGGTGCCGGTGGAGGAACTGGTCGCGTCGCTCTGACTAGCTGGAGGTGATCTCCAGCACACCGAGGGTGACGTCGCGTCCACTCTCGTCGAAGCCGAAGTGGTCGAACAACGCGGCCACCACCTCGCCGTCGGTGTCGATGGTGAGCACACCGTCGGGCCCGTCGTAGTCGGGGTTGCGGTCATTGGCGAAGACCGAGTTGCACTGCGGGAAGCTGACACAACTGGAACCGCCGTTGCTCACTGCCGGGATGGCCGCAGCGATCGACGAGGAGAGCGTGGACCCGCTGGCTTGCGCGCCCAGCGCGATGAGGTTGACGCAGTCGTAGGCGTTGGGAGCGAACCACCCACCCGTGTCGGGGTCGACCGTGGCCAGCAGCTCGGTGAACGCAGCCGACCGGGTGACCGTGGCGGGGGACGCGCCCTCCACTCTGCTGGCGAGGAACGATTCGAAGGGAGCGACCGACGAGTCGAGCCGGCGGACCGCGTCGTTCACCACGTAGCTGGGCTTCGGCGACGGTGCCGCGTCGTCGATGGCCCCGACCACCGTGGCGCCCATCGCGCCATCGGCGATGACGACCACCATCTCCGGTTCGAGACCAGTGACCGACTCGACCGTGTCGCTGATGGAGGCATCGGTGGCGGTGAACGCGAACGAGCCCGTCACACGCGTGCCGCGACCGGTGAGCGCCGCCTGCACCGTCTCGGCGAATGGGCGACCGTACGCGTCGTCGAGGTACACCACCACCGCGGTGCTGCTACCGGAGTCGTCGACTAGCCCGGCGAGGGCCTCGGCCTGGAGCGAGTCGCTGGGCACGGTGCGCACGAACAACCCGTTGTCGGGGAAGTCGTCGAGCGAGAGCGCCGACGCCGTGGGCGAGCAGGAGAGCACGCCTGCGTCGACCACCGTGCCCAGCGTGTGCAAGACGTTGATCGACGACGTCGGGCCGATGATGGCGTCGACCCCGATCTGCAACAGGTCTTGCACCGCGAGCAGCGAGGTGTTCGTGTCGTCGCCCTCCTCGCGGACCACGACGCTGATCTGCTCGCCGAGCACGCCGCCGGCGGCATTGATCTCGTCGACCGCCAGCTGTACCGCGGCGCGCATCGAGCCCCCGAGGTCGGGGGCGGTACCCCCGCGCGGGAGGACGGCGCCGATGCGCAGTGCACCGTCGTCGACCGGGCCGGCGGTGGTGGGCGCTGCGGTGGAGGTGGCGGCGGTGTTGCCCTGGTCGCTACCGCTGCACGCTGCGCCGACGGTGACGAGTGTGCTGGTCAACAGCAGGGCAGCTCGACGCGTCAACAGCACGAGCAGAGTGTAGGAGAGGAAAGGGGCGAGCTAGGGGCCGACGGGAGAGGCCCCCAGCTCGCCAACCAGACGGCACCGGCTGGTACCCGCGCAGCGCCCTGGTGGAATCAGTGTATGACATGTCGATCTGTGGGCCACGACAGCTGATATCCAAGATTTGGCCCTGTTTTCCGCGCCCTCGGTGGCGTGTCGACCGCACGGAACGTGGTGGCCTAGGGTCGATTCCCGTGAGCGACGCCGACCCGACCGACTTCACCCGCGATCTGGCGCGATGGAGCGAGACCCTCGCCGCCATCGCGCGCACGGGGCTCGGCTTCACCGAGAACCTGTACGAGCGCGAGCGGTTCGAGGAGGTCTTGCACGTCGCCGCCGACATCAAGGCCGCCGCCGACGAGGCGCTGGAAGTGCGCCGCGAGAGCGACCACTTCGTGCAGGAATGGCTCGAGTCGGTGGGCGAGGGCATCCCGGGGTACGTCACCCCCAAGGTGGCCGTCGGCGCGGTGGTGGGCAACGAGGCCGGCGAGATCCTGCTGGTGCAGCGAGGCGACAGCGGGGTGTGGCTGTATCCCACCGGCTGGGCCGACGTGGGGTACAGCCTCAGTGAGGTCGTGGTGAAAGAGGTGCTGGAGGAGACGGGCATCGAGTGCGAGCCCGTACAACTGATCGCGGTCATCGACGGTCAGCGGATGGGCTTCACCCGCTTCGCGATGCACCTGATGTTGTTCCACTGCCGAGCCACCGGTGGCAGCCTGGTGCCGCACCCGCTGGAGACGTCGGATGTGGGCTGGTACGGGCGCGATGCGCTGCCATGGCCGACGGTGGGTGCCGAGTGGTGGGGTCCCATGGCGTTCGCTGCGATCGACGGCGCCGAGCTGGCTGCGACGTTCGACCCGCCCCGAGCCCCCGTCTGGCGCACCACCCCCGACTGAGGGTCAGGTGTCGTCGGAGCCCTGGTCGCGCAGGAAGCGCTCGACTTCGGCCATGAGCTCGTCGCTGTCGAGCTCGGCATCCACATCGGGGCCGAGTTCGCCGCCGACCACGTCGTCGTCGTCATCGTCGTCGTCGAAGAACTCGTCGTCGTCGAGCGAGCCGTCGTCGGACATGCTCTCCAGACGGGCGACGTAGCCGATGAGGTCGGTGTCGTCGGCCACGAACGCGGTGACGCGGGTGTCGTAGTCGTCGGCCTCCTGCTGCAGCCGGGCCACCGGGCCGGGCGTGCCGAGGATCTCGCACGCACGTTCCACGAGCGCGAGCGCGGCCTTGGGCGACGGCACCTGCGACGCGTACGCGGGCACCGCGGCCCAGAGCGAGGCGGACGCCAGGTCGGCTCGCGCGCAGGCATCGTGCAGCACGCCGACGATGCCGGTGGGGCCCTCGTACCGTGAGCGCTGCAGGTCGAAGCGGTCGATGATGTCCTGGTCGGTGGCGGTGCCGATGAGTTGCACCGGACGCGAGTGCGGCACGTCGGCCAGCAGCGCACCCAACGTGAGCACCAGCGATGCGTCGAACCGCTGCGCGACGCCGACGAGTTGTTCGGTGAACAGGCGCCACCGAAGTGCGGGTTCCGGGCCGAGCATCAAGATGACGTCGCCGCCGGGTGTGCTCGCGCTCCACAGGCCCACGGTGGGCCACACGATGTGGCGGCTGCGATCGGGGTTCAACCGGACGTGCGGTCGCACGGTGGCGAAGTCGGTGAACTCCTCGGGATCGATCTCGGCCAGAGGTTGTGCCTGCCACGCCTCGACCAGGTGCCGAACGCTGTTGCTGGCGGCGTCGCCGGCGTCGTTCCAGCCGGTGAAGGCAGCGATGAGCATCGGGCGCCGCAACGTGGGTTCGGCCAGCCACCTGACGTGTTCCATCACGGCCACAAGCTATCGCTCGTTGATGCGGGCCGAATGCGGCTGACGACGATGGGCACCCTCTCAGGGGGACATTGGTCCCTGACCATTCCAGGGCGAGCGGTGCACGATTGATCTATGAAGGTTGCGTCCGCCCACACCTATTCGGCTCCGTCCGACGCGGTGTTCGAGGTGATGACGTCACCTGATGTCATGGTTGCGAAGTACCAGGCGTTGGGCCACCACGACGTGAAAGTCGTGGAGCACCGTGTGGAGTCGGGCATCATCTCCATCCGCACTCGACGGGGAGTGCCGATGGACGTGCCCGGCTTCGCCAAGCGGTTCTTCTCGTCGGTCAACGTGGTCGAGCAACATGACGAATGGGACCCGGTACTCCCCGATGGCAGCCGTTGCGGGATCTGGCAGGTCACTGCCAGAGGCGTGCCGGTCACCGTGGGGGGACAGCTCCGGTTGTCGCCCACACCCGAGGGTCAGACCATCGTCGAAGTCACTGGCGATGTGATGTGCCCGATGCCCTTGGTGGGTTCCAAGATCGCTGCCTTCGTGGGCGACGACGTCGAGAGAACGATGCACGCGGAGGAGGCCTTCATCGACGGCTACCTCTGTGAGCGCGCGCAGGGAGACAGCGCGCCGCGGTCGCATCACCGCAAGGCCAGCTGACGGGAGCTGGCCTTTGCGGCCGACGATCAGAGTTCGGGCACCACGGTGTACGCCTGACCGCCGCCGCTGGCGATGACGTCGTCGAGCCAGTTGCCCTCGTACACGTCGTTGGGGCCTTGCATCAGGTCGTTCTCGGTGGCGCCGTCCGGCGTGGTCACCAGGGTCCACGCCTGACGCTTGTAGGTCCAGTTGGCCGGGTACAGGCGGTGTGCTTCGCGCCACCATGACACGGCCGCGTCGGGGCCGACCGTGCGACGGAGATGCTCGCCGAGTTCGAAGCACGCGGCCGCGCGAGCTTCCTCGTCGCCGCGGGGCTGCGACCTCGCGATCACCTCGTCGGCGGAGAGCACGAATCGCGACTCACTGCCGTGGTGGGCCCAGTCGACGATGGCGGCGCGGTAGTCGTCGCTCACGTCGGGGATGGCCTTCACCTCGCGGAACATGCGGTCCATGCGCTCGGGGAGTCCTTCGGGGATCTCCATGTCGCGCAGCGGGCTGCGCTCGATGGAGGCACCTTCCGCCGGACGCACGATGGTGCCGGTCTCGTCGATCCACACGGCCATCGGGATGTTGACGAAGCCGAACAGGTCGTCGGTGACGTGATGTGTGTCGATCAGGCTGGGATGCGTGGGGTTGGCCGCGTCGATCCACTGGTACGTGTGCCGCGGCTCCACGTCGAGGGCGACGGTGACCACGGTGAGGCCGAGCGATTCGAGTTCTTCATGGAGCGCCTGCCACCCGGGCAGGCTGGTGCGGCAGCCTCAATAACTGGACCAGGCGACCAGCAGCACCTTTCGGCCGTGCAGGCTGCTGAGCCTGAACGGGTTGCCGTCGCGGGTGACGAGTTGCGAGTCGGCCGCGCTGGCCGTGGCGAGCGCCTTGCCGCCGAGCGTCGACGACCCGAGTGCCCACAGGCGATGCGACTCGTCGTGCACCACCGGCATGCCGAGACGCTGAGCGGCGGCCTCGACGTCGACCGTGCCGTCGGCGCGCAGCGCGCCCGGTGCGGGCACACACAACTCGCCGCGACACAGCCCTTCGGGCTTGGGCGCCCAGCCGGTGCCCTCGGCGAAGTCGGCCGCCGACACCTGGTCGAGTGTGGAGAGGATCATCGGACGACGGTAGCCCGGATCAGCGCGCGGCCAGATCGGCCAGGTCGTGCGGGCCGCTCGCGGGGTAGCCCTTCGCCTCGCGAATGGCGGCGCCCCACGGCAGGAGGATGTCGACCAGCTCCTGCAGGTCGTCGCCGAGGGCGGCGACCATCGGATCCATCTGACGATCGGTGGCCACTTCCACGTCTTCGCGGAGCGTGCGGCCGGCGGTCGTGAAGCCCACGTCGTCGACGAGACCGCGCGACTTGAGCCGATCGTGCGCCGCGTCGAACTGGGCGTCGGTCCAGGCGCGGGTGCGGCTGTAGCTACGCATGGGCAAGCCCCAGTAGAGCTCGCTCAGCAGGCCGATCTCGGTGGCGTCGAGGCCTGCGCTGATCCAGGCCGCGGTGTGACTGTCGCCGCGGAACTCGCGCAGCATGTCGCCCAGTCGCCACGCCGCGCCGAGGTGGGTGCTGGGCATGGGCTGGGAGAGCACGCCGGCGAACAGCGGGCGGCCCTCGGGGCGCAGCGGTGCGGCCGCACGGGCGAGCAGTTCGTGGGCGCGGGCGGCGCCGTCGGGCTCCGCGCCGAGGATGCGCTCGAGCTGGGCGATGGCGCCGTCGTCGCGGGCCTCGACGATGGTGCGGGCATCGGTGATGGACCAACCGAAGTCCACCGACGGCACCACGGCTTCGGGGTTGAACACGGCGAAGGCGGCGGCCACGAGCTCGCCGGGCACGTGCCCCATGAGCGAACCGCGGCTGGTGAAGTACGCGGGGCCGTCGGGCAGGGCGACACCGTTGGTCTGGCCGCGGCTGTCGGCGAAGCCGAGCGAGACGTAGTTCGCATGGCATTCGGGGGAGAAGTACACCTGGCCCACGACGGGTTCGAGGGCAGCGGCGAGGGATCGGGATGGCTGCATGGGCGCACCCTAGGTCTGTGGTCGCTCGGGCATCGTGCCGTAGCGTGGGCGCCGTGAGTGTTGTCATCGAGATCGCCACCGACGTGAACGACGAGCTGGTGCAGGCGTTCGCCCGGCTCATTCCTCAGCTGTCGAAGAGCTCCCCGCCGCCCGGTGCGGCCGAGCTGTCGGAGATGGTGTCCAGCGGCGCCAGCGACGTGTTGCTCGCTCGTCTGGACGGCGTCATCGTCGGCACGTTGACGCTGGTGACCTTCCGCATTCCCACCGGCGTGCGTGCGTGGATCGAGGACGTGGTGGTCGACGACGCTGCACGCGGTCACGGCGTGGGCGATCAGCTGAATCGCTTCGCGCTCGACCTCGCCGCCGAGAAGGGCGCGAAGACCGTCGACCTCACGTCGCGCCCGTCGCGCGAGGCGGCCAATCGTCTGTACCAACGCATCGGTTTCGAACCCCGCGAGACCAACGTCTACCGCTACTCCCTCGAAACCTGAGGCTCCCCCACGGTGATGGTGCACACGGTTCCACGCGGCGCAATCAGGCCGTACAGATCATCGTCCAGGTGTGAGACCCACGCCGAACAGGTCCGCCGCCCAGCGATGGCTGGTCAACCTGTCGCGGCCTGATCACGAAGGAATGTGACCACGGCGTGACGTGTCCGCGTCGACGGTTTGCATCGCGACCGCCACAGGGCCACCCGTGGGAGCGCACGAGTTGGTTCGGCGGTGACGTCGCACCACGATCAGCAGAGCGGCGGCACCTACTGCGATCGCTGTGACCCCGAAGAGCGCGACTCCGGCAGCGGTGCCGAGACCGATGACGGCGAGGAAGGCGAGGATCGGTCCGGCGCAGCAGGCCGCGCAGGCGGCCACCCCGATGCCGGCGATGGCCATGTTCTCCTTCTTGCGGCTCATGCGGGTTGACCGAACAGTGAGTGGAGTACCGGGAGTGCGTCGTGGGGTGCACGAACTTCCAAGGCGGTGCCTCGGCTGTCGATCGTGATCGCGAAGGTGAAGAACTGGCAGCAGTCCTGCTCGGCTGCTGCGAGACGCATCAACTCCCCGAGCGGGGTCGCGGGCCCGAGCGTGGCCCGCAGTCCGCCATCGATCGGCTCCCTGCGCTCGACGTGCGCGAGAAGGTGTCGCCAGTCGTCGAGGCGGCGGTCGATCGACTCGGGCCTGAGTGTGCATGCGATCGGGGCAGCAGCCTGGTCGGGCTTTCCGCCGAGTGACACGGGTTGTGGCACGGCAGCGTCAGAAGCGTCGGTCACGCAACCGCAGTTTTCGTCGCAAGGGCCGTCGGGGCGGTGGGTCTGGAGCATCGCTGCCGCCCGTTGCAGATCGGTGGTCAGGGCCGTCAGCCCGACGATCTGCTGGCGGGCGGAGGCGAGTTTGTCGGCGACCAGCGTACGAAGTCGGTCCTGGACCGGGCCGCAATGACCGCCGTCCCAGGCGACGGTCAGTTCGGAGATCTCGTCGAGGCTGCAGCCGAGCTGCTTGGCACGCGAGATGAACGCGAGCCGGTCGAGCGTGCGATCGTCGTACAGCCGGTAACCGGCCGGCGTTCTGCTCGCTTCGGGGAGGAGCCCGATCTCCTCGTAGTAGCGCAACGTCGCGGCCGTGAATCCGCTGCGATCGGCGACGTCCTTGATCTTGTAGCTGGTGCTCACCGTGGCAGCGTAAACCTTCAGGCCGACTTGAAGGTCAAGGGGTTTCGTGAACCGCCTCCCGATCCGCCGTCGCAGACGCAGAACTCGCAGCCAGCATCGTCAGCATCTCGCTGGCAGGCGTGGTGGCGGGCACCCGGGCACGGCCGGTGTTGCCGACCGGGTAGCGGCGAGCCGCGGAGCCGGGGCCGGCGACGACCAGCCGGAGAATCTGGCCGCGCACCTCGACGTTGTCCCGGTCCCGCCAGGCCTGGGCGAGCATCGCGGCGTGGACGGCGACGTGGTCGAACGCCCACGGTTGGGACAGGATGTGAGCACGTTCGAGGTGTTCTCAGCCGTTCTCACCGGCACGGGAGGCACGTCGCGCGGTGGCGCGTTCGTCGTTGATCGTGTGACGTATCGGTTCGGGCGAGCGAAGGTTCATCGCGGTGCGCAGCATGCGTCGCCGCGCCATGCCTCGCGCCCTTCCTTGAGTGCGACGGCGGCGATGACGAGGCCTGCCACTGGGTCGGCCCACGACCATCCGAACCAGGCGTTGAGCAGTAGCCCGAACAACAACACGCCCGAGAGATAGGTGCACAACAGCGTCTGCTTCGAGTCGGCCACGGCACTGGCCGAGGCAAGTTCACGACCGGCGCGTCGTTGGGCGTAGGACAGGAACGGCATCACGGCCAGCGACACGGCAGCGAGCACGATGCCGACGGTCGACTCGTCCGCTTCGCCGGCGCCCAGCAACGCCCGAGTCGACTGCACGGCGACGTACGCGGCGAGGGCGAAGAACGACCACGCGATTACCCTCAGTGCGACACGCTCTCGTCGCTCGGGGTCGCTCGCCGAGAACTGCCACGCCACCACGGCGGCGGACGACACCTCGATCACGGAGTCCAGCCCGAACCCGACCAGTGCTGTCGACCCGGCGACGGTGCCGGCGGTGATGGCGATGATGCCTTCGACGATGTTGTAGGTGATCGTGGCGGCCACCAGCATCCGGACTCGCCGGTGCAACTGCTCGCGCCGCGCCGTCGACAACGCGCTCGGCGTCGGCGCCGGAGCGCAGCACTCGTCGGGGCAGCCGTCAGCGACGGTGGGCACGGCTTCCCTTGGCTGGATCTCCATCAGCAGCAACCCTCCGCACTGGTCGGGCACAGCGAAGGGTCAGGGGCAACCACGATGGTCGACAGATCGCGCAGCATGGAACCCAGACGGGTGTCGGCGATCTCGTACCGGACCCGCCGGCCCTCCTGCTCGGCGACCACCAGACCGCAGCCGCGCAGGCAGGCGAGATGGTTGGACACGTTCGCTCTCGTCATGCCCAGCGCGTGCGCGAGTTCCGCCGGGTATCCCGGCGCGTCGATCAACGCGACCAGCAACCGACGACGCGAGTCATCGGCCAACGCCAGGCCGATGCGGGCCAGCACATCGAGATCGACCAGTTGCATCGACATGATCGGAATAGTACAGCTACGGCTGAACTATTCGCCACCTCGATCGCCGACCGTCATCCACCGTGGCACGCGACGGGGAGTCAGGGAGCGTCGGTCGTGCCGGGGTAGGACTCGCCGGGGTGGTGCTGCTGCCACATCTCCGGGGTCATGTCGTGGCCGGGCATCCCCGACATCGCGTCGGTCCCGTGGTCGGAGAGCTGGGCGTCGAACCAGTCGTGCAGCGCCGTGACCAGTTGGTCGTCGTCGGTGCGGTAGGTGATCTCGCCCCCGCCGTCGACGTCGGCGTAGGTGATCTCGAGCCGTGCAGCTCCTTCGGACAACGCGTTCACGCCCGGCATGTCGGCGCCATGGATGGCCGTCGGGTCGTCGAAACGGCCGGCGGAGAACTCCGTCTGGATCTCCTGCAGGTGCTCGCGCACCAGTCGAACCTGTTCGGCATCGGAGGGGTCGAGCGCGACCACGGTCTGGACGCCGCCTGTGTCGTTCTTGTCGAAGTAGTGCTTGGTCTGGTCGAGGTCGAACGGCATGACGGTGGCGCCGGCGTCTCGCACCGCGGCCTGCCTCGATGCGTCGTCTTTACCGCTCGATCCGCACGCAGCGGCGGCAGGCGCCAAGACGACGATCGAGATCAGAGCAAGGACACGTCGCCGCACGGCCACCAGCGTACGGTCAGCGGTCGGATCGCACGCCTCACCCTCACCTCGCGAGTGCCGGTGGACCGTTTGCGCAAGAAATGCTGAGCCACGAGATGGCCCGAACCACCTTGCGCCAGGGCCTCCGAGGCTCTCTTACAACAGGAAGTTCAACCCGAGTCGGGTGCTACTGGCGGGTCCAGCGGAAGGTTCGGGTGCAGATCCAGAATCCGGCGACGCACCAGGCGATGAGGACGAGGGCACCGATGCCCAGGTTCCAGGCGCCGCCGGTCTCGACCGTCTTGAACGAGTCGGGGAGGAACGCGGCCCGCATGCCTCGGCAGATCCAGTGCAGCGGGAACACCTGCGACACCATCTGCAGCCACTTCGGCAACAGAGTGACCGAGATCCACACGCCGGAGATGAACTGCAGTGCGACGAACGGCAGGTTCACCACGGCGGGGGCCGACCGCGAGTCGGAGATCATGCTGCCGACGGCGATGCCGAGCAGCGTCGACGCCGTGACGCCCAGGAGGAACACCCACGCGAACGTGAGCCACGCGCTCGTCGACTGCGGTAGTTCCATCTGGAAGAACACCACGCCGAGAGCGATGAGCAACGCGGTCTGCAGCGCAACGGTGGCCAGCACCATGCCGACCTTGCCCAGGAAGTACGCGGTGGTCGACATGGGCGTGCCCGCGAGACGCTTCACCATGCCCGACTCGCGCTCGATCGCCATGCCGATGGCGAGACTGACGAACCCGGTGGACATCAGGGTCGACCCCATGATGCCAGCGACGTAGACCTGGCTCATCTGCACGGTGGTGCCGTCGACGGTGCCGGAGAAGATCGAGGCGAACAGCACCAGCATCATCACCGGGAACAGGATCGTGAACCCGAAGGCCTGGCGATTGCGCCACAGGTTCCGCAGCTCCACCGAGGTGCGGTTTCGCCCGAGCTCCAGCGTCCGGCCGTTCACGACGTCGCTCCGATGAGCTGCAGGTACACGTCTTCGAGCGTTGGTCGGCTGACCGTGAGCTCCGAGGCCTCGCCGCCGAGACGTGCCGAGAGTTCAGCCACGACCTGCGTGGGCGTGTCGGTGCGCACCTCGTGTGCACCCTCGTGGTCCACCCATCGGACGATGGCCGACGCATGGTCGCGTCCGCCCAACGTGGCGGGCGTGGAATCGGCGACGATGCGACCGCGCACGATCACGGCGACGCGATCGGCGAGTGCTTCCGCCTCCTCCAGGTAGTGCGTGGTGAGCAGGATGGTGGTGCCGTCCTCGCGGAACCGGCGAATGAGGTCCCAGAAGTGGCGACGCGCCTCGGGGTCGAAGCCGGTGGTCGGCTCGTCGAGGAACAGCAACTCCGGACGACCGACCACACCGATGGCGACATCGAGTCGGCGTTGCTGACCGCCCGACAGCTTCCGGGCGCGGACGCCGGCCTGCTCGGTGAGGCCCACCGCGTCGAGCAAGCCGTCGATTTCGCGCGGTCGCTCGTACAGCGAGGCGAAGTGGGCGACGGTCTCCCGAACGGTGAGTTCCTCGGTGAAGCCCGAGGTCTGCAGCACGACGCCCACGTGCTCCCTCCACTCCCGATCGGCGGTCGCCGGGTCCACCCCGAGCACCCGCACGTCGCCGGCATCGCGCGTTCGGTAGCCCTCGCAGATCTCCACCGTGGTGGTCTTGCCGGCACCGTTCGGACCCAGCAGGGCGAGGATCTCGCCCGTCTCGACCTCGAGGTCGACCCTGTCGACGGCAGCGAATGCGCCGTACTGCTTGCGCAGGCCTCGAACGCTGATCGCCGGGCTCATGTGATCATTCTGCCGCGGGCACGGCTCGTCATGCAGTCCGCTGGGACAGCTCGCGCACCCGGCGGGCCGACGGATTGACCAGGCTGACCTCCCCGATGGTGACGGTGGGGACGGTCTCGTTGCCGTTGGCCACGGATCGGACGAACGCTGCCGCCGACGGGTCGTTCCAGATGTTGACCTCGTGGAACTCCACCCGCGCTCGCCGCAACCCGAATCGCAGCTTCATGCAATAGGGACAACCGGGTCGTGTGTACACGGTGACCGGAGTGGCGTCGTCTACGGCGTCCACGTCAGGCCTTTCGCGGCGGCGGCCGTCTCCACCGCGTGCATCAGCGCATCGACCGACCCGCCGCACGCCTCGAGCTCGTCGGGGCCGAGCAGCACCACGTGTCCCTCGGCGGTTTCGGCCACCACGACGGGATAGCGGCCGGCCGCGGCCAGTCGCACTTCGGCGGGTTGGTCGTCGAGGTGGAACGTGTCGAAGCGGGCTGGGAGTCCGTCGCGGCACGCGGTCCACTCCGCGCGGACGCGGACGAGTCCGTGGGTGATCTCGCACAGCGAGCAGTGACGCCGCCCTAGGCGAGCGCCGATCCAGTAGGCGAGTTCGCCGCGCAACGTGCCTTCGGCGTCGTACACGCCGACGAGTCGGGTGATGTGCGTGGTCGGCGGGCCAGGGTCGGTCATGGTGCTCGTGTCAGTCGAAGGGACGTGGCCACGGCATGTCGCCGGGCGGGTCTTCACCGGTGACGCCGTCGATCGCTTCCCGAAGGAGATCGGCGTGGCCGGTGTGGCGACCGTACTCCTCGACCAGGTCGAACAGCAGTCGGCGCAACGAGACGTGGTCGCCGTTCCAACCGAGATGCGACACGTGGTCGAGACCGCCGTCGGTGAGTGCTCGTTGCACGCTGGCTCGTGACCGAGCCACGGTGTCGGTCCACAGCGCGTACAGATCCTCGGGGGAGTCGTGCGCGGCCGTCGTGAAGTCCCACTCGGGTTCGGTGTCCCACGGCGCGGATCGCCATGGCTCCGAGGGCGCCTCACCCCAGAGCTTCCAGGTGAACATCTCGTCCTCGGCCCGCGAGAGGTGCTTGAGCAATCCACCCAACGACAGCGAGGACGACGGAAGGCGGAAGGACAGCCCTTCGGCATCGAGGCCGCTTGCCTTCCATGCGAACGTGGCGCGCAGTCGGTCGAGGGATGCCAGGAGGTGATCCACCTCGCCACCGGCCATCGGTGGTTCCCAGGCGGCCGGTACGTACGTCATGCGACGAGGCTAGTGGTCGCTCGGCGGGCGCTCGCCGGGAAGTGCGGCGTTGACCTGCGCGACGAGGCGCTCGGCGACGGCCGGGGAAATCACCGCGTCGCCGTCCCGCAGCACGCCGACCGCCTCGTGCACGCCGACGAGCGCCGCGTAGAGCGGTGGGCACGTCGGGCATTGCTCGAGGTGTGACTCCACCGTGCGTGCGGTGGTGGCATCGAGTGTCCCGTCGAGATAGTCGGACACGTGCTGTCGGGCATCCCAACATCGCATGGGTACTCCTTGGAGGGCGAGGCGTCGTTCGGCGCCGGTGGCGAGGGCGGACACCAGCGCCATACGTCCTCGCCGGAGTCGTTGCTTCGCTGCCGGGAGTCCGAGATCCTCGAGGTCGGCGATCTGCTGCACGGTCCATCCCTCGACGTCGTGCAGCACCACGGTGCTGCGGTAGATGAACGGAAGGCGGGCGAGCGCATCCTCCATCTCCTCGCGGGTGGCGGCACGTTCGGTGACCTCAGCCGGGTCGACGGTGTAGTCGTCGTCGTGCCACTTCGCCTCCACGTCGTCGACGATCACTTCGCGTGCCGAACGGCGTGCCCGGTCGGTGGCGAGGTTGCGCAGGATGCGCTTCAGCCACGCGCCGAGCGGCGCGTCGCCCCGGTACTGTTCGCTCCGTTCGATCGCCCTGGCGAGGGTGTCCTGCGTGAGGTCGGCGGCGAGATGTTCGTCACGTACGAGCGCTCGCGCGAAGCGATACAGACCTGGGATCTCGTCGACGAGGTCGTTCGGGTTCATCGTGCCCATCGCCACATGGTGACAGCTGTCGTCACGTGCTCGACCTGCGGAACGCTCAGCGAGCGGCCGCCGCGCTCTTGGCGCCCTTGCCGCGGGTGGAGAGGCCGAGGAGCCGGTACAGCGGGCACCAGCCGACGAGACCGGTGAGCAGCGGCACGAAGCCGAGGAACTTGAAGATCGTGCCCAGTGTGCCGGTGACGATCTCGCCCCAGCCGAGCACCAACAGGGCGACTCCGGCGACGATGCGGACGATCCGGTCTGCGGTTCCTTCGTTCATGACTGACTCCTCGTTCTCGGGTTGACGTTCGATGTGCGAACACCACTGAGACGAACGAGGGTCGGGAATGGATACCGACTTTCGAAAGAATTCCTGATACCCTAGGGGGTATGTGTATGGAAGTCACCTGCCACTCTTGTCAACGTCCAGGTTGGGTCGGCTGCGGCGCCCACGTCGAGCAAGTGCTCGGCCACGTCCCGCCGTCCGAGCGCTGTCGCTGTGAGGAACTCGCCGACTCGTCGTCGGGTCGTCAGCGTTGACCGACCTCCCCTCGGCGCGTTCGATGTGGGAGCAGCGCTACGGCGCCGACACCTACATCTACGGCACGGAACCGAACGACTTCCTCCGCGACCAGATCCACTCGCTCCCTGACGGGCCGGTGCTCTGCCTCGCCGAGGGTGAGGGTCGCAATGCCGTGTTCGTCGCCGCCACCGGCCGCGAAGTGCACAGCGTCGACCTCACCGAGTCAGGCGTGGCGAAGACTCGACGCCTGGCGCAGGAACGGGGCGTCTCGGTCAACGCCGTGATGGCGGATCTGGCCACGCACGACATCGGCGACGAACGATGGGGCGCAGTCGTGTCCATCTTCGCCCACATGCCGCCGCACGTGCGGCGCGACCTCCACGCCCGCGTGGTCGCGGCGCTGCGCCCGGGTGGCGTGCTGCTGCTCGAGGCGTACACGCCCGACCAGATCGGCCGCGGCACGGGTGGCCCAGCGGTGGCCGAGATGACCATGAGCCTCGACCTGCTTCGTGAGGAGCTCGAGGGGCTGGAGTTCCTGCACGCGCTCGAGACCGAACGCGTGGTGGTCGAGGGCGCCGGCCACACCGGTGTGGGCGCGGTCGTGCAGGTCATCGCCCGCAAGCCTGGCTGACCGGCAAAGGGTCCTTCGGCCCTGCTCGCCGCCACCTGAGCTGACGCACACTGAGGCTGTGGATGATTCAAGGATCGTTGAACAGTTCCGGGCGCTCGGCGACCCGATCCGTTGGGCGATCGTCCGCGATCTCCAGTCGGGTACCCGGTGCGCGTGTGTGCTGGCCGACGCGGCCGACGTCTCGGCACCATTGCTGTCGCACCACCTGAAGGTGCTGCGGTCCGCGGGACTGATCACCGGAGCGAAGCGTGGCCGGTGGATCGACTACTCACTCTCGCCCGAGGCGTTCGACCTCCTCTCGGAGCGCCTGTCCCCTTTGGTGGCGGTGGTGTGATGCGCCACGCGGCGACCCTCGACGCGCGCTCGGCCGGCCATGGGCTGCGCCGATGGACGTACGTTGGTGCCGCGGCGTTGTGCTGGGTCACGCTCTATCAACTCAACCTCGGCTTCTGGAACTGGGTCGTGTTCGACGTGCTCGGCCTGGACCCCGAGTCGCGGCTGGGTGGATCGGTGCACTTCTTCTTCTACGACATCACCAAGATCACGCTGCTGTTGGTGGGGGTGATCTTCATCGTCACCGTCCTTCGCAGCTTCATGTCGGTCGAGCGCACCCGCGCGCTCCTCGGTGGGCGGCGCGAGGGTGTCGGCAACGTCGCTGCGGCGGGACTGGGTGTGATCACCCCGTTCTGTTCGTGCTCGGCGGTCCCGGTGTTCATCGGGTTCGTGGCCGCGGGAGTCCCCCTGGGCGTGACGCTCTCGTTCCTCATCGCCAGCCCGCTTGTCAACGAGGTGGCGATCGTGCTGCTGTTCGGCCTGTTCGGCTGGCAGACCACCGCGATGTACATCGCCGGTGGCATGGTCATCGCGATCGTCGCCGGCACAGTGCTCGGGAGGCTCCATCTGGAGCGGTGGGTCGAGCCGTTCGTTTTCCAGACCACGTTGCGCGGCAAGCCGGTCGACTCGTCAGCGGGCCTCTCGTGGGACGACCGGCTGACCATGGCTCGCGAGGAGGTCGCCTCCATCCTGCGCAAGGTGTGGCCGTATCTGCTCGTCGGTATCGGTGTGGGCGCCGTCATCCACGGCTGGTTGCCGGCGGACTGGTTCGCCGCCCATGCCACCGGATGGTGGGGCGTTCCGCTCGCGGTCCTGATCGGCGTTCCCCTCTACTCGAATGCGGCCGGAGTGCTGCCGCTGGTCGAGGCGCTCCACGACAAGGGCCTACCGATGGGCACGGTGCTGGCCTTCATGATGAGCGTGGTCGCCCTGTCGTTGCCCGAGATGATCCTGCTCCGTCGGGTGCTGAAGCCCCGGCTGATCGCCACCTACTTCGGCGTCGTGGCGTCCTCCATCCTCGTCATCGGTCTGCTCTTCAACCTCATGCTCTGAAAGGCGTCACCATGGACATCAAGATCCTCGGTTCCGGCTGTGCGAACTGTCAGCGGCTCGAAGCGGCGACCCACGAGGCGGTGGACCAGCTCGGCCTCGACGCGAGTTTCGAGAAAGTCACTGATGTCGCGGAGATCGCGTCGTGGGGTGTGATGCACACGCCGGCGCTCGTCATCGACGACGAAGTGGTGATGTCCGGTCGCGTGCCCACCACCGAACAGCTGAAGGAGTTGCTCGCTCGTTGACCGACCCACCGCTCAGACGAGGGGGAGCGTGACCGTGAAGGTGGCACCGCGCCCTGGACCGGCGGAGGCCGCGACCAGCTCACCGCCGTGGGCACGGGCGATGGCGCGGCTGATGGTGAGGCCGATGCCGGTGCCGCCGCTGTGGTCGTTGCGTTCCGCTCGGTAGAACCGCTCGAAGACGTGCTCGAGTTCGCCGGCGTGCAGCCCCCTGCCGTTGTCGGCGACCGAGATCGAGGCGGTCGAGCCCGAGGCGGCCGCCCGCACCGTGACGATGCCGGGCGGTGTGGAGTACGCGAGCGCATTGGTGAGCAGGTTGGTGAGCACCTGCACCATGCGATCGCGGTCGAAGTCGGCCAGCAGTGGACCTGACACGTCGACGGTGAGCTGCACGTCGGCCTGGTCGAATCGCGGCCGCAGTCGGGCAGTGGTGTCGGTGACCAGCTCCGCGAGGTCGCCTCGCTGTCGATCGAGGTGGAGTTGCCCCTCTTCGGCCCGGGACACCGCCGCCAAGTCGCCCGCCAGGCGGTGCAGGCGACCGACCTCGGTGCGTACCGTGTCGGTGAGCTCGGCTTGCGTGAACAGGCCGTCGTCGAAGCCCTCGAGCGTGCCGCTGATGGTGGTGAGCGGCGTGCGCATCTCGTGGGCGACGTCGCCGACGAGCGCGGCCCGTCGTTGCTCGGTGTCGGCCAGCGTGGTGGCGAGGTGGTTGATGTCGTCGGCGAGCCCGCCGAGCTCGGCTTCGTTCGGCCGCGACACTCGGGTGGCGTAGTTGCCGGATGCGAGTTGGGCAGCGCCGAGGCGCAGGTCGTTCACACTGCGCAGTGTTCGCCTGCTCATCACGACGGCGATCAGGGTGGAGCACACGAGTGTGGCCACGAGTGCGATGAGCATCGCCGAGTTCACCGCCGAGACGAGTGCATCGTGCTGCCCGGCGGACGCTGCGTTGCCGGCAGCCGCGCCGTTGCCGGCGGTCGCCCCGTTGCCCTGGCCCATGCCGCCGTTGCCCATCCGTTGGTCGAAAAGGGTTGGCACCGCGAATCTGGCGGCGATGTAGAACGTGAGGGCGCCGGTGCCCGCGACCATGGCGAACGACACGAACAATCGCGTGCGCATCGACATGTGCCTCATGACGTGGCATCCAGGAACTTGTAGCCAACGCCGCGAACGGTGGCGATCCACGTGGGTGCGTCGGCGTCGTCGCCGAGCGCGCGGCGGAGGTTGCGAATGTGCACGTCGACCACACGCTCGTCGCCGAAGTAGTCGAAGCCCCACACCCGCTCGAGCAGTTGCCGCCGGCTGAGCACCTGACCGGGCTTGGCGCTCAACGCGGCGAGCAGGTCGAACTCGAGCGCGCTGAGGGCGACCAGCGTCCCGTCGACCAGTACTTCCCGACGCGTGTCGTCGAGTGACAGGCGTCCGAACTCCTGCCGGGTCGGTGCACTGTCGGCCATGTGGGGACGCCGGAGGAGTGCCTTCACGCGGGCAGTGAGCTCGCGTGCGCTGAACGGCTTCGTCACGTAGTCGTCGGCACCGACGGAGAGGCCGATGATGCGGTCGGTCTCCTCGGTTCTCGCGGTGAGCATCAGCACATAGGCGTCGGACGTGGCGCGGATGCGTCGGAGCACCTCGATGCCGTCGAACCCGGGCAGCATCACGTCGAGCACCACCACGTCGGGGTGGTGCGTGGTGAACCGCTCGACGGCGCTCGGACCATCGTCGGCCTCGACCACGTCGATGCCCTCCGCCTGCAGATATCGACGGACGATCTCGCGAATCGGCCCTTCGTCGTCGACGACCAGGACCAACGGAGCGCGCGCCATGGGGTCATTCTGACGCGCAAGAGCGCCGTCCCCATGGGACGGCGCTCCTGGACGGCCTCGGGACGGATGATCCATTGGCTCGTGCTGTCGCTCAGTTGTCCACCGTGGTGGTGGTTGCCGAGATCTCGTCGTGGCGGGCGCCACTGCCATCGCGGGCCCTGGCCTGGTCGCCCGAGCCAGTCGCCTGCGAACCGTTGCGACCCTGCTGGCCGGTCCCGTTCTGCATGCCGTTGCCGTTCTGCTGGCCGGTCCCGTTCTGCATGCCGCTGCCGCTGCCGTCGCGTGCCCGCGTCCGGTCTTGCGTCTGGGTCTGGTCCTGGGTCTGGTCCTGGATGCAGTCACGCACCATCGAGCCGTTGCCTCGTCCCTGACCGTTGCCGTTGCCGTTCCCGTTGCCCATCTGGTCGGCGGCCACCAGTCCTGCGGGGACCAACACTGCCAGCGTTGTGCCACCGATGATCAAGCCCTTGTGCCAGGTCTTCATGATCCTCAACTCCTTCGATCTCGTACTTGCTTCTGAGTGCATTCAACGGCACCACCGTGAAGCCCTCGGGTGTGCTCACGTGAAGCTTCCGTGAAGGCGTCCGATACCCCGGGGGGTTTGCAATCGGATACCCCGGGGGGTATAGTCGTCACTCGTACTTCCCCGCTAGAGGAGCCGACACTGTGAGCATCACCATCGAACCGACGTTGCCCGTCGAACACGAGCCGTCACACGACCCAGACGAACGGGCGCTGTTCTCACGCCTGGCCGCGTCCATGGCCCGGCACCGGCGTGCCGTGATCCTGGTGTGGGCGATCGTCACCCTGGCCGGGGCACCGTTGGCCCTCACGCTCACCAGCGCGCTGTCCGGCGCCGGCTGGGATGCGAAGGGCTCGGATGCCGAGCAGGTGCGCATGGAACTGCGCAACGACTTCCCGGCACTCGGTGCGGAGAACCCGATCGTGGTCTTCCGTCAGGAGACGCCCATCACCGACGATCCGTCGGCGCTGCAAGCGCTCCAGGCCGAGCTGGCCGACGGACCGCGCGTGCTGTCCGTGGTCGACCCCTTGGCGATGCCGCCCGAGGCGGGGATGATCTCGCAGGACGGCCTGACCGCGTTGGTGCCCGTCGAGCAGGAGATCGGTGCCGACAAGGACCGTCCCGAAGCCGCCGGTGAGCTCGGAGCGTTCGTCGGTGGCATCGCGCTGCCCGACGGTGCGACCGCCGAGGTGACCGGCGAGTGGCCCGTGTGGAGCGACTTCAACACGATGAACGAGGAAGCGCTGCACAAGGCCGAGCTGCTGTCCGGTCTGCCGACGCTGATCATGCTGTTCATCGCCTTCGGGGCGATGATCGCTGCGGGCATCCCGCTCATCCTCGCCATCGCCGGCATCGCCACGGGCTTCGCCTCGCTGCACATGCTGAGCTGGATCTCGCCGATCTCGGTGTGGTCGATGAACTTCTCGATGATGATCGGTCTCGCCGTCGGCATCGACTACAGCCTGTTCATCGTCTCCCGCTATCGAGAGGAACGCGTCGAGGGCAAAGACGCCATCAAGGCCATCGAGAACGCCATGTCCACCTCCGGTAAGGCCGTCTTCTTGTCGGCGCTCACCGTCGTGCTGTCGCTCGCTGCCGTCTTCCTGGTCCCCGTCATGGTCTTCCAGACGATGGCGCTCGGCATGATCATCTCGGTCATCGCGGTTGCGCTGGCCGCACTCACCCTGCTGCCGGCCGTGCTCGTCGCCATGGGCGACAAGGTGCTCGTCGCTCGCGGCAAGAAGGACCCCGACATCGTCGCCGAGGGCCGGTGGGCCAAGTGGACCAGCAACGCGCTGCGTCACCCGGGACGCACGCTGGCCGTCGGTCTCATCGTGCTCGGCGCACTCATCGTGCCGTCGTTCGGCATGAAGCTGGGCATGCCCGGTGCCCGAGTGGTCGACGAAGGACTCACCAGTCGCGACGGCTACGACATGGTCGTCGAGTCGTTCGGTCCCGGCGCCGCCGGCCCCGCCTACGTCACGGTCGATGCGGCCGACGCGCAACAGGTCATCGACATCGCTGCCGGCACCGAGAACGTGGTCGACGCTCGCATCGTCACGCCGCCGGCCTCCACCGGTCGCGTGGTCGTGCGGGTCACCCCCGGCACGCAGATCGACGAGGCGGCCACCTCCGACATGGTGAGCGCGCTGCGTTCACAGCTGGACGAAGCGGTCCCGAGCGCTGTCGTCGGCGGGCCTGCTGGGCAGAACCACGACCTCACGGAAGTGCTCGTCGATCGCGCCCCGTACGCCATCGGCATCATCCTCATCGTCGCCTTCTTGCTGCTGCTGGTCGTGTTCCGCAGCGTCGTGATCGCCGCGTTCTCGGTCGTGATGAACCTCATCACCGTCGGTGCGGCGTTCGGCTTCGCCACGTTGGTCTTCCAGCACGGCTACGGGGCGAGTCTGATCGGTATCGAGCATCAGGGCTTCGTGGATGCCTGGGCGCCGCTGTTCTTCTTCGCACTCCTGTTCGGATTGTCGATGGACTACCAGCTGTTCCTGCTGGCCGCCATCAAGGAGCGCTACCAGGCGACCGGCGACACCCGCCGGGCCATCGGCGAGGGCATCGCCCGCACCGGCCGCCCCATCACCAACGCAGCCATCATCATGATCATCGTCTTCATCGCCTTCGGTGTGACCGGGCCCATCCCGCCCACCGAACTCGGGCTGACCCTGGCGATGGCCGTGTTGCTCGACGCCACCGTCGTCCGCGTGATGCTGGTCCCGGCCACGATGGCCCTGCTCGGCGAGAAGAACTGGTACGCCCCCAAGTGGCTGCAGAAGATCCTGCCCCACGTGAACTTCAGCCACTGATCCCCATCTGGAACCCGGGCACCCCACGGGGTGCCCGGGTCCCTCCCTTCGCGAAGGAACTCCCATGAACTCCATCACTCCCATCCGCCCGTCCACCACCACCGCGCCCGCCCGTCGTTGGCCGCTCGAGCGCGTGCTGTTCGCCATGGCCGGCACGATGACCGTGGTGAGCGCAGTGCTCGCCGCCTTCGTCAGCCCCTGGTTCCTGATCCTCACCGCGTTCGTCGGGCTCAATCAGTGGATGTACGTCGCGTTCCGCGGCTGCCCGGCGTCGGTCGCGCTCAAGCACTTCGGCGTCCCAGCTCAGTGCAAGTGGTGATCCCCGTTTCGCCCTGAGTCCGGGCCACGAACGACGTAGCCTGACCGTGGTGATCCACACCGACCTCGAGTCCGATCGGCGGCTCGGTGCAGGTGGATCGGAAGGGTGATGACGGTGCTCACCGGACGGAACCTGTTGTCGAACCGCTATCACAACAAGGGCACGGCCTTCAGTGCGGAAGAGCGCGAACAGCTCGGTCTGCACGGCTTGCTGCCGCCGGTGGTGGAGGACCTGTCCACACAGCTCCTGCGCGCTCGCAACGAGTACGCAGCGGCGCATGGCGACCTCGCTCGGCACATCTTCCTCCGTGCACTGCAGGAGTCGAACTCGGTGCTGTTCTACCGACTGCTCGCCGAGGACATCGAGGAACTGTTGCCCATCGTCTACACGCCCACGGTGGGGCGGGCCTGCCAGGAGTGGTCGCGCACCTATCGGCGCGAACACGGGCTGTACGTGTCGTGGGCCGATCGCGGCCGCATCCCCGAGTTGCTCGACAACGTGCTCGGCGAGCAGACGGTCGACATCGTCGTCGTCACCGACGGCGAACGCATCCTCGGGCTCGGCGACCTCGGGGTGGGTGGCATGGGCATCCCCATCGGCAAGCTCGCGCTCTACACGGCGGTCGGCGGTCTCGACCCCGAGCGCACGCTGCCGGTGTTCATCGACGTCGGCACCGAGAACGAGAGCCTGCTGTCCGACCCGTTGTATCTCGGGTGGCGGCACCGTCGGCTCCGCGACGAGAAGTACGACCAGTTGGTCGACGCGTTCGTGGCCGCGCTCCGCGATCGCTGCCCCGGGGTGCTGCTGCAGTGGGAGGACTTCGCGCAACGCAACGCGAACCGGTTGCTCGAACGTCATCGTGAAGCAATCTGTTCGTTCAACGACGACATCCAGGGCACCGCCGCCGTGGCCGTCGCCTCCATCGTCGGCGGGATGCGGATCAGCGAGACACCGTTCGCCGACCTGCGTGTGGTGATCGCCGGCGCGGGGTCGGCCGGTATCGGCATCGCTCGTCACGTGACGAGTGCGCTGGTGGCCGCCGGGCTGCACCCGGAGGAGGCCCGTCGCCGCTGCTGGCTGGTGGATCGCGACGGGTTGTTGCACGATCGCCTCGACGGGTTGCAGCCGTTCCAGATGGCCTACGTGCGTCCGTGGTCGGAGGTGGCCGACATGGCCGACGACGACGGGTGCGTGTCGTTGCTGCAGGTGGTGTGCGACGTGGAGCCGCATGCGCTGCTCGGTGTGACCGGTCAGCCGGGACTGTTCACCGAGTCGGTCATCAGGGCACAGGCGGCCACGATTCGGACGCCGCTGGTGATGCCGATGTCGAACCCCACCCTGCGGGCCGAGGCCGTGCCCGCCGATGTGCTGGCCTGGACCGACGGCAGGGCGCTCGTCGGCACCGGCAGCCCGTTCCCCGCCGTGCAGGTCGGGCTGACCACCCACCACATCACGCAGGTGAACAACCTGTACCTGTTCCCGGGGCTCGGTCGCGGGGTCATCGCCGTCGGCGCCACTCGGGTGAGCGATGCGATGCTCGTCGCCGCTGCCGTCGCGATCGGTTCGGCGGTGGTCGACGACTCGGCAACACGCACACGGCTGTTGCCGCCGTTGTCGCGAGTGGCGGCCGTCGCCGATCTGGTGGCGCTGGCCGTGGCGCGACAAGCGGTCTCCGAGGGGTCTGCCCCACCCCTCGAAGACCACGAGATCGTTGCCGCAGTGAATGAGCGGAAGTGGACGCCGAACTACCGCATCGACTGATCGCTCGCCGGCCCCGTCGTCATCACATCAGTTCGCCAGCATCCGGTTGAACGCCGCCAGGTGCTTCTCCGAGCCGGCGAGCAGCCGTTCGAACACCTGAGCCACATCGGTCGGGGTGCCTTCCTCGAGCCGGTCGTTCAGATCGGCGATGTCGAGTTCCTCGATGATCACGCCCACTTGGAACGCCGCGTCGTCGGACTCGCTGCCCTGCTCGACCAGTTGGTCGTAGAGCGCCGTGAAGGCGGGGTCGGTGAACTCGCCGACGCCGTTGCCGTCGGTCGGGTCGGCGATGTCGTACTGGTCGAGCAGTGTCTGCACCGCGGACTCGTGCCGGATTTCCGAGCCACTGATGCGATCGAACATGGTGAGGCCGGTCACGTCGCCGAGGGTGACGTACACGTCGTGAGCGAGCTTCTCCTCCTCCACCATGTGCAGCAGTGCGTCCTCGGTGGTCTGGTCGAGCGATGCGGCCGGCGTGGTCGACGCGGTCGGGGCGTCGGTCGTGACCGTCGTGTTGCGAGTGGTGTCTCGCCCGCCGCCACCGTTGCCGCCACCGCCGTTGCCGCGGCCACCGTGGTCGGTGCCGCCGGCGTAGCTGACGGCTGCGATGGCGAGCAGGCCGGCGGCGGCCACCGAGCCTGCGGCGATGAGGAGTGCGTTGGTGTGCTGCATGGTTCACCTCGTGGTTTCGAACTGAGGTGATCCTCCGTCGGGCACGTGAAGGACGCGTTCGCGACTGCGTGAAGGTTTCGTGAAGCGCGAGGGTGGTCGAAGCCCAGACGCGAACGAGCCGACCGGGCTCCTCGTGGTGGTGTCCATGAAGTGAGGAGCCGCGGTCGGCACGTTGCAGGGAGGGGCGACACTGACCGGTCAGGATCTGCCGCACCTCGTGTACGAAAAGTAAGTCGTTCGAACCGGCCGGGAAGTTCCCGAGTTCGGAACGACCGACTGAAATTTCCGGAACGGGGCCCTGTCAGACTCTCGCGATGACCGCGCTGACCGACCTCGACGAACTGCTCGCCCATCAGATTCCCGAGCCGATGGCGAACGTGCAGACGTTCCACCCGTTCTGGCGGGAGAGCTACTTCTTCATCGCCCATCGACCCGACTCGCTGGGCGACGTGGTCATCCTCACCATGGCCACGTTCCCGCAGCGACAGATCATGGACAGCCTGCAGATGGGCCGCGTGGGCGGCACCCGCATCCTCGGGCATCAACAGCGACCGTTCGACGGCGACCCGCACACGCCCGACGTCGGCGCGGCTCGGGTGGAGATCGTGAAGCCGTTCGAGGAGATCCGGTTGTGGGCCGACCCCGACCAGTGCGAGATGGGTATGGACCTCACGTTCCGGGCGCGCACGAAGGCCTACGGGTTGCGCCGAGGCAGCATGAAGGCGGGTCACGAACTGGTGTGGGACCAGAGCCACATGTTGCAGAGCGGCGTGTACAACGGCACCTACACCGTGGGCGGAGTGACCCACGAGGTGCGCGACTGGTGGGGCCAGCGCGACCACTCGTGGGGCATCCGCGATCACGGTCGCTGCCCGCTGTGGCTGTGGTTCCAGATCCAGCTGCCCGACGGCTTCTTCGGCGTGTGGCACTGGGAGTACGAGAACGGCGCGCGGGTCTACACCGACGGGTGCTGGGTGGGTGCCGATGGCAGCGACCCCGTGCCGCTGATCGACTTCCAGCACGAGATGGAATGGGTCGACGCGCATGGCGCGCCCGCCGTCTACGGCGAACACGGCGAGACGGTGGAGGGACTGCGCGGCCGGAGCGTGCTCACGCTGCAGGGTGGTCGCCGCATCGTGATCGACGCCGAGGGGTCGTGGGATCGCCCGTACGAACCATTCCAGCGCGGCGGACTCAACCAGATGCGCGTGCGCACCGACGACGGCCGCGAGGGCACCGCCATCTACGAGGTGACGGGCGCTCGCCACCACCGCTACTTCCCCGATGCGACGCCGAGCGGCACGCTGCCCAACTGATGCGCAGCGGAACGTAAGTTCTCAGGCGGGGGTGAGCAGGACCAGCGGGATCTCGCGCGAGGTCTTCTGCTGGTAGACGCCGTAGTTCTTGTACTTCTCCACGATGGTGGGCCACATCTCGGCGCGCTCTGAGTCGGTGGCCACGCGTGCCACGTAGGCGCACTTCGGGGCGCCGCCCAGCGACACCTCCACGTCGGGGTTCGCCTTGAGGTTGAGGAACCAGGCGGGGTGGTGATCATCGCCACCGCGTGAGGCGACGATGACGAGCGCGTCGCCCTTCTGCAGCGGCGACGTGAGCATGCACGAGCGCGATTCGCCGCTCTTGCGGCCGACCGTGGTGAGCTCGAGCACGGGCATGCCGCCGGCGCTCCAGCCGAGCTTGCCGAAGCTGAGCGTGAGCGTGGCCCGGTGCACGAAGTTCATGGTCTTCAGGACGAGGTCGCTCGGCATGTCGAGCACCCTACGGCACCGGTGAAGGGGCTGATTCCCGACGAGTCACGCGGTTCTCCTGGACGTCGGAGCGCCGACAGACGCGTCGGTGCGTGCGGCGCATGGTGACGAGATGACTCCCGTCGTCGAATCCTCAGCAGTGCGCCTCGCGGTGCATCGCGGCTGGGCGATTCGCCGTGCGCGGACGAGTGCTGTCGTGATGATCGTGGTGATGTCCGCCGCGCTGGTGTCGTGCGGCAGCGGCGAGCGTGATGTGGCGGCGACCACCATCCCTGCCGAGACCGCATTGGACGCGCAGATCTCGTCGGCCATGCAGGGCGCGCAGCTCGACGTGTGGGGCGGCGGCACGCCGTCGCCGGGTGGCAGCACCTCGATGTTCTTCCACCGCGGTCACCGCGCCGCCGAGGTGTACTGGACCACGGACGGCTGGTGTGTGGCGCGACTGTTCACTTGGTCGGTCGAACGTGCGACGAGCGTCACTCGTTTCGAGGTCCGCTACGTGACGGACCGGATGTTCGACGACTGCGTGGCCGCCGGCGAGGACGAGCTCGTGCTCGAGGTGCACGACGCGGCGCGGGCGAGCGGTGGGCAGACCCTGTTCGGCTCGTATCCCGACGTGAATGGCACCTGGACCATCCGCACCGCGTGCCCGACCACCGGCGCGGCGCCGTGTGCATTCCCGGGGGCGGCTGCCGCGGCAGCGCCCTGGATCTGATCGCAAGGTCTCGGCCAGGACCGTCCTGGCCCCGATGAAAGGAAACCCCATGAACCTGTTCAGCAGAACCGTGACGATGTCCGGACCCGTGAGCGCTGTGTCGGCACACGCCCTCGGCCTGCGCGAGTACGTGAGCACGAAGACCGGCACCGAGGTGGCGCTGTGGAGCGTCGCCTTCGGCGCCCCCGTGGGCACGATGGTCTACACCGCCCGTGTCGACGGCCACGCCGGGCTCGCGGCCATGACTGCGTCCCTCGCCGGCGACGCCACCTACGAGGCGATGATCGCCAAGGGCGCCGACCTCGTGGCCGGGCCACCGTCCGACATGATGCGTGAGTCGCTCGACGGCTCAGATCCTGGAGGCTCGCCGCCGGTCGGCTCCGTGGCCGTCATCACCACCGCCATCATCGCCAACGGCAAGTACGCCGAGGCGATCGGGTGGGGACTCGACGTCGCTGCCCATGCCACGAAGGTGGGCGGAGTGCCGGTGGCCTTCTACATGGACATGTACGGGCCGTTCGGTCAGGTCACGTGGATCGGTGTCGGTGCCGACATGGCAGCGGCCGACGCATCCAACGCGAAGCTCAACACCGACGCCGACTACATCAACAAGCTGTCGGCCGCAGGCGACCTGTTCGTACCCGGCATGGCGAACCGGTCGATGGCGTTGCGCATCGGCTGACACTCCTGGGCAGTGGTCGGGCCCTCCCGCGGCCCGACCACTGACCGAGCGTCCACATCGGCGGTACTGTCCGGGCGTGGTCTGGATCTGCCCTCGATGCGACCGTCAGTTCGTCCGCAGCGGCCAAGGCCACGAGTGCGCACCGGCGATGAGCCTGGAGGAGTACTTCTCGACCGGCCCGCCGTTCGAGCGGCCGGTGTTCGAAGCCGTGATGGCGGTGATCGACGACCTGGGTGACGCGTTCCTCGAGCCGGTCTCGGTGGGCATCTTCGTCAAGCGTGACGGGGTGATGGTGCTGGAGCTCCGTCCGATGACGAAGTGGGTGGCCCTGTCGTTCTTCCTTCCCGATCAGCTCCGGCACTCCCGGCTCTCCAGGAAGCCGGTGCGCTCCGGTCGGCGGGTGTGGCACACCGTCAACGTGCGTGACCCTGCGGAGGTTGACGATCTGATCGTGTCGTGGATCACCGAGGCCTGGCACGCCGCCGCGGGCTAGTGCGGTCCTCAGCGGCCGAGCGGCAAAGGGAACTCTTCGAGGTACAGCGCCGTGGCCTCGGCCAGGTTGCGCAGCGCATCCGCCTGGGTCTCGCCCTCCGACGTCGTGCCCGTCTCCGGGTTCAACGCGCTGAACCCTCCCTCGGGCGCGGCCCACAGGACGGCGGTCAGTTCGACGGCGTCACCGGGGGCAGGCATGGGCACATCTAATCGGTCGGCTTCACGATTCGCAAGGCACGCCGCAGCGCGGGACGGCGACTACTGCTCCTCGGGCGGCTTGAGGTCGCGGAACTGGAACAGCAGGAGGATGTCGTAGAGCGCCTTCAGGCTGCCGCCGATGACCAGCGGCCACCCGAAGGTGGACTGTCCGAGCATCCACCCGGCGGCGATGGGTGGCAGCGCCGAGGCCAGGCTGCGTGGCACGTTGGTGACGCTGGCTGCCGCGGGTCGCTCTTCCGGGGTGACGACCGCCATCACGTACGAGGTGCGTGCGGGTACGTCCATCTGCGACAGCGCCGATCGGCAGAGCAGACAGGTGACCGCCAACCATGCGTTGGGCATGAACGCGGTGAGGATCAGCAGGCCGTTGGCGGGCAGGTGCGTGTAGACCATCGTGCGCACCAGACCGATGCGCGCCGCGATGCGCACCGCCACCAGCGCGCTGAAGGCCGACAGCACCCCGGCCCAGAAGAACACCGCGCCGCTGATCGCGAGCGAGAGGTCGAAGCGGCGCTGCAGCCACAGCACGAGCAGCGCGGTGATGACGAACCCGCCGCCGAGCGCGTCCAGGCTGAACAGCGCGGCCAGCCGGTAGACGGTGCGCTTCGACTCGCCGAGCGCGCGTGACGGGGCCTCACCGGTGCGCTCGACGGCGGGGGTGAGGTGGCGGTACCTGGTGAGCACCACCACACCGAGCAGGGCGTAGCCGACGAAGGTGAACCGCAGCGTGGTGGTCGCGTCGAGCGACCACTGCCGAGCGATCCATTCCGGGATGCCGGCCAGCGACGCACCGAGTGCGGCCACGAGCGCGCCGATCAGGCTGTAGCGGGCGAAGAGCGCGGTTCGCTGCGAGTCGGGCGCGGTGGCCGGCAGGAGAGCCTGTTCGGTGGGGAGGAACACGCTCACGTCGCCACCGCTGGGGTTCAACGTGCCGATCAGCCCGACGAACGCAAGCGGCCAGAAGCCGGTGAACAGGGCGAACCCCACGCCGGTGGCGATCATCAACACCGACACCATCTGCAGCAGTCGTCGCCGCGGGTAGGCGTGCGCGCGCAAACCCACCGTCAACGTGAGCGCGGCCGACCCCAGCAGCGTCATCGTGACGACCACGCCGATGCGCACCTCGCTCAGCCCGACCGCCGTGAGGTACGCGGCGAGCACCACGCTGACCATGCCGTCGCCGAGCGCGCGGATGCCGCGTGTCTCCAGCAGCACGGACGCGTCGCTGGACGCGCCGTCAGGCAGCAGGCGCAGTCGTGTCACCCTTGGCCGCGCCCGAGTCGCATGGCACGACCATACGACTCGGGGTCGAGCCGGGCGGCGCTACGGGAAGGGCAGCGGACCGCCGCCCTCGCCGCCGGCGTCCATCTCCTGATCGAACTCCATCGCGCCGGGGCCGGCGAGCGTCGGGTCGTCGAACGACATGCCGCCCTGCTCGCCGAAGCTGACCGGGGTGAAGCCCATGTCGTTCCCCCCGTACTGCATCTCACCCACGGGTGCCTGGAACGCGAACCCGCCGTCGTCGCCGGGTGCTCCGAAGCTCTCCTCGCCACCCATGGCCACGTCGTCGGAGCCCTGCGGGGGCAGGTTCGACGGGTCGAGGGTGGGCATGCGCTCCACCAGGTCGGGGCGCACCGTGGTGATGCCGAAGCCGGGGATGCGTTCGAGCTGCACCTCCAGCACGTCGACGTCCATCGTGTCGCCCTGCGGTGTCTCGTCGCCGGGGCTGGAGGTGTCGGGCGGGGTCGACAGGTCGGGCATGTTCGGCCCGTCGCCGCGACCGGTGTTGGTGAAACGGCCGTCGAACACTCCGCCGACGGTGATCTCGGCAGCGCTCAGCCGACCGCCGATGAGGATGGACCCGGTGTCGGCGTCGGGGTCGCGCATGCCCTCGTCGCCGGCATCGGGGTCGTCGCTCGTGTCATCGCTCGTGTCATCGCTCGTGTCATCCTTCTCGGCGTCGGCCTTCTCGGCGTCGGCCTTCTGCTGCGCCTCTTCGCGCTCGCGCTCCTCGGCCAGCTGCTCCATCGACTTCTCGGTCAGCTTCACGTTGCCCTGCTCGGTGTGGTTGACCGCGGTGGAACCCTGCCCCTGCGTCGACGTGATCGACGTGCCGCCGAACTCGATGCCGTCGCCACCTCCACCATCGTCCCCGGGCGTGGAGGGCGAGACGGGGTCGTTGTTGCCGATGCCTTCGTTCTTGGTGCCGAGCGGACCGATGCTGAGACCGGCCCCCGCGGAGGGTTCGCTGCCGCGGGATCCCTGTGCTCCCACGCCGTCGGCCTCGGGTGCCGACCCGCTGCCCAGGTTGCCGAGGGCCGAGTCGATGTCGGCACCGAGGCCGCTGTTGGATCCGCCTGCCGGAGGGGGCGCCTGACCGCCGGTGCCGCCCGGCTCGGTCTGCCGGCCGCCGGTGGCCCCGGTGTTCGAACCGCCCGAACCCGCGCCCGGGCTGGGCTCGTGCATCGGTCGGTCGCCGGGGTCCATCCCGCCGGCGCCCTTGCCGGCACCCGAACCCGCTCCCTCGCCGGCACCGGTCCCGGCACCGGTCCCGCCGCCGGTGCCGGTCCCGCCGCCGCCCATCTCGCGCATCGTGCCGCCCTGGCCCCTGCCGGGTTGCTGGCCGGGCAACGAACCGAGTCCGGTCGAGCCCGGCACCCTGATGCCGTCGGGCATGGGAACCGAATTGCCGGGCACCGTCAGGTCGGGTGCGCCGCCCGTGTTGCCGGTGCCGTTGGGGTCCAGCCCGAACTGCTTGCCCACGCTGTCCAGCAGGTCCTTGCCCGCGTCGGTGGTGGGGCCATCGGGGTGCAACGCGTCGACGAACGCGTCGGCGTCGGCCTGGCTGATGTCGGGCATCTCCGGCGGGCGAGGTGCGTTCGGGCCGGCCACCGGCACGGTGCCACCCTTGCCCGGTTCCTCGCGGATGACGGTGCTGCCCACGGACTTGCCGTCGTTCAGCTGCTCCTCCACGATCGAGATGCCGTCGCCGGAGAGGCTCTCGCGCACCGTCGTGGTGCGCTTGCCGTCGCCGTCCTCGTCGACGTAGGTCGCCACGGTCTCCAGGCGCCCGTCGGGCCGTGCCGTCTTCACGATCGTCGCGTGGATGTCACCGATGTCCGCCTCGATGGTGGTGGAGTAGCCCTCGGTCTCGAGCTTCTCGCGGGTGAGACCGTTCCTGATCAGCTCCTGTGTCTCCTGCATGATCCTCGCCTCGGAGGCGGCCAGCGGGGAGCTCCACTCCGGCGGCTTCGGGACCCTCTCCACCACGTGTTCACCGGTGAACGGATCGTCGTACTCGTTGGTGATGGTGTTGGCCTCGGCCTCCTTCTCCGCCCGTTCCTTCTCGGCCGCTTCCTTCGCCGCGGCCGCCGCTGCAGCGCGTTCACGCGCCTCGGCCTTCATCGTCTCCTGGAACCTCAGGCCGCCGAGCATCTCGTCGACCTTCGGGTCGCTGGGGTCCACGCCCAATGCGCCGGCGAGTTCTTCGCGCGACGGCAGGTTGCTGTCGGTGGACGACCCACCCGCTCCGCCGCCGCCTTCGGTGCCGCCGCCTTCGTCGGTGGGCGGCGTCTCGTCGACGGGCTCCACTTCCTTCTTCGGGTCGCTGTCCTGAGGAGTTGCCATGCGGAGAAGTTCGCGCGATCGACGGCCGCTGTCACCGGGAACCTTCCCGGTTCGCGAAATCTTGAAGGTCGCGGGCTGGCCGCCCCGCGGTCTACTGGTCGGCCATCAGCCGGCGCATCTCGGCCTCGTCGTGCTGCAGCAGGTCGCCCGAGAGGTCGACCACCAGCTGCTCGATCGTGCCGGTGAAGCGGAACGGTGCCGCGAACCGCGCGGGGTCGCACGAGTCGAACGCCGCGTAGCCGCAGCTGAACCCGACGGGGCCGAACCGGTTCGGTGTGGAGTAGGGCAGCGCGGCCGCACCGACGAGCGCGCCGTCGACGTAGAGCAGACTGTTGCCGGGAGGCCCCCACCCCTTGCCGAAGTTCGGCTGACCCGTGGGCTCGAACTCGTAGCGCACGGTGTGTCGGCCGGGTGCGAGCGGTGCCGACGAGCTCACCCTGAAGCGCGCTTTGTTCACGTAGTTGAGGACGTGGTGCAGATGGCCGTCCTGCACGAAGAACGCGTAGCCGCCGTGGCGGTTGCCGTGATGGGCGAGGATGCCCTCGGCGCCATCGTCGGGGATCTCGATGTCGGCCGTGAGGCTCCACGGCCGGTTGTACGGGCGCGGCGAGGCGCCGAAGTACACGGGCGCGGTGTCGGGGTACCACACCTGTCGATCGGCGTGAGTGCCCACCGACGGGCGACGTTCGCGCAGGCGACTGGCGCCAGCCGCGGCCAGCGGGAACACACCGTACGTCTCGGCCTCGTGGTACCAGCGCAACACCATCTCGGCGAGCTGCTCGGGGTGCTCGGCGGCGAGGTTGCGGGTCTCGGTGGGGTCGGTGCGCAGGTCGTACAGCTCCCACCCGGTGGCGTCGAGGTCGTCGAGGGTGGCCTCGTCGAGTGACATCCCGAAGAAGCGGCCCTTCTCGGCCGCCTCGGCGAAGCTCGGGCCGGGGAACGGACAGTTCGCCTTCCACCCCTCGTGGTAGATCGAGCGGCTGCCGAACATCTCGAAGTACTGGGTGGTGTGGTGGCTCGGCGCCGCGGGGTCGTCGAAGGTGTGGGTGAAGCTCACGCCGTGCACGTCGCTCTGCGGCACACCGCGCAGCACGGTCGGGCGCGCCACGCCGACGGCGTCGAGGATGGTGGGCATCAGGTCGGTCACGTGTGCCCACTGGTGGCGCACCTCGCCGCTCGCGTCGATGCCCTTCGGCCAGTGGACGATGCACGGGTCGGTCACGCCACCGCGGTAGGTCTCGCGCTTCCAGCGACGGAATGGCGTGTTGCCCGCCGAGGTCCAGCCCCACGAGTAGTGCGCGTACGTGTCGGGGTTGCCCCACGCGTCGAAGTGCTCGAGGTTGTCCTCCAGCGTCTCGTGCACGCCGTTGAAGAACAGCACCTCGTTGAACGTGCCGTGCAGTCCGCCCTCGGCGCTGGCCCCGTTGTCGGAGATGACGACCACGATGGTGTTGTCCAGCTCGCCGAGCCCGTCGATGAAGTCGATCACCCGGCCGAGGTGGTGGTCGGTCTGTTCGATGAAGCCGGCGTACACCTCCATCTGTCGGGCGTACATGCGCTGGGCGTCGTCGGAGAGCGAGTCCCACGCCGGCACGTCGGGGTCGCGCTCGGCGGGTTGGCAGTGTTGGGGCAACAGGCCCAGCGCCTGTTGACGGGCGAACACCTGCTCGCGGTACGCGTCCCATCCGGCGTCGAAGCGGCCGCGGTAGCGGTCGATCCACTCCTGTTCCACCTGGTGCGGCGAGTGGCCGGCGCCGGGTGCGTAGTAGAGGAAGAACGGCTTGTCGGGCGCGTGGACGTGGGCGTCCTTGATGAACTGGATGGCGCGGTCGGCGAGGTCGATGTTGAGGTGGTAGCCCTCCTCCGGCGTGCTGGGCGGGCGCACGGAATGGTTGTCGTAGGTGAGGTCGGGGAACCACTGGTCGGTCGAGCCGCCCATGAACCCGTAGAAGCGTTCGAACCCGCGACCGAGCGGCCAACGGTGGAAGGGCCCGGCGGTGGTGCTCTCCGTGGGCGGGGTGAGGTGCCACTTGCCGACGGCGAACGTGTTGTACCCGGCGGCCAGCAGTGCCTCGGAGAGGGACCCGTGCTCGAAGCCGATGAAGCAGTGGTGGGCGGGGTAGCCGAGCGAGGTCTCGGTGATGGCCGACACGCCGATGCTGTGGTGGTTGCGGCCGGTGAGCAGGCAGCCGCGGGTGGGTGTGCACAGCGCCGTGGTGTGGAAGTTTGCGTAGCGCAGGCCGCGGTCGGCGAGCCGGTCGAGGGTGGGGGTCTCGCACAGGCCGCCGTACGCGGAGAACTGGCCGAAGCCGACGTCGTCCCACACCACGACGACCACGTTGGGCGAGCCGGGCGCGGTGCGCAGCGGCGCGGGCCATGCCGCGGTCGACGTCTCGAGCGTGCGCCCGATCGTGCCCGGGAACTCGTCGCCCGGCGCGTACTCCACCCACGGTGTGTTGCTCATCTGACCCCCCGGTCCGTCGCTGGGGCATCAACGTAGATCCCGCCGCACCCCTGTCCGTTACCGTCGCGCCATGCCCGACGCTCGTCCGTCCCGTTCCTTCGAGCCCGACGGTGCACACACCGTCACCGCGCCCGGCGGCCAGATCGCCCATGCCGCGCACGTGGCGCAGAGCGAGCGGTTGGCGCGCCGGCTCTACGAGGTGATGCCCGGTGTGTGGACGTTGGTGGGCAACGGCCTGTCAAACCAGACGTTCGTCGACGCGCCCGAGGGCATCATCGCCATCGACACCGGCGAGTCGGTGGAGGAGATGGCGTCGGCGTTGGGCGAACTGCGGGCGGTCACCGACCGTCCGATCGTGGCGGTGCTGTACACGCACTTCCACTACGTGAACGGCACGGCCGCGGTGCTGGCCGAGCGGCCGGGCGTGGAGGTGCCCATCCACGGCCACGAGCGCATCGCCGGCAACCTTCGTCGAGCGGGCGGCGAGGTGGCGCCCACCTACGGGCGTGGGTTGGTGGAGCAGTTCGCGGTGGCCATGCCCACCTCGGGTCCCGATGGCACGGTGAACGTGGGGCTCGGCAACTTCTATCGCGACCCGGCGCACGCGCCGTTCACTGGTGGACACGTGCCGGTGACCCATCCGTTCGATGGGGCGACGGTGCTGCAGGTGGCCGGGTTGGAGGTGCACGTGCAGCCCGCGCCGAGCGACGCCGACGACTCGGTGACGTTCTGGTTCCCGGCGTTGGGCGTGGCGGTGCACAACCTGGTGTGGCCGGTGCTGTTCAACGTGTTCGCCATCCGTGGCGAGGAGTACCGCGACCCGCGGGTGATGCTCACCGGACTCGACCATCTGCTGTCGCTGGGTGCCGACCACCTGGTGGCCACGCACGGCCCGCCGATGAGCGGGCGCGATGAGATCGCGCGGCGGGTCACCCGCTATCGCGACTCCATCCAGTTCCTGTGGGACCAGACGGTGCGCCACACGAACCGGGGGCTGAGTTCGGTGGAGGTGGGGCACGCGGTGCGCCTGCCCGACCAGTGCGACGACGATTTCATCACGAGCGAGCTGTACGGGGTGACCGAGCACCACGCCCGCCAGATCCGCTCCGGATTGTTCGGGTTCTTCGACGGCGACCCCGCCAACCTGTTCCCGCTGCCGCCGGCCGAGCGCGCACGGCGAACGATCGCCGGGTTCGGCGGTCGCGAGGTGGTGCGTGCGCAGGTGACCGAGGCGCTCAACGCGGGCGACGCGCGGTGGGCCGTCGAGTTGGCATCGATGCTGGTGCGCGACGACGGCGACGAGACCGACCGGCATCTGCTGGCGTCGGCGTTGCGGATGGTGGCGCAGCGCACGTCGGCCGCCAACATCCGCAACTGGTGCATCACCCGCGCGCGCGAACTCGACGGCTCGCTCGACCTCGAGCGTCTGCGCCAGCACCGGTTCTCGACCCGTCAGGTGCTGGCGGGCGGTGCGGTGCGGTCGGTGCCGGTGTTGCGAGTGCTGCTGGATCCGGAAGCGGCCGTGGGCGTGGACACCCACGTGCGCTGGGAGTTCGACGACGGCACGTCGGCCGGCCTGCACGTGCGCAACTGCGTGGCGGTGCCCACCGAAGGCGAGGGTGCCGACGTGACGGTGCGGTGCTCGCCCCAGGTGTGGGCGGAGCTGCTGGGTGGGCAGCGCACGTTGTCGGCGGCGCTGGCTGACGGGTCGATGCAGGTGGTCGACGACGTTCGTCGCCTTCAGGCCGCGCTGCGGGTGTTCGACGTGGAGGGCCTGCGCAGCTGAGGCAGGCGGGCGGTCATGCCAGCCGGCGGAACCGCCAGGCAGCGCCGGCGCGTTCGACTCGACCGAGCGGTGCCATCGCGAAGTGCGTACCGGCGACCACCGTGCCGTTCGAGCAGCAGTCGTCGAGGAACGCAGCGCGAGTGCGCGACGCCAACGCCGCGTCGCAGTCGCCCACCTCGGCGATCGACGTGTCGCCGCACTGCAGCTGGTGGTGCATCAGGTCGCCGGAGATCACCAGGGGTTCGCCGCCCGTGTCGATGGCCAACGACACGTGCCCCGGCGTGTGGCCGGGAGTCGAGATGAGGCGGAGGCCGTCGCCCAGCTCGGCATCGGCCGCCACCACATCGGCCAGCCCGGCGCGCAGGATGGGTTCGATGGAGTCGCCGAACGGGTCCTGCCCGGTGCGCCGTTCCTCCGTGGCGGCCCAGTCGAGCTCGTTGCCGACGTACAGGTGACGGGCGTTGGCGAACGTCGGCGTCCACTCGCCGTCGATGCGCTGCGTGTCCCACCCGAGGTGGTCGTCGTGGAGGTGGGTGTGGACCACCGTGTCGATGTCGCCGACCGAGAACCCGGCCTCATGGAATCGATCCAACCAGGGTGTGCTGAGGTCGTTCCAGAACGGCAGGCTGCGCTGCTTGCCGTTGCCCACGCAGGGGTCGACGAGCACGGTCCGCGTGCCGATCTGCACCACGAACGCCTGCACCCGCATCGCGATGGCGCCGCCCGGATCGGCGATGCCGTCCTCGTCGGCGAGCCAGTCCATCGAACGCACGTCGTCGGCCGTGATCGACGGGAAGAAGAACTGCGGTGGCACCCGCGCGGTCTCGGATTCCACGAGTGCGGTGATGGTCGCCGAGCCGATCTGCCAGCGTTGCGTCGCGTCCGTCATGCACGAAGAGTAGACGGGGAGCGCGACCCCGATGACCCCGCTGCGGGCGAGGCGTACCATGAGATCGGACGTTCGTGAAGGGAGGCACCATGTCGTGCTGTTCGAAGTCGTTCGTCGGTCGGTTGGTGGTGGTGAAGCTGGTGGTGCTGGGTGCCCTGGCGGCCGTGTGGTTCCTGGGGATGCGCAACAAGTGGGCACCCGTGCTCGACTTCCAGCGGAAGGTGAACCGGCGCGTCGTCAATCCGCGCCAGATGCGCGATGCCGGCACGCCCGGTGCGTATGCGGCGGTGATCCGCCACACCGGTCGCATCTCGGGCGCGGCGTACGAGACCCCGGTGGTGCCATTCCCGCATGGCGACCGGTACGTGATCGCCCTGCCCTACGGCACGCGGCCCGACTGGGTGAAGAACGTGTTGGGCGCGGGCACCGCGGAACTGGTGCACGAGGGTGAGACGTTCACCGTCACGTCCCCGGTCGTGCGGTCGCTGGCGCCCGACGACGTGCCGGCCAATGAACAGCGGGCGCTGCGCGTGTTCGGCAACACCGAGTGCCTCGAGGTGCGCCGGGTCGCCTGACGCGGCTGTGTCAGCCTGTCGGTCATGAATGCACGACTGTTGGAGATCGAGCGCCCGTCGTTCGGGCCGGTGTCGCCACCGGCGGCGTTGGGGGCCGACGTGTACCGGGGCCACCTGGCCGCGTTGCGGGCCGCGGCGGCCGAGCGCGGCCTCACCCACGTGCTCGTCTACGGCGATCGTGAGCACGTCGGCAACATCCTGTGGGCCACCGGCTTCGACCCTCGATTCGAGGAGGCGCTGCTGGTGGTCGGGCCCAACGACCCGCCGCTGGTGCTGGCCGGCAACGAGTGCCTGTCGTACGTGGCGGCCTCGCCGTTGCACGTGACGGGCGAGTTGCGACGCGAGCTGTACCAGCCGTTCTCGCTGCCGTCGCAGCCGCGCGATTCGTCGCGGCGCCTGGCGGACATCCTGCGCGACGAGGGCGTGGGGTCCGGCTCGCGGGTGGGCATCGTCGGCTGGAAGTACCTCACCACGCTCGAGCACGACGACCCCGAGCACGCGGTCGACGTGCCGACACATCTGGCCGACACGGTGCGCTCGCTCGTTGGATGGGACGCGGTGGTGAACGCGACCGATCTGCTCATCCACCCCCGGTACGGGTTGCGGGCGTGCGCAGGTGCCGACGAGATCGCGATGTGGGAGTACGCCAATGCCGAGGCGTCGCGGGCGACGTGGGCGCTGGTCGACACGCTCCCGTCTGCCGTGCGCGAGGGCTGGACCGATCTCGACGTGGTGCGCGAGGCCAGGGTGGGTGGTCTGCCGCTGGGTTGCCACCTCACGTTCGCGGTGGGCGGCTCACCCGGGCTCGGTGGGCCGACCGGGCGTGTGATCAGGCGTGGCGACTCGCTCGGCTTCAACCTGTGTCATTGGGGCGCCAACATCTGCCGCGCGGGGTGGATCGCCGAGGGGCCCGACGATGTGGCGCCCGAGGTGCGTGACTACGTGGAGGCGTACGTGGGGCCGTACGTCTCGGCCATCTCGGAGTGGCTGGCGATGATGGTGCCCGGCACTCGTGGCGGCGACGTGTACGACCTGATCCATCGGCGGTTACCCGACGACGTGTACGGCATCGACCTCAACCCCGGCCATCTCATCGCCTACGAGGAGTGGATGTCGTCGCCCATCGCCGCCGGCTCCGACGATCCGCTGCGGTCGGGGATGGTGCTGCAGATCGACATCATCCCGACGCACCCGGTGTACTTCTCCACGCGGATGGAGGAGGGCATCGTGATCGCCGATGAATCGCTGCAGGCCGAACTGGACGCGCGTCACCCCGAAGTGATCGGTCGTTGCCGCGCTCGACGAGCATTCATGCGCGACACGCTGGGGTTCGACGTGCCCGACACCGTCCTGCCGTTGTCCGACGTGGCCGGCATGGTGACGCCGTGGTTCCTGCGTCCCGATCTGGTGGTCGCGCTCGCCCGCTGAGCGCTCGACCCGGAGTGCCTGCCGATCAGTGGGCCTTGGCGAGGTGGATGGCGCGACTGCTGGTCGCCGGGTAGAACATCGAGACATGGCCGTCGTCCCAGCGGACGCTGTAATGCTCGGTGTCGCCCTCGCCGAGGACGTCGAGGATCTCTCCCTTGCGAGGCGGTTGACCCAGGTGCATCTGGTCGACCACGATCTCGTCGCCGATGACGGCATGGATGTTCATGGGTGCCTCCTGGGGTGAGTCGGTGATTCAGTTCTCGCGCAGAATCGGCGCCGATGCCAGAGGCGAAGTGTCATGCCATCGATCCGGGTGGGGATCAGCGGGTGACCTCGGCCGGCGGGTCGACCTCGGTGAACGTGTACTCGCCGCCGGCGAGGGCGGTGCTCCAGGAGTTGATCCGGTACGCCAGCGGGGGCACGAGCGAGTCGCGGGGCCGCAGGTACAGCTCGGCGAAGTCGTCGGGGGCGATCATGATGTGCCAGGCGACGGTGATCTCGTAGGTGTCGGTGAACCAGGCATAGTGCGACACCACCAGCAGCCCCGCCACAGGGGTGCCGCCGGCGAGGCCGATCGCCGACTCGGGCAAGCCGGCGACGTCGTCACCGATCCGCTCGAGGAACACGCCGAGCACCTGCTCGGCGGTACCGGCCAGGTCGTCCGTGCCCGGCACCAGGGTCGCGGCGAAGGTGGCGACGGAGGTTCGGTCGGGGTCTTGCACCTCCACCTGGAACGGCAGCTCCTCCGATGCCTCGGGGAGGTCCACCCACACCTCGGCAACTCCTCCCGCTGCCACGTCCGCGGGCTCGAAGGACACGGTGACGCCCTCGATCGATGCCGTCCCCTCCAGGTGGAACTCGCCGCTGTTGCCACCCACGCTGACGAGCCCGAGCGGGCGGTGCCCGGGGATGAGCCGGTTCACGTACTGCGGGCTGGCGCTCAGGTCGACCGTTGTCGTCGGCTCGTCGGCGGACTTCGTGCAGCCCGCCAGCAGCACGGCGACAGCGACCAGTGCGGTCGTCGCATGTCGTCGCATGATCCCTCCTCGAACAGGTGGGTCCTCCTTCATTGTCCGCTCAGCGGTTCGGTGGGGCAACTGAGGAACGGCACGGGACGCCGCCGGTGCAGCGGCCACGCATCACGGGGATCGCGGACATGCCAGTTGCGATCGGCCGCGAGCATGGGTACCGTCTGTGTCCTACTCCGACGCGGGGTGGAGCAGCTCGGTAGCTCGTCGGGCTCATAACCCGAAGGTCGCAGGTTCAAATCCTGCCCCCGCCACTATACAGAAGGCCCGGAAACATTGAGTTTCCGGGCCTTCTGAATTCTCCGGCCGAGGCGGTGTCTACCGGGTGCGTCTACCGGCTCGTCTGCGAGCGAGGCTGTGACCTGGTGGTTCGTGTTCGTGGTCCGGTAGACGTCTACCGGCTGTCCGTCATCGGTGGACTCCGGCCTGGTCGCTGTGGTCGTGACGGTGGGTGGTGATGAGGTTGGCGAAGTCGGTGGCGGCGGTGGCGCTCATGCCGGGGACGAGGTGTTGGTAGGTGGCCATGGTGAAGCCGGGGTGGGCGTGGCCAAGTCGTTCGGAGACGACCTTGATCGGTGTGCCTGCGGCGACGAGGAGGCTGGCGTGGGTGTGGCGTAGGTCGTGGAAGCGGATGCGTGGGATGTCGGCGCGGGCGAGGTGGCGGTCGAACAGTTGGCTGATCGATTCGGCGTGGACCGGGTCGCCGTGGCGGTTCGTGAAGATCGGGTCGCCGAGGTCGACGGGGTGACGGTCACGACGTTGGGCACGATGCCATCGTTCGAGGACGTGTTCGGTGCCGGGGTCGAGGTCGACGCAGCGGCGACTGGTGCGCGTCTTGACCGGCATCTCGATGGAGCGGCCGCCGACGACTTGTCGGCTGCGGGCGATCGAGATGCGATGTGTCGCGCGTTGCCAGTCGCCCCATCGGAGTCCGGCGAGCTCACCGCGGCGCATGCCAGTGTAGGCGGCGAGGTGCAGCGCCGGGTAGAGCCGGAGGTGTGCTGCGCCGGTGAGGAATTGGCTGAGTTGTGATGCGGTCCAGGTCTCGGGCCCTTGCCGCGCTCTGGGGGTGGAGCGTGGCGCGTGCGCTGCGAGCGCGACGTTGGTGTCGACTAGGTGGCGGCGGACGGCGTCGGCGAGCGCGGATCTGATGATGACGTGGACGTCGTAGACGGTCTTCGTCGCGAGCGGGCCGCCGTCACGGCTGCCGGTGGTGAGGAGCGCGTGGTAGAGGCCGTCGAGGTGCTCGACGCGCAGCGACCGCAAGGGGATGTTGCCGATGCGCGGGTTGATGTAGTTGTCGATCATCCACGCGTAGCGGTGCGCGGTCGTCTGTCCGAGTTGGGTGCGACGGCGCGGCATCCACTGCTCGGCCAGGAAGGCTCCGAGCGTCGCCGGGGCGCCGAAGACCGGCACAACCCGAGCCGCTGACCGTTCGAGTGTCGCGGCGATCGCTTCGGCATCGATGCGGCTTCGGCCGGCGGGATGCCAGCGTCGGCGTTCGCGGCCGGTGAGGGGGTCGATGCCGTCGTAGGCGACGACGTAGAAGCGGTGGTTGCGTTCAATGATGTAGGCCATACCGGAGAGATCGACAGTTGACCCGTTCGGGACCAACCCGAAGATCAGCAGTCGTTCGAGTTGGCGTGACCTGGGCAGGATCGGACGTTGTGCGGGGTCGATGGTCCGACGCCGGTGGCGATCTACGGTGATGGCTGTGCCGGGGACGTGGCCTGCTGGTGAGCTGGACGAGTTGATCGAGGAGGTGCTCGTCGACGCGTACGGCGACAGTGAGCAGCTCGGCGCGTTCGAGTGCGTGTTCTCCCAGACGGGTCTGCCAGTGGCGGCCGTCGCGGTCGGGATGGCGTGCAGCCTGGACGAGGTCGAGTTCGATGGTGATGAACGACGGGGGCTGGTCGCTGTGATCACGCTCGATGGTCGGCGGCAGCGGTTGAGCCTGTTGGACGTCGCTGTCACTGACGAGTCACACGAGGCGGCGCGGCTGTTGGCGGCGTTCCGACGATGGTGGGTACCGCCGAGGTGACCGGTTCGTCGAAACCGGACGAGCTGGCCGTGGCATTGGCGGAGATCGAGTCGCTGCGTGCCGAGAACGAGCGGTTGCGTGGTCTGCTCGGGCTCACCGATGACCGGGAGGCCGAGCCGCCCGTGGCGTGGGAGCCGACGTTGTTCGCTCCTGCCGTGTTGGCGCGTCCTGCGGTGGATCAGCGGTCGTCACCGTCGGACAAGATCCAGCTGTTCCGCTCGCTGTTCGCGGGTCGTGACGACGTGTACGCCCTGCGGTGGCAGAACGATCGGACGCAGAAGTCGGGGTGGTCACCGGCGGTGGTTGGAGGGTGGGCGAACTCGAAGCGCCCAGACCGGGAGTACGAGCCGCTCACCGATGCGGTGATCGAACGTCATCTGGCAGGCGACATCTCCGCCGGGCTGTACCCGTTGCTGCGTAACGACTGCTGCCGGCTGTTGGCGTGTGACTTCGATGGTGGCTCGTGGGCGCTCGACGCGCTCGCCTACCTCGACGCGTGCCGGCAGGCGGGGTTGCCGGCGGTGTTGGAACGCTCACGGTCCGGTGATGGTGGGCATGTGTGGGTGTTCTTCTCCGGTCCGGTTCCGGCTGCCGATGCGCGCAAGGTGGGCGCGGCGATGCTGCGCCGGGCGATGGCGTCTCGGGTCGAGATCGACCTGTCGAGCTACGACCGGTTGTTCCCGTCACAGGATGTGATGCCGAAGGGTTCGTTCGGGAACCTGATCGCACTTCCCCTGCAAGGCGGCTGTCGCAAGCGTGGCACCACAGTGTTCCTCGATCCGACCGGCCTCGAACCGTACGACGACCAGTGGGCCTTCCTCTCCGCGGTGCCGTTGGCGAGCCCGGAAGCGCTCACTGCGATTGCCGACTCGGTACGTCCGCTGGCCGTCGGGACCGAAGCGGTCGACTGGGAACAGGCCCGCGAGCAGCACCCAGCCCCACCGGTGGTGCACGCGACGCTGGCGGGGATGCTGTCGATCGAACGGATCGGATTGCCGGCGTGGCTGATCGCCCAGCTGAAGCACCTGGCATCGCTGCACAACCCGAAGTTCTACGAGAACGAACGCCTTCGCCTGTCCAACCATGCGACCCCACGACTGATCCGCTGTTACGTCGAGGAGCTCGACCGGCTCGGTCTGCCCCGGGGGCTGCTCGACGCCGCCCGGCACGTGATCGACTCGGCCGGCAGCAGATTCCAGCTCGACGACCAACGCAACGCCCCGTCGGCGATCGTGGTTTCGCCGACGATCACCTTGTCATCGCACCAGCAGGTTGCTGTCGACAGCTTGATCGGCCACGACCATGCGGTGCTCGTCGCGCCGACCGGTGCGGGCAAGACGGTCATGGCCTGTGCCGTGATCGCCGCGCATCGGGTGCCGACGCTGATCCTCGTTGATCGCACCCCACTGGTGGAGCAGTGGAAGTCGCGGCTGATGGAGCATCTTGGTCTCGGCCGGCGTCAGATCGGTCGTGTGGCCGCAACGGCGAAGCCGTCGGGGATCATCGACATCGCAACACTGCAAGCGGTCGCGCGTCGCCCCGACGCATCGGCGGTGCTCGACGGGTACGGCCTGGTGATCGTCGACGAATGCCACCACCTCCCCGCCCGGTCGTTCGAGATCGCCGTGCGCGATGCCCGCTGCCGCCGATGGCTCGGGCTGACCGCCACCCCGTACCGGCGTGACGGGCTCGAGGCGATCATCGCCATGCAGTGCGGCCCGGTCCGCCACGAGATCGCGCTCGCCGACACAGCAGCCGCCACGCTCACCCGCCGCCTCTTCGTCCACGACACCCAGAGCACTGCCGGGACCGGCGAGATCGCCGCGATCCAGGACGTGTTCCGAGCGCTCGTCGAAGATCAGGCCCGTACCCGTCAGATCGCCGCCGACGTCACCGCCGCCGTTCGGGACGGCCGCAACGTGCTGGTGCTCACCCAGTGGACCGAACACCTCGACGCCCTCGCCACGGAGCTGCAACAACGCGGTGTCGAACCGCTCGTGTTGAAGGGCGGGCTCGGCAAGAAGGCACGGGCAGCGGTGATCGACCAGCTCAACGCCGACCTGGCGCCGACCGGGCAACTCCTCCTCGCGACCGGCTCGTACCTCGGCGAAGGGTTCGACAGCCCCAGCCTCGACACTCTGTTCCTCGCGTTCCCGCTCGCCTTCAAGGGTCGGGTCGTGCAGTACATCGGACGGATCCTTCGCACCAACGACATCAAGACCGACGTCGAGGTCCACGACTACCTCGACCCCGGCCCCGTGTTCCGCAAGATGCACAGCAAACGCCTCACCACCTACACCACCCTCGGCTTCGACGTCCCCGCTCGCCGCTGACGAGGGGTGGATTGCTTCGCGTCATCGGGGTCGGCCGACTGGTGGCCGATCGCGGGGTTGCGGGTCACGTTCGAGTACCTCGCCTTCCAGCGCGCAGCAGCAGGTGACGGCACTTCTCGAGCAGCAATCTCCCGATATAGATCAATACTCTGCTATACATCAACGTCACACTGATGTATCCTCTCCTCTGAGGTATACAGATGGGATCCATGGAACGCGGAGGCACTCGAGCGGAGCAGGCGCTGCTAGCCGTCCTGCCGCGCTCGGTCGACGTGCGTGCTGGCGCGGCTGAAGACGGGGTCGAGGTGATCCTCAACGGTCGAAACCTGCAGGTCAAGTGGGCGGGCGAGGGACAGCTCAGCGACGTTCGTCGAGTGCTTGCCCAGCATTCCCGGCGACCGGACATCGTGGTCGCCCGCCTGCTCTCCCCGGGAGCACGAGCAGAACTCGCCGATGCCGGCGTCGGCTGGGTCGACGAGACCGGCGCCGCTGAGATCTCACTCGGCACGATCATCGTGGCTCGGTCAGGGAAGCCGGCAAAGCGTGATGCACCGAAGCGGTGGACACGATCGGCGTTGGCGATCGCCGAAGCAGCGCTGTCCGGGGTGAGGGCCACAGCGTCTGCCATGCACGACGCGACCGGCCTGTCGACGGGGAGCTGCGTGAACGCCCTCCGGATCCTCACCGATCTCGAACTGCTCGAAGCTTCAGCGGATCGCGGCCGAAGCTCCGCGCGTCGCATCGTCGATCGGGAACGGTTGCTGAGGGCCTACGCGTCCGCAGCGACCGCGATGGCGCCCGAGCTGCGAATGGAGGTCGGTGTGACGTGGCGTGACCTTGCTGACGGGCTTCGGAAGGCTGCCGACCGCTGGCAGGCGGAACAGGTGGACTTCGCCGTGACCGGCGCGCTCGCCGCAGAGCAACTGGCGCCGTACCTGACCACGGTCACTGCCGCAGAGGTGTACGTGTCGGTCGAGACGGTGGTCGGTTTGGAAGCAGTGGCAGCGTCGGCTGGCCTCAAGCCGGTCGATGGCGGCCGACTGATCCTGCGCCCGTTCCCCACCGTGTCCGCGAACATGCTCGCCACACAGGTCGACGGGTTGCGGGTCGCCCCGTGGCCGCGGGTGTACGTCGATCTGCTCCACGCCGGTGTCCGTGGCGAGGACGCGGCCGAACATCTCAAGGAGGTCGTCGGTGAGCGATGAGCCGCCGCGCTCCCGGGCGGCCCGAGCGGCAGCCGAACGAGCACTGATCCGAGTCGTGCACCACTACGGCGAACGCCCCGAGTTCGTGCTCCTCGGCGGTCTCGTGCCCGACCTCCTGTGCGCCACCTCGGGGATGATCCACTCGGGAACGACCGATGTCGACGTCCAGGTCAACCTGGAGATCGCCGCCGGCACCGTCAACGCGCGGCGACTCGAGCGCGCCTTGCTGAACGCAGAGTTCGAACCGGACGCCGAGCGCGTGTGGCGATGGCGCAGCGGCGATGGCGACGGCGTTGCGATGATCGAGTTCGAGCTGCTCGCCGACCTCGACGATCAGCCCGCGGGCGCGACGGTGGTGCTCGACGGCTGCAACGACCTCGGTGCCGCCAACCTGCGCGGTACCGGCTTCGCAGTGAGGGACATCGAAGTGCGGCAGCTGCGGGCGCGGGTCGGTGGTGTCGAGCAGTTCGCCGAGATCAATGTGACCGGCCTCGGCGGGTTCTTGATGGCCAAGTGCGCCGCTGCGTACTCGCGGCGCAAACCGAAGGACTGGTACGACATCGCCTACGTCCTGCTGCATAACGACGCCGGCGGCGTCGAGGCCGCTGCGGACATCGTGCTCACTCGGTTCGGATCTGAGCTCTCGTCGGTGCGCACAGCGCTCGATGATCTTCGCGACAACTTCTCCGACGTCGCCGCCCAGGGAGCCGTCGCGTACGCCGACGAAATGCTCGGCAACCACCCAGACCTCGAGCGCCGGGCGCTCCTCGCCGATGGCGTCACGGCGGTCCGCGAGTTCTACGGGATCCTGAGCAGCTGACACATGCCACTGGCCGTGGTCGGCGGCAGAGGGCCCCGCATGTACCAACCATATACCAGCACAGCGGTAAACAATGGGGAGTAGCGGGGACTCACGGGGAACACGAATCGCCCGCTGAGCTGCGAAGACTCCCGCTGACCAGGTAGGGCGCATCTGACCTGGAATGGGCTCATAACCCGAAGGTCGCAGGTTCAAATCCTGCCCCCGCCACACTGCCCCCGCCACACTGCCCCCGCCACTAAAGGAAGGTCCGGACCAGCAGGTCCGGGCCTTCTCTCGTTCTCGGGTGACCTTCGTTCGAAAAGGTGGTCTGATCAGGCCAACAACCCGATGACTGGACCTCGGCGCTCAGGCGTTGTCGGCGGAGCGTGCTCGACGCGGAACACGACGGGTCGGCGCTGCCATCGCGGTGTTGCCGGTCGGACTCGCGAGGGCTCGTTCGAGGCCGGCGAACAGGTCGACGACGTCGGTTGCTTCGAAGAATCAGGCGGCGTCGGTTGTGGCGGGGGCGTCTCCGAGGAGTTGAGTAATGCTGAGTTCGAGTAGCCGTCTCAGGTGTTGCGGGCGTGCGGAGGCGGGGTGCATGATCGCCTGCACTCCGAGGCCGTCGGCCAGCGCTGCGAGACTCTCGGCGACATTGGCGGCTCGCTTTGCCGGGATGTGTGGAGCTGCAGTGCGGACGAGCCTGGTGAGCAGTTGGTGCCAGGCGTCGTATCGACGTTGATGTTCGGCTTGCAGGGCCCCGTTCGTCATCGCTTGCCCCCAGAAGGTGAGCCAGACGCGATACTCGCCGCGTCGCGTGTCGTCCACTGGTAGTGCCTCGAGGAGAACGGCCAGGAGCGCATCGCGGCCGGTGTGTTGCTCTGCGGCTCTCGTCATCCGCGCTGCGGTGTTGCGGTAGGCGTGTTGAAGCGCTGCAATCAGGAGGTCGTCCTGGCTGCGGAAGTAGTGGTTCAGCCGGCCAGTAGTGCAGCCGGCGCGTTCCGCGATGGCCCGCATGGTGACACCATCGGCGCCGCACTCGTCGATGGCGCGCCATGTCGCTTCTGCGATCTCTCGTCGTCGCTGCTCGTGATCCACCAACTTCGGCACGAGTGCACCATAGCCAAGGAGACAGATCATCTGTTGCGTATCAATTGATACGTATCATAGGGTGACCTCGGCATCGAGGTCGAGGAGGGGTCGTGAAGATTTCGGAGTTGCCTGACGTGGCAGACGTGGTCGGTGCGGACTGGGCGAGACGTCTCCTCCCTTCCGCACAGGAACTGATGGCGCGCGACGCTCGAGGTCTCCATCGAATCGCCGACAACATCGCACTGGCGTTTCGCCACGAAGACGTCCGCACATTGGCAGCTGATCCCAACGTGGGCAACACTCCCGCAGAGGTGTTGACCGCGAAGCGCGGACTCGCAGATCCTGCGACCTCGGGCTTCGGGCCGATCCTCGTGAACCAGATGTTCGTGTACAACCCTCCGCTGCACACCGAGATCAGGCGAATCGCCACTCGGCAGATGACGCCCGGAAACATCGGCCGCTTCTCGGCGGTCGCCACGGCGGTCGTACGAGAGCTGCTCGACGGACTCGCCGCTCGGGACGATTTCGACGTGGTGATCGAGTACGCGGAGCCTGTGGCGACGCGCTTCTGGGGGCGCCTGTTCGGCCTCACGCCTGACGAGATCCTGGAGATGCAGCGGCTGAACACGGTCTTGTCAAAGGTCTTCCTGGCGGAGGTCTCCGACGGACAGTACGCAGCGATCGAAGATGCGGTGGCCGGCTACATGCAGATCATCACCACGGCGATCTCCGGTGCGATGGACGGCAGTCGAACGTGTGCCGAGCCCGGACGGGAGTTGCTGGCGGACATCGCGGCGGATCTCGAGCACGTGACCTCGACGGGAGGGCCGCGAGATCTCGCCCACTTCGTCGCCGGCAACTTCTTCGACGGCTTCCACCCGATCGGGGTGGGTTTGGGGACGGCAATCGCCGAGCTGTTGATGAACGAGACTGAGCGTGCTCGTGTCGTCGCCGACGCTGAGTTGTCGACGAGAGCGTACGACGAAGGCACCAGGCTCGCTCCGCCGTTGATCCTCACTCATCGCACGACGCTGTGTGATGTGGACTATCACGGCGTCCACCTGCCCCAAGGGACGATGATCGCCATGCATTGGGGTGCCGCCAACATCGACCCTGATGCCTTCGAGGATCCGCTGCGATACGACCTCGACCGCCGACACCGGGGCCTGTTGACCTTCGGTGCCGGGCCGCATCTCTGCCCGGGACGCAATGCCGCACGCCTCGTCGGCGATCTCGCGTTGCGCGAGTTCGTCAGGACCTTTCCGGAGATCGTGCTCGACGGCCCGCCGGAGTGGGTCGACGCCTCGAGTTCGGCGCAGTTGGTGGCTTGTCGCGTGCGGTGCGCGTAGCGTTTGCGGCTGCGCGGAGCGAGACGTTCAACGTCGAACTCACCGACCCCACCGCGTGCTCCGGGTGGAGCTGGTCACGATGTGACAGCTCGGGCGTGATGGTCCAGCTGGCGGCGTACGTCGTCGAGGGTGCCGGCGACTGCGATGACGACTTCGGCTGCGCCGGCGGCCCGGTGAGCGTCGAGCGCTGTCGGGTCGCCGGACGAACCGTAGACGTGAAGGCTGAGCTCGTCGGGGTTCCGCCCGTGGTCGGTGGCGAGCTGACAGAGTCGCCGCCATCGTTGGTGAATCGGCTCGGTACCCTCGATGGGCATCCACCCGTCGGCGTGCCGGACGATGTCGAGCAGGGTGCGGTCTGTCCCGGTGGCACCAACCAGCACGGGCGGCGGGGTCTGGACGGGTTTCGGGTAGGACCAACACGGTCCGAAGCTGATCCGGTCACCGCTGTGGCTCGACTCGTCGTCGTGCCACAGCGTGCGAACCGCAGCGAGCGACTCGCGCAGCGCCGGTCGCCGTTGGTCCCAGGCGATCCCGTGGTCGGCGAGCTCGTCGGCCTCCCAGCCGTAGCCGACACCGAGCACGAGCCGACCACCGGACAGTCGGTCGAGTGACGCGAGCTGCTTGGCGGTGGCGAGCGGCTCTCGCTGAGCGAGCACCAGCACACCCGTGCCGAGCCGGATACGGGTCGTGACCGCGGCAGCGACGGCGAGCGCGACGATCGGGTCGTGGAGCCGCTTGTACTCCTCGGGCATGGGCTGGCCGCCCCACCAGCGGATGAACGGCCGCACCGGGATATGGGTGTGCTCGGTGAGGAACAGGCTGGAGAATCCGCGTTGCTCGGCCTCGACCGCGAGACGTGCCGGATCGATCGACAGGTCGGTGGCGTGGGTCATCACTCCGATCCTCACGATCGACCTCCTGCTCCACCGGTCGTCGCGACCTGGCTGGTGGTGTGGCGCGCCCAACCGCGCGTGATCGGTCGCAGCAGACGGCGGCCGAGTACCGGCAGGACCAACGAGGTGACCAGTCCCTTGAACGACGCGCGGGTGACGTACGTGAAGACGATGTCGATGCGGCTGCCGTTCGGATCGTCGTGGACGCCGATCGTGGCGGCGAGCTCATCGAGGGGCATGGGGTGCCCGGTGACGTCGACGTCGATCTGTTGGACGTGTCGCTCGTGGTCGAGGTGCATCGCCTCGGTCCAGGTGTTGCCTCGTGTGTCGTTGCAAGCGCGCGAGCACTCGTCGTCGGCGACGTTGATGTGCGTGAGGTTGGGTGCGAGCTGAGCATAGAGATGGGCGTCGAGTACCAGCTGCCAGGCGTCGGAGGGTGGAGCGTCGACGGTGACGCTGCCGAACAGGATCTCGGTTCGGTCGTGCCCGATGTGCGCTCGGGCATGCCGACCGAGGAGCAACCCGGCGACGGCGAACACCGTCACCACCGCGGCTGCAGCGGCCACGAGGAACGTCCCGACCGCTGTCGGATCCATCTTGGTGATCAGCGCCGCGGATCCGATCACCCAGATCGCATCACCGGCAGCGACCAGCGCGCTGAACGGGTTCAGCCACCGTGACGGTTGCACGGCCAGCACGACCAGCAGCACCGACCACCCGACGAGCCCCACACCGAGCACGGCGACGACCGGCGGCGGAAGGTCGACCTGGCGGCTCAGCCAACTGCTCGTCGCTGCCATCACGATGCCGGTCGACGCCGAGAAGGCTGCATTGATGCGCTGCAGATCGCGCAATGGCTGCACTTCGCGCAGCGCCAATGTGTTGGGACCGAGGCTCATGCGTCGAAGAACCCGTACAGCGACACGATCCGGCCGTCGCGCACGACGGCGGTGTCGATCCCGGTGAGCACCTCGGCGCCGTCGGCCGCGCACATCGCCCACCCCCAGTGGACGACGTCGTGATGGGTGTGCACTGCGCCACGCTGCTCGAACCGGTGGTCAGGCATCTGAGCCTGAACGCCGGCCATCATCTCGGCGATCGCCGCGTGACCCGCGACGTCGGCGAGCGGATCGACGGAGCGGGCATCGTCGTGCCACGCCTCGCCCAGCGTCTGCGCTCGTGACTCGTGGTCCGGAGCGTTCCAGGTCGCGAAGTAGGCGTCGACGATGCGTTGGGCGGTTTCGAGGTGGAGGGTGTCGGTGTGCATGCCCGCCATCGTCGGCCCGCACTGGCTGTGAGTCGATCACCTGTGAGGTGATGGTGGCGCACCTGTTCGTTCCGTAGCGTGTGTGCCGATGGGACGTCGAGAAGCCGCCGGGGTGATGTTGCGCGACTGGCGAACCAGACGTCGGTTCAGTCAACTCGACCTCGCACTGGCCTCGGGAGTGTCGGCCAAGCACCTCAGCTACGTCGAGACCGGACGAAGCCGTCCGAGCCCCGAAATGGTCCTCCACCTGTGTGAGCACCTCGACGTTCCGTTGCGCGACCGCAACTCGATCCTGCTCGCCGCCGGGCACGCACCGACCTATTCGCAGTCGTCGTACGACGCGCCAGCCGGTGAGGTTCGTGAACTGGTCGACCTCGTCGTCAACGCACACCCGTATCCAGCGGTCGTCGTCGACGGCCGATGGGACCTCGTCGCAGCGAACGCCGCAGCGTCACTGTTCCTGGCCGGCGTCGCCGACCACCTCCTCGTGCCGACCACGAACGTGATCCGTCTCAGCCTCCACGCCGACGGTCTGCGACCGCGAGTGGTGAACTTCGACGAGTACGCCGGACACGTGCTCGAGCGACTTCGCCGGCTCGTCGCACACAGTCACGATCCGGTTCTCGTCGCACTCCTCGACGAGTTCGGTGACCTCGAGGTCACTCCACCCTCACGAGGCGATGGCGTCGTGATGCCCCTCGTCCTCGATGTCGATGGCACGCAGGTGCGGATGTTCACGACCATTGCCACGTTCGGCACACCCCGCGAGGTCACCCTGTCCGAGCTCGCCATCGAGACCTTCTACCCTGCCGACGTCGCGAGCGCCGCAACCCTCACTGCGTTGCTGTCGACCGGCGGCGACTGAGCGCGTCGGTAGCACTTCAGCACCATCTACGCCCGCCGCCTCAGACGAGCACCACGGCGACCAGGTCAGAGGTTGGCCTGGGGCCACCCGCGTGTTCGGTCAGGAGATGCGGGTTTGAGAGCATCGGACGATGCAGCCAGCAGCGGCGACCCACGCGGCGTGGCCGCCTTCGAGCACCACGGTGTCGCGTCCCCGATCCCGGAGTTGTGCGACGGCGATCTCGGCGGTCGCCATGTCATCGGCGACCACGACGATGGGGACCCATGGGTCGAGTTCGGTCCAGGTTGTGCTGACTGTGTCGATCTCGAGAGGGATCGATCCGGGGACGTGCCCAGCTTGCCATGCGTCGAGGTGCCGGACGTCGATGACGATGTAGTCGCGGATGGACGCGGACAGTTCGGTTGCCGAGATGGCGCCGGTGCGTCGCAGGGTGTGCACATGACGAGTGTAGAACGGCGTCCAGCTCCGTGATGGGTGGGTTTCGGCCTCGGGAGTCTCGTTGCGGCGCCTCGGCAACAGTGGAGCGGTTGCCTGGGGCTTCGCCGAGTGCGACATCCGCGGTCGTGACGGACGACGGCGCTGGACTGGGCATTGCAACTTCCTGGTCACACGATGGTCACTGGCGTGGATGCGGGGAGAGGGCACGAGTTGCGATGAGCCAGGCGCCGGTGGCCACGCCATACAGAAGGACGGCGCCGGCTGTCGGGGTTGTCGTTCTGTTGACGTAGGAGAGCGGCGCGGCGAAGAGGGCGGCAATGCCTGCAGCGAGGCTGCAGCGGCGAGCCATTCGGAGGTCGCGCACTGGGCGGCGGCCGGCGAGGCGGGCCGTGGCGTCTGCGATCCGAGCGAGATGTGTTGTTGCTGCGCAGATTGCTGCGCTGGTCACGATGAGTTGCAGTGCCAGCCATCGGTGGTTGCTGAGGTCGGCCGCGGACCCGTCGGCGAGTAGTAGCGAGGCGAGGGTTGTCTCGACGACCACGATCAGGATGATCGTGAGCGTCTGGAGGTAGGCGAGGACGAGCCGCAGCCGACCCTCGTCCTCGTGGCGGAGGACGATGCGGGCGGTGTCGGCGAGCGCGAGGGCCGGTGCTGACCACAGTGCCGTCGAGGCGAAGAGGATGAGGGCCCGGTACAGCGCGAATGGTTGTCCGCTCATCGATGACCATGCGTTGCGTTGAGCCGGCCAGGTGAGCGGGATGTACACCGCGAGCCACAGTGCGACGACTGTTGCGAGCGCCACTCGATGCGGTCGCAGTGGACGGTCGTCGGCTGCGGCTGCCTGGGCGCCGGGGCGGCTCACAGGTCGTTGCCGGCGTAGGAGAGGTTGAAGCTCTTGTTGGCGAGCGGGAAGTCGGGCACGATCGTGTCGCCGGCCAGCGCGACCGGCAGTGCGGGCCAGTTGAAGAACGACGGGTCGACGATCTTGACCCGCGACAGGTTGCCGTGGGTGTCGAGTTCGATGCGGTGGGCGATCGTGCCTCGCCATCCTTCGACGAGCCCGACACCGTGGCGAGGGCCGTCGAGCGGGTCGAACGCGCTGCGATAATCCCCAGGTAGGACGCGTTGCAGAAGTTCGACGATGAGTTCGATGGAGCAGTCGATCTCGGCGACTCGGATCTTGAAGCGGCTCATCACGTCGCCGTCGGTCAGGATCGGCACGCTGAGGTGCTCGTAGAGGTCGGCGAATGGGTGGTCGCGGCGGGCGTCGATGTCGAGACCTGAGGCGCGTGCCACGTAGCCGAGGGTTCCGATCTGTGTCGCGTCGTCCTTGACGAGTACTGCGGTGCCGGTGAATCGGTCGACGACCGTGGCGTTGGCGAGCATGATGTCGACGACTTGGTGCACATCGGCTCGGATCTCGTGCAGCGTCGTCGCGTCGGGCAGCCAGTCGACGAGAGCGCCGCCGGGAACGACGCCTCCACGCAGGAGGCGATGACCGGTGATGCGCGCGTTGAGGCGCAGGAGTTGTTCGCGGATGCGCATGGTGTGGGCATGGGCGATGCCAAAGCCGACGTCGTTGCCCATCGCTCCGAGGTCGGTGACGTGGTTGTAGATGCGCTCGAACTCGAGCAGGATCGCCCGGATCACCTGTGCTTCGTGCGGCGGCGTACACGCGGCGGCGTTCTCGACAGCGAGGCAGTACGTGAGGTTGTGGCCGACGGCGCTGTCGCCGGAGATTCGCTCCGCGAGTTCGACACCGCCTTGTGGGCGACGGCCCTCGAAGAGGCGTTCGATGCCCTTGTGAACGAACCACAGACGGGCTTTGACGTTGAGGATCGTCTCGCCGACGACCGAGAACCGGAAGTGCCCCGGCTCGATGATGCCGGCGTGCACCGGGCCGACCGGGATCTCGTAGACGCCGGGTCCTTCGACGGTGAGAAACGGGTACGACTCGGTCTCGTTGTCGAACGACGGTGGTGGGCCGGCGTCGTGACGCATCGGGTACCAACCATCGGGCCAGTGTTGGTGCAGGACAAGTCGGGCGGGTTGGTGGTGCCCGGTGAGGTGGATGCCGAACAGATCCTGCATCTCGCGTTCGAACCGGCCGGCGGTGAAGGACACATCGGCGAGGCTGGGAAGATCCGGGGCGTCGATCGGCAGGCGGACGTGGATCTCGACGCGGGTGTCGGGCGGACCGGCGACCATGACATACACGACACGGATCGTCGCGGGCTGCTTGTCGTCGGCGAGGTCGTGGTGTGCGGCGACGAGCGCGAGGCGGTAACCGGCTGAGCTGAGGTACGTGAAGTTGACCCCGAGGTCCGCGACGTCGGCGTCGATGACCGAGTCGGCACGGTCGGGAACCGCGGGACTGGTCATCGTGCGAGCACCTCCGCGGCTGCGTCGAGCAGGCGCGAAATCGGCCAGATCGTGACGCCGATCGCCGCTGCCACGATCAGCCCGCCGACAAGGGGGATGCGTGCAGTGAGCGAGGTGACGTGAGCCGCCGGACCTGGCGCATCGGTGGACTCGTCGCCACTGCCGGCAAGCATGTTCAGCGCGTGAACGAGGACCGCGACGAAGATGACGAGCATCACGACCAGCGCGATCGCCAGCGCCCAAGCGAGCCCGTCGTCGACACCAGCGCGCACGATCGCGATCTCACTGGCGAGGATGCTGAACGGCGGCAGACCGAGCAGCGCGAGCAGGCTGACACCGAACGTGGCGGCGATGAAGGGCCGTCGGTGAAGCAGACCGCGGATGCCATCGATGCGGGTGGTGCCGGTCGCGAACAGCATCTCGCCGGTTGTGCTGAACGCGACCGATTTGGCGAGCCCGTTGCCGATCATGTGGAGCAGGGCGGCGGACATCGCGAGTGGTGAGCCGATGGCTGCAGCGAGAGCGATGAGGCCCATGTGTTCGACGCTGGAGTAGGCGAGCAGGCGCTTGTAGTCGCGTTGGGTGACCATCAGTGACGCCGCCGTGAGGAGCGACATCACGGCAGCGATGAGCAGCATGGTGCGCACGTAGTGGGGGCCGAGCGCGATGTCGGCAATCACCTTGAACCTCAGCAGCGCGTACATCGACATCGTCGACAGCACGCCCGCCATCAGCGCCGCAGCGGGAGCGGGTGCTTGGCTGTATGCGTCGGGGAGCCAGGAATGCAGCGGTGCGAGCCCGGCCTTGGTGCCATATCCGACGATCACGAATCCCATTGCGACGCGCAGAGCACCAGGGTCGAGGTGCGGGGCGCGCTCGACGAGGCTGGTCCAATTGAGGGCGGTCGACGCATCACCGCTGCTGTGCCTGGAGACGAAGTAGACGAGCACCGTCCCCATCAGGGCGGTGGCAACGCCCACTGATCCGAGGACGAGATACTTCCACGATGCCTCGACAGAGGTGCGATCGCGACGGTGTCCGACCAAGAGCACGGTGGCAATGGTGGTGGTCTCGATCGCGACCCAGAGCACCCCCAGGTTGTCGGAGATGACGACCACGCACATCGCGGCGATGGTCAGTTGCATCAGCGCCCCGAACAAGCGAGCTCGCTGCGGTGTTGTCGTCCCGGTCGTCAACTCGGTGCGCAAGTGGGCCACGCTGTACGCGCTGGTGACCGTGCCGACGGCGCCGATCAGGATGATCATGAGCGCGCTCACGGCGTCGGCGCGGAACTGGCCTTCAACGGCGGTGACCGGTCCGTTGTCGACCACGTGTGCGGCCACCACGATGCCGAGACCGCTGATGGTGAGGCACGAGATGGCGGGCAGCCACATCGTGGTGGGCCGCCAGCCGACGGTGGCGAGGAGCGCCGCAACAACCGCTGGGACGATGGGGAGGAGCACGATCGATGGAGTCATCAGTCGCGGAGCTCTCGCAGCTGGTCGAGGTCGGTGCCGCCGAACTTGGTTCGGATTCGGGCGGTGAGGACCTGGAGGATGAACATCGCGAGCAGTACGTCGCTGGCGATACCGAGCTCGACGGCGAGCGGCACCCCGGAGGTGCCGAGGAACATCACCAGCGCGATGCCGTTGTCGACCATCAGGACGCCCATGATCTGCAAGACGGCCTTGCGTCGGGTGACGATCAGCAGCATGCCGATCAACATCACTGCGATGCCCAGCGGCAGCGCACGCACCTGCGGGGTCGATGACAGGGCCACGACGTCGCGGGTCGTGGCGTACGCGACCAGCGTGAGTCCGGATGCTGCCAGCAGGGCGGCAGGCACGTTGATCAGCGATTCGACCTCGCGGTGCTCGTCGCCGGCGCGTACGGCGCGAAGGATCAGTCCTGGGAGCACCAACCCGCGCAGGGCGAACACCATCAACGCGATCAGAGCCAGTTCGGTCTCGTGTTCGTAGACGCCGATCACGAGCGCGACCGCGGCCAATGCCATGCCCTGCACGGCGATCACCCACGTCACGGTGACAAGTCGGCGCAACCAGAGCACGGCGAAGCTCGTGACGAGCACGAGGCCCGCCGCAAGGTCGAGGAGTTGCACGAATCGGGTAGTGGTCATCGGACGCTCATACGAGGAAGAACGACACGGTGACGGCCAGGAAGGCGAGAACGAACGATGCAGCCAACAGCTCCGGTACTCGGAACAGGCGCACCTTGGCGATGAACACTTCGATGACGGCGATCACTGCGGCGAGCACGATCAGCTTCACCGCAACGGCGCCCGCGGCAGCGACGAGGTGGAGTGGCTGGGCGGTGGTGGCGATGCCCCACGGGAAGAACAGGTTGGCCAGCAGACCGAGGAACACCACGAGCCGCAGATGTGCGGCAAGTTCCACCAGTGCGAGGTCGGGACCGGAGTACTCGAGGATCATCGCCTCGTGGATCATCGTCAGCTCGAGGTGGGTGCTGGGGTTGTCGACCGGGATCCGGCCGGTCTCGGCGATCGTCACCACCGCGAGCGCCGAGAACGCCAGCATGCTGGCAGGGGACGCCGCCCGCGACGGATGGGCGAGCGTGTCGGCGACGATCGCGCCGAGGTTCGACGATCCGGTCGACACCGACAGCGCGAAGATCGCGACCAGCAGTGTTGGCTCGGCGATCGCCGCGATCGTCATCTCCCGGCTGGACCCCATGCCGCCGAATGCGGTCCCGGCATCGAGACCGGCGAGCGACAAGAACACGGTGCCCAACAGCAGCAGATAGACGACCGCGAACAGATCCCCGACTTGATCGAGGGCCGAGGTCGTGGACAGGAACGGGACGATCCCGGCCACCAGCGCCGCCGAGGCGAGCAGCACCAGCGGCGCCAGTGAGAACACGATGCTCGTGTTCGTGGACACCATCCGTTCCTTGCGGAACAGCTTGCGCAGGTCACGCCACGGTTGCCGGATCGGGGCACCGACCCGACCCTCCAGCCGCGCCCGGATCAGGCGCATCATCCCCACCAGGAAGGGGGCGGACGCGATGCTGAGAACGACCTGAAGCACCGCGACGGCAATTCCCGTGGGGCTCATCGCGAGACCACGAGCACGACGATCAGTGTGATCAACGAGTAGGCCAGGTAACGGTGGATGCTGCCGTTCTGGACGCGTCGCGCCCCGTCTCCCCAACGCCGCACGACGGACAGCACAGGCAGGTAGAGGCGATGCTCGAACCCGTCGCGAATGTGCATGCGGTAGCGGATCGCCTGCACGTAGTGGCGTGACTCGGTGCGATGGTCGACATCGATGTCGATCTCGGGGTGCAAGACGTCGTCGAAGACTCGTTGCAGCGGCTCGGCGAAGGATGTTGCGGTGTACTCCATCCGTGCCGTCTGCACCGTTCGGCCACAGCCCCAGGCGGGAATGTCACGGACCGTCCGGCGGAGTCGGCCGCGTCGCACCACGACCAGTACGGCCACCATCATCACGGCCAAACCGGTCGCGAGCAGTAGCGGCGACAGGCCGGCTTCGATCCCGGACAGTTGCAGATAGACGCCGTTGGTGTGGATCGGCCGTCCGTCCGCAAGTCCACCGACCGCGAGTGACACACGCTGAAGTGGCGCGGCCAGCGCAGTGGGCGCCAGCGCAAGGGCGACGCACACCCCGGCGAGTGCGATCAGGCCGATCTGCATCGTGCGAGGCGACTCGTGTGCCTGGTCGGCCTCTACGGTTCGCGGCAACGCCAGGAACGTGGTGCCGAATGCCTTGACGAAGGTGGCCGCCGCAAGACCGCCGGTCAGCGCGACGACCGCGACAGCGACCGGCATCGCGACAGCGACCACTGCTGCGTTGGAGGGGAGGCTGTGGACGAGGGATTGCAGCAGCAGCCACTCACTGACGAAACCGTTGAGCGGCGGCAGCGCAGCGATCGCAAGCGAACCGACGGCGAAGGTCGCTGCCGTCACCGGCATGCGTCGCGCCAGACCACCGAGACGATCGAGATCGCGGGTGCCGGTCGCTGACAGGATGGAACCAGCACCCAGGAACAACAGGCCCTTGAACGCAGCATGGTTGACGACGAGCAACATCGACGCCGCGAGCGCGACGGAAGCCAAGGGCTGGTTGCCGCTCGAAGCGAACATCCCGGCGGCACCGACACCGATGAACACGAGGCCCATGTTCTCGGTCGTCGAGTAGGCGAGCAGCCGCTTCAGGTCGCTGGAGATCAGTGCGTGCAGGATGCCGAACATCGCCGACACGAGACCGACGGCGAGCACGGTCGCCCCCCACCAGGTCGGGCCGCCCCCGAGGAGGTCCCAGCCGACGCGAATGAGTCCGTAGACGCCCAATGCGACCATCGCCCCCGACATCAGCGCCGAGACATGACTCGGCGCCTCGGGGTGAGCGCGGGGCAACCAGACGTGCAACGGGGCCACACCGGCCTTCGCTCCGAAGCCGACCAGCGACAGCAGGAACACCACCGTCGCTGTTGTCGGGCCGATGTGGTCGGTGCCGGCCCGGATCGCCGTAAAGGAATCGCCACCAGCCTGATGTGCGAGCACGGCGAGCGCCAGCACGATCGTGAGCAGACTCAGATGCGTCATGGAGGCGTACCACTGCGCTGCGGTGCGGGCCTCGGGGTTGTGGTGGTGCTCGGCGAGCACGAGCACGAATGACGACAGCGCCATCAACTCCCAAAAGGCGATCAGCCCGGTGACGTTGCCAGCGGCGGGCACCATCATCACGCCCCACACCAGCAGCGGCCAGGCCACTTGCGCCGGGCGGCTCGACGGCCCGCGAGCGCTGTACCCGATGCCGTAGATCGCTGCCGGCACCGCCACAACCGCTGTTGCCAGCACGAAGATGGCGCTCAACGCGTCGAACTCGATGCGCACCCCGCCGAGTGGGAACAGATCCGGGAAGTCGGCCGTGAACGTGTTGCCACCTGCGAGCACAGCAGCGGCAGCGACCCCGCCGGCGCCGGCGCACAGCGCAGTGAACAAACCCACCCACACCACTCGCTGCCGAACGGGAAGCACCGCACCCACGGCGATCGCGAACAGCGCCGCCCCAGCGGCCAGCGCGAGTGCTCCACCGATCATCTTCAGCGGCCCACGACTCGACGGAGCGAGGCCACGATGTCGTCGGGCGTTGGTGGGCACCCAGGGATCTCGACGTCCACCGGCACGACATCGGCCACCGAACCTGCAACCCCGTAGCCGCCGGCGAAGACTCCGCAATCGCGAGCGCAGTCACCCAGTGCGATCACCAGCTTTGGCCCGGGTGTGGCCTCGAAGGTCTTCACCAACGGCACTGCCATGTTGCGGGTCACCGGCCCGGTGACCACCAGCGCGTCGGCATGACGCGGCGACGCCACCAGGCGCACGCCGAAGCGCTCGACGTCGTACACCGGACCGAACGCCGCTGCGAACTCGGTCTCGCAGCCGTTGCAGGAACCGGCATCCACCTGTCGGATCTGCACGGAACCGCGCAGCGGGTGCGCCGCATTCAAGAGGAGCGAGGGGCGGGGACCTGCGTCGAGCGGAACGGTGCCGGTGACCCGACCCGTCTGGACGATCTTGCGGAGCAGCTTCAGCATTGGCCACGACTCGAATTCGTCTCACCCATGCTGACGCCCCTCGCGGTGCAACCTGTCGTTCATCTGCACGCTGATCGAGATACTACTCTGATAACCTGCGTAGTTGATGGTATTTGCAGATAAGACCCCGCGGCGAGTCGCGTCCGAGCGTGAGCTCGTGCTGCCGATCAGCGAGTTGAAGGCCGAACTGTTCCGAGCGCTGTCTCACCCGGCGCGCATCCGTATCCTCGAGACGCTGTCGACGGGAGAACGATCGGTCGGTGAGATGCAGCCCGAGATCGGCATCGAACTCTCCCACCTCTCCCAACAGCTTGCCGTGCTGCGCCGTGCCGGTCTGGTGGTCAGCCGCAAAGAGGGCCAGTCCGTGTACTACTCGGTGAAGGATCCGCTGATCACTGAACTGTTGAGGGTTGCCAAGCAACTCCTGATCAGTTCGCTCACCGAGACCCGCGACCTGCTCGCCGATCTGCACGCCCAGGTGAATCGGTGAACGCCGACGAAGTCCACGAGTCGGAACTGACCATCGGCGACGAGGAGTCCCGCGCCGCGATGCGAGCCTTCCTGCAACGCAGCGAAGTCCGGCTGTCCACCATTCATCGCGTCGCACAGGCATTGCTGGGCGGGTCAGCGCTCATCCTGCTGCTCCCATTGTTCCTGCGAGACGCGTTCCCAAAGATGATGACCGTGCTCATCTCCGCCTACGACGCCGGACAGAACGTGTTCGCCATCGCCGCGATCGGCCTCGCCGCGACCCTCGTCGTCCTGCTCCCAGTCCCCGCGATCTACTTGCTCGTCGGCGATCTGCTCGGCTTCTACTTCACCAGCAACACCTTCGGCGCACACCCCACCGGCCCCCACGCACCGCAACGAGTGATCTTCAACCCTCGTTTCATCATCCCCGGTCTCGGATTCAACAACGACGAACTGAGCCCGAAGACCCGTGAACTGCTCACCGAGGGCCGAGACGACGAATGGACCCGCGGACTGCTCGTTCCTCGGAGCACCGACGACGACGGTTGGCGCGACCGGTTCGACACCCGCACCTTCGAGGTCTGGGGCATCGTCGCCGACAAAGGTGCCGCCGGCGACACCGAGCGGGTCCGCCAAGCGTTCCGACTCGCCGGGCTCAACCGCGACCGTACCCTCGCACGCGATGTGGCCCGTACCGAAGCCTTGATTGCTCGCCATGTGCTCGCCATCCGAACCGTCGTTCTTCGCTACAGCAAGGCGCTGTTGCTGCTCATCGCCACCACGGTGGTCACCCTCGCCGCGTCAGGTCTCGTCGACCAAGCCGTGCGCGAAGACCCTGCGAACGGCAAGTTCATCGGAGGGTTCCCGTACCGGTACATGTTCCTCGTGGCTCTCGCCTATGCGGTCTGGGCGCCGCTCGCCGCTCGCAGCGTCACCTCGCCACTGCGCATGATTCAACGCCGCACCCCTGGCGTCGGTGAGCACAGCGATGTGTACCTCGACAAACACTCCACCCAGTTCGAGTCCGCGACGATCTTCATCACCCTCGTCGTGCTCCTGGCCGGGTCCGCCGTGATGATCTTCTCAGGAGCGAAGGCTGCCAATGGCGGCGGGGTCGCCATCGGCGTCACACTCACCGTCGTCACCTTCGTCGCTTGGCTCCTGGCACTGAACGACTTTCGCGCGACGCCCCGCGATGTCTTCAACGCGGTGCGCCTGCTGCTCCGTGGCTACGACGCGCCAGCTCCGTCGCCGGCGATCGACACCGTACGAAGCCAATCGACCGTCGCCACCCACGACGACCTCCCGGACGCGCAACGATGATCGAAGAGGTCTCGTCCCGCCGAACCACCGAGCGCTGAGTAGACATCGCGAACGCGGTCCTGCGCTGCGGTGCCCATCTGGTCGAATCGGCGGCCGACGGAGCGGTTCGTGCTCGGTGATCGAGCCGACAGCTGTGACCACGCCGCTCCCGATCAGAGCGATGAGGAATGGTCCGTCCACGCTGCCGCAATGCTGGATGCACGTCACCTCGATGTCCGCTGCCTCGGCAGCGGATGCCCCGAATCGGTACATCCACCACCAGCCGAGGTAGGACCCGAGCAGTCCCGCAACGCCAAAGAGGGCAGGCGATACGCCCAACGCCCGAATTCGCATGGTCGGCTCCGTGCTGACGCTGGCGCTGTCGTACCTGGCGCAGAGGGCGCACACTGGAATCGGAGGTGAGGTCACCGCCATGCGAGCGATCGTGCTGGTCAAACAGGTCCCGGATCTTCGACTCGGTGGTGTCGGTGTGCACGCCGACGGCACCATCGATCGTGCCGCAGCGGCGCCGATCACCAATCCTGCCGACCTGCACGCGCTCGAGGCTGCAGTCCAACTCGCCGACGAGGTGTGGGCGCTCTCGATGGGGCCGCCGAACGCCGAGCAGGCACTGCGCGAGGCCATCACCGCGGGTGCCCACCGCGGGGTGCTCCTCTGCGATCGTCTGCTCGCAGGATCCGACACCTGGGCCACCGCCAACGCGCTCGCTGCCGCCATCCGGTGGATGGGTGGAGCCGATCTGGTGTTGTGCGGGATGTCCGCGCTCGACGGTGAAACCGGTCAGGTCGGGCCGTCGGTGGCCCAACGGTTGGGTTGGTCGCAGGCAACCGGATGCGAATCGCTCACCATCGACGGCATGTCGCTCGTTGCTCGGCGCATCGTCGAAGGCGGCTTCGAACGGCTGCGCCTTCCACTGCCCGTGGTCGCCTCCGTGAGCGAGACGGGCTACGCGCCTCGGTACCCGTCGTTGCCGGCGCGCCGTCGGGGAGCCGCCGCGACCATCGAACACGTCACTGCCGCCGACGTGGGTCTTGGGCCCGCCGATGTCGGCCTCGCCGCGTCGCCCACCAAGGTCGCGAAGATGACGCCCGTGCCGTGGCCCGATCGGCACTGCCAGTTCCTCGGTGACGAGTTCGGATACGACCAGTTGCTCGACGCGTTGATCGAGCGCGGCGCGTTCGCCGACGACGGTGTCGTGCCCGAGGATGAATCCGCCCCGGCCGACCCCTCGCAGCTCGACAGCCCGACACACGATGGTGACGCCAGCGTGTGGGTGGTGTGCCAGGCGGTCGGCAGCAGCCTCGACCGGGCGTCGCGTGAACTGCTGTCGAAGGCCACCGACCTCGCGCCACAGCTCGGCGGTGGGGTGGGCGCGCTGGTGCTCACCGGTTCGTCGACCGGAGTGGTCGACGAGGCCTGCCGTCATGGCGCCGACGTGGTGTACCTCGCCGAGCACCCGTCGTTGACGGACTACCTCACTGAGCCGTACGCGCGAGTCGTTGCCGACGCAGCCCGCGTGCATCGACCGGAGGCGATGCTGTTCGCCGCCACCACCGTCGGTCGCGACCTGGCCCCTCGTGTCGCCTCGATGCTGGGCACCGGCTTGGCGGCCGACTGCACCGATCTCTACGTCGACACCTGGACTCGACTCGATGTGGCCCATGAAGGGCTGTTGCACATGGTGCGCCCGGCGATGGCCGGGGGCGTGCTCGCCACCTGCCTGTGCCCCGAGGCGCGGCCGCAGATGGCGACGGTGCGACCCGGGGTGTTCGCCGTACGAGCGCTGCCGCGGCGACCTCGCGTGGTGCCCATCGACGTGACACTGATGCCTGACGACGAACGTGTGGAACTCCTCGAGCGTCGCATCAGCCCCGCCGACGTCGACCTGCGCGATGCCGATGTGGTGATCGCCGGTGGCGCCGGTTGCGACGTCGCCAGTTGGCACCTCGTCGAAGACCTCGCCCGTGTGATCGGCGGTCGGGTAGCTGCATCGCGCGGGGCAGTCGAGGCCGGACTCGCCGAACGCGCACTCCAAGTCGGGCAGACGGGGGCCACGATCCGACCGCGGCTCTACGTCGCCTGTGGCATCTCCGGCGCCCTGCAGCACGCCGTGGGCATGCAGGATTCGGGCACCATCGTCGCCGTCAACCACGACCCCGACGCAGTGGTGTTCCGGCTGGCCCACTTCGGCATCGTCGCCGACGCTCGAGAGGCGATCCCACAGCTGATCGCCGCGTTCGAACGACACCATCGCACGGGAACGATGCCGTGACGAGCTCTCGGCCTGCCTCTGGCCGCATCGCCCGGTCAGGCCGATTCGGCAAGCGTGAGCCGCCGGGCGATCTCTCCGCGAGAGGACACGCCGAGCTTGTTGAAGATGTTGCGGATATGGGTCTCGACCGTCTTCAAGCTCAGGAACAACTCGTTCGCGATGTCGCGGTTGGTCGCGTGAGCCCGGATCAGCTGGGCGACCTCGAGCTCCCGGCCGGTCAACGATTCGAGCCCACCGGCACTCGCGACGCCTCGGCGTGTCCTGCGATGCACCGTCTGGCCGAGTCGACGAAGATCGGCATCGATCCGGTCGCGGTGCCGGATCGTCCCGAGCTCGTCGGACATCTCGGATGCGATCGACAGCTCGCGCACTGCGCCATCGAGGTCGCCGACTGCTTCGAGGGCATGACCGAGCAGTTCCCTGCTCCAGGCCACGTACACGGGGGACTCCATCGTCTCGGAGTGTTCGACGGCGGACCGCAGCAACTCGACCGCGCGGGCGGGATCACCGGTCGCCAGCGCGTGTGCTGCCTCCGATCGATCGGCCGTGGCCACCGCGAGGTCGACCGGCATCGATGTCGCGAGCGCTCGCGTTCGTTCGACGGCTGCTCTGGCGGCTTCGACCTCGCCGAGTGCGAGATGGCACCTGACCGCGATCTCCAGCCAGACGCCTCTCCACGCGCCGCCGACGAGGCTCAGCTCCGGACCTCCCGAGAATCCGTAGAGGAGCTCGATCGCTTCGGCCGGCCGGCCGCTGGCCTCGAGAGCGCTCGCCCGGGCCGCGGCGGAGAGTCCGCGAATCATGCCCTCGGCGAGGGGTTCTGCCAGCCTCCAACTCTCCTCACTGATCGCTAGTGCCTGCTCCACGTTGCCGATGGTTAGCTCCGGGAGTGATCGGTTGAACAGCAGCCACGCCAGGACGGCATCGTTGCCGGTGGGTCGCGCGGCCTCGATTGCGTCGTCGAAGATCTCGATCGCGGCATCGACCTTTCCGATCATCCATGCCGCCGTCCCGGCGACGGGCGTGAGCATCGGCATCAGGTGCGTCTGGCCGGTCCGCCGGGCGATCGTCAAACCCTGGGTCGCATGTGCGTACGCATCAGGGTAGAGGTCGAGGTACAACTCGGCGCTCGCGAGCGCTCTCAGGGTGTCGAGGAGCGGTGCCAGCTGAACGTCCTCGAGGCCGTCGAATCGGGGCGCGAGCTCTGCGTGCAGTTCGCGGGCACCCTGGATGTGGCCGGCGAACGCCGTGCCGGCGAGTCGGGCCGTGCGGGCGGCGACGATCAACGACACATCGTCGAGGTGCTCGGCCACACGGACGGCCTCGTCGGCCCACTTGAAGGTGTCGTCGTACGTCCCGAGGTAGAACGCGTTCGCCGACCTGGCGATCGCGATCCGCGCCGCCTCGGGCGAGTTCCGGTCCGGGATCCGTTCGTACGCCGCCCGCAGGGTGTTCGCCGCGACCTCCGGTTGGCCCAGGAGGCGCTCACCTTCGGATGCCGCGATCGACACGTTCGTCAGAGCGCGGATGTCGTCGGGAGGAACGATCGACAGACTTCGGCGCAGCGCCTCGAGACCACTTCCGAGGTCGCCTGCGGCAGCATGAGCGTTCGCGAGATGACCGAGCAGGACGATTCTGGCTCGTGGCGGCGCCGAGGCGGGGACCAGCGACAGCGCGGTGGTCAGCCAGCGGATGGCGCTCGCGGGAGCGCTGGCGATCACCGACGCCGCGGCACGCCCGAGCACCTCCACTGCGGCCGTGTCGCCATGCCGCGCGGAGTGCTCGACATGGCGTGCGAGTTCGACCGGGTCGGCGCCCCGGGCGCGGAGTTGCTCGGCCACTCGGCGGTGATGAGCGATACGCGTGCCGGGTGGCGTCGCCTGGTAGATCGCCGATCGAACCAGGGGGTGTCGGAACTCGAACACTCTCGGCGTGGTCGTCGGCCGCGCGATCCCCTGCAGGCACAACTCGTCGAGGCCGGCGAGCACGTCATCCTCGCTCACCGTGCCGGCGCTGATGACGAGATCGAGGTGGAACGGATCCCCGATCACGGCCGCGGCCGTGGCCACCTTCTGCGAGAGCGGTGACAGCGCGTCGAGCTCGATTCGAATCGATCGGTGCACCGCGTTCGGGACGTCGTCGACGTCCGCGGCACGATCCGCAACGATGTCGGCGCGAGCGAGCTGGAGCGCGAAGAACGGGTTGCCCCTGGTGAGGTCGTGCCAGCGATCGATCTCATCGGGCTGGCGCGCTCCGATGAGGCCGGCGAGTGCGTCCCGGTCGAGTGGTGGGACCTCCACGGTGGTGACGTGGTCCGACGCTTCGATTCCGGCGAGCGGCCGCTGCGACTGCTCGGGGACCGACCCCGTCCGCATTCCGAATGCCACGAGCACGGCGCCGTCGGGTGGGCGGTGGGCGAGATGGGCCGCCAGTTCGAGCGATGCGGCATCGGCCCACTGGAGGTCGTCGAGCACGAGCAGCACCGGTTGCCGGGCGGCGAGCCGTTCGAGCAGCTCACCGACCGCTCGGTGGACGCGGAAACGCTCACCCGCGTTGACGGGTACGTCGACGGCCTCTCCCAGTCGTGAGAGCGACGGGAAGACGGCCGCGAGCGCGCCCAGGCGGTCAGTGGCGAGTCGATCGATGTCGTTCGGGTCGAGCGAACGCAGGTAGCTGTCGACTGCGTCGATCACGACCGCGAACGGGACGTCGGATTCGAACTCCGCGGCGCGACCCGTGAGGGTGAGGCAATCGCGAGCGCGTGCATCGCGAGCGAGCTCGTCGAGCAGTCGGGACTTGCCGATGCCGGCCTCGCCGGACACCAGGAGCAAGCGGCAACGGCCGGTGGTCGAGTGCGCGAGGGCGTCCCGCAGGACCGCGAGCTCGGCGTCTCGGCCGAGCATCTGCGCTGGCACTCCGACCATCGCGTGCTCCCTGCCCGGCGCCGGTGGGACGCGAAGGCACGTCAACTGTAACGACGCTCCTCGCCGCACGCCAGGGTGGTTTCCCCGCCGTGGCCGGCATGATCGACCGGTCGTCGAACGAGCACCGACCGTTCATGGGATGACGACCGGGCTCACCCGCAAGGCGAGGGTTCGCGCAGCGACGTAGCCCGGCAGCTGGGCGAGTGCGGCGGCGCTGTCGGGCGCGTCGACGAACCACCAGATCTCGTGTGCGTTGTGTGCGCACGTCGACATCGCCGACGTGCCCCGGAGATGGCTCGCGAAGCCGTTCCAGGCGGCGAACGACGCGGCACAATCCGCGGACGAATGGCGGTGGTAGAGCAGGAAGTGGTTCATGGAAACGAGCCTGACTCGGGCGGTGCGCGCCGACATCGGGGTCCCACCCTGATTTCTCGGGTGGAACCCCGACTCGGGGGGTTAGCACGGGGCGAGTTGGCGCGGTCGGAGCCGGCGCGTCGGCGATCGCCACCACCGTGATCGGGCGGGTCGGTCGGATTGCTCAGGTCGAGCGGGTCGAGCCTCGTTGACGAGGCGGCGCCGCTCGGCGTCGGCGACCCTCTCGCGGACGATCTGGCGGGCGATCACCAGTTGGACATCATGGTGGAACATCGTGGTACTCCTTCGTTCGGGCAGTTGGGCTCACCTCCTCGGTCGGGTCGCCGGCTCGACGCTGAGATCGGCGATCGGACTTCGAGGTGACGATCACATCGTGCGGCGCGTGGGGATCCGGCGACATCGGGGTGGCACCCTGATTCGTGAATCCGGCTCGGCGTGGCGTCACTGACCTGGTGGTTCGTGGAAGTGGATGCGCTCCTGGTCGCGAAGTCGACGCCATTGGCGTCGCCCGTCGGCTTCCCGGGCCGCCGTGCCGTCGGGGTAGCGCCGTCTCTCGCTCGCAGATCTCAGGGTGCGGGTTGGGGGTCGGACCCCGATGTCCCGCGCGGTGAGCGGCGCGCACGATGCGCTTCGTCCGACGCCCCCTCAGTGGCGCCGCTCACACACCACCACTTCACCAGGAGATGATCCACATGACTTCACTCACCATCGCATCCGAGATCGGCGTCCCCGGCACCGCGACCGTCGCCGCACGCGTCACCGACGCGGTCAAGACCTACGGCGCTGCCGACAACGCGGTGCACGCCCTCGCCGGTGTCTCGGTGCAGTTCGCGACCGGGCGCTTCACCGCCATCATGGGTCCGTCGGGCTCCGGCAAATCGACGCTCCTGCACTGCGTCGCCGGGCTCGACACGCTCACGTCGGGATCGGCCCACATCGGCGAGACCGACATCGCGAGGCTCGGCGACCGACAGCTCACCGAGCTGCGCCGTGACCGGGTCGGCTTCATCTTCCAGTCGTTCAACCTCGTCCCGACCTTGACCGCAGAGGAGAACATCGTCCTTCCCGTCAAGCTGGCCGGCCGCAAGGTCGACCAGGCGTGGTTCGGCCACGTGGTCGACACGGTCGGTCTGGGTCCGCGCCTGAAGCACCGTCCGTCGGAATTGTCGGGCGGGCAGCAGCAACGGGTTGCGGTCGCGCGGGCACTGGTCGCGCGCCCCCAGATCATCTTCGCCGACGAGCCCACCGGGAACCTCGACTCACACAGTGGCAGCGAGGTGCTGTCGTTCATGCGCATCGCCGTCCGCGAGTTCCGGCAGACGATCGTCATGGTCACGCACGACCCGGTCGCCGCCTCGTATGCCGACCGGGCGGTGTTCCTCGCCGACGGGCGGATCGTCGCCGACATCGACGAACCGACGCCCGACTCCGTCCTCAATCAGATGCGCACGATCGGAGGCTGACGATGTTCGAACTCGCACTCAAGGAGCTCGTCGCCCGTCGGCGCCGCATGCTCAGCACCGTGTTCGCGGTGCTCCTCGGTGTCAGCCTGATGGCCGGCACCCTCATCATCACCGACACACTGATGGCAGCGGGCGACAGCGTGATGGAGGAGGGGCGCGCCGGGATCGACGCCATGGTCCGCGCCCACTCCGACGTCGACCTGTCGTTCGGGCAGGTCGGCGAACGGATCGACGCCTCGGTGATTGACGGCGTCCGCCAGGTGCCCGGCGTGGCGCGCGCCGAGATCCTGGTCACCGGCTATGCCCAGATCGTCGGCACGAACGGTGAGGTCGTCGGGGACCAGGAGCAGTCACCGGCGTTCGGGTTCAACTGGGTCGGCGATTCGTCGATCGACCCGTTCCGCATCGCCGAGGGGCGCGCCCCCGAGTCCGACGACGAGATCGTGATCGATCGCGGATCAGCGCGCACGGGCGACGTCCACGTCGGCGACCGGGTGACAGTGCTCACGCAACAGTCGCCCACGACGTTCACGGTCGCCGGCATCGCCACGTTCGGCGACCACGACTCCCTCGCCGGCGCGACCGCCGTGCTGTTCACGGACGACGCGGCCCAGCAGTACCTGTCCTCGCCCGGCCGGGTGGACGCGATCGCCGTCAAGGCGGTCGACGGCGTCAGCCAGGACGAGATCGTGGAGCGGATCTCCGCGACCGTTCCCGGCCTCGAGGTCGTGACCGGCGCCACCCTGATCGCCGAGGACAAGGCGGCGTTCCACGACGAGATGGGTCCGTTCCGCCTCTTCCTGCTCGTGTTCGCGTTCGTCGCCGTGTTCGTCGGGGCGTTCATGATCAACAACACCTTCTCGATCACCGTCGCCCAGCGCACCCAGCAGCTCGCCATGGTGCGAGCACTCGGCGCCAGCCGCCGCCAGGTGCTGTGGTCGGTGATGGCCGAGGCGGTCGCGATCGGAATCGCCGGTGCCGGCCTGGGTCTCGCCGTTGGGGTCGGCCTCGCCGCCGGGCTCCGAGCGGCATTCGAGGCAATCGGCGTCGACCTGCCCGAAGGCCCGATGGTGATCCTGCCGGCGTCGCTGGCGATCTCGGCCGGCATCGGGCTCGCGATCACGGTGCTGTCGGCCTGGATGCCGGCCCGCCGCGCCGGACGGGTCCCGCCCGTCGCTGCGATGCGTGCGCTCGCCGTCGACCACTCCGGCACCTCCCGGCGCCGAATCGTGATCGGCGCGGCGATCACGACGATCGGCTGTGCCACGCTGCTCGCCGGACTCGGCGGTGGCGGCATCGAGCTGGTCGGTCTCGGCGCGGTCGTCGCGCTCGGCGGTGTCGCCGTGCTCGGTCCGGTGCTCGCCCGCCCGGTGATCGGGGCGTTCGGCGTGATCGTGGGGCGCCTCGGCATCACCGGCGACATGTCGGTCCGCAACGCCAGGCGCAACGCCAAGCGCACCGCCAGGACGGCATCGTCGCTGATGATCGGCGTCGCGCTCGTCACCTTCATCGCCGTGTTGGCCGCGTCGGTGAAGACGTCGTTCTCCGGATCGCTGGAGGACAATTTCACCGGCACCCACATCGTCGAATCCGGAGGGTACGACGGTCGCGGCGGATTCAGCCTCGCACTCGCTGACGAGATGAACGCTGCCTCCGACGTCCAGGTCGTCACCGAGAGCCGGATGGCGCCGGCGGTCGTCGAAGGCTCCAACACCCTCGTGAACGGCTTCACCGGCTCGACGATCGGCCAGGTCTTCGACCTCGGCGACGTGACCGGCGACATCGCCGGTCTCGGCGACGACGGTATCGCCGTCGACGTCGAGTACGCGGCCGACCACGATTGGGAGATCGGCACGCCGGTCGACGTCAGCTTCGCCACCGGCACGCACACGCTCGTCGTCGAGGCGACGTTCGACGAGTCAGCCGAATGGGTCGGGTCCTACTTCGTCGATGTCGCAGCCTTCGACCGGTACCTGCCCGGGCAGATGGACTTCCGGATCTACGCCTCCGGTGACGACACCACCATCCGCGAGCTCGCGAAGGCCTACCCGACCACGACGCCGTTGGACAAGGCCGAGTTCCTCGACAAGGTCAACGGCGAACTCGACACGGTGCTGGGCGTGGTCTACGCGCTCTTGGCGCTGGCGGTGCTGATCGCGCTGCTCGGCATCGCCAACACGTTGTCGCTCTCGATCCACGAGCGAACTCGAGAGCTCGGTCTGCTGCGAGCGGTCGGCATGACTCGTCGTCAACTGCGACGGGTCGTACGAGGCGAGTCGGTGATGATCGCCCTGTTCGGCACCGCGCTCGGATTCGGGATCGGCTCGTTCTTCGGCTGGGCCGTCGTGCGAGCGCTCGCCGACCAGGGTTTCGACGAGTTCACCTACCCGATCGGCAACCTCACCGTGATCACGTCGATCGCCTGCTTCGCCGGCGCCGTCGCAGCGATCGTTCCCGCCCGACGCGCTGCTCGCCTCGACGTCCTCGACGCCCTCGTCGCCACCTGAACTCGCCGGACCCGGTCGTCGGGGAATCGCTTCGGCGGTTCCCCGGCGCTGGGTCTCCGGCGAACCGCAAATCGCCCCTTCGCTCACTCCGAACGAGTCCAACCATGTTCACCAACGACCCGACCGACACCGACCGCACCGTCTCGGCGTCGGTCGCCACCACACCAGACCCCGCCTCGACGGCCCCTGACCCCGTGCGGACGACACCGCCCGACCAACGCGGATCCACGCCCACCCATCGTCACAGCACGACGTGACGGCGACGCTACTGGGTCGGGTTGCGGGTGTGGCCCGACAGCGACTCGATGACGGTCCACGCGGCGTCGTGGGCCGGTTCGTGGCCGGTGATCGCCACCAGGAACGGGTCGCGGTCGATCGCGAGCAGGCTCCCCGCGGTGGTCGCGACGACCGTTGCGGTGCGGGGGACGTTGGCGAGCAGGGCGATCTCGCCGAACCCTTCACCGCGGCCGATGCTGCTGACCGGCGCACCGGCTCGGGTGACCTCGAAGCGGCCATCGGCGATCGCGTAGAAGGCGTCGCCCGGTTCGCCCTCGGTGATGATCGTGGTGCCCGCCGGCGCGTGCACCTCGCGCGCGCTGCGCGCCACCGCTTCGAGCGACCACACCGGTAGCGGTGCGAACACCGGCAGCAACCGCAGCAGACTCATCTCGACCACCGGGACATCGGCGGCACCGTCGGCCTTGCGGAGCGAGCCGGCGAGCCCCACCGCGGCAAGGCCGAAGATGATCCCGATGCCGATCAGCGCTGCCGTCGCACCGGACTGCGCGATGAGCACCTGGGCGACCAGCGAACCGACGAGGCCGCCGATGCCGGCAAGCGTCTCGACGGCACCGAACACGCTCGCCAGTTCCGATGGCGGCGCGGAGCGCTGGAGCAACACGCGTGCGAGCACGTCGAGCAGGCCGCGGCTGAGGCCGATCACGGGGATCAGGACGAGCGCGGTGGCGACCGTGATCACCCAACCGAGCAGCACCGATGAGACGGCGATCGTCCCCAGGCAGAGCAGCAGCAGCGGTGCGACCCGTGGCCTGCGGGCGGCGCGCCCCGACACACCCGAGCAGAGGAACGACCCGAACCCGAACAGCGCGCTGAGGATGCCCGCACCGGCACCGCCGAGGTCGATGTGCTCGGCGGCGATGACCACCCAGATGACGTCACTCGCTCCGACGACGACGAACTGCGCCATCGAGACCAGCAGGACCCCGCGTGAACCTGGCCGCCTGACGACCCGGATGATGTCGGCGAACGGTCCGAGCACGACATCTCGAAGGCCGGGTCGATCGGTGGTCGGCGCGGTGGGGTCGATGGCCGCCGGCGGTCCGTTCCACGACGACGGGATCGACAGCACGAGCCCGATCGCCGTGACGACGGCAGCCCCCGTGAGCGCGGTGCCCGGGTTGCCGACCGCGAGCAGTCCGCTGGACAGCAGCGGCCCGAGGAACAGGGCCGCCGTGTCGCCGTGGCCGACCCACACGTTGGCGGTCGTCAGCTCGCGTGAAGTCCGCACGAGCGCGGGGAGCAGCACGGCGGCGGCCGGACGCAGCGCGGTGGACGCCGCATACCCGATCATCACCCCGAGGACGGCGAGCCACACGGGCCCGGTCGCGAACGCGGTCGCGCCGGCCAGCGCGAAGCCGAAGGCCTGGGCGGCGATGCCGGTCAGCCGGACCGTGCCCGGCGGGTGCCGCTGCGCGATCCGTGCCGTCACCGGCGACAGCAACAGGTACGGGCTGATCGCGACGAACGACGCGACGCCCACGGCTGTCGCGCCGCTGCGGTCGTAGGTGTACACGAGGAGCGCGATCAGCACGGCCCACTCGCCGATCGTCGTGAGGGCGTGCCCGGCCAGATAGGGAACGAGGCGCCGGCTCGGCCTGGTGTGCGCGGGCGGTGCGATGGACGGCGTGTCACCCTCGGGCTCGTGAGGTGTGTCGGAGTGAGTGGTCATGAACGACGAGCGGCGCGCTCAGCGCTCCAGCGCCGCAGCGAGGCGTTCGAGCGTGCCGCTGATCGTCTGCCGATTGCGTTCGGCACGATCCGCGATGCCCGACACCTTCGCGCTGAACTCGAGCGCCGACTCGGGGCGCAGATCGTCGTTCCACTCGGTGACCCGACAGCCGGAGTCCGTGGGTTCGATGCGGTAGCCCCACGTGGAGAAGTGGAAGTCGTACATCGAGCACTCGAACGTGAACGCGCGTCCCGGATCCGCCCTGGTGATCGTGGCCACCGTGACCCACTCGTGCTCGCCGTTGCGGTTGTGGCCCTCGAACTTCGCGCCCACGACCGCGTGGTCGAACCCTTCGAGCCACTCGCATCGATGGCACTCCACCGACCATTCACCCATGCGGGTGACGTCGGAGATCGCGGCGTACACCGCGTCGGGGCTTGCGGCGATGTCGCGGGTGATCTCGATCCTGTCGGCCATGTACCGAGTCAAGCACAGCGGGCTGGCACCCTTGACCGCTCCGGTCTCAGGCCCCGGCGAGCCCGAGGAAAACGACGAGGGCACGCGACAGTCGGATGACGTCGTCGTCGCTCAACTGACCAAGGCGTTCCCCCAACTTGGCACGCGGGATGGTGGTCACCTTGTCGACCATCAGCCGGCTGGACTCCCGGATACCGGTCGTGTCATCGGCCTCGATGAGCAATCGGAGCAGCGGTGCATCGGTGGGGTCAGTGGTGAACGCGCAGACGGTCACCGACGCGGTGGCGTCGAACCGGTCGTCTTGGACGATGACGACGGGTCGGGGCTTGCCGACGGTGCCGGTACCCGCCGATGCCGTCCAGATTTCGCCCCGCTTCACTCGTCGTCGGCCAGCTCGTCGATGAAGGCCTGGTCGTCGGCTTCGTGTCGGCTCGCAGCGAGTGCGAGTGACTGGAGGTGCGCCTGCTCGGCGAACTGGGGGGATCTGACGTCGGGAACCCAGATCTGGATGGGCCGGAGCCCCTGCTCGCGGAGCCGCTGCCGGTGGGCGCGTACACGGATGGCCGTGGGTGACGACGATGGTTGGCGAGCCATGGAACGATGTTACATGTAACAACGGCGACGTGGCAACGACGGGTCACTCCGCGAGGCCGGAACGCACCGCGTGGATGGCGATCTCGGTGCGATTGCTGGCCCCGATCTTCGGGAGAATGTGCGTGACGTGGACACCGACCGTGCGGGCGGACATGCCGAGTCGGCGGCCGATCTCGGCATTGGCGAGGCCTGCCGCGATCAGCTTCGCGACGTCCTGCTCGCGTGGAGTCAACCCGGCGGACCGTTGAGCCGTTGGGCGGCCACCGAGGGATCGGAGCACCGATCGTGCTTCGTCCTGGGTGGTGCCGGGCCAGTGAGCGACGGCGCTGAGCGCGGCGTGAGCGAATGCTCGCCCGCGCGCTCGGTCGCCAATTGCTGCGGCTGAGCGAGCAGCCACTATCCACGCGCCGGCCCGATTTGCGGCTGCACGTGGATGGGGATCGTTGGCACTGGCCGTCGCGATCGCGATCGCGGCCTCGTGGTCACCAGCAGCAGCGCACGCCATCGCGTCGAGATGCAGTGTCCAGGCCACCTGTGCGACCGGGTCGAGCCATTGCGACATCGCAGCGGCCAACGCAGGAGTCGTGCCGGGCCAGTGCTGGGCGGTGACAATCGCGAGACCGCCGGCTTTGTCCCCTGCGATCAGCGTTGGGTGTGCACGACCTTCCAGCCGTTGAACGATCTCCGTGGCGATTTGCTCTCCGGCGAGCACGCGATGCTGCAACGAGAGGCATGTCGTCCACCACTCCAGTTCGGGGTCGGCCCGCGATGCGGCGAACGCTGATGCTGCGGTGAGCACGGCTGACGCCTCGACGAGACGGTGCTGGTCGAGCAACAGGTGGACACCGACGAGGCGGACACACAGATCATGAGAATCGCACGGCAGGGCCGGCACGCGCGCATGCGCCGCAACGGACGTCGAGTCACCTTCACACTCGGCGAGGAGGGCGCGCCACAATCGAACGTACGGGCGGAATCGCTCGTCGTAGGTACTCACGGTGTCGAGCTGGTCGACCAATCCGGCGGTCCAGTCGGCTGGACGCCGGTAGATCGTCGCGTGAATGAGATTGTTGAGTGTTCGGCCGGCCGTTGCCACGTCCCCTGCGCCCAGCACCACCGGCAGCGCGCGCTCGAGCATCGAGATGCCCCGTGTCGAGATGTCGTCTCGGCGACTGGCAAGCACCGACCCCTCGATGACATCGAGCGCCACTGACAGCGATTCGTGTTCCGCCACCGCTGGGGAGAGGTGGGCTCGTGCGGCGGCGACAGCCTCGAGCGTCAGCTCGAGATCGTCGGCGACCATCGCTGCTTCTGCCTGGGCCAGGTGGACGAGGGCCCACTCTGCGCCACGAGGGACCAGTGGCAAGAGTGCGGCGGCTCGGTCGAGAGCGTCGGTTCGTCCTACGCCATCTCCTACGTGCCAGCGTGCGCGAGCGAGAACACGCCATGCCGCAGCGCGCTGTGATGGCGTGGCCGAGGGTGACACGGTCACCGCGAGGCCGTGGCGCTCGGTTGCTGCACAATCGTTGCAACGAAGCTCCGCTTCTGCAGCCGCCAGTAGGAGGCGGACATCGGCCGGGTCGAAGCTGAGCCCCTCGACGGCGAGCCGCGCGGCTCGACCAGGAGTTCCGTTGTCGAGTGCCGACATGGCCGCTGCGCGTGCCGCGGGAACCGCACGGCGCGCGTCTCCGATCGCTGCTGCGTGAGCGAGCACGCTTGCCGGGTCTGGGTGGTCGGTCGCCTCGAGTACTTCGAGCACGGTGGTGTGCAGACGCCGCCGTTGCCGGCTGAGCGTGGTTGCCGCGGCGACCGCGGCCATCATCGGTGAACGCAACCAGAACTCGTCGGGCGGTCCCTCACCGATGAACTTCAGGTCTTGCAGCCGCCGGAGACCGGCCACGACGTCACTCTCCGACAAGTCGACGAGGCGCTGCACGAGCTCGAACGAGCAGGACCGGCCGACGATGGCCACCGCTTCGCAGATCGCCCGTTCTCGGTCCGGGAGGCCAGCGAGTCGACGAGAGACACCGTCGGCGATCGAGGCGGGAACGTCGTCGCCACTGAGGTGGGTGTCGCTGTCGAGCATCGTCAGCAGGAAGAGCGCGTTGCCGCCGCTTCGTTGGTGGAGTTCGTCGATCATCTGTGGGCTCGCGTCGGCACGTCGACTCAGCACGATCTGCCGTACCGCTGCTTCATCGAGTCCATCCAGTGCCACACACACGGAATCCGGCGCCCCGATCTCTTCCACGAATTCCGACGCGTCAACCGATGTTCCGGTGAGGCTGACCACAGCGCACACTGCTGCCGAACTCCGCGCCACAGCGCCGAGCAACACACGGAGATCAGCGTCTCCGAAATGCACGTCGTCGATGACCAGCAAGGCTCGCTCGGGCTGGCCGGCCTCGCCGGCCAGCGCGGTGAGTGCCGCGGCCAACGCGCCCGGCACCGCAGGATCGGTCGGCATCGAGCCCAGATGGGCCCCCGACGGTCCCAAGACTCTGAGCACGTCTCGCCGTAGCGGATGCAACGTCGTCGGGATCGTCGTCCACTCAGACGCCATCGGTCCGAACGCTTGCCAAAACGGCTCCAACGCCGACACGCTGATGCGAGGACACCGGCCCACCAAGGTGTGCGTACCTCTCCCGGCCGCACGCGACACCGCTTCGTCGAGCACAGCGGACTTCCCGGCGCCGTCCTCCCCGCAGACCACGACGAGGCGGCGACCTTGGGCGTGCGCCTCGACGATGCCGTCGACCTCCGACGCCCGTCCTGCGAGACGCTCCATACGATCGCCCATCGCCGGGAGCCTAGGAGAACGACGATGGCGGTCGCCCCGAGGTCTCCCTGCCTGACTCATCGCCTCATCGTCGCCCTCGATGGGATGTGCAACATCCGCGAAATGACGTACCCGCGATCGGTCGTGCGCAGGATACGTCAGTCAGCCGATGTACGGCGCTCAGATGTGGTTCATGCTCACCCATGTGATCGGAGCACCCCCGCTCCGATTCGCGTATGGGAGGACACTTCATGACCACCACCACCGCAACGGATGAGAGCGCTTCTGCGATGATGGTCATCACCCGTCGTGCGATCGCTGCCGGTGTGCTCGCGCTGCTGACGAGCCTCGTCGCATGTTCGTCCGACCCGTCGTCGAGCCCTTCGACCGAGTCGAGCGTGAGCGGCACCGAGACGACATCCCCACCGACGTTGGCCGAGACCATCGTCGAAACCTCCGCCGAGACGGTGGCGGTCGCCGCCGCGCTCGATGACGCGTTGCTGACGGAATGGCTGACGGAAGCCGTCGCGAAGTATCCCAACTCACCTGGCCATCTGATGTGGGTGATCTCGCCGGAGTTCACCGGCGGCGCTGCAGCCGGCACCCTGGAACTCGACTCGTCGGCTCCGCTCGAGGTCGACACACCGATCCGAGTCGCCAGCGTGACCAAGACCTTCGTCGCTGCGTCGGTGCTGCGCCTGGCCGAGATGGGCGAACTCACCCTGGACGACCCCATCTCGCAACACCTGTCGCCCACCTATCTCGAGATGTTGAGCGGTGATGGGTACGACGTGGACGCCATCACCGTTCGCCACCTGCTCACCCACACCTCGGGGATTGCCGACTACGCCGGCTTCGAGGAGAACTACGAGGGCAAGTTCCAGGAGATGCTCGAAGCGGATCCCACGTTCCAGTGGAATCGCGAACTCGAAGTGCAGTTCGCGATGGACAACTACGACCCGTTGGCCGAACCCGGCGCCGAGTTCCACTACGCGGACACCGGATATGTCCTGTTGGGCGATCTGCTCGAACGTGCGATGGGCGTGACCAGCTATGGCGCGGCGATGGCGGAACTCCTTGGATTCGATGAACTCGGCCTCACGTCGACCTTCGTGGAGCGTCTCGATCGGCCTGCCCCCGACAAGCCGCTCGGTCACCAGTACATCGGCACCCTCGACTACACCAACATCGATCCGGGCCAGGACATGTACGGAGGCGGCGGCATCGTCAGCACGACCCGTGAGATCTCGATGTTCTTCGATGCGCTGCTCGGCGGCCGAGTCTTCGACAAGCCCGAAACCCTCACCGAGATGATCACCCCTGCCGCCGACGCCGAACCCGGCTCGGAAGCCGCGAGCGAAGGCCTGGGCATCTTCCTGATGGAGAGTCCGTCCGGCGAGACGTGCTACTCGCACACCGGGTACGGAGGCACGACGGCCATCGCGTGTCCCGACAGCGGCATCACCATGACCATCACGGTGCAACAGGTCGATGCACCCGCAGAGGACTACTCCGATCCGGTGCTCAGAGTGTTCGAGTCGCTGGGCTGACGCGCTACCAAGGATCCTGCGAGTGCAGCCGGTTCCCACCGACCCGCGACGCGATGATGCCAAGGATCACCAGGCGTGGACGGAGGCGCTGATCGATTGCTTCAGGCGCACTCGGGTGCGCCGGCGAGGTGCGGGTACAGGCGGCAGGTCACCCAGGTGACCTGGTCGTCGAGCACACTGACGCCGGAAGCGACCACGTTCGACGTCAGGTCGAAGGCGTGCGCGTCCGCGTCCTTCGTGTACAGCTCGTGATCGAGACCCACGGCTGACGCCTGCGCGGCGATGTCGGTCGACAGCGAGTACGGCACGGTGGTGTCCCCGGTGGCGTGGGCCAGGTACACCGGCGGCTCCGTGTACGGGGGTTCGCCGGACGGCGCGGGGTTGTCCACGAAGGTCGCTGCCGAGCCGCCGACCGGCAGCCCGCCCCAGTTCGACACGAGGGCGGCGACCGGCGGCCGCTCGATGCCGAAGTCGTCGAGGGCGTACGCCACGTAGTCCACTGTGACGGCGCCGGCCGACCCGCCCACCAACGTCGTCATCGTGTCGACAGTGTCGGGACGGGCGATCAGGAAGTCGAGCGCCGTCAAGGTGTCGTCGATGGCGGCGATCGCAGCCATCTCCTGCACGGTGCCGCCGAGGGCGACGAATGCGTCGACCATCGGCTGGACCCGCGACGAGGGCACGGGGTCCATGCCCGACAGCCGGTAGTCGATGGACGCGACCAAGTACCCCCGGGACGCGAAGCCCTGGGCCCAGTCGACCACGTTGCCCTGCGTCTTCGACCCGCCCCGGAAACCACCTCCGTGCACGACGACCACCAACGGAAGTTCCGCCTGGCCGGTGTCCTGGGGCATGTACAGGTCCAGGAGCAGGTCGACGAACGACCCGCCTCCATCCACCTCGCCCTGCCCGTACACGATGTCCTCTGTGACGACGACGTCGTACGTCGTCGCGGGGAGCGAGGGCCAGAGGGCGACCTCCGCCGTGGTGGGCGCGGTCGGCGCCGTCGTCTCGATGGTCGCCGTCCCGTCGCCGGGTTCCTGTGTTAAGCAGTCGGTGAGGAAGGTCATGAGCGGCGCTGTCATCACGGTGTCGTCGGGTGCGCCGATGTTGGCGTTGACCGCGGCATGGGTGAGCGAGCGGGCGTCGATCGTGGTGGCCTCGATACCGTTCGCGGCGAGCGTGTCGAGGAACGCGGTCTCGATCTGCTGGCGCTGCGGAGAGCCGCGCACGACGCCGATCATCGGTGGGATGCCGATGTCGGGCTCGATCAGCAGGGTCGCTGATGTGTCGGTGGCGTAGTCCGGGTTGTTGCCGAGCGCCGCGGCCCACAGCTCGCGCTCGCCGTCGGGGTCGCTGGCATTGGCGGCGGTCTTGTCGAACCCTTCGGTGTCGAGCGGCCCGGCACAACGGACCGCGGGGAGACCCAGCCCGACCGCGTCGAGGTAGGTCGGGTTGGTGACGACATTGGCCACGATGTCGGCGCCGGCGGAGTGGCCGAGGAGCGCGATCCTGGTGGCGTCGCCGCCGTACGAGCCGATGTGCTCGTGGACCCAGGCCACCGCGGCGGCGACGTCGTCGTAATGGTCGGGGAACTCCGCCGACGCGACCTGCCCCGGGGCGGTGAGGCGATAGTTCACGCTGACCAGGATCCATCCGGCGTCGTTGAACAGGGTCACCTTGTCGCGAATGCGGTTCGACTTGTCACCGGTCTGATAGCCGCCGCCGTGGACCCACATCACCACTGGGGCGTCACACACCGGAGACGCGGGCGGGTGGATGTCGATGCTGGTGAGGTCCGTGTCGACGCCGGGAATCGTCCGGTAGGCCACCGTGGTCGGACCACCCGAGGGCGAGCAGTCGGTCGCGGCCGGCTCGGCGTCGGTGGTGTCGCTCGTGGGTGTCGCCGTCGATCGGGACGGCGCGGCTGATGTCGACACGGCCGTGTCGGTCGACGACGACTCCCCGGCACACCCGGCCATGAGCGTGATCGCGAGCACCGTGGCTGCCGTCCTGCGTCTGTGGAGTCGTCCCGTCACACCCGCAGCATGCAGCCTGAGTGTGAGCAATGTGTGAACACGGCAGCAGGTGGCCGTTCGGTCCTCCGCATGCCGTGCGACTTCGGGTTCCGGGCTCACCTCCGCTACGACTACGGGAGTGACCGACCACGACCATGCCGCGCCGAAGCCAGTCCGTGAAGAACGGCAGCCTCCGCGAGAGGGTGTGGAGGAGGTCGCGCCGGGCATTCTGCGACTGCAGTTGCCCATCTCGCTGCCTGGTCTGGGACACGTGAACTGCTACGCGATGGAGGACGCTCGCGGCATCACGCTCGTCGACCCGGGGCTGCCCGGCCCGAAGACGTGGCGCGAGCTGCAGCGGATCATGAAGGTCGACGGTCTCGCCATCGAACGCGTGCACTCGGTGGTCATCACCCACTCCCACCCGGATCACTTCGGCCAGGCCGGCCAGTTCCGCAAGCGCTTCGGGGCCGAGGTGATCACGCACCAGGCGTTCCGCACGTTCCTCGACCCGGAGGCCGAGGACCAGGAGAGCGCCGACGAACTGGAAGTGATCGATGGTCCGGTGAAGGCGCAGATCGAGTCGCTGCAGGGACAGGACCTACGGCGTGGACCGTTCGCCAAGCAGACCCCATGGGGTGGCGATCCGTACTCGATGCCCCGCGCACGTCGGTTGCGCTACTGGGCGATGCGCAAGGCGGCGGGTCGTTTCGTCCCCACACCGACCCCGACGCGCCGGGTGGAGGACGCGCAGGTGATGGAGCTCGGTGGCCGCGAGTGGGTGGCGGTCCACACACCCGGTCACACGATCGATCACCTCTGCCTCTACGACCCGGCCGGGGGAGTGATGATCAGCGGCGACCACGTGCTGCCCACCATCACCCCGCACATCTCCGGGTTGGGCACCACGGTCGATCCGCTGAAGGACTTCTTCGACAGCCTCGATCTGATGAAGACCTTCGATGGTGTGCGCACGGTGCTGCCGGCGCACGGCCTGGAGTTCGCCGACCTCTCGGGTCGGGCCGAGGCCATCAAGCGCCACCATCACGAGCGTCTCGAAAAGCTGCGTACCGCCAGTGGCGAGATCGGCAGCGGCACCGTGCACGAGTTCATGGAGGTGCTGTTCCAGGAGCGGTCGTGGGGTTCGATGGCCGAGAGCGAGACCTACGCCCACCTCGAACACCTCCGGCTCACCGGCGAAGCCGCGGTCGACGAGACCGGCGAGCAACTCCGCTACCGCTTCAACTGACCCTCGACGTTGCCGCGGCGCTCAGTCGTTCGGGAAGTCCTTGCCCGTCCCGACCCGCGTTCTGGTCAGCACCAGAACCCGCCCTGTGCCGTTCTGGCGCTGACCAGATGGACGGTCGACGGTCGCCAAGCCGCTCCGATCGATCCGCGAGTGGGCCCGCCAGACACCTCGATGTCGACGTGAGACGAAACAGCCTCTAGTGTCTCACCCGATGTTGCTGCGACTCGATGCTGAGAAGTGCCAGGGCCACAACCGCTGTTATGCGTTGGCGCCGGAATTGTTCGACGTGGACGAGCTGGGCCAGTCGGTCCTGCTCGTCGAGGGCGATGTGCCCGAAGAGCTGCAGGCGAAGGCTCGCCTCGCCGTGAGCAACTGTCCCGAACACGCGATCTCGATCCTGGAGGACTGACGTGACCGACACCGTCGCACCCGCCGACCGCCCCGGCTATGTGCCGCCCATCTTCGGCGACACGCCCGAGGGCACTCACGTGTGGCAACGCGTGCCCTACAACCCCGACGACTACGGCCCGGTCACCGACTTCGCCACCGACTTCGACCACAGCGACCCGGCGTACAACCCGAACGCCCCCACGGTGTGGAAGGAGCTGCGCGACGCGAAGTGCCCCGTGGCCCACTCCGATCGCTACGGCGGCATGTGGGTGCCCATCACCCACGACACCGTGCGCGAGATCGCGTACGACACCCAGCACTTCACCAGCCGCAGCGTGGTGGTGGGCGTCGGACGACCTGGCGACCTGTCGCTGCCCGCGCCCATCGGTGGTGCGCCGCCCATCACCAGCGACCCGCCGTTCCACGCGATGGCTCGCCGACTGCTGCTGCCCGCCTTCGCGCCCAAGGTCATCGAGCCCTGGGAGCCGAAGGTGCGCGAGCTGTGCGTGTCGCTGCTCGACCAGCTGGGCGAGCTCAGCGCGGGCGAGAGCATCATCGACGCGGCGCAGCAGTACGCGCAGCACATCCCGGTGAGCGTCATCCGTCAGATGCTCGGCTTCCCCGAGCAGGACGAAGCCCTGTTCCGTCACTTCGTGCACGAGACGCTCGAGCGCATCAACGAAGAGCCCGGCAGCCGCACGGGCATGGACGAGCTGGGCCAGTACATCTTCGCCCAGATCCAGGAGCACCGTGAGAACCCCCGCGACGATCTCACCAGTTACCTGATGGGTGTCCAGATCGAGGGCATCGAGATGAGCGACGAGATCGTGGGCGGCATGGTCATCCTGCTGCTCATCGCCGGCATCGACACCACCTGGTCGGCCATCGGTTCGTCGCTGTGGCATCTGGCCCAGCACCCGGAAGACCATCAGCGGATCATCGACGACCCCGACGTGATGACCTTCGCGCTCGAGGAGTTCCTGCGAGCCTACGCGCCGGTCACCATGGCTCGTCTGGTGGCCGAGGACCACGACTTCCACGGCTGCCCGATGAAGAAGGACGACTGGGTGCTGCTGCCGTTCCCGGCCGCCAACCGCGACCCGCACGCGTTCGAGGACCCCGACAAGTTCATCGTCGATCGGCAGGAGAACCGCCACGCCGCATTCGGGCTGGGCATTCACCGCTGCATCGGCTCGAACTTGGCTCGCCTGGAACTGAAGGTGGCCATCGAGGAGTTCGTGAAGCGGTTCCCCCGCTTCGAACTGGCGGGCGACGTCCGCTGGAGCACCGGTCAGATTCGCGGGCCACGCGAGCTGCCCGTGCGCATCCTCGACATCGCCGGCTGACGTTCGCGACCGACCGAGCCGGCTGCTAGTGGCGGTTTCGCCTGATGAGGGCGGCCACGACCATGCCGGCGAGGGCTGACGCCACGATGACGACCCACACGGGTGCTTGCGCGTCACCGAACACGTAACCGACGCGCACTTTGGTGCGATTGTCGAGCCCCACGAGTACCAGCGCGATCACGACTGCGATCGCGAGCCCGAACCGCAACGCTCTCGCCAGATCGCGACGGTGAACCGCGCCTGCGTGTGCGTCGACTGCATCGTGGTCCATGTCGTACCTCCAGTTGTCGGCCCTGTTCCCGCTCGGCCCGGGACATACACACGCGATGCCCCGGCCTGGCTCGCTTCCCCCATCCCGAAGTGACCCAAACGGCCGAGCCGCCTCGATCCTGCGGCCTCCGTCGTTGCCGACCGACGTCGGGATGCGATGCTGTCCGACGTCCGACCAGAGGAGGGCCACCGTGCCAGCCGTTCCGCAGCATTCGACGATCGCGGTCACCGGCGCTGCCGGGTTCATCGGCGGCTGGGTGGTGCGCGACCTGCTCGATCGCGGACATCGGGTTCGGGCGTGTGTGCGCGACGTGCACGCTGACGCCAAAGTCGGTTTCCTGAAGGCGATGCACCCGTACGCATCGGGTCGACTCACGCTGCACGCGGCCGACCTCGATCAAGCGGGTTGCTTCGACGACGTGTTCCCTGGATGCGATGGCGTGGCCCACGTGTCGCACGTGTCCACCTACGACGATCCCGAGTACGTGCAGCGCACCTGCGACCACATCATCGCCAGCATCGAGCGGTCGGGCAGCGTGCGGCGCGCCGTGGTCACGTCGAGCGTCGCAGCGGTGATCTCCGAGGCCGACATCACCGAGCTCGCCCGCCGTCCCGTGTGCGACGAGGACCGCTACCCCGACGAGTCGAACCCCAAGCGTTCACCCGAGCGCGGCCAGGGCTACTCGATCGGCAAGGTGATCGCCCAGCGCGCGTTCTCCGAAGCGGCGACGTCGAGCAGTGCGGGTTGGGATGCGATCACCGTGTGCCCCGCCGACAACGTCGGGCCCATCCAGTCGGCGCACCAGAAGAACGGCGGGCCGTGGCAGCACCTGGTCGAGCTGATGCTGCGCGGTCGTTGCGAGATCTTCCAGGGCACGGGTCCGTATCGACCGTGGATGACCGTCGACGTGCGCGACAACGCCGCGTGCCATTCCGGCCTGCTGGAGAGCGATCGGGTGTCGAACGGTGAGCGTTACATCGCCTGGTCGACGGAGCGTCGCTCCTACGAGGACGTCGTCGCCACCATCGACCGTGTGCTGCCCGAGTTGCACCACGACCCAGGCCCGATCGTCGACGCGACTCCCGACCGGCACAAGGCCCGCGCCGACGAGTTCCGTTCGATCTGGAACGGGCTCGAGCTGCGCAACGACCGCATCCGCGCCGCGGTCCCCATCAGCTTCCGTCTGCTCGACGACTCGGTGCGCGACTGCGTCGAGTCGCTGATCGCCGTCGCCGGTGTGCAGGTGAGCCGCCGCGCAGGCTGACTCCCAGCGCGTTCTGGTCAGCACCAGAATCGCCCAGTCACGTTCTGGCGCTGACCGGGACATTGCCCGTCCGAGGGCCCTCTCCCGATCTGCTAGACCAACTGGTGCGGCGGGCAAGACCACTTTTCGGGAGGTAGTGCTATGGCTCGTCGAGCTCTTGTTTCCACGGCCGCATTGGTCGCCCTGGTCGCCGTGATGCCGGCCACCGCGAGGGCCGATCGTGATGACGATCATCAGGCCGGCTTCACCACGTCGCAAGCAGCGATGCTCACCGGCGTGCGACCTGGCACCGAGATCAAGCCGCTGCTCACGGTGGGCGACGTGTTGCCCAGTGGCTATCGCTTCGAGGCCATTCCTGACGGCATCTCGTTGCGCACCCGGGGCGAAGGGAGGGTCGACCTCTACGTCAACCACGAGACGGCGAAGGTGCCGTTCCCCTACAACACCGCCGCGCCGACGGCGGCCAACGGCGAGAACGACTTCGACAACGCACAGGTGAGTCGGCTGAGCCTCAACCAGCGCTCGGGTGGCGTGCTCAACGGCAAGTTCGTCATCTCCAGTGCGCAGGGCTATCAGCGCTTCTGCTCCAACTACCTCGCCACGCGGAAGGAGGGCTTCGACCGTGAGATCCTGCTGACGAACGAAGAGTCGCCCGACTACGTGTACCGCAGGGAGGACTCGTGGCCGCCGCCCATCGGCGACCCGGCCGCGGAGGAGGTCGGCGTGGTCGTCGCCCTCGACGTGAAGTCCGGCAAGAGCCGTCCCATCTACGGCATGGGCCGGCTCAACCACGAGAACGCGCTGCCCGTGCCGGGCTACCGCAAGCCGGTGGTGCTCACCGGCGACGACACGTTCACCAGTGGTCCACTCACCGGTGTGTTCCCCGCCGGCGCGGTGCCCTCGCAGTCGCAGCTGTACTCGTACATCGCGCCGAACACCTCGTCATTCCTCAACGACACGGGTGACCTGTGGGCCTTCGTCTCCGACACGCCGGGCGTCCGCAACTACTACGACGTCCTCCCGGGTTCGGGCACGGAGGTGACCGGACACTTCATCAAGGTGCCGAAGAACATCGCCACCGGCAAGAACGCCGACGGTTCGACCATCACGGCGGCCGACTTGGGCTACCCGTTGCCGCCCACCAACGGCAGCTGGCAGCTCGACCTGCGGTCGGCGGCGCCGGTCGGTGTCGACGGCCCACAGTGGGTGCTCGAGTACTGGAGCGACATCAACAACGTGTTCCAGTTCGTGCGCGTCGAGGACATGGCATACGACAAGCGGCCCGGCAAGGGCAACGTCGTGTACATCGTCGACTCGGGTCGTGGCCGTACGGCCACACAGTCGCTCGACACGCCGAACTTCCGCTCGACCAACGGACGGGTGTGGAAGATGGTGCTCGACCCCACCGACCCCACCAAGGTGACGTCGCTGTCGGTGTTCGTGGAGGGTGACGACAACCCGGTGAAGACCGTGACCGAAGTGCACCAACCCGACAACATCGAGACCACCCGGACCGGTGTGCTGCTGACCGAGGACCCCGGTTCGAGCCAGCAGTTCCCGGTGACGTCGACCGATCCGGCGGCCACCGCCGCCCGCCTGTGGTACGTGCCGTTCACCGGTACGCCGGAAGTGGTCGCCAGCGTGAACCAGTCGGCTGATGGTGGTGCCACCGATGTCGACGGTCGTCCGGCCGGCAACCTCGGAGCGTGGGAGTCCACTGGCATCGTCGACGCCTCCGCCGCGTTCGGGCGCGGTGCATTCCTGATCAACGTGCAGGCGCACTCCCTGTGGGTGGAGAAGGCGCCCGGCCCCGACCTGAACGGTGACGGCCAACCCGACTTCACCTACAAGCGAGAGGGCGGCCAGCTGCTGCTGGTCCGCATCCCAGGCATCTGACGCATTGGGCCCGGCGCGCCGCATCGGTGTGGCGCGCCGGGTCCTGTCGCGTTCGTGAAGTGGCCCTTGCGCGCCGGGCGACATGTGTGGTCTAATACTGAACCATATGGTTCAGTATCCGCCTTCCGATCTCGACGCTGCGTTCGCCGCACTGGCGGACGGCACCCGGCGTGGCGTGCTGGAACAGCTCGGGCGCGGCGAGTCGTCGATCACCGACCTCGCCGAGCAGTTCCACATGACCCTCACCGGCATGCGCAAGCACGTCGGCGTCCTCGAGGACGCGGGGCTCGTCGTCACCGAGAAGGTCGGCCGGGTGCGCCACTGTCGCATCAGCTCGCGCCGGCTCGACGAGGTGTCGTCGTGGATCGACCACTACCACCAGCTGTGGGACGAGCGGTTCAGCGAGCTGGACAAGGTCATCGAAACGTTGAAGCAGAAGGAGCAGCGAGATGGACGCAAGCAGCACTGAAATGGTGGGCCCGAACGGCACGACCGTGGAGCGACGGGGGGACCGCGAAGTCGTCGTCACCCGCTGGTTCGATGCGCCGGCACGCATCGTGTTCGAGGCCTGGTCGAACCCTGAGCTGTTCCGGAAGTGGTGGGTGCCCAAGTCGATGGGCATGACGCTGCACGACTGCGAGATGGACGTGCGCACCGGCGGCAAGTACCGGCTCAACTTCGGCGAGGGCATGGACTTCTTCGGCAAGTACCTCGACGTCGCGCCCCCCGAGCGCATCGTGTGGACGAACGAGGAGGCCGACGAGCACAGCTCGGTCACCACCGTGACGTTCGAGGAACAGGACGAACGCACCCTGGTGATCGTGAGCGAGGTGTTTCCCTCGAAGGAAGCGCTCGACGAAGCCGGCGGTGCCGAGGAAGCGATGCACGAGACGTTCGCCCAGCTCGACGAGCTGCTCGCCACGCTCCGCTGACACGCGTCAGGGCATCGAGCGATGGGCCTCGACGATGGCCGCCACGGATCGATCCACGTCGGCGGCGGTGGTGCTCCAGTTCGAGACCGAGATCCGCATCAGCCTGCGCCCGTGCCACGTGGTGGCACCCATCCAGCACACGCCCGAGCGCTGGACGTGGTCGACGACGCCGTCGGTTCGCGCGTCGTCACCGAATGCGACGAGCACCTGGTTCAACACGACGTCGTTGACCACCTCGATGCCGTCGACGTCGCGCAGCTGCTGGGCGAACCGACGGGCGAGCGCACAGCAGCGCTCGATCAGGTCGGCGACACCGCTGCTGCCGAGTTGCTGCAGCGCGGCCCACGTCGCGAATCCGCGGGCGCGGCGAGACGATTCCATCACCCAGTCACCAGGGGAGCGCACGCCGGCCTCGCCCTGGCCGGTGAGATACGCAGCCTGGTGCACCATTGCCGCGTGGTGCGAGTCGGGGTGGGCGCAGAACATGTAGCCGCAGTCGTGTGGGGTGTTCAGCCACTTGTGGCCGTCGGCGCTCCACGAATCGGCGCCGTCGAGCCCGGCCACGAGGTGGCGGGTCGAGGGACTCGCGGCGGCCCACAGTCCGAAGGCACCGTCGACGTGCACCCACGCGTCGTGGCGGTGCGCGACCTCGATGGCCGCGACGAAGTCGTCGCACGCGCCGGTGTTCACGTTCCCGGCCTGCAGGCACACGATGGTCGGCGCAGCGGGTCCCGCAGCGAGGACTCGCTCGAGGTCATCGACGCGGATCGCACCGTTGTCGTCGCTGGCGACCTCCTCGATGTTCGAGGTGCCGAGCCCCAGGAATCGCACGGCGCGATCGATCGTCACGTGCCGCTCCATGCTGGCGACGATGCGAACCTGAGGACCGCCGGCGAGTCCTTGCGTCTCGACGTCCCATCCCGTGCGGGCGAGCACGTGGTGGCGGGCAGCGGCGAGCGAGACGGTGTTCGCCCCCTGGCCACCTGGCACGAACCCGAACGACGCGGTCGCGGGCAGGCCGAACAGTGTGCGCAGCCAACCGCCGGCGACGTCTTCGACGATCGCTGCCGCAGGCGACGTGAACCGGTTGAACGAGTTCTGGTCCCAACCGACCGCCAGCATGTCGGCACCGGTGGCCGCATCCGTCGCCCCGCCGACCACGAACCCGAAGTAGCGAGGGCCGGGTGTCACCACGAGTGCGGGCTCGACCAGGTCGGCGAGCTGCTCGACGACGGCGCTGGCGTCGGTGGACTCGGAGCGCAGTGCACCGAGGCCGGCCCGCAGCGCATCGAGCTCGTGCGTTGCGGGGAACACCGGTCGATCGCCGGCGGTCTCGCGGAACGACGCCGAGCGTTCGGCGGCACGGATCATGATCTCTCTCAAGCCGGACCCCATCGTCGAAGGCTACTGCGGTCAGCGCGACAGCTCTGCGGCCGATGCCAGACTCGCGAGCCATGAGCACACCATTCGATGACGCTCGCACCGCGCTGCAGCGTGTCGCTGTCCACGTGATCGCCCGTGCTCGCATCGAGCACAGCGGACGGTTCTCGCTGCGGGTCACGCCGGGCGGCTTCGGCACCCCCGACCTCGGTACCGATGGACGTCGCGTGCGGGTGTCAGGCACGCACCTGGTCGTCGAGTCCGATCAGGTGGGAGCGGCCTCTGTGGCCACCCTGGCGATCGACGGCGCGTCGCTCGCGCAGCTCGCCGCCGCCGTCGGTGTCGACCTCGGCGAGACGATCGACGTCGGTCACGACACCCCGCCGCTCGGCGACATCGACGCACCGATGGCGCTCGACCCAGCGGGCGCCCTCGAGCTCGTCGAGTGGTTCGGGCAGACCGCCGCGATCCTCGACCGTGTGCTCGCCGCACTCCCGAGCCACGCGACCCCGACGCTGCCGCGCCTGTGGCCCGAACACTTCGACGTCGCGGTCGAAGCCCAGGCGACCGCCGAGCGACGCGTGAACCTGGGCGGCTCGCCCGGCGACGCACCGGGTGACCAGCCCTACCTGTACGTCGGGCCGTGGACGGCCGACCGCCCGGGCGACTCCGACTTCTGGAACGCGCCCTACGGCGCGAAGCGAACATTCGGCGAGCTCGCCGCGGACCCTGCGGGTGTGATCGGCGCCGGCGCCGCCTTCCTGCTCGACGGCTACGAGCGACTGCGCTGACAGCGACCACTAGGGTTCATCGATCACGACGAAGGAGGATTCGATGAGCACCATCACCGTGCGCCGGGTGACCTTCGAGTTCCCCGAGTCCCTCGACGACGTCGTGCCCGGCATCGACCTGCTCGACGAGAGCTACCTGGTGGCGTTCTCGCTCACCATGCCCGCGATCGAGCCGTACCTCATCCGCACGATGCGGGCCGTCGCCCCGAAGGTGACCGACCCGGAGCTCGCCGCCGACATGAAGGCGTTCATCGGCCAGGAGGCGCAGCACTTCCAGAACCACCGGCGCATCAACGACATCGTGATGCGCCAGCTCGGCGTGCCGGCGACCCAGCGGTTGCAGGTGATCCTCGACGAGCTCGACGCCGACTACAAGCGCTTCACCGCCGAGCGCTCCGACCGGTTCAACGTCGTCTATGCCGAGGGCTTCGAGGCGATGACCTGCGCGATGGCGATCAGCATGTTCGAGGAAGCGGCGAACAGCGCCGGTGACCGCCCGTTCGGCCCGTGGCGTCAGCTGTGGGCGTGGCACGCGGCCGAGGAGATCGAGCACCGCACGGTGGCGTTCGGCGCGTACGAGCACGTGGCCGGCGGCTACCTGCGACGGGTGGCCGGCGCGCTGCGCGCACAGTGGCACTTCCAGCGCTACATCGCTCGCCTGCAGCGAGTGGTGCTCGAGGCCAGAGGCTCGTCGGCGTCGCCGTTCCTGCCGCCGTGGATCCACCGGCCGCTCGGGCGAGGCCGGTACTTGCGTACATTCGACCCGCGCTACGACCCGAGCAGCATCGAACCCGGCCCGATGGTGGAGATGGTGCTCGCCATCGCCGACCAACGGTCAGCCGGCGCCGCCTGACCCTGGTCGCGTCGACGACGGCCACCGTGGAAGGCCCTCGCCGCCGTACTGGTCAGCGCCAGAACGCAACAGTGTCGTTCTGGCGCTGACCAGATCGCTCCCCACGGTGGGACGGCGGTCGCCGCCGCCTGGCTACCATCCGCCGATGGACTCTTTGCAGGGCAAGACCGCAGTCGTCACCGGGGCCGGATCCGGCATGGGCCGGGCGTTCGCCGAACGCTTCGCGCGAGCCGGCATGAAGGTGGTGCTGGCCGACGTGGAGGTGCCCAAGCTCGACGACGCCGTCGAGAGCATCGTCGCCACCGGTGCCGAGGCCATCGGTGTGGTCACCGACGTCACCGACGGCACCGCGGTCGATCGCCTGCGCGACGCAGCCATCGAGCGGTTCGGGCGGGTGCACGTGCTGTGCAACAACGCGGGCGTGGCCGGCTCGGGCCCGTCGGGCGGCCAGTTCGTCACCGAGGCCGAGTGGCGCTGGGTGCTCGAGGTGAACCTGTGGGGTGTCATCCACGGCCACCGCGCCTTCCTGCCGCACCTGGTGGAGCACGGCGACGGGCACATCGTGAACACCGCCTCGATGGCGGGCCACTTCCCCGGCCACTCCGCCTACTCGGCCAGCAAGTGGGCCGTCGTGGGGATCACCGAAGGGCTGTTCCACGATCCTCGGCTGCAGGCCGCGGGCGTGGGCGTGTCGTGCCTGTGCCCCGGTTGGGTGAACACCGCGATCGCCGACTCGGCGCGTAACCGTCCCGAGTGGGCGGCACCGGAGCGCTCGGTGGAGGCCACGCCGATGGAGGAGATGATGCACGCCTACGTGCGCGACCAGCTGCGCTCGGGCATGGACCCGGCCGCAGTGGCCGACCTGGTGCACGACGCCATCCTCGCCAACCGGCTGTGGGTGTTCACCGACATGCAGATGGTGGAGAGCCTGCGGCCCCGATTCGACGCAGTGCTCGCCGCCGAGAACCCCCCGACGATGGGCCTCGGCTGACCGCTGCTCGGGGGTTGGCGGCCGGTCACCCGAACGGCTCGGGCGCGAGACCGCTCGCCCGTGAGCGGTTCTGCGCCCACGGGCGCGCGACCGCTCGGGACTGACCGGTCTCGCGCCCACACGAGGGGCGACGGCCGGTCCGGTTGGCCTGGTGCGCTCCCTTCGGCGTCCGTCGCGCGTCGTACTGTTCTCGTATGACGCAGGCTCCCGCCGTCGAGCGACACCCGTGGAACACCGAGTTCACCTGGGTCGATCGCACCGGCCCGTTCCGTCGCGTCACGCAGCAGCAGGCCGACCAGTTCAACCGTGACGGCTTCGTCGTGCTCAACGACGTGTTCAGTGACGCAGAGCTCGCACCGGTCCTCGCCGACA
>JACQZZ010000024.1 GCA_016213625.1 Actinomycetota bacterium
GCGGCACGCACGTGCGCGCCGCGGGCGACATCGGCACCATCAAGGTCGTCAGCGAGAGCTCCATCGGCAGCAACCTGCGCCGCATCGAGGCCACCACCGGCGCCAACACCGTGAAGCTGCTCCAACGCGACGCCGAGCAGATCTCCGAGGTGGCCCGACTCGTGGGCACCAGCACCGACGATCTGGTCGGCGGTGTCCAACGGCGCATCGACGAGATCAAGTCGCTGCACGACGAACTGAAGACGCTGCGGTCGAAGCTCGCGAGCGGACGTGCGGCGGAACTCGCCTCGTCGTCGTCCGACGGCATCGTCGTCGCGCGAGTCGACGGGCTGTCGCCGAACGACCTGCGCGAGCTCGCCATCGCCGTGCGCCAACAGGGCGCGCAGTCCGTGGTGCTCGGCGGCATCAGCGATGCTGGCGGCGTGTCGCTCGTGGCCGCGGTGCAGCCCTCGTCGGGCAAGGTCGCCGGCGACCTCATCAAGGACGCGGCGAAGGCCGTGGGCGGCGGCGGAGGCGGCAAGGGCGACATCGCCACCGCAGGCGGCAAGAACCCCGATGGGCTCGACGACGCCTTGCGCATCGCGGAGGCTGCGGCCAGGGGCTGACCGTGCGAGTGCTCGGCATCGACCTCGGCAGCAAACGCATCGGCGTGGCGGTCAGCGATCGCACCGGCACCATCGCGTCACCCCTCACCGTCATCCAGCGATCCGGATCACCGGCTCGCGATCATCAGACCATCGCCAAGCTCGTCCTCGACGAGGAAGCCGAAGCGGTGGTCGTCGGGTTGCCACTGAACATGAACGGGTCGGAAGGCCCGGCGGCGAAGGCTGCCATTGCCGAGGCCAAGGCCTTGGCTACGGTGGTGGGCGTGCCCGTGCACACCTCCGACGAACGCCGTACCACCGTCACCGCCGATCGGGCGATGATGGAAGCGGGCATGAACGCGCAAGCACGTCGTAAGGTCGTCGACAAGATCGCGGCGGCGGTACTGCTCCAGCACTGGCTCGACGGGCGGCCGCGCGCATGACGATGATCGACGAACGCCGTTGGCACCACGACCCGTGGGACGACCCCGACATCACCGACGCGCTGGTCATCGAACGGCCGCGCAAGAACCGTCGCCCGTTCAAGTGGCTCGTCGCGCTCATGGCTTTTCTCGCGCTCGCTGGCGTCGTGGCGATCGGTATCGGCGGCCTCTGGTACACCCAACAGGTGAACCCGAAGGGCGACCCCGGCGACCCCGTCACCTTCACCGTCAACGCCGACGACACGTTGGAGACGATCAGCGAGCGCCTGCAGGACGAGGGGTTGGTCACCAAGGCATGGGTGTTCCGCTGGTACGTCGATCACCACGGTGGTCTGGAGCTCACGCCCGGCTATTACCAACTCCGTCCCAACGACCACATGGGCAACATCATGAGCGTGCTGCGAACGCCGCCATCGGAGACCTTCACCAAGGTCACGTTCCCCGAGGGTTACACCTACGCCAAGATGGGCACGCGGCTGCAGGACAAGGTGCCGCGCATGTCGAGTGCCGACTTCGGCGTCGCCGCCACCGACGGCACCATCCGATCGAAGTACCAACCCGACGGCATCAACAGCCTCGAAGGGCTGCTGTTCCCCGACACGTACCAGGTGTCGAACGGCGAGAGCGAAGGCCAGGTCGTGCGCCGCATGGTCGATCTGATGGAGCGCGTGGGCGGCCAGGAAGGCCTCGACGAATCGGCCATCTCCATCGGCTACAGCTCGTACCAGGTGCTCATCATCGCCAGCCTCATCGAGCGTGAGGCGGCCGTGCCCGAGGACCGGGCGAAGATCGCTCGAGTCATCTACAACCGACTGTTTTTCGACACGCCACTCGGCATCGACGCGACGCTCTTTTATCAGCAGGACGCCTCGCGCCCGTTCGACGAGCTCAAGGCGCTCGACACGCCTTATAACACCTACCTGCACACCGGGCTCCCGCCCACGCCCATCGCCAACCCTGGTCGCGCCAGCATCCAGGCCGCGTTGAACCCCGCCGCCAATCCGTCGCAGGGCGATCCCATCTGCACGTCGTTGCCCGACGACGTTCCGTGCCTCTACATGTACTACGTGCTCGCCGACGAGGACGGGCGACATGCGTTCGCCGCCACCCTCGAGCAGCACGAGGAGAACATCCGAAAGGCACGTGAGGCGGGCGTGCTGCCGTGATCTCCGGTGCCACGCGCGTGGCGGCCGTCATCGGCAGTCCCGTGCACCACAGCCTCTCGCCGGCGCTGCACAATGCGGCGTTCGCTCAACTCGGGGTCGACTGGGTGTACGTCGCACTGCACGTCGCACCCGGCGACGGCCAACGCGCCGTCGACGCGATGCGCACGCTCCAGATCTCCGGGTTGTCCGTCACCATGCCCCACAAGGAGGCCGTCGCCGCATCGGTCGACGAGCTCGATCCCGCTGCCGCTGCGCTGCGCAGCGTGAACACGGTGGTACCCCAGGGCGATGGCTCGCTGAAGGGGTACAGCACCGACGGCGCCGGGTTCGTCGCCTCGCTCGCCGCCGCAGGGCACGAGGTGCACGGCCGTTCCGTGTGCCTGCTCGGCGCCGGTGGCGCAGCCCGCGCCATCGCCGATGCGCTCGCGCGCTCCGGCGCGGCCAGGGTGGCCGTCCTCAACCGCACGCTCGCCACCGCGCAGGATGCCGTGCAGCTCGCCGGCTCGGTCGGAGTGCTCGGAGTACCGTCCGACCTGCGCGACTCCGACATCGTGGTCAACGCCACCTCCATCGGCATGGGCAGCGACGATCTGCCGTGTGATCCCAGTGCGCTTCGGGCCGGTCAGGTGGTCGCCGACATCGTCTACCACCCCCGGCACACGGCCTTCCTCCGGGCGGCCCATGCCGCCGGCGCCACCCCGGTCGACGGGCTCGGGATGCTCGTGCACCAGGCGGCGCTGCAACAGCAACTCTGGCACGGTCACCTGCCCGATGTGCAGGTCATGGCCGTCGCCGCGGAGCGGGAACTCGCCGCACGGCACCAGTAGCCTGGCACGAATGCTTCGTTTCCTCACCGCCGGCGAATCACACGGGCAGGCGCTCGTCGTCATCATGGAGGGCCTCCCCGCGGGGCTCGAGATCACGGTCGACGAGATCCAGGCCGAGATGGCCCGCCGTCGCCTCGGGTACGGCCGAGGGCCTCGTCAGCGGTTCGAGCAGGACGAACTGACACTCATCGGCGGTGTGCGCCACGGGCGCACGCTCGGTTCGCCGGTGGCCATCGAGATCAAGAACAGCGAGTGGTTCCGCAGCGACAAATGGCACGAGGAGATGTCGCCGGCCCCCGGTGTCACCAAGGATCCGCTCACGCAGGTCCGCCCCGGCCACGCCGATCTGGTGGGCATGCAGAAGTACGGCTTCACCGACGCACGCGATGTTCTCGAGCGCGCCAGCGCGCGGGAAACAGCGGCGCGCGTCGCCGCCGGCGCGGTGGCGAAGAAGTTGCTGTCGCATCTCGGGGTCGAGGTCATCTCCCACATCACGCAGATGGGCCCGGTCTGCAGCAGCGGCGTTCGGCCAACTCCCGCCGACCTCGCCGTGGTCGACGCGTCCGAGGTTCGCTGCTTCGACCCGGTGGCCGGCGACGCGATGATCGAGGAGATCAAGGCCTGCGCCAAGGACGGCGACTCGCTCGGCGGTGTCGCCGAGGTGCTGGCCTACGGCGTGCCCGTGGGTCTCGGCAGCCACGTCCACTGGGACCGCAAGATCGACGCTGCGCTCGCCCAGGCCATCATGAGCATCCAGGCGGTGAAGGGCGTGGAGATCGGCGACGCGTTCGACGTGGCGGGCCGGCGCGGCAGCGTTGCTCACGACGCCATCTCGTGGGTGCCGCAGCTCAACGACTACCGGCGCGACAGCACCCTGGCAGGCGGCACCGAGGGCGGCATCACCACCGGTGAACTGCTGGTGGTGCGCGCGGCGATGAAGCCGCTCGCCACGCTCAACCGGCCCACGCTGAAAACGGTCGACGTCGTCACCAAGGAACAGACCGTCAGCTTCAAGGAGCGCACCGACGTCACCGCGGTCCCCGCGATGGGTGTGGTGGCCGAGACGATGGTTGCCCTGGTGCTGGCCGCCGAGGCCCAGCGCAAGTTCGGGGGCGACAGCGTGTCCGAGTTCGTGCGCAACGCGCAGGCGTTCCGCGAGACGCTTCCCTGAGTCGTGATCGTCAACTCATGATCAGCCCCTCCCAGCACCTGGTGCTCGTGGGCATGATGGGCACCGGCAAGACCACGGTCGCCCGCGTGCTCGGCGATCGTCTGTCGCGCCCGGTGCTCGACAGCGACGCGGTCATCGAGGCCCGCACGGGCCGTACCGTGCGCGAGATCTTCGCCGCCGACGGCGAGCCCGCGTTCCGGGCGCTCGAGACCGAGGTGCTGCGTCAGGCTCTGGCGAGCGACACCCCCAGCATCATCGCTGCGGCCGGCGGTGTGGTGCTCAGCGCCACCAACCGGGCGCTGTTGAAGTCGTCCGGTGCCCGAGTGGTCTGGCTGTGCGCCGACCCGGCCACGCTCGTCGAGCGGGTGAAGGGCGGTGGCCACCGTCCGCTGCTCGACACCGATCCAGCGGGTACTTTGCAGCGCATGTTCGACGAACGGGAACCGTTGTACCGCGAGGTGGCCGACGCCATCGTGCTCATCGACAGTCGCTCGGTCGGCGAGGTCGTCGAGGCGGTCCTTCGATGATCACCGTCAGGGTCCCGCTCGGCGAGCGCAGCTACGACGTGCTCGTCGGCCACGGTGCGCGTCGCGAGCTGGCTGCGATGCTGCCGTCCACCGCTCGTCGGGCAGCGGTCGTCACCCAAGAGGGCATCCCGTTCGACGTGGATCCCGGCATGCCGTTCGAGCGTTTCGAGATCGGTCAGGGCGAGGACCACAAGACCCTCGCCACCATCGAACGGCTGTGCAGCGGGTTCGCCGGCATGGGGCTCACCCGTCACGACGTCGTCATCGGCGTGGGCGGCGGCATGGTCACCGACGTCGCCGGGTTCGCAGCAGCGTCCTGGCACCGCGGCATTCCCATCGTGCACGTCAGCACCAGCTTGGTCGGCATGGTCGACGCTGCCATCGGAGGCAAGACCGGGGTGAACCTGCCCGAGGGCAAGAACCTGGTCGGTGCGTACTGGCAGCCGAGCGGTGTGGTCTGCGACCTCGATGCGCTGGCCACGCTGCCGCCACGCGAGGTGCGTTGCGGCCGTGGCGAGATGGCCAAGTACCACTTCCTCACCGGCGACGACCTGCTGGCGATGGACGAGGCCGAGCGCATCGCCCGCTGTGTGCAGATCAAGGCCGACATCGTGTCGTCCGACGAGCGTGAGGGCGGTCGCCGCGCGCTGCTCAACTACGGCCACACCTTGGCGCACGCGCTCGAGATCGCCACCGGTCACTCCTTGGCACACGGCGAGGCCGTCGCCGTCGGCCTGGTGTACGCGGCGCATCTCGCGCACCGTCTCGGCCGCATCGACCAGGTGCGGGTGCAACAGCACTACGACGTCGTCGGCGGCTCGTACGAACTGGGCACCTCACTCCCGAGCGGGCTCGCGGCGACCGAGCTCGTGGGGCTGATGGGTCGCGACAAGAAGGTGCTGTCCGATGGGCTCACCTTCGTGCTCGACGGACCGAACGGCGTGGAGGTCGTCGCGGGAGTCGACCCCGAACTGGCCGGCGCCACCCTCGCCGACATGCGATGACCCAGGAGCTCCGAACCGGGCGCCTGTGGTTGCGCGGATGGACCGAGGCCGACCGAGCACCGTACGCGGCGCTCAACGCCGATCCGGCGGTCATGGAGTACTTCCCCAGCACGCTCACTGCACCGCAGAGCGACGAGATGGTGGCACGTATGCAGGCAGGTCTCGACCAGCGTGGCTATGGCCTCTGGGCCACCGAGCGGCTCGACACGGGTGAGTGCATCGGTTTCGTCGGTGTGGCGATGCCCACCTGGGAAGTGGAGGGGCTCACGCCCTGCGTGGAGATCGGGTGGCGACTCGCTCGGCAGCACTGGGGTCAAGGCTTCGCTCCAGAGGCCGCGTCGGAGGTGCTGCGGTTCGCCTTCGAACACATCGAGCTCCCGCGCGACGAAGTGGTCAGCTTCACCACCGTCACGAACCACCGTTCCCGTCGCGTGATGGAGAAGATCGGCCTCACCGTCGACCCTCGCCGCGAGTTCGACCATCCGATGACCCCCGGCTGGTGGGGGCTGCGACACGTCGTGTACTGCATTGATCGACCGACCTGGAAGGCGGGCGTGGCACGATAGGCGGGTGGCCACCATCGCCCTCCTCCACGGACCCAACCTGAACCTGCTCGGACAGCGCGAGCCGCACATCTACGGGTCGGCGTCCCTCGCCGACTACGAGGCCGCGGTCGTCGTCGCCGCAGAGCGTCATGGGCACACCGTGTCGGCGTTCCAGACGAACCACGAGGGCGAGCTGGTCGACGCCATCCATCGGGCACGGCACGACGCCGCGGCCATCATCATCAACCCTGGCGCGTTCACGCATTACGCCTGGTCGTTGCACGATGCGTTGGCAGCGTTCAACGGCCCCGTCATCGAGGTGCACATCTCGAATCCCAACGCTCGCGAACCATGGCGCCACACGAGCGTGGTCGCTCCCGTGGCCACGGGTTCCATCATGGGTCTCGGCATGCACGGCTACGAACTGGCGGTCGAGGCCGTGGCACGCCGGTTGGCGGCCTCGTGACCGTCGCGCAACGGGTCCAGCGTGTCCGCGCCCGCCTGTCGGGGGCCGACGTGCTCCTGGTGAGCGACCTCACCAATGTGCGGTGGCTCACCGGCTTCACCGGATCGAACGGATGGGTCGTGATCGGCCCCGACTCGATGACCCTCGTCACCGACGGTCGCTATGGGCAGCAGGCCGCTGCACAGCTCGCCGCGGCCGGTGTCGAAGCCGACGTGCTGGTGGGCGCCACCGGGGCCGCGACGCTCGAGCACATCGCCGCCACGTGCGCTCCGTTCGCGACGGTCGGCTTCGAGGCCACCAGCGTCACCTATGCCCAGCACGGCCAGTATCGAGCTGCGCTGACGGCCACGCTGGTGCCCACCTCCGGCGTGGTGGAGGCAGAGCGGCGCATCAAGGACTCCGACGAGATCGAGTCCATCGCGCGTGCCTGCCGCATCGCCGACGCCGTGCTGGCCGAGGTGGTCCCGTCCCTCGGCGACGGCCTCACCGAGGCGCAGGTGCGGAACCGGCTCGAGCTGCGCATGCGCGAACTCGGCGCCAGCGGCCCGAGCTACGACACGATCGTGGCCACCGGTCCCATCAACGCCGCGCTGCCACACCATCGCCCCACCGACACCCTCATCGAGCCCGGCCACACGGTCATCATCGACGTCGGAGCGCTGGTCGACGGCTATCACAGCGACATGACCCGTACCTTCGTGGTGGGAGCGCCCACGGCGCTGCAGACCAAGCTCTACGAGCTGGTGCTCACCGCGCAGCGGGCCGGGGTGGCCGCGGTGGCCGCCGGGATGAGCGTGAAGGAGCTCGACGGCGTGTGCCGTGGCATCATCGCCGACGCCGGGTACGGCGACTGGTTCACCCACGGAACCGGCCATGGGGTGGGGCTCCTCATCCACGAGGACCCCTTCGTCAATCGTGCGGGTGACGCCATTTTGCAGGTGGGCGACGTCGTAACCGTGGAGCCAGGCGTCTATCGTGAAGGTTTCGGCGGCGTTCGTGTCGAGGACCTGGTGGTCGTCACCAGCGACGGATGCCGCGTCCTCACTGCATCTCCGAAGGATTCTCCGTGCCTGCCATCACCACCAACGACCTGAAGAACGGCATCACGCTCGAGCTCGATGGCGTTCTGTTCACGGTCGTCGAGTTCCAGCACGTCAAGCCCGGCAAGGGCGGCGCGTTCGTCCGCTCCAAGATCCGCAACCTGCGCACCGGTGCGGTCATCGACCGCACGTTCAACGCCGGGGTCCGCGTCGAGCAGGCCATGCTCGACAAGAAGGACATGCAGTTCCTCTACCGCGACGGCGACGAGTACGTGTTCATGGACCTCGAGAGCTATGACCAGCAGAACGTGTCGCCCGTGGCGCTCGGCGACGCCGCCGATTACATGGTCGAGAACAGTGTCGCCATCATCGCCTTCTACAACGGCGAGATCGTCACGGTCGAGATCCCTGCGTCGGTGGAACTCACCATCACCGAGACCGAGCCCGGTATCCAGGGCGACCGTGTCAGCGGTGCCCGCAAGCCCGCCACCCTCGAGACCGGCAAGGTCATCCAGGTGCCGTTGTTCATCAACATCGGCGACCGGGTGAAGGTCGACACCCGCTCCGGCGACTACATCACGCGGGTCTGACCCGTGGCCCGACGCGAGTCACGTCCGGCACGACCGGTCGACGACGTCCGCAGCGACGCACGCGAGCGTGCGCTCATCCTGCTGTACGAGGCCGAGACCAAGGGCATCGCTCCCTCCGAGGTGCTCGCCGCACAGATCGCGGCCCCCGACCAGCTCACGCGCGTGCTCGTCGAAGGCGTGCAGACCCACCAGGCCCAGCTCGACGAGGCCATTGCCGCGCATGCCAAGGGGTGGACACTGGCGCGCATGCCGGCCATCGACCGCATCGTGCTGCGCGTGGCGGCATTCGAATTGCTCGGCCGGCGCGACGTCCCGGTCGCCGTGGTGCTCGACGAAGCGGTCGAACTGGCGAAGCGGTTCAGCACCGACGACTCCGGTCGTTTCGTCAACGGAGTGCTCGCCGCACTGGTGCCGGTGCTCCGGGCGGCATGACCCAGCGATTCGTCGCTCGGCTGCGTGACTGGCGCGATCGCTTCCTGCACCTCATCGCCACGATGCACCCAGCCGCTTGGCTGGTGTTCCTGGGCATCGTCGTGTTCACCGTGCTGTTCGGCAGCCTCGGCGTGCAGAACCACGACAACTTCGGCACGTGGTCGTACGACATGGGCATCTACGACCAGGGTCTGTGGCTGCTGTCGCGGGGTGGCGACACGTTCATGACCGTGCGCGGCCTCGACTTCTGGGGCCACCACGTCAACCTCATCGGCTACGCGCTGGTGCCGTTCTACTGGCTCGGCGCCGGCCCCCGGTTCCTCTACGTCTTCCAGGCGTTCGCACTCGGCCTCGGTGCCGCGCCCATCTATCTGATCACCCGCGACAAGTTCCGCACGCCGTGGATGGGGCTGGTCTTCGCCATCGTCTTCCTGATGTACGCACCACTGCAGTGGATCAGCTGGGCGATGTTCCATCCCGAGGCGCTCGTCATCACCCCCTTCCTGTTCGCGTGGTGGTTCGCCACACACGAGCGATGGGGCTGGTTCTACGCGATGGTCGTCATCGCCTTGTCCACGCGCGAAGACGTCGCGATGGCCGTGTTCATGATGGGCGTGGTGTTGCTCATCGTGATGCGCAACGCCCCCGACTACCGGCGCGTGGTGAAGATGTCGGTGGGCGCCATGGTGCTGGGCGCGGCGTGGTACGCGGTGGCCACCAAGATCGTCATCCCCATCTTCAACGACGGCAACGAGCCGTTCTACATCACGTACTTCTACGGGAACTACGGCAAGTCGACACCCGAGATCCTGGGCAACATCATCAGTCGGCCCGACAAGGTCGTCAGCGACGCGGTGCAGCACGACCGCCTCACGTTCTACAAACAGCTGTCGTGGCCCGTCGGCTGGACCTGGGTGGCCAGCCCGCTCGCCTTGCTCATGGCTGCGCCGCAGATGCTGGCCAGCGTCATCGGGCTCAGCCCGTACGCGCGCATGATCCGCTACCAGTACACCTCGGTGATGATCGCGCCCATCTTCATCGCATCCATCCAGGGTGCCTTCGTGTTCTGGCGGTTCAAGCTGGCGAAGGTGCTGCTGCCGATGTGGTTGCTCGGCTGCGCGTATGTCTCCAACGTCGCCTGGTCACCGTCACCGCTCAACCCCGACGAGTACGTCTACTGGAGCCAACCCCACCCGCGTCACGAGTCCATCCGCGAGGCGCTGTCGCACATCCCCGACGACGCAGCGGTGTCGGCGAGTTACCAGATCCTCCCGCACCTCGCGCATCGACGCGAGATCTTCGACTGGCCCAACCCGTTCTGGGCGGCGGTGTGGGGCAACGACGATTGCGCCCACCTGCCCGACCCCACCATCATCGACTACGTCATCCTCGACAAGACCCAGATCGGCGCCAACAACCAGGCCATCTACGACCACATGCGCGAGCCGGGCGGACCGTTCGAGGTGGAGTTCGAGGACGACAACGTCGTGGTGCTCAAGCGGGTGGGGACGAGTCCAGAGGTCGACGTGCAACCGCAACAAGATTCTTGCCGACAGCTGGCGCTCCAACGCGAGCTTCGAGCGCGCGGCTGACGGGCACGATCAGCCGGTCGTAGATCTTCGACGAGCCCGAGTCCAGGGTCTGCACGTCGAGCAGGCGGTACATCAGGAAGTACGGCACGACGCCGGCGATGTCCATGTACGTGATGCGCTCGATCTCGAAGCCCGCGTCGACGACCACCTGTTGCAGCAGCGAGCGGTCGTACCGTCGGAAGTGGCCCGACTTGAAGTCGAGACTGCCGTAGAGCGACGGCATCGCCGGCACGAACAGGGCGAGGGTGCCACCGGGCTTCAGCAGTTGCCGCGCCGTGCGCAGCTCGTCGACGTCGTCGCGGATGTGTTCGAGCACGCTCACGTACACCACCGAGTCGAAGGGCGCCACGCCGGATCCGAGGAGCTCCTGCGAGGTCACCTGCAACGGCTCGACCCGATCGGTGTCGTCGGTACGGCGTCGGAGCTCGGGGAACACGTTGTCGGCCGGCTCGATGGCGACCACGTCGTGCCCCGCCGATGCCAACTTCGTCGCGATGGCACCGACTCCGGCGCCCACCTCCAGGACACGTGCTCCCAGGTGGGGCTCGATGGCGTCACTGATCCAGGTGAGGAAGCGGTCGGCATCGGCCAGGTTGGCCAGCTCCTCCGTGGCGCCGAACAACGACTCACCGGTGGCCGCCTGCGCCCGGAGCCGCGGGTTGCGCTGCGCCCACAGCGCCTGGTTGCTGCGCATCTCCTTGCGGATCTGACGCACGTGCCGGCGGACCTGCGGCAGGCTGTTGGCGAACTCGCGGAAGTCGCTCTGGTCCAACGGGTCGGGGCCGGCGAAACGTGGGCGGAAGACGATGGGCACCTCGTCCACCTGGAAGCCGTGCGCCTGGATGATGGCGACCATCGCACTGAAGAAGCCGTAGGTCTCGTCGGGCAACTCCTCCTGGAGGAGCAGCGACGCGACGTCGGGTGCATACACGCGGAACGACGTGGTCGAGTCGCTGACGCCCCGGGCGCCGGTGATGGCCTTCACCGACGCGTTGCCGGCGCGGCTGAGCAGCGACCTGCCGAGCCCCGTTCCCGGTGACGAGCCGCCACGCGTCCAGCGCGATCCGATGGTGAGGCCGCTGCCCCTCGCGAGGTGGCTGCGCACGAGCTCGGGAATCTGGCGGGCGTCGTGCTGGCCATCCGCGTCGAGCGACACGATCACGTCGGCTTCGTCGTGCAACGCGAGCCGGAAGCCGTCGAGCAGCGCGCCGCCGAACCCGGGCGCGGCGGGGGAGAGGTGCCCCAGCTCCAGGCCGAGTTGCTTGGCGAACTCGGCGGGTTGCGTGCCGGTGGCGGGTTCACCGAGCAGCGTGGCCGTGACCCGGAAGCCGCTGTGCTCCAGCGTACGACGGGCCTCGTCGAGCTCTGCGAGCACCGGTTCCACGGCGAGGAAGCGATGCGGCGACGCCAGCAGGACTCGGATGAGCACGACGGCACGCTAGCCCGGTCGTCGCTGATCTGCCGTCACTGATATGGTTTCCATCTGACCGTGAAACGAGTCCTGTGAGGCTCGTACGGGAAGGAGCACCAGGTGAAGTCTGTCCACTCGTACACCGCGCCCCCGCGAGGGGGCGTTTTTCATGCCCGCACATCCCTCATGCATGAGAATGCAGTAGAGTGCATGGTCATGCAGAAGGAGTGTCGGAACCATGCGTGAAGCAGCGCTCGTCCTGGCCGATGGCAGCGTGTTCGAAGGTGAACTCATCGGCGCCGACCCGGTCTCGGGCGTGGCGGCCGGCGAGGTCGTGTTCAACACCGTGCTGTCCGGCTACCAGGAGGTCATCACCGACCCCAGCTACGCCGGCCAGATCATCACCTTCACCTACCCGCACATCGGCAACTATGGCGTGAACGACCACGACTTCGAGTCCGCCCGGCCGTTCTGCCGGGGAGTCATCGTGCGCGAGATGGCTCGTCGCCACAGCAACCAACGCGCCGAGGACTCGCTCGACGCGATGCTGCGCCGCTTCGGCATCAGCGGCATCGCCGGCATCGACACCCGCCGCCTCACCCGCGTGTTGCGCGACACCGGCGCCATGCCGGGTGCGTTCGGCACCATTTCCGAAGCCGAGTTGCAGGCGGTGGCCCTGGCCGAGCCCGGCACCGACGGCGTCGATCTCGTGGCCCAGGTCACCACACCCGAGCCGTACATCATGGGTGACGGCCCGCGTCGGATCGTGGCCTTCGACTTCGGCATCAAGACCACCATCCTGCGTCACCTCGCCGAGCTGGGCACCGTCGAGATCGTGCCCGCCTCCACCAGTGCCGCCGAGGTGATGGCGCGGCGGCCACACGGCGTGTTCCTCAGCAACGGCCCCGGCGACCCGGCGACGGTGGGCTATGCGGTCGACACCATCGCGCAGCTCGTCGGCCAGGTGCCCGTCTTCGGCATCTGCCTGGGCCATCAGCTCCTCAGCCGTGCGCTCGGGGGCGAGACCTTCAAGCTGCCGTTCGGGCACCACGGCGGCAACCATCCGGTGCGTCACGAGGCCACCGGACACGTCGAGATCACCAGCCAGAACCACAACTTCTGTGTCGACCCGGCCAGCCTCGAGGGCAAGGTCGAAGTCACCCACCTGAACCTCAACGACTTCACCAACGAAGGCATGCGGGTGCTGGGTGTACCGGCCTTCAGCGTGCAGTACCACCCCGAAGCGGGGCCGGGTCCGCACGACAGTCGGTACCTGTTCGGCATGTTCGCCGAGCTCATGGAAGCGGGTGTCTGATGCCGCGCCGCACCGACATCCACAGCATCCTCATCATCGGCTCCGGCCCCATCGTCATCGGTCAGGCCTGCGAGTTCGACTACTCGGGCACCCAGGCGTGTCGCGTGCTGAAGGAAGAGGGCTACCGGGTCATCCTGGTGAACTCGAACCCCGCCACCATCATGACCGACCCCGACTTCGCGCATGCCACGTACATCGAGCCCATCACACCCGAGGTCGTCGCGAAGATCATCGAGCGCGAGAAGCCCGACGCCGTGCTGCCCACCCTGGGCGGCCAGACCGGATTGAACACCGCCATGGCCCTGTACGAGATGGGCCTCATCGGTCGCCCCGGCACGCCGGAGATGATCGGCGCCAACGCCGAGGCCATCGCCACGGCCGAGGATCGCGACCAGTTCAAGCAGGCGATGATCCAGATCGGTCTCAACGTGCCGGCCAGCGGCATCGCCCACACGATGGACGAAGCGCGCACCGTGCTGGCCGACATCGGGTTGCCGTGCATCATCCGGCCCGCCTACATCCTCGGTGGCCGCGGCACGGGTATCGCCTCCACGGAGGAGGAGTTCGAGGCCGTCGCCGCGAACGGCCTGTCCGCCAGCCCCATCAGCGAGATCCTCATCGAGAAGAGCATCGCCGGATGGAAGGAGTACGAGCTCGAGGTCATGCGCGACCGGGCCGACAACTGCGTCATCATCTGCTCCATCGAGAACGTCGACCCCATGGGTGTCCACACCGGCGACTCCATCACCGTCGCTCCGGCACAGACCCTCAGCGACCTCGAGTACCAGCAGATGCGCGATGCGGCCTTCGCCTGCATCCGTCGAGTGGGCGTCGAGACCGGCGGCAGCAACGTGCAGTTCGCGGTGAACCCGGCCACCGGCGAGCAGGTGGTCATCGAGATGAACCCGCGTGTGTCGCGGTCGTCGGCCTTGGCCTCGAAGGCGACGGGCTTTCCCATCGCCAAGATCGCCGCCAAGCTGGCGGTCGGGTACACGCTCGACGAGATCTCCAACGACATCACCTCCACGCCCGACCGGGCCACCCCCGCCAGCTTCGAACCGTCCATCGACTACGTGGTCACGAAGATCCCTCGGTGGGCGTTCGAGAAGTTGCCGGGCACGAAAGGCATTCTCGGTACGCAGATGCAGTCGGTGGGTGAAGCCATGTCCATCGGCCGCACGTTCACCGAGAGCCTGCAGAAGGGCCTCCGCTCGCTCGAACAGGGCCGGTACGGCCTGGGCTGCGACCCGGCCGAGGCCCACCTCGACGAGGTCGGTACCGACGATCTGCTGGCCAAGTGCGCCATCCCCACCCCGGAGCGCATCTTCCAGGTCGGCGAGCTGCTGCGTCGTGGTGTGTCCATCGAGGCAGTACACGAGTCGTGCCGCATCGATGCGTGGTTCCTCGACCAGATGCAGCAGATCATGGAGGAGCGAGCCGAGTTGGCCTCGCTCCAAACCGACGCCGGAGCCGTGCCCGCGTTGTCGCGGCGGGCCTGGAAGCGCGCCAAGCAGTTCGGATTCAGCGACGCGCAGTTGGGCTACCTGTGGGGAGTCGACGAGCTCGTCGTCCGCGCTGCCCGCGAAGCGGCCGGTGTGCTGCCCACCTACAAGACCGTCGACACGTGCGCGGCCGAGTTCGAGGCGCTCACGCCGTACCACTACAGCACCTGGGAGGACGAGAACGAGGTGCGGCCCAGCGACCGCCCCCGGGTGGTCATCCTCGGCAGCGGCCCGAACCGCATCGGCCAGGGCATCGAGTTCGACTACTGCTGCGTGCACGCATCGTTCGCGCTCCGCGACGCGGGCTTCGAGACGGTGATGGTGAACTGCAACCCCGAGACCGTCTCCACCGACTACGACACCAGCGATCGCCTGTACTTCGAACCGCTCACTCGTGAGGACGTGCTGAACGTCATCGCCGCCGAGACCGCGGCGGCCGGCGGCGTTGCGCCCCGGGTCATCGTGTCGCTCGGTGGTCAGACACCGCTGAAGCTGTCGGGCCAGCTCCCCGCCGAGATCATCGCCGGCACCTCGCCCGCGTCCATCGACCTCGCCGAGGACCGTGAGAAGTGGAACGCGCTGTGCCACGAGTTGCACATCCCGCAGCCGCCCGGTGGCACCGCCACCGACCTCGAGCAGGCCCTCGGCATCGTCGAGCAGGTCGGCTTCCCCGTGCTGGTGCGCCCCAGCTACGTGCTCGGTGGCCGGGCGATGCAGATCGTGCACGACCGCAACCACCTCGCCCGGGCCATGGCCGAGTTGGCCGGCTTCGGCAGCCTGGGCAAGGAGGGCGGGCTCTCCGCCGAGCGGCCGGTGCTCATCGACCGCTTCCTCGAAGACGCCACCGAAGTCGACGTCGACGCCATCCGCGACCACACCGGTGAGGTCCTCATCGGCGGCGTGATGGAGCACGTCGAGGAAGCCGGCGTCCACAGCGGCGACTCCGCCTGCGCCATCCCCCCGCAGACCCTTCCCGGCTGGGTGGTCGAGGTCATCGAGCGCTACACCACGGCCATCGCCCGCGCGCTCGACGTGCGTGGCCTCATCAACGTGCAGTACGCGGTGATGGGCACCACGGTGTACGTCATCGAGGCCAACCCGCGTGCCAGCCGTACGGTGCCGTTCGTGGCCAAGGCCACCGGGGTGCCGCTGGCCAAGGTCGCCAGCCGGGTCATGCTCGGTGCGACGCTCGCCGAGCTCCGCGCCGAGGGGCTCCTGCGTCCGCCGAGCGAGCACGGGCACGTCGCCATCAAGGAAGCCGTGCTCCCGTTCAGTCGGTTCCCCGAGGTCGACACGGCACTCGGACCGGAGATGCGCAGCACCGGTGAGGTGATGGGCATCGACACCACGTTCGGGAAGGCCTTCTTCAAGGCCGAGCTCGCTGCGGGAACGCTGCTCCCCACGTCGGGCACGGTCTTCCTGTCGTTGGCCGACGGCGACAAGCCGGCGGGCCTCGTGGTCGCCCAACGCCTCCGCGATCTCGGACTGGGTGTGGCGGCCACGCAGGGCACCGCGAGCTACCTGGAACGATTCGGACTCACGGTCGACCAGGTCGTCGGCAAGGTGTCCGATGGCCATGGCATCAACGCCGTCAAGCTCATCGAGAGCGGTCAGATCGCCTTCGTCGTCAACACCCCGCAGGGTCGCGGTGGCCGTACCGACGGCGAACGCATCCGCAAGGCGGCGAACTCCCACGGCGTGAGCTCCGTCACCACGGTGGAAGCGGCCCTCGCCGCGGTCCAGGGCATGAACGAGATGGCGGGCAAGGAGATCTCCGTACGGCCGCTCCAGGAGTACCACCGTTGATGATGGTCGGGACTGGCCTCCGCTGCGCTTCGGCTGCTCCCTCCCGGGCCTGTCGGCGCCGCAAGGGGTTCGCGTGACCACGTCATCGGTCGCGGTCGGGTCGCTCCAGTTGCCGGGGCCGGTGATGACGGCGTCGGGAACTGCGGGACACGGTGCCGAACTGGCGCCGTACTTCGATCTGAGCCGGCTGGGTGCGGTGGTCGTCAAGTCGCTCGCCGCGTACGAGTGGGCGGGCAATCCTGCACCCAGGGTGCATCCGGCGGGTCAGGGCATGCTCAACGCAGTCGGGCTGCAGGGTCCCGGTGTCACGCGCTGGCTCCGCGAGGAGTTGCCGGCGCTCATCGACACCGGCGCCCGGGTGGTGGCCAGCATCTGGGGACGCAGTGTCGACGACTACCGCCGAGCGGCCGAGCAGATGGCCGCCGCTCCGCCCGAGGTGGTGGCGGTCGAGGTGAACCTGTCGTGCCCCAATCTGGAGGGTCGGCGGGGCATCTTCGCCCACGATGCGACGCTGTCCGCCGAGGTGATCGGCGCGACGGCTGCGGTGGGGCGGCCGCGGTGGGCCAAGCTCAGCCCGAACACCGATCGCGTGGTGGAGGTCGCCTCGGCGGTGCACGAGGCGGGTGCTGAGGCCGTCACGCTGGTCAACACGTTGCTCGGCATGGTGCTCGACCCGCACACCGGTCGTGCGGTCCTCGGTGCCGGCGGTGGCGGGTACAGCGGCAAGCCGATGCACGCTGTGGCCGTGCGCACCGTGTTCGACGTGCATGCCGCGTTGCCCGACCTGCCCATCGTCGGCGTCGGTGGTGTGTCGTCGGGATGGGACGCCGCCGAACTCCTGTTGGCCGGAGCGTCCGCCGTCCAGGTCGGCACCGCCACCTTCGCCCAACCGGGGGCGCCGCTGCGCGTCCAGACCGAGTTGATGGCGTGGTGCCGCGAGCGCGGTGTGACACCTGCCCAGCTCCGCGGGCTGGCCCATCGCGGCGGATTGCCACCACAGGGCTGATCAGGGGGAGTATGGTCACCACATGGCAACACCTCCGCAACTCACCCCAGAACAGCGGGCCTCCGCCCTCGCCAAGGCGGCCGAGGCTCGTGCGGCTCGTGCCGAACTGAAGAATCAGCTGAAGATGGGTTCCGTCTCGCTCGCCGAAGCGCTGGCGTCCACCGATTCCACTGTCGGCAAGCTCAAGGTCGTGTCCTTGCTCGAGTCGCTTCCGGGCGTCGGCAAGGTCAAGGCTCGCAAGATCATGGACGACATCGGCATCGCCGACAATCGCCGCGTACAGGGCCTCGGCGCCCAGCAGACGCAGGCATTGCTCGACCAGCTCGGCAAGTGAGGCCATGACGGCCTCGTCTGCCGAACGCACGCCGAACATCTTCATCGTGTCCGGGCCCGGAGGAGTGGGCAAGGGCACCATCGTCACTGCCCTCGTGGAACGCGACCCTCAACTGTGGTTGAGCAGGTCGTGGACCACCCGGGCGCAGCGGCCCGGCGAGAAGGACGGCGCGTACGTGTTCACCGATCGCGCGTCGTTCGAGGCGCGGATCGAAGCCGGCGGTTTCCTCGAGTGGACGAATTTTCTCGGGAACTACTACGGAACTCCCACGCCCGACCCCGACATGGGGCGCGACGTGGTGCTCGAGATCGAAGTCGACGGCGCGCGGCAGGTGAAGAGCCTCCATCCGGAGGCCATCCTCATCTTCGTGCTGCCGCCATCGCGCGAAGAACAGCAGCGCCGCCTACGCGGGCGCGGCGATCCCGAGGACAAGGTCGATCAGCGCCTGCAGAAGGCCGTCGACGAGGAACCGGTGGGTCTGGCCATCGCCAACCACGTGGTCGTCAACGACGACCTCGAACGCACGGTGGGCGAGATGATGGAGATCATCCGTCACCATCGTTCGCTCGACTAGGTACTTCCGGTAAACTCCACCGCTGCTTTCAGGAGGCACTCGATGTCCACGCGTTCGTACGACACCATGATCAACCCGCCCATCGAGGATCTCCTCGACACGGTGGATTCGAAGTTCAGCCTCGTCACGTTGGCCGCACGTCGTGCCCGTCAGATCAACAGCTACTTCAACCAGCTCGGCGACGGGCTCGGTCAGATGGTGCCGCCGCAGGTCAGCTCGGTCGCCCGCAAGCCGCTCAGCATCGGCTTCGAAGAGATCGCCGCCCACAAGATCCAGCGCGTCGAGGGCGTCCACGCCGACGACGACGCGGCCGACGCCACCGCCTGATCCCGAGCCCCTTCGTTCCGCTCATGCTCGCCGGCAAGCGCATCGTCCTCGGTGTCACCGGCGGCATCGCGGCCTACAAGGCCGTCGAAGTCTGTCGGCGCCTGGTCGACGCGGGTGCGCATGTCGTGCCGGTCATGACGGCGGGCGCGGAGCACTTCATCGGCCGCACCACACTGTCGGCGCTGGCCTCCGAGCCGGTGCAGACCAGCCTCTGGAACGAGGCCAGCCCCATTCCGCACACGCGCCTGGGTCAGACCGCGGATCTCATCGTGGTCGCGCCGGCGACGGCGCGGTTGCTGGCCGCCTATGCCGCCGGCCTCAGCACCGACCTGCTCACGAACACGTTGCTCGCCACCCGAGCGCCGGTCGTGGTCTGCCCGGCGATGCACACCGAGATGTGGGAGCACCCGGCGGTGCAGGCCAACATCGCCACGTTGCGCTCCCGCGGCGTGCACGTGGTGGAGCCCGAGTCCGGCCGCCTGGCAGGAGGCGATGTCGGGGCCGGGCGCCTCGCCGCTCCCGACGTCATTGTCGGCGCGATCGAGGCTGTGCTGGCCGACGGTCCCTGGGTGGGGCAGCACGTCGTGGTGTCCGCCGGCGGGACACGCGAGCCCATCGACGCGGTGCGCGTCATCGCCAACCGCAGCAGCGGGAAGCAGGGGTACGCGATCGCCGCCGAGGCCGCTGCCCGCGGCGCCAAGGTCACGCTCGTGTCCACCGTCGACCTTCCGGTGCCCGCCGGTGTGCAGGTGCGGCCGGTCGAGACCGCGGCGCAGATGCAGGCGGCGCTCCAGGAGCTGGCACCCACGGCGCAGCTCGTGGTGATGGCCGCGGCCGTGGCCGACTTCCGTCCGGTCCAGGCCGCGGCGGGAAAGCTCAAGAAGGACCTGGGTGTCCCTCAGATCGTGCTCGAACCCACGCCCGACATCCTCGCCGGGCTCGGCGCGGTGAAGCCGCAGGGGCAGATCCTCGTCGGCTTCGCAGCCGAGACCGACGACCTGGTCGCCAACGCGCAGTCCAAACTGCAGCGCAAGCGACTCGACCTCATCGTCGCCAACGACGTCGGTGCACCCGGTGTCGGCTTCCAACACGACACCAACGCCGTCACCCTCCTGCGCGCCGACGGCCAGTCGTCATCGGTGGAACTCACCGACAAAAGATCCATTGCCAAGGTCGTTCTGGATACTGTGAACGAGATCCGTGGCGCAACCCACAACACAGCAACATGAGGAGCCTCACCCCGTGAGCAGCTACACGTTCACTTCCGAGAGTGTCACCGAAGGTCACCCCGACAAGATGGCCGACCAGGTCAGCGACGCGGTGCTCGACGCCATCCTGCGCGAGGACCCCAACGGACGCGTGGCATGTGAGACGTTGCTCACCACAGGCCTGTGCGTCGTGGCCGGCGAGATCACCACCGAGGCCTACGTCGACATCCCGAAGCTGGCTCGCGAGGTCATCAACGGCATCGGGTACGACAACGCGCTCTACGGGTTCGACGGCAACACCTGTGGCGTCATCGTCAGCATCGACGAGCAGAGCCCCGACATCGCGCAGGGCGTCGACAAGAGCGAAGAGGTGCGCAGCGCCGGGGCCGCCGAGGACTACCTCGAGACCCAGGGCGCGGGCGACCAGGGCATGATGTTCGGCTACGCGTGCGACGAGACGCCCGATCTCATGCCGCTGCCCATCTGGCTGGCCCACCGCCTCAGCGAGCGGCTGTCCGAGGTGCGCAAGGCCGGCGTGCTGCCCTACCTGCGTCCCGACGGCAAGACCCAGGTCACGGTGAACTACGAGAACGGTCGCCCCGTCAGCCTGTCGCACGTGCTCATCAGCACCCAGCACCAGGACGGCATCGACCGCGACACGGTCATCCGCCCCGACCTCATCGAGCAGGTCATCCGGCCCATCATCCCGGCGCAGTTCGCCGACGACCAGTACATGGTGCACGTCAACCCCACCGGCAAGTTCGTCATCGGTGGTCCTCACGGCGACACCGGTCTCACCGGCCGCAAGATCATCGTCGACACGTACGGCGGCATGGGCCGTCACGGTGGCGGCGCCTTCAGCGGCAAGGACCCGAGCAAGGTCGACCGCTCCGCTGCGTACGCCGCCCGCTGGGTGGCCAAGCACGTGGTGGCCAGTGGCGCCGCGACGCGTTGTGAGGTGCAGGTGGCCTACGCCATCGGCGAAGCGCACCCGGTGAGCATCCTGGTCGAGACGTTCGGCACCGAGAAGGTCGAGAACGCCAAGATCGTCGCCGCAGTGCACGAGGTCTTCGACCTCCGCCCGGCAGCCATCGTGCGCGACCTCGACCTGAAGCGCCCGATCTACCAGCAGACCGCCGCGTACGGCCACTTCGGCCGCGACCGCGCCGATTTCACCTGGGAACACACCAGCCGCCTCGAGCAGTTCATGCGCGCCGTCGGCGTGTGATCCCTTCGGGCGAGCACCCGCCCGCTCTGGTGGCCCGGGTCGTCCCCGACGTCACCGGGCTCGACAAGCAGTTCGACTACCTCGTCCCCGACACCATGCGCTCGCGTGTGGTCTCGGGGACGTTGGTTCGTGTGCCCCTGCACGGTCGCCGGGTCGGCGGCTGGGTGGTGTCGGTCGGGCCACCCGACCCGCAGGTGCCGACCGAGAAGTTGGTGCCCATCGCAAAGGTGTCGTCCGTGGGGCCGCCGGCCGAGGTCGTCGAGTTGGCCCGTTGGGCGGCCGACCGCTGGGGCGCACCGCGGATCCGACCATTCCTGGTCGCTGCACAACCTCCCTCGATGGTGCCGTCGCTGCCGGCGGCGCGTCGGTCGGTCGTCCCCGATGGGCGTCAGGTCGCCACGGGCGTCCGCCGCACCACGCCGCTCACCGACCCGTTGCCGATGTTGGTCGACATCGCCCGGTCGGGCCCGTGCATCGTGGTGCACCCCACACCCGCCGCGACGCGGGCGATCGCCAGCCGGCTGCGCAAGGCCGGTCTGCGGGTGGCGTTGCTCCCCGACGAGTGGGCCCTCGCGGCGGCTGGGGTCGATGTGGTGGTGGGCACCAGGACCGCGGTGTGGGCGCCGTGCCCCGACCTCGCGTCCGTCGTCGTGCTCGACGAGCACGACGAGGGGTTGCAGGAGGAGCGCACACCCACGTGGCATGCCCGCGACGTGGCCATCGAGCGCTGCGATCGAGTGGGAGCGGCCTGCGTGCTCGTGTCGCCGTGCCCCACCCTCGCCGCCCTGCACTGGGCCGGTCACCGCGTCGTCGAGCCCTCGGCGAGCGAGGCGGTGCACGGGTGGCCGTTCCTCGAGATCGTCGATCGATCCGACGAAGAGCCGTGGAAGCGTTCGCTGGTGAGTTCGCCGCTCATCGCCACGTTGCGCGATCGCGGTGCGCGGGTGGTCTGCGTGCTCAACACCTCCGGGAGGGCGCGCCTGGTGGCGTGTCGGTCCTGCAAGTCGCTGCAACGCTGCGAGAAGTGCGAGGCCGCGGTCGCACTCGACGACCGCGGGCTGTTCGTCTGCGGCAGGTGCGGCACCGAGCGCCCCCAGGTCTGTCAGCGATGCGGCTCGGGCGCGATGGCATTGGTGAAACCGGGGGTCACCCGTCTGCGCGAGGAGCTCGAGGCGGCGGCGAATCGTGCGGTGGTCGCGGTCACGGGGGAGAGCGAGAAGCTTCCTGATGCCGACGTCTACGTGGGCACCGAGGCCGTGCTGCATCGCGTCCGCAACATCGACATCGTGGCGTTCCTCGACTTCGACGCCGAACTCCTCGCCCCCCGCTATCGGGCGGTCGAACACTCTCTGGCTCTCCTGGTCCGTGCCGGACGCCTGGTGGGCAGCCGCGAGCGTGGAGGTCGAGTGATGGTGCAGACGTTCACCCCGCACCACCCTCTGCTGGCCGCGGTGCAGCTGTCCGACCCGTCGCGCATCGACGCCGCCGAGTTGGCCCGCCGCGAGATGCTCGGCCTCCCGCCGTATCGCGCGCTGGCGGTGGTGGAGGGCGCCGACGCCGAGGAGTTCGCCGCGGCCACCGGCCTCGAATGGGCCCCCACCGCCAAGGGTGCGCTGGTCCGCGCCGACACGTGGATGCACCTCGGCCGCGCGCTCGCATCCACGGTTCGCCCCAAGGGCAGCCGGCTCAGGGTCGAGGTCGACCCGCCGCGGGCCTAGCGGTGCGCAGCATGGCTGCGCAGGATGCGGTAGCCCGACGACGACGCCAAACGGTCGGTCGGGAAGCCCTCCGCAGCCAGCCAGGTCTGCAGCGAGTCGCTGCCGAGGTGTTTGTGCACCACCAACAGCGCGTGGCCGTCGTCGTCGAGCCGGTCGAGCCAGCGGCGCAGCATGGCGTGGAGCGCCGGTTTGCCGATGCGGATCGCCGGGTTGCTCCAGATGGTGGCAAATCGTGTGCCCTCGGGGACGTCGTCGGGTGCGCACACCCTCACGTTCGGGCACCCGTTGCGCTCGGCGTTCGTCCGGCACAGGTCGCGGGCGCGCTCGTTCACATCGACCGCCCACACGGTGGCGGCGGGTGACCGCCGAGCCATCGTCAGCGCGATGGCGCCGGTGCCGCACCCGATGTCGAGCAGGTCACCGGCCGCTGCAGGGGCCGGTGCCTTCAGCAACAGCAGCTTGGTGCCGGCATCCACTCGGTCGTAGCCGAACACTCCACGGTCGGTCTGCAGCGTCAGGGTGAGGTCGGGCAGCAGCAAGGTGACCTCGCGCGGCGCCGACTCGGTGGTGGGTTCTTCGTCGAAGTAGTGGGAACCGGGCGCTGACATCGCTCGCTAGCCTTGCAGGCATGGCGCAGCAGATCCGCACCTTCGGCGACCCGGTGCTGAAGACCAAGGCTTCCCCGGTCACCGAGATCGACGGCAAGGTCGCGCGCCTCGTCGACGACATGTTCGATTCGCTGTACAGCACCGACACCGGTGTGGCCCTCGCTGCGCCGCAGATCGGTGTGCAGAAGCAGATCGTGGTCTGGGACATCGACGACCAGGCGATGGCCATCATCAACCCGGTCGTCGTCGAGTCCGACGGTGAGTTCGTCTACACCGAGGGCTGCCTCAGCATTCCCGACCTGTACGTCGACATCCTCCGCCCCAACAAGGTGCTCGTCCGTGGCGTCACCATCGACGGCGACGAGGTCGAGATCGAGGCCGACGAGTTCATGGGCCGCATGTTCCAGCACGAGATCGATCACCTGAACGGCGTGCTCATGTTCGACCGCATGACCCCCGACCAGCGCAAGGAAGCGATGTCCGAGTACCGCCGCCTGCAGGAGACCCCTCAGGCGCCGCCGCGCCGTCGTCTCCGTCTGAAGTGAGGTGCCGCTGATGCGGCGCCGTCTGGCGTACTTCGGCACGCCGGCCATGGCCGTGCCGCCGCTGCAGGCACTCGTCGCCGCGGGCCACGACATCGCACTCGTCGTCACCCGCGCCGACAAGCGGCGCGGCCGTGGCAGCGAGCTCAGCCCGAGCCCGGTGAAGGCCGCAGCGCTCGAACTGGGTCTGCCCGTCAGTCACGATGTCGACGACGTCCTCGGTCTCGGTGTCGAGCTGGGTGTGGTGGTCGCGTTCGGTCAACTCATCCGACCCCACGTGTTGGCGGAAGTACCGATGGTGAATCTCCACTTCTCGCTGCTGCCCCGCTGGCGTGGCGCGGCTCCGGTGGAACGAGCGCTCCTCGCCGGCGACCAGGAGACCGGTGTGTGCCTCATGCGACTCGAGGAGGGGCTCGACACCGGGCCGGTGCTCGACACGGTACGGGTGCCCATCGGGCCGCGTGTCACGGCGAACGAACTCCGAGCGCAGCTGGTGCAGGTGGGGACCGAGCAGCTCGTCCGCGCGCTGGCCGCACCGCTGGGCGCCGCCGTTCCGCAGGACGGTGAGCCCACCTATGCGGCCAAGATCCAGCCGGCCGAGCTCCGCATCGACTGGTCACGTCCCATCGAAGAGATCGACCGACTGGTGCGGCTGGGGGGAGCGTGGACCACCTTCCGGGGCAAACGGGTGAAGGTGCACGTCGCCGAACTCGGCGAGGCGCCGGAGCAGCTGCCGCCCACACCCGGGCTACGGCTCGTCACCGTGCAACCCGAGGGGAAGGCCCCCATGCCGTTCACCGACTTCGCCCGCGGCGCGCGGCCTCAGCCCGACGAGCACTTCGAATGACCCCGTCCGCTCGCCTCGTGGCATTTCGCTGCCTGCAGCGCATCGACCACGAAGGTGCCTACGCGAACCTCGTGGTCAACGCCGAACTGCAGCGTTCGAAGCTCAGCGAACGCGATCGCAAGTTCGTCACCGAGTTGGTGTACGGCACCACCCGCATGCGCCGCGCGTGCGACGCGCTCGTCGACCGATTCGTGGCCACCGAACCGTCCCCAGAGGTGCGCACCGTGCTCCGCTTGGGCGCATATCAGCTGCACTACGCCGGCGTCGCGCCCCATGCGGCCGTGGGCGAGACCGTCGAGCTCGCGCCCAAGCGAGCTCGAGGTTTCGTCAATGCCGTGCTCCGCCGGGTGTCGTCCGCCGACATCGCGTGGCCCAGTGAAGCCGTTCGGCTCAGCTATCCCGACTGGATCGTCGAGCGGCTCGTCACCGAGCTGGGTCACGACGACGCCATGGCCTCGCTCGCCGCGATGAACGAAGCGCCCACCGTCACCGAGCGTGAAGACGGGTACATCCAGGACCTCGGGTCGCAGTGGGTGGCCGCCGCGGTGCCAGCCGTCGAGGGCGAGCTGGTGCTCGATGTGTGCGCGGCACCCGGAGGCAAGGCCACGGCCATCGCCGCAACGGGCGCTGTGGTTGTTGCCGCCGATCTGCAGCCGCAACGAGTCGGTCTCATCGCTGCCAACGTGGTGAACACGCGCCAGCGGGCCGTGCTGCCGGTGGTGGCCGATGGCACCCTCCCGCCGTTCGCCGCCGAGTCGTTCCATCACGTGCTCATCGACGCACCGTGCAGTGGCCTCGGTACCCTGCGCCGACGTGCCGACGCTCGCTGGCGCATCACCCCCGCCGACGTCACCGAGCTCGTCGCGCTGCAACAGCACCTCATCGACGCCAGTGCGCCGCTCGTGCGGCCCGGGGGCACGCTCGTCTACAGCGTGTGCACCCTTCTCGCCGACGAATCCGTGCACCATCGAGTGCCCGACGACTTCGAGGTGATCGTCGATCGACCGGCAGGGGAGTGGCGCCCACTCGGCGTCGGCTGGCGGGTCCTGCCCCACGACGCAGGAACCGACGGCATGATCGTGGTTCGGTACCGTAAGCGGTCATGACCGACCAGCCCCGCCTCCTCGCCAAGGTCCTCACCGTCAGCGACGGCGTCATCGCCGGCACCCGCGTCGACACCAGTGGCACGGCGCTCGTCGCGCTCCTCGAGGCCAACGGGTTCGACGTCGTCGAGCAACACACCGTGGCCGACGGCGCCGAGAACGTGGCCATGGCGCTGCGCTCGCTCACCGATGGGTTCGCCGGAGCGGTCGTCTCCACCGGCGGCACCGGGTTCGCCCCGCGCGACCAGACCCCTGAGGGCACGCGTGCCGTCATCGAGCGCGAAGCACCCGGACTGGCGGAGGCGATGCGCCTCGTGAACCCGCTCGGCAGGTTGTCACGTGGCATCGTCGGCGTGCGCGGCCAGTCCATCATCTGCAACACGCCCGGCTCGCCGAAGGGATGCGTCGAGCAACTCACGGCCATCCTCGACGTGCTGCCGCACGCACTTCGGCTGCTGGCCGATACTCCCACGCAGCACTGACGGGTCTGCCGCTAGCCTCCCCGGAGTGCTGAAGCTCGTACTCCCCAAGGGCTCGCTGGAGAAGGCGACGCTCGAGTTGTTCGACGCGGCCGACCTGCCGGTGATCCGGTCGTCGTCGGTCGACTACAAGGCGTCCATCGACGACCCGCGCATCTCCGAGGTGCGCATCCTGCGTCCTCAGGAGATCCCCACCTACGTCAAGGAGGGATTGTTCGACATCGGCATCACCGGTCGCGACTGGGTGGAGGAGACGGCGTCCGACGTGGTCAGCCTCGGCGAGCTGCAGTACAGCAAGGCCACCTCGCTGCCCATCAAGGTGGTCGTCGCCGTTGCCGGTGATTCGCCGGTCACCTCGGTGGAGCAGCTGCCCCAGGGTGTGCGGGTGAGCACCGAGTATCCCGAACTCACCCGTCGGTTCTTCGCCGAGAAGGGCATCGATGCCGACATCCGGCTCAGCTACGGGGCCAGCGAGGCGAAGATCCCCGACATCGCCGACTGCATCGTCGACATCACCGAGACCGGGCGAGCCCTGCGGGCGGCCGGGCTGCGCATCATCGACGAGATCCTGCAGAGCTACACCGAGGTGGTCGCGAACCGTGCCGCCCATGACGACCCCGTGAAGCGTCACGCGATGGGCCAGCTGATGACCCTGCTCAACGGCACCCTCGACGCCCGCGGCAAGGTGCTCGTGAAGATGAACGTGGGGCGCGATTCGCTCGAGGCGGTCATCGCCTTGCTGCCCAGCATGAAGTCGCCCACGGTCAACCCGCTGGCCGGCGATGGCGGGTACGCGGTCGAGACGGTCGTCGCCAAGCGCCAGATCAACACGCTCATCCCAGCCCTGAAGGACGCCGGAGCGACCGGCATCCTCGAGCTGCCGATCTCGAAGATCATCCCGTGAACACGCTGTCGGGCACCGTCGCCGCCTTCGACCGCGAGGTCGGGCTGGGCATCATCGCCACTGCCGACACCACGAGCTACACCTTTCACTGCATCGAGATCGCCGATGGCAGCCGCGACATCGCCGTCGGCACGCAGGTCACGTTCTCGCTCATCGGCAAACTCGGTCGCTACGAGGCCGCGCGCATCACCCCGGCGTGAGCCACTCCGTCCGCGACCAGCGCATTCTCGACGTCATCCGGTCGCTGCGCGAGGGCGAAGTGGTCACCTACGGCGACATCGCCGCCGATGCGGGCTACCCGAAGCTCAGCCGTCTGGTCGGTCGCCTGCTGGCGCTCACCGACGACGACCTGCCGTGGTGGCGCGTGGTGAACAGCGCAGGGCGCCTCGTCCCGGGCCACGAGCCGGAACAGTCGCAACTCCTGCGAGCCGAAGGCGTCACCGTGAGCGATGGTCGAGTGCGGCGCGCGCCGGTGGGCCGGTTCAGCCGGCGGAGTTCTTGATCTGCACGAACGCGATGCGGATGTTGCTGAGCGCCTCGGCCATGGTCACGGAGTCGGGGCCGAGACGTTCGCCCAGTCCTTCCACCAGGCAGGCAAGGGCGTCGATGGCCAGGGCCGCCTCGTGCAGGCGTGGAGGGGTGGCACTCAGATGGATCGCCGCCAACTCGTAGAGCCCCATCACGTGGTTGGTGACCACCACTTCGACCGGAACCTCGGCCAGACGGGCTCGTGCGTCGCGATAGGCGGATTCGGCGTCATCGAGAACGCTCTCGTCGAGAGGGGTGTCATCGCTGGTCACGAGTGGTACCCTATCGGCCTGACAACTGAGGCGAAGTGGGAGTCGCGTGCGACATCCCCACCCGGCCACCGGCTCTTTCGGGTTCAGGTGCGCTCCGGGTCATCGAAGAATGCGTAGCATGCCGCGTTGATGCGGGGTGCCTTCGTGTGTTTCGGCGACTTCGCATCGCCACCACAGGAGGGGACACACCCATTGCACAGGAGTGAGCAGCCATAGCACCGCCGCAGCAACCAGAACACCGGTACAACGAGCGCATTCGTGCCCGTGAGGTCCGCCTCATCGGCGCCGACGGCAATCAGTTGGGCATCAAGCCCCTGCCCGAAGCACTCCAACTGGCTCGCCAGCTCGACCTCGACCTCGTCGAAGTCGCGCCGATGGCCACGCCGCCCGTGTGCCGGATCATGGACTACGGCAAATTCCGTTACGAGGAGAGCCAGAAGGCCAAGGAGTCACGCAAGAAGACCGTCCAGGTGTCGATCAAGGAAGTGAAATTCCGTCCCAAGATCGGCAAGGGCGACTTCGACACCAAGGTGCGTCACATGCAGGAGTTCCTGCACGAGGGGCACAAGGTGAAGGTGACACTCCAGTTCCGAGGCCGCGAGATGGCCCACCCGGAACTCGGCTCGAAGATCCTCGATGCGGTGCTCGAACAAGTCGGCGCTGCCGGCAAGGTCGAGACCCAGGCTCGGCTCGAAGGGCGCAACATGACCATGGTCATCGCCCCCGAGAAGAAGGCGCCCCCGAAGAAGTCGAGCGACCACAAGTCGCACGAGTCCGAGGACGGCGGCCACGCCGAGAGTGCCGCACCGGCACCCGAAGCACCGGCTCCCGAAGCACCGGCAGCACCTGCCACCGAGCCCGACCCCGCCTGACAACAGCACAGATCGCGAGTCCGAGCGCACGTCGTGCGTACGGACTCAACAGCCCGGTGGGACGCGCGTCCCGCCACACCTCACAGGGAAACACCACCATGCCCAAGATGAAGACCAGCAAGACCGCTGCCAAGCGGTTCAGCAAGACCGGCACCGGCAAGCTCCGTCGCCTGCAGCAGAACCGCCAGCACTTGTTCGAGAAGAAGCCGTCCACCCGCACCCGCCGTCTCGACGGCATGGTCGACGTGCACCCCGGCGACGCGAAGAAGATCAAGCGTCTGCTCGGCGAGCGCTGATCCACCGACGGCAACCCCCACGAACGAGAAGAACGAAGAAGGAGAAGAACCATGGCTCGTGTGAAGCGTGCAGTGAACGCGAAGAAGAGTCGTCGTCAGGTGCTCGAGCGCGCCAAGGGCTACTACGGCAACAAGAGCCGTTCGGTCCGGGCAGCGAACGAGCAGGTCATGAAGAGCGGCCAGTACGCCTTCCGTGACCGCCGTGCCAAGAAGGGCGAGTTCCGTCGCCTGTGGATCCAGCGCATCAATGCTGCGTGCCGCCTGAACGACATCAGCTACAGCCGGTTCATCGCCGGTTTGAATGCCGCTGGCATCGAGGTCGACCGCAAGATGCTGGCCGACCTGGCCGTCCACGACCTCGCCGCGTTCGGCGCGGTGGTCGAGCAGGCGAAGGCAGCGCTCTGAGCGACCATCATCCTGCGGGGCTCACCTACTCGAGCCCGAAGGTACAGCGACTGCGGCGCCTCTTGGGGCGCCGCAGTGCGCGTTCCGAGGAAGGTGTGTTCGTGGTCGAGGGGGCCGCACTGCTCACTCAGGCCATCGCCGCCGGGTGGCAGGTCGAGGCCCAGTTCGTCGCGCCGGGCGCCGACTCGGTGCGCTGTGATGCGCCGTTGTTCGAGTTCGCACCCAACGTCATCGAACGCGTGGCCACCACCGAGGCACCGCAGCCCGTCATCGCCATCGTGCGTCGACGGCCACAGGTGTTGCCGGCGCAGGCCACCTTCGTGATGGTCGCCGACCGCATCACCGACCCCGGCAACGCCGGCACCATCATCCGGTCCGCGGAGGCGGCCGGTGCGCAGTGCGTGGCGTTCACCGCCGGTTCGGTGGATCCGTACAACCCGAAGGTGGTGCGGGCGACGGCCGGCTCGCTCTTCCGGGTGCCCGTCGTCAGCGCCGAACTGCCGGAGCTGCGTGCTGCTGGTCTGTCGGTGCTGGCCACCTCGTCGCACCACGGCACCCCGTACACCGAGGCGTCCTTCACCGGGCCGGTCGCGCTGGTGGTCGGCAACGAAGCCCACGGTGTCGGCCCCGACGCCGAGGTCGACGGGTGGATCACCATTCCGCACGAGGGCGCCGCGGAGAGCCTGAATGTCGCGATGGCGGCCACCGTCCTCGCATTTGAAGTCGCCCGCCAACGACGGGCGGGATAACGTGAGCACATGGCCGTGCAGCTGCAGCGATTTCGGTGCCCCCGGGTGTACCGGGGTTGCGCGCCGACGCGCTGACGCGTCACGCCGCCACGTCGCTCGGGGGACCATCGCCCCAATGACTGCTGACCAGTGGAGATGAAGATGATCGACGACGTACGCGCGGCCGCCGAAGCCGCAGTGGCGCGCCTGGCCGCGGTGTCAGGCCTGGCCGAGGCCCGCGCCCTCGAGACCGAGCTGCTCGGGAAGAGGGGTCCCTTCGCCGTGTTCAAGACCCGACTCGGGAGCCTGCCCACCGTGGACGAGAAGAAGGCGGTCGGTCAGGCGGTCAACGAGGCCACCCAGACCGTCGCCGCAGCCGTGGAGGCTCGCATCGCCGAGCTCAAGCGCGCCGAACGAGCGGTCCAGCTCGAGCACGAGCGCATCGACCTCACCGAGGTGCTCAGCCGCCCGACGAGGGGTCACGCCCACATCGTCACCCAGGCGTGGGAGCGACTCGAGGACGTGTTCGTCGGCCTCGGCTTCCAGGTGGCCGAAGGCCCCGAGGTGGAGACCGACTGGTACAACTTCGAGGCGCTCAACATGCCGCCGGATCACCCGGCTCGCAGCATGCACGACACGTTCTACGTGGACCACGGCACGCCGGGCAGCACCGTGCTGCGCACGCACACCTCGCCGGTGCAGATCCGCGTCATGCAGAGCGTGCCGCCGCCGATCTACATGATCATGCCCGGCCGCGTCTTCCGTAACGAGACCACCGACGCCACCCACCTCGCCGTCTTCCACCAGATCGAAGGGCTCGTCATCGATCGGGGCATCACGCTCGCCGACCTGGCGGGCACCATCGAGGCATTCACGAAGGCGTTCTTCGGCGAGGGATTCAGCAGCCGACTCCGTCCGAGCTACTTCCCGTTCACCGAACCGTCCGCCGAGGTCGACATCCGCACGCCGTCGGGCGACTGGCTCGAACTGGGTGGCTGCGGCATGGTGCACCCCAACGTGTTGCGCGCCGGAGGCCTCGACCCCGAGGAGTGGAGCGGCTTCGCGTTCGGCTTCGGCATCGACCGCATGGCCAAGGAGCGCCACGCCGTGGGCGACGTGCGCGAGATGTACACCAACGACATTCGCTTCGTGGAGCAGTTCTGATGAAGATCGTTCACTCCTGGCTCAACGATCTGGTGCCGGTCGGCGACGACATCGACGCCATCGCCGACGCCATCACTCATCTCGGCCTCGCAGTCGAAGACATCCGCACGGTGGGTTCCACCGTGCCGGGGGTCGTCACCGCCCGCGTCATCCGCACCGAACGCCATCCCGACGCGGCGAAGGTGCACCGAGTGTTCGTCGATGCCGGTGACGGCGTCGAGCGCCACGTCTGGTGCGGCGCGTTCAACATGCAATCCGACGATGTCATCCCGCTGGCGACGCCGGGCACCGTGATGCCCGATGGGCGTGCCATCGAACCGAAGCCCATCCTCGGCATCCCGAGCGAGGGCATGCTCTGCTCGGCCCGCGAACTCGGTCTGGGTGACGATCACAGCGGCATCCTCATCCTCCCGCAGGAGACACCGCTGGGCGTGCCGTACGGCGAGGCGCTGGGCCTCGGCGAAGAGGTGCTCTACGACCTCGACGTCCTCCGCAACCGTCCCGACGCGTACGGCCACCTCGGGGTCGCTCGCGACCTCGCCGCGCACTTCGGCCTTCCGCTGGCGCCCGCACCGCACGTGCTCACCGCCACCGAGCCCGCCCGCAGTGCGCCCGTCGAGCTCGTCGACGGCGACCGTTGCCCCCGGTTCACCACGGTGGTCATCAGCAATGTCACGGTCACTTCGTCGCCTGAGTGGATGGCTCGGCGACTCGCGGCCGCCGGCATGCGATCCATCAACAACGTGGTCGACGTCAGCAACTACGTGATGCTCGAGACCAACCAGCCCAACCACGCGTACGACTTCGACACGCTCGGAGGCGGTGGGTTCCGTATCCGACTCGCCAGCGACGGCGAAACCATCGTCACGCTCGACGACGTCGAGCGCACGCTCACGGCCACCGATCTGCTCATCTGTGATGCCAACGACCGGCCCATCGGCCTGGCCGCGATCATGGGTGGGCAGAACACCGAGATCAGCGACTCCACCACCACCATCGCACTCGAGACCGCGTGGTTCGAGCCGATGGGCATCATGCGCAGCGTTGCTCGCATGGGGCTGCGCAGCGAGGCCTCGGCACGATTCGAGCGTGGGGCCGACCCGTTCGGCATCGACCGGTCCGTCGCTCGGTTCGTGGAGCTCCTGCGTCTCACCTGCCCCGACCTGGTGGTACACCATGGCATGGTCGATGCCCGCTCGGAGCACCTTCCCACGCCGCCGCAGCTCGTGGTCCGACCCTCTCGCGTCAGCGCCTTGCTCGGCACCACGTTCACCGCGGCACAGATCACACAGCTCATCGAGCCGATCGGATTCGGTTGCCACCCGCAGGGCGATGACCTGCTGGTACAGGTGCCCAGCTGGCGTCCCGACTGCACGATGGAGATCGACATCGTCGAGGAGGTCGCCCGTCGCCACGGCTACGGCGCGCTCGGCAAGACCGTCCCCAAGTCCACGCAGCCGGGCGGACTCACCGCGTTCCAGCACCGCCGCCGGCGACTGCGCGATGTACTGCTCGGCCTCGGGCTGAGCGAGGCGATGCCGCACCCGTTCCTCACGGCCGGCGATCTCGAGCGAGCCGGCCTCCCGGCCCAGGCGGTGAAGCTGGTCAACCCGCTGTCGGTCGGCGACGACATCCTGCGCACCTCGCTGCGCCCCGGCCTGCTGAAGGCCATCGAGTTCAACGAGTCGCATCGACGCACGGGTGTCGCGCTGTTCGAGATCGGCCACGTCTATCCGCCCAGCGATCAAGTGCTGCCGGCCGAGTACGAAGCGCTCGGCGTGGTCATCGCCGGAGCCGACGCCACGGCGGCGATGTCGGTCTGGCGCGAGCTCGCTTCCGCCATGGGCTGGGGGGCGCGTGTCGACCAGGGTCGGGTGCCCGATGGCCTGCATCCCACGCGGTCGGCCACCCTGTCGCTCGGCAAGGACGTGGTGGGCGCGGTGGGCGAGGTGCACCCCGACGTGCTCGACGCGTACGGCGTCAGCGAGCGCGTCGCAGTGTTGGAACTCCACCTCGGTGTCCTCCTCGCCGCCGAACCGAAGGTGCCGCAGTGGAAGGCCACCAGCCGCTTCCCCTCCAGCGACTTCGACCTGGCGTTCGCCGTGCCGGAATCGGTTGCCGCCGAAAAGGTCGAGAAGGCCATTCGGCAAGGCGCAGGCGGCACGCTGGTCGATCTGGCGTTGTTCGACGTCTACCGCGGCGCGGGTACCGCCGAGGGAACTCGCAGCCTCGCCTACCGCCTGCGGTTGCAGGCCAACGACCGCACGCTCACCGACGCCGATGTGGCGCAGGTGCGCGACAAGGTGGTCACCGCGGTCGCCAAGCTGGGGGCCCAGCTGCGCGGCTAATTCGCGCTCAGGTCGTCAGGAGCGTTCGCGACCCATGCGAGTCGCCCGCCCTGACGGCGCAGCACCTCTCGCCACAACCCTTCGGGGTCGGGTGAGAACACGTCGTCGCGATCGGCGGTGAGCACCATCCACGCGCCCTCGTTCAGTTCGTCGTCGAGCTGTTGCGGTCCCCATCCGGAGTAGCCGCGGAAGATCCTGAGGCGCACCACCGAGTGGGCGACGAGTGCGGGGTCGAGCGCGAGGTCCACCGAGCCCAGGTCGCCCACCACCGGACTCCACACGTCCTCGCCGGGGCCGTCGAGGCGAGCCAGCGCGATCAGCGCGTCGAGTTCCACCGGGCCGCCCTCGAACAGCACTGCCGGTGGCGTCATCCAGTCCTGCCATCGGCTGAGCGAGTCGGGAGCGATGTCGTCCGACGGTCGATTCAGCACCACCCCGACGGCTCCATCCTCGGAATGCTCGAGCACGTAGACCACCGTCCGGTCGAAGTTCGGGTCGGCCAGCGGGGGAGTGGCGACGAGCAGGCGCCCCTTGCACGAACCAGGAATCGGCGCGTCGTGGGAACTCACGGACCCATTCTGCACGTCGAACCCTCCGATGGGGCCGCACCGCGCCCCGAGGAGACACACACCACATCATGTTCAAGCAGCAGCGCCGCCGGGTCTCGTCGGTCGTCACCGGGGGCCTGGTGGCCGTCGGGCTCGTCACGGCCGCCGTGGTGGTCGGCATCCAATTGCTGGGCAATCCGTTCACCACGCAGGAGGTCGACCGCTCTCTGCCGCCCGTGGTGGTCGAGTTGAAGGACCTCGCGGAGTACCACGCCGCCCAAGGGCAGTTCGAGGTGACCCTCGACCAGGAGCAGGACGTGCAATGGCTGCCGTCGGCGCTCGCCGGAGAGCGCGTTCAGTACGCGGCGCTCGGCACCGTCGACGCCGTGGTCGACTTCACGCACCTCCCCGATGGAGCAGTGCAGGTGACCGACGACGGCAACGGCGTCGTCATCACTCTGCCGCCGGCGATCCTCATGGAGCCGGTGCTCGACACGGAGCACAGCCACGTCATGAACCGCGACCGTGGCTTGCTGAACCGCATCGGTGGATTGTTCAGCGACAACCCCACCAGCGAACACGACCTCGAACTGGCCGCCGAGTCGAAGCTCGCCGCCGCGGCCGCGGCCACTGACCTGCAGCAACGTGCGCAGGACAACACGGTGGCGATGTTGACCGCGATGTTCCGGACGGCCGGGTTCGACGACGTGGAGGTCCGGTTCCAGCAGTCCACCGCTGGCGTTGCATGATCATACGACATATCGTATGATCATGCGTCTATGACACGTGTGGGCATCATCGGTGCGTCGGGCTACACCGGCGCTGAGCTGCTGCGACTGGCAGCGCAGCACCCGTCGTACGAGGTCGTGTACGCCACGGGCGACTCACAGGCCGGCGTGCGTGCCGCATCGCTGTATCCCAGCCTTGCCGCGCGGTACCCCGATCTCGTCTTCGAATCGTTCGACCCGGCCCGCGCCCAGGGGCTCGACCTGGTGTTCCTCGGTCTTCCGCACGAAGCGAGCATGGCGCTCGCGCCGCAACTGGTCGGCTCCGTCGGCTGCGTCGTCGACCTGTCGGCCGCATATCGCCTGAAGGACGCATCGCTGTACCCGGGCTGGTACGGCTTCACCCACGATCAGCCAGAACTCCTCGGGAAGGCCGTGTACGGCCTTCCCGAGCTGCATCGGGCGGCGCTGAAGGGTGCCGAGCTCGTGGCCACGCCGGGCTGCCATGTCACCGCGGCCACGCTCGCCTTGGCCCCGCTCGTGACTGCAGGACTCGTCCACACCACCGGCGTGGTCGTGAACAGCATCACCGGCATCAGCGGTGCCGGCCGGGGGCTGAAGCACACCAGCCTGTTCTGCTCGGCCGACGAGGACGTCACCGCCTACGGATTGCTCGACCACCGCCACACGCCGGAGATCGAGCAGGAAGTCGGGGCCCAGGTGCTGTTCACACCTCACCTCGCGCCGATGAATCGCGGCATCCTCGCCACCTGCTACTCGCGGCCCGCCGCCGATGTCAGCACGGAGTCGTTGCTGGCCGCACTCACCGCCGCCTATGCCGACGAACCCTTCGTCGTGGTCACCGAGGCATCGCCCTCCACCAAGGCCACGCTCGGCAGCAACACGGCCCACGTCACCGCCCGCTTCGATGCGCGCACCGGCACGGTCATCAGCATCTGTGCCATCGACAACCTCGCCAAGGGCGCATCGGGCGGTGCCGTGCAGGCCGCGAATGTGGCCCTCGGCCTGCCCGAAGCGGCCGGCCTCACCTCTGTGGGTGTGTACCCGTGAGCGCCTCACCGAGCGACAAGGCGGCGGTGCTGGTCGAAGCGCTGCCCTACATCCGTCGATTCGCCGGGCAGGTCGTCGTCGTCAAGTACGGCGGCAACGCGCTGGCCGGCGCGAGCGACGACGACGCACTGTCACTCTTCGCAGAAGACATCGTCCTGATGCGGCAGGTGGGAATGCGTCCCGTCGTGGTGCATGGAGGCGGGCCGCAGATCAGCGACCTGATGAGTCGTCTGGGCAAGGTCACCGAGTTCCGCAACGGATTGCGGGTCACCGACAAGGAGACCGTCGACATCGCTCGCATGGTGCTCATCGGTCAGGTCAATCCGCAGTTGGTCGCCGCCATCAACGTGCACGGCTCGCTCGCTGTCGGTGTCAGCGGCGAGGACGCTGGCCTCATCCGGGCATCGGCTCGCGACCCCGAGCTCGGATTCGTTGGCGACGTCGACTCCATCAACCCCACCATCCTCCTGGCGCTACTCGACGACGAGTTCGTCCCCGTCGTGGCCACCATCGGCACCGATGCGGCGGGCCAGGCGTACAACATCAACGCCGACACGGTGGCGGGGGCCATCGCGGAGTCGCTCGGGGCGGAGAAGTTGGTGTACCTCACCGACATCGAAGGCCTCCGTCGTGTGGTCGACGACCCGGCGAGCCTCATCCGTCAGACCACGCCCGACGAACTCGACGCGCTCATGGCCGACGGCACCATCGCCGGCGGGATGATCCCGAAGGTCCGCAGCTGTGTACAGGCCGTTCGCAACGGCGTGCGCCGCGCGCACATCCTCGACGGGCGCATCCCTCATGTGCTGCTGCTCGAGGTCTTCACCGACGAGGGGATCGGAACGATGGTCAGATGAGCTCACATGCATTCTCCACCGAGGGCCTGACGTACTGCCCGTTCATGCCCGTGTTCGGCGCACCGCAGGTGATGTTCGAGCGTGGCCTCGGCACCGAGCTGTGGGACACCGATGGCAAGCGGTACCTCGACTTCCTGTGCGGCATCGCCGTCACATCGCTCGGTCATGCCAACCCCGCCGTCGCCGACGCCGTGTGCCGTCAGGCCAACACGTTGCTGCACGTGAGCAACTTCTTCTCCAATCCGGTCGCCACCGAGGCCGCCGTGAAATTGGTCGCGCTGCTCGGAGAGGCCACCGGCAGCGAGGGGCAGGTCTTCTTCTGCAACAGCGGCGCAGAGGCCAACGAAGCCGCGTTGAAGCTCGCTCGCAAGTTCGGCGGTCGCGGCCGCCACGGTGTGGTCAGTGCGTACGGGAGCTTTCACGGGCGCACGCTGGCAGCGCTGGCCGCCACCGGTCAGCCCACCAAGCACGAGCCGTTCCACCCGATGCCCGACGGGTTCCGTCACGTGCCGTTCAACGACCTGTCCGCCCTCGAGGCGGCCATCGACCCCACCATCGCTGCCGTGCTCCTCGAGCCGGTGCAGGGTGAAGGCGGCGTCGTGCCCGCCGACCCGCAGTACCTGCGCGACGTGCGTGCGTTGTGCGACGAACGTGGACTGTTGTTGATGCTCGATGAGGTGCAGACCGGCTTCGCTCGTACCGGCACCTGGTTCGGGTTTCAGCACGCGGGTGTCGTGCCCGATGTGGTCACGCTCGCGAAGGCGATGGGGAACGGCTTTCCCGTCGGTGCCGTGTGGGCGAAGCGCGAGGTCGCCTCCGTCTTCCAGCCCGGCGATCACGGCAGCACCTACAGCGGCACGGCCATCGCCACTGCCGCGGTCGTCGCGGTCATCGACGAGATGCGCCGGCTCGACGCGCCGGCGCTCGCCCGTGCTCGCGGTGTCGAGCTCACCGCTGCGCTCCGCGAACTGCCCGGCGTGGTCGAGGTGCGCGGCCAGGGCCTGCTGCTGGCCGTCGAGTTGCAGGCAGGACTCGACGCCAAGGCGGTCTACCTGGCAGCGCTCGAGGCCGGGCTCGTCACCAACGCCGTCAGCGCCACGGCGCTCCGCCTCGCGCCGCCGCTCACCGTCTCCTCGCAGGAGATCGTCGAAGCGGTCACCATCCTCCGTCACGTTCTCGAGGAGCTCACCAAGTGACACGCAATCTGCTCGACATCGTCGACCTCGACGCCGACGAACTGTCGTTGGTGCTCGATCTCGCCCAGCGACCGGCGCTGCCCCGAGTGCTCGACGGCCAGGGCGCCGCGCTCATCTTCGAGAAGCCCTCGAACCGCACGCGTCACTCGATGGAGATGGCGGTGGTGCAGCTCGGTGGCCACCCGGTCTACACCCGTGGCGAGGAGGTGGGCCTCGATGTGCGCGAGACCGTCGAGGACGTCACTCGAGTCATGGCCGGCTACCACGGACTCCTCGCCGCTCGCGTGTTCCAGCACGACAAGGTCGTCCGCATGGCGGCGTGCAGTCCCGTACCGGTGGTCAACATGCTCAGCGATCACTCGCACCCGCTGCAGGGTTTGGCCGACGTGCTCACCATGCAACAGGTGCACGGATCCCTCGTCGGCCAAACGGTGGCGTATGTGGGCGACTGGAACAACGTGTCTCGATCGCTCGCTGAGGCGTGCGTGATGCTCGGCGCGCACGTCTCGCTCGGGTGTCCGGTGGGCTATCACGCGCCCGACGAAGAACTCGAGCGCCTCGCCGGCCTGGGCGTTGGGTCCATCCGTCAGTCGCATCGTGGTGCCGACGCCGTCCGCGGCGCGATCGCCGTGCACACCGACACCTGGACCTCCATGGGGCAGGAGGCCGAGAAGGCCGAACGCGTGAAGGTGTTCGAGGGCTTCGGTGTCGACGAGACGCTCATGGCTCATGCACTGCCCGGGGCCGGCTTCTATCACTGCCTTCCGGCATACCGCGGGTACGAAGTGGCGGCCGAGGTCATCGACGGCCCTCACAGCCACGTCATCCAACAGGCACACAACCGTCTGCACGCCGCCCGCGGTGTGTTGGCCTTCCTCTTCGGAGTCCGCTGACATGTCATCGAAGGTGCAACGTCAACAGGCCATCGCTCGGCTCATCACCAAGCACGCCGTCACCAATCAGCCGCAACTGGTGGATCTCCTCGCCGACGACGGCATCGCGGCCACGCAGGCCACGGTGTCGCGCGACCTCGAGGATCTCGGTGCGGTGAAGGTGCGTGTCCCCGGTGGCGACACGGTCTATGCCATCCCCGAGTACGAGCCTGCTCGTATCGCTCCCGAGGATCAACTGCGGCGGGTGATGGGCGAGTGGGTGGCAGAGGTTCGCCACAGTGGCAACCTCGTCGTGTTGCGCACCCCTCCGGGCTGTGCGCACGTCGTCGCCTCGGCGCTCGACCGCAGCGGAATGCAGGGCATCCTCGGCACCGTCGCCGGCGACGACACGCTCATGTGTGTGGCAGAGGAAGGCATCGGCGGGGTCGACCTCGCCGAGCATCTCCGCGAGCTGGCAGGGCTGTCGTGAGCGGCGGCAACACCCTCTGGCACGGTCGGTTCGAGGGTGGGCCCGCAGCAGAACTGATGGCCTACACCGAGAGCCTGTCGTTCGATCAGCGGCTGTGGCCCGACGACATCGCCGGTTCCGTCGCGCACGTGCGCGGGCTGGCTCATGTCGGCATCCTCACCGAGATCGAGCGCGATGCCGTGCTCGTCGCGCTCGAGCGGGTGGGTCGAGAGATGGGCGACGGAACCTTCGTCTTCGAGCCCAGCGACGAGGACATCCACACGGCCGTCGAGCGGCGAGTCACCGAACTCGCGGGTCCGGCCGGCGCCAAGCTCCACACGGGTCGGAGCCGCAACGACCAGTCGGCCACCGACGTGCGCCGCTGGTTGAAGCGCGAGCTGATGGTCATCGCACAGCGTGTCGTGGGCCTGCAGGAGGTGTTGCTGGGGCGAGCCGACGATGCGGGCGGGATCTACCTTCCCGGCTACACCCACCTCCAACGTGCCCAACCGGTGCTCCTGGCGCACCACCTCCTGGCCCACGGTTGGGCACTCGGCCGCGATGTCGAGCGAATGCTCGACGCGTTGGAACGCATCGACGTCTCGCCCCTCGGTGCGGGTGCGCTGGCGGGGTCATCGTTGCCGCTCGACCCCGACTTCACCGCGGCCGAGTTGGGGTTCGCCGCACGGTTCGAGAACTCGCTCGATGCGGTGGGCTCGCGTGATCACATCGCCGAGGCGCTGTTCGCGCTCACGCTCGTGGGCATCAACCTGTCGCGTATCGGCGAGGAGTTCGTGCTCTGGACCACCGACGAGTTCGGCTTCGCCAAGCTCGACGACGGCTACGCCACGGGTTCCTCGATGCTGCCGCAGAAGAAGAATCCCGACATCGCCGAACTGGCTCGCGGGAAGGCCGGCCGCCTCATCGGCGACCTCACGGGGTTCCTCGCCACCATGAAGGGGCTGCCGCTCAGCTACAACCGCGATTACCAGGAGGACAAGGAGCCGCTGTTCGACGCGGTCGACCAGATTCGCCTGGCCCTCGGTGCGGTCACCGGCATGATCGCCACCACCACGTGGGTCCCCGAGCGCATGCAGGCCGCGGCCGACGCGGAGACCACGTCGGCCACCGACCTCGCCGAGTGGCTCGTCCAGCGCGGCACTCCGTTCCGCGATGCACACGCGATCGTCGGTGCGCTGGTCCGTCGCACGTTGGCGGGCGAGGGGACGCTGCGCGATCTCGTCACCGCCGATCCGGCACTCGGTCCTGATGCTGCGGCGTTGGTCGCCCCGGGCGTGGCGGTGCGGCGTCGCATCACGCCGGGTGGCGCGGGCCCGATCCCCGTGGCCGTGCAGATCGAACGGTTCCGGGCGAAGGTCGCCGAGCTTCGTGCTGCAGTTGCCACCGACGTTCGCTGAGCGGGACGCCACCGTGGTGGCGCCCGAGTTGCTGAACAAGCTGATGGTCGTGGGCCGTCACGTCGCTCGCGTCACCGAGGTCGAGGCGTACACCGCCGACGACGAGGCGAGTCACTCGTTCCGCGGTCGCACCGCACGCAACGCACCCATGTTCGGACCTGCCGGGCACTGGTACGTGTACGTCGTCTACGGCATGCATCACTGCATCAACCTCGTGACCGGCGCGCCAGGTGATGGCCAGGCGGTGCTCATCCGGTCGGCGGTCGTCGACGGCACTCCGGTCAACGGACCGGGCCGGCTCACTCGCGCCCTCGCGGTCGACCTCGAGTGGTCCGGTCGTGCGGCCGAGTTGTTCGACGACGGCACGGCGCCTCCGTCGACCCCGTTGGTCACCCCGCGCATCGGCATCACCAAGGCCGTGGACCTGCCGAGGCGATGGTTGCTGCCGAGTCAGTCGGGAGAGCGTTCCCAGCGCAACCAGTAGCCGTGCGGGTGCGTCGTGGCGAGGCGTCGCACACTGCGCTCACCACGCCGCCACCGCACCAACGACACCACCGTGATCTCCTCTGGTGGATCGGCGGTGGGCACTGGCAGACCGGGGGTTTGCGCCGGCGCCTCGGCGATGATCCACGACAGATCAATCGCTGCACCGAGCGCCTCCAGCTCGGCGACGTAGTCCTCGCGTACGTCGTGCGGCAGATAGTTCAGCACCCAACTGTTCGTGACGACGGGGTGGCCGTGCGCGGCCGCCTCGTGCACCAGCTCGGCGATGTCGGCGACGGCGTCGCCGCGTCGAACGTCAGGTGGGTTCGCTCGGGCGAGATCGATCGCCGCGACGAGCCGGGCGAAGCGGTCTGCCTGGTCGGGCCACACACACGCTTCCAACCAGCGGACCTCGTCGTCGTCGAGCACGTCGATCGGCATCAGGTCCAGCCCGATCGACCGGGAGATCGACGGCATGCTGGCGGGCACCGGCACCGCCGTATCACCGCGTGCCGAACAGTGGACGTGCACCGTCGAGGACGAACCCACGGTGCCCCCTGGCTCGTATTCGTACGAATAGCGGGGGAGCAGCAGATTGAGCCCGGCACTGGTGCCGACGTCGATGTGCGCGAGCGCGCCGCGCTCATCGGCGAGCAGCCCCATCGCCGGTACGAACTGTGCGCATCGCCCGACCTCGTTGGTCTGGGTGTGGCGGGTGGAGATGAGCTCGGTGAGCGCGTCGGCGTGATCCAGCGCGAAGGCGCGGAACAACGGCACGGGGTCGCCCGACGCGGGAGCGGTGGCCAGATTGGGGTAGTGCGCAGCGAGCTCGGATCCGAGCCCTTGCAACAACAGGTGGTGGACGGCGGCGAACAGCAGCACCGGGATCTGCTGCTGTTCGGGGGCGGCTTGGAGCAGCCGGACCAACCCGGGGTCGTCAGCGGCCGCGGCAGACAGCTTCGAATACAGCGGTGCCCTGGTGGCCGTGGTGGTCTCGGCCAAGCTGCGGAACCGCGCGGCCAGTACCTCGAGCGATGCCATGCGCCGAACCTAATCGACCAGAGGGTTTCGGCGGTTCCCATGGCAACATTGGCGCTCTATGGATCTGCTCGCCGATCTCGAGGCGCGAGGCCTCGTCCACGACACCACCGATCTCCATGCGCTGCGCGCTCGTCTGGCGCAGGGGCCCATCGGGTTGTACATCGGCTTCGATCCCACCGCCGACTCGTTGCACGTGGGGCACCTGGTCGGGCAGCTGTTCATGCGTCGTTTCCAGATGCAGGGCCACCGACCGTTCCCTCTCGCCGGCGGTGCCACGGGCATGATCGGCGACCCGGGCGGCCGCAGCGAGGAGCGCAACCTCCTCGACGACGACACGCTGCGACACAACGTCGAGTGCATCAAGGCCCAGCTCAGCAAGCTGCTCGACTTCGAGCCGGGCCCGTACCAGGCCACGCTCGTGAACAATGCCGACTGGACCACGCCGGTGTCGATGCTGGAGTTCCTCCGCGACGTGGGCAAGCACTTCACGGTGAACCAGATGATCGCCAAGGACTCGGTGCGCAGCCGCATCGAGAGCGAGCACGGCATCTCGTACACCGAGTTCTCCTACATGCTGTTGCAGGCCAACGACTTCCGCCACCTGTACGAGGCGCACGGGGTCGAATTGCAGGCGGGCGCGAGCGATCAGTGGGGCAACATCACCGCCGGCGTCGAGCTCATCCGTCGCCGCCTTTCCCAGCAGGCGTTCGCCATCACCCACCCGTTGATGGTGAAGAGCGATGGCTCGAAGTTCGGCAAGAGCGTCGGGGGAGCGGTGTGGCTCGACCCGGCGCGCACCTCGCCGTACCAATTCCGACAGTTCTGGGTGCAGACCGCCGACCAGATGGTCGGCACCTATCTGAAGATGTTGTCACTCCGTCCGCTCGACGAGCTCGAGGCGCTGCTCACCGATCACGCGACAGCCCCAGAGCGCCGTGGGGCGCAGCGAGCGCTCGCCGATGAGCTCACCACCATGGTCCACGGTCCCAGCGCGGCAGACGCCGCTGCAGAGGCAGCAGGTGTCCTGTTCGGAGGTGATCCCACCACCGCATCGGCCGACGCATTGGCCGTGGTGGCCGCGGAAGCACCCTCCGTCACCCTCCCAGACGACATCGAGAATGTCCGGGTCCACGAATTCCTCATCGAGGCTGGCGTCGCCAAGTCGAACAGCGAAGTCGCGCGCCTGTTGGGTCAGGGCGCCGTTCGCGCAGGAAATCGTGTGCTGGACAGTGACGGCCTGTTGTCGACATCCGACCTGCTCAACGGTGGTTTTCTCCTTCTGCGCAAGGGAAAGCGTGACTTCGTCGTCGGAAAAACTTTGCCAACAGGTTGATGCAGCCGGAACGCTGCGATAGCGTTGCATCTCGCTCCGGTGAGCCGGTCACGGCAACCGAAGCTGGCACCAACAGCCAAGCTGAGTGCCCAGAGCGATGACTCGTCAGAGCATCGGCTCCTTGAAAACGGAAGAGAAGACTGAACGCCAGTGCGGGCAGCGACGGAATCGGCCTTCGGGTCGAGGCTGGACGCTGTCTGTCAATTCACAAGTCCTCGGGGTCCCAACCTCGAGGCACATCAAATCAAGTCAGATCTGAGCGCCGGCACACCTGTTTTCCCAGGTGGAGCGCTCAGCTCTTTCACAATCGATGCGATCGTCGCCTTCGGGTGTCGGTCGTACACGGTTTTGTTGGAGAGTTTGATCCTGGCTCAGGACGAACGCTGGCGGCGTGCTTAACACATGCAAGTCGAACGGACTCCATGGTGTAGCAATACACCGGAAGAGTTAGTGGCGAACGGGTGCGTAACACGTGAGGAACTTGTCCCGGTCTCTGGGATAACAGTTGGAAACGACTGCTAATACCGGATGACGTCGGAGCGTCGCATGGCGCGCTGACGAAAGGGTTACCGGATCGGGAGAGCCTCGCGGCCTATCAGCTTGTTGGCGGGGTAACGGCCCACCAAGGCATCGACGGGTAGCTGGTCTGAGAGGATGATCAGCCACACTGGGACTGAGACACGGCCCAGACTCCTACGGGAGGCAGCAGTGGGGAATCTTGCGCAATGGGCGAAAGCCTGACGCAGCAA
>JACQZZ010000030.1 GCA_016213625.1 Actinomycetota bacterium
ACCCGTCGGCCTGGGGACGCACGACGACCTCGTCGCCACGTGCGCCACCTACCAGGAGATCGTGAACTCGCAGCTCACCGCCGACGAAGCAGCGGGGATGACGTCATGACCGAGTCCACCAAGCAGCAGCCGGCGCCGCCGAGCAGCGCGTCGGAGATGCGCAACGGTCGGTGGAACACGGTGGGAGTGCCCACCGAGAAGTCCAAGGACTTCAAGGGATCCATCCGTCGACTGCTGGATCGCATGGGTCCCGAACGCGCCCGGCTGTGGCTGGTGCTCGTGCTCGCCGTCGGCAGCGTGAGCCTGGTGGTCAGCGGACCGAAGGTGCTCGGTCATGCCACCAACATCGTGTTCGAGGGTGTCGTCAGCGGCGCGGGTGTCGACTTCGGCAGGCTCCACCGAACGCTGTGGATCGCCGTCGGTCTCTACCTGTCGAGCTACGTCCTCTCCTACGGTCAGGCGTGGGTGCTGGCCGGCGTGGTGCAGCGCACGATGCGGCGCCTGCGCACCGACGTCGAGTCGAAGTTGCACCGCATGCCCCTGAGCTACCTCGACACGCAGGCGCGCGGCGACCTCCTGAGCCGCGTCACGAACGACATCGACAACGTGGCACAGAGCCTGCAGCAGAGCATCAGTCAGTTGCTCACGGGCGTGCTCACCATCGTCGGCACCATCGCGATGATGCTGTGGATCTCGTGGGAGCTCGCACTCGTGGCGGTGCTCTCGGTGCCGCTGTCGATCTTCGTGATGAAGCAGATCGCCGGGAAGTCCAAGGGGCGCTTCATCGCCCAGTGGCGGCACACCGGCTCGCTCAACGCGCAGGTGGAGGAGACCTTCACCGGCCACACGGTGGTGAAGGCGTTCGGCCGTCAGCGCGAGGCGCAGGCCCGCTTCGACGCGACCAACGAAGAGCTGTACAGGGCCGGGTTCGCCGCGCAGTTCATCAGCGGCTGCATCCAGCCCGCCACCGTGCTCATCGGCAACCTCAACTACGTCGCCATCGCCGTGCTCGGCGGGCTGAAGGTGGCGAACGGGTCGCTGGGCATCGGCGACGTGCAGGCGTTCATCCAGTACTCCCGGCAGTTCGCCCAACCGCTCACGCAGACCGCGTCGATGCTGAACGTGCTGCAGTCCGGCATCGCCTCGGCCGAACGCGTCTTCGAGCTGCTCGATGCCCCGGAGCAGTCGCCCGACCCCGAGGTGAACCTCATCGCACGCGCCCCGCACGGCTCGGCCCGCGGTCGCGTGGAGTTCACGAACGTGTCGTTCCGCTACCTGGAGGACCGGCCGCTCATCGACGACCTGAACCTGGTGGCCGAGCCCGGCCAGACCGTGGCCATCGTGGGCCCCACCGGTGCGGGCAAGACCACACTCGTCAACCTCATCATGCGGTTCTACGAGCTGAACGGTGGCCAGATCCTGCTCGACGGCCGCGACATCGCGACCATGCGCCGTGACGAACTGCGCGACCAGATGGGCATGGTGCTCCAGGACACCTGGCTGTTCGGCGGCACCATCCGCGACAACATCGCCTACGGCAACATCGACGCCACCGAGGAACAGATCCTGGCCGCGGCCAAGGCCTGCTACGTCGACCGGTTCGTGCACTCGCTGCCCGAGGGGTACGACACGGTGCTCGACGACGAAGGCACGTCGGTGAGCGCCGGCGAGAAGCAGTTGCTGACCATCGCCCGCGCCTTCCTCTCCGACCCCGCCATCCTCATCCTCGACGAGGCCACCAGCTCGGTCGACACCCGAACCGAGGTGCTCATCCAGCGGGCCATGGCGAAGCTGCGCGGCGGCCGCACGAGCTTCGTCATCGCCCACCGCCTGTCCACCATCCGCGACGCCGACGTGATCCTCGTGATGGACCAGGGACGCATCGTGGAGCAGGGTTCGCACCACGACCTCCTGGTGCGTCAGGGCGCCTACTTCACGCTGTACAACGCCCAATTCGCGGGCGCCGCCACCGACCTCACCTGAGTAGGCTCCGCGCATGGCCGACGCCCTGCACGACACCTCCTGGATCCTCTCCGGGCCGCTGGTCGCACCCGCCGACATCGACGTGGTCATCGCCTTCGACGACGGCGCAGTGAGCGGGTTCTCCGGGTGCAACCGCTTCCGCGGGCAGTACGTCGTGAGCGGCGAGGCGATCGAGTTCGGTCCGTTCGCCGGAACGATGATGGCCTGCGTCGAGGAGGCGATGAACTTGGAGCGCGACGTGTTGAGCCGACTCGGTTCCACTGTGCGCGCATCGATCGACGCCGGCTCGTTGCGACTGTTGGGCGCCGACGACGAACTGCTGCTGGAGTTCACGGCCGTCACCGCCGACGGGCTGCAGGGCGACTGGGTGGTCAACGGCATCCACTACCCCGAACGCGACGCCATCATCTCCGCCCGGGGCGACCTCCCGGTCACGTTCGAGCCCCACGCCATCAGCGGCAACGCGGGCTGCAACCAGTTCCATGGGTCGTGCACCGTCACCGAGCACGCCCTGACGATCGGCCCGCTGATGTCCACCCGCAAGTTCTGCGGCGACGACGACGCCGGCAGCGGCCCCACCATCATGGAGCAGGAGGCCGCGTTGCTCGCCGCGCTGCAGCAAGCCGTCGGTTTCCGCTTGGAAGGGTCGCGGCTCACGCTCACTCGACCCGACGGCGGCATCTCGGTCACGCTGCACCGCGCCTGACCGTGCGGTTCTCGCGCATCGTCGTCGTCGACTGGAGCGCGAACGCGACACCGAAGCGCGGTGCCGACTCCATCTGGGTCGGGCTGTGGACGGTCGACAGCGGCAGCGCTGAACCGGTGAACCTTCCCACCCGGCATGCGGCCGTCGAGTTCCTCGGCGCGGTCTGCGCGGCGCCTGGGCGGACGCTGGTGGGGTTCGACTTCCCGCTGGGCCACCCCACCGGGTTCGCAGCCGCCGCAGGCTTCACCGGCACGCCGTGGCGCGCCACATGGGATCACCTCACCGGACATCTGCACGACCATCCGAACAATCGCAACGACCGATGGGACGTGGCGGCCGAGCTGAACCGGCGGATGGGCATCCAATGGTTCTGGGGTGTGCCGAAGCAACGTGCGTCCGAGTGGCTGCACGCCACCAAGGCCACGCTGGAGGGGCCCGCTGCGGTGCGACCAGCGGAGTTCCGATCGGCCGAGGCTCGCCTGCGTCAGCAAGGACTGCGCCCGTTCTCGCCACGCCAGTTGCTCGGTGCGGGCAGCGTCGGCAGCCAAGCGCTCACCGGCATCCCCGCCGCGGATCGACTGCGGCGGAGTCCAGCACTCGCCCACCGGGCACGGGTGTTGCCGTTCGAGACGGGACTGATCGAACAGCCCGCGGCCGATGTCGACGACGCGATCGTGTTCGCCGAGGTGTGGCCGAGCGCCATCGACTTCGATCACGTCGATCATCCCGTGAAGGATGCGCGTCAGGTGACCGCGCTCGCCGCTCACCTCGGCGCGCTCGATGCCGACGGTTCGCTGCCCGGTATGTTCGCCCCCGCCGTTGCGCTCGCGCATCGTTCCGAGGTCGAGGACGAAGAAGGGTGGGTGCTCGGCGTGACGTGACCGCGGACGGTCAGGCCGAGGTGACTTCGACGAAGGTGTCGTTGAAGCACGCCCCGTTCGCCAACGGATCACCCGTCGCAGGCGTGAGGGTGTTGACGCCCCATCCACCGGCGTGGTGCCGCAGCCACACACCCTTGCTCATCACCGCGACGCCCGGACGCGTGCCGTCGTGCACCTCGAGCGGCACGCTGATGCTTCCGGTGGGGCTGGTCACTCGCACCGACTGGCCCGCGGTCAACCCCCGGATCGCAGCGTCGTCGGGGTGCAGGAGCACTGCCGGCGACGGGCTCTGGAACTCACCGAACATCGAGTTGATCAACTTCGAGGTGGCCGGCGAGATGAGCGTGAGCGGGTACTGCGCGTCGTGCGCGACGGCTTCCCAGCGCGGCACGCCGTGCTCGGGATCGGCGAGGCGGGCGCGGCCCTCGTGCGGAAAGGTGTCGACGAACTGCCGCGTGGCGACCGATGCGATGCGCGGGCCGGCGTCGTCGATGCCGTCGAGCGGCGACGAGAGATACCAGTCGTGGCCCAGCGCCTTCGCCATCGCGTGGCCGACCTCGTCGTTGGAACGCGACTCCCCCACCCGGTCGATGACGGGCATCACCGGCAACACCGCGTACGAGCCGTAGCTGGACGTGGCGTCGTGGATCTCGAAACTGGTGGTGGCCGGGAGCACCACGTCGGCGAAGCGCGCCGTGTCGGTGAGCACCTGTTCGTGCACGACGGTGAAGATGTCGTCGCGCGAGAACGCCGCCACCACGGCCTGCGTGTCGGGACACATCACCAGCGGATTCGCGCCCTGTACGAACAGCACTTCGCATGGGTCGCCGGAACCGGGAGCCATCCACTTGCCGATCTGGTGCATCGGCAGCGTGCGCCGGTCGGGAGGGCTCATGGCAACGTCGGGCCACCGCCGCCGAGGTGTTGCCGCGCCGGCCGACGTGGCGCCGATGACACCGCTGCCGGGGACACCGAAGTGTCCGCCCAGGACGGGCAGCGACAGGATGGCGCGGCATGCGGCGCCGCCGTTGGCGTTTCGCTCGGGGCCCCAGCCGATGCGCAGCATCGACGGCCGGGTGGTGCCCCACCAGTCGGCGAGGGTGCGGATGTCGTCGGCGGCGAGGCCGGTGACCTCGCTGGCCCGATCGAGCGACCACTCGCGCGCGGTGACCAGGAACTCCTCGGCGCCCTCGGCGTGCGCCGCGATGAAGTCGCGGTCCAACCACTGGTGGTCCGACCACAGATTGGCGATGGCGTAGGCGAGCGCCGCGTCGGTGCCGGGGTTGATGGCGAGGTGCAGGTCGGCGCGGCCGGCCATCGCCGTGCGCCGCGGGTCGATGACCACCACGCGAGCACCTTGATCGGCCGCCTGCTGCACGAGCGGCGGGAAGTGCGTGTTGCTCACCGTCGGGTTCGCGCCCCAGATGACGACGAGGCGAGCGTGCACCACGTCGGCGGGATCGGCCGACTCCATCTCGCCGAACACGCTCTCCCACGAGACCCCCATCGTGTGCGCGCAGATGGTGTGCTCGACGATGGTGGCGCCGATGGCCGCGAAGAACGCCTCGGTGAAGCTGGCGCGCTCGACCAGGGCGGCCGAGGAGTTGTAGGTGAATGCCACGACACTGTCGGCGCCACGGGTGGCGATGGCGTGGCGCATGCGGGCCGAGATGAGCTCGAGCGCTTCGTCCCACGTGCCCTCGCGGAAGTCGCCCGCACCCTTGTCGCCGACACGGATGAGCGGGGTCAGCACGCGCTCGGGGGCGTACACGCGTTGGGCGTGCCGCTTCACCTTGGCGCAGATCCATCCGTCGGTGAGGGGATTCTCGGGGGCAGCGTCGATGGCGACGATGCGACCGTCGGCCACGGTGACCGCCAACGAGCATGCATCGGGGCAGTCGAGCGTGCACGCGGTGTGCACGACGCGGGTGTCGAGCGGAGTCATGACGCGGGTCTACTCGGTGCGCCTGGCCCCATCAAGCGCGTTGATCGCGACCGGGACGGTTCGTGGCTCATTCCGTGGTGTTCACGGCCGACAGCTCACCGGTCGAGAACGTCACCGCCGGGCTGCTCCACACGTAGTCGGGCAGCGCCTCGGTGAACCCGCTCGCCCAGAAGGTGACTCGGTACGTGATGCGCGCCTGCACGGTGACCGACCCAGGGCCCGGAGGGGTCCACATGCAGGGACCGTTCACCCCCGGCTCGGTCTGCACGGGCAGCACCGGCATCGCCGGCAACGCGACGGCGTCGGACACCGGGGTGCCGCCGCGCGCCAAGCAGGCCACCACCCCGTCGAAGGGAGTGGACGGCTGCGCCGGGTCGGGGGTGAAGCGCACCAGGAAGTCGAGCGCCAGCGGCTGGGTGAGCAGGTACAGCGTCCAGCCGCGGTAGTACGCAGGGTTGGATCGTTGTGGCCGCCACGCCGACGGTTGCACCGCCAGCCACGACGGATAGCGGGTGATCAACCCACCCCACCGATCGACGACCGGGTTGCGGAACACCACCGGCTGTTCGAGCTGCAGGGCGTTGTACAACGAGGTGAGTCGGTTGAACGGGCTGAACAGTGGGTCGCGTGCCGCGACGTCGACGATGCCCACGAAGTGGACGATGGAATCGCAGAACACGGTGAAGTGGCGCACCGCGGTGGCGAGCGGTCCCTTGCTGACCGCAGGGTCGGTGACGTTCGGTTCACCGAACGCCTCGGGCAACCCCTCGACGAAGATCCACCGTGTGCTCTCCACCACCTGGCCGGGCAGGTAGGTCGCGCCGTTCGACGCCGTGCCACCGAACGGCGACGTGAACGTGCACGGCGCCCCGCGGCCGCCGTACGTGCGGAACGCCGACGACGACGGAATGGTCGTGTAGCGCGACAACCCACCCGTGCTGTTGCGCAGATCCACCGCCCGACCCCCCGGCACCACCAACGGCGGCGGCGGCTCTGGATTGTTTGTTCCCGCGGCGATGCAGGTCGACGGGGTGAGCCAGAGGGCCGGCGCCAAGAGCCAGCAAACGCGTCTCACAGGCAGGCCTCAGGCTGAGTTCCGACACCAGTCACCTTCCAGGTTCCTTGAACCGATGCCATTCGGTAGCCCACCCCATCCGCAACGACTCCAATCGTGGAGCCCTCAGCCAACGAGCCATCCGGCATGCGGAACACTCCGCCATCCAGGACGCAGTCGAACACGATCCCGTCGGTCTCGGTCCGTTCATCACCGATCACCTGTGGTCGAAGCACGACGCCGACATCCAGATCCGCCACCTGGCCTTCGCGATCGCGCGCCTCGAGCCCAGGTCGATACACAGCCCCGCCGTCGGCGTACCACTCCTGCCATCCGGGGTTGTCGAGATCCATCGGGCTCGTGGTCACGGCGGCGAAGTACACCAGGCGGGCTTGGAGGTAGGCCTCGATGAGGGGGCGGTCGGTCTCGTTGAACGTCCAGGTGATGCCGTTCGGCACGTCCTCGGTGATGGGCAGGTACACCCACAACTTCGGCATCAGTTCGTACACGAGGCCGGGGGTGGTGATGCCCGGCGCCGAGTCCACCTGCCGCCACGGGCCGTCGGCCGACAGCCCGATGGTGCCCGGCGCGGTGGTCACCGCGACGGTGCTCGACGGGCTGTCGGCCACGGTGGTCGGTGCCGCAGTGGATGCGACCGACGACGGCAGCACCGTGGTGGGGATGGTCGACAGGTCGGCAGTTCCTCCCCCGCCGCACGCGGCGAGGACGACGCCCAGCGCGGGCAGGATGCGGTGTCGCGACATGTGGCCTCCAGTACGTCGACCCACCGGACCGTGGTGCGCCGTCGTCCACACTGGGCACATCGAGTCCAGCCGTTCGGAAAAATCATCCGCCCGCCGAAGTCATCCGTCCACAGGCCGTCGGTCACACTCCGCGTCCACGCACGCGCGCACCGCACGGCCGGCCAGCGTCCGCGATGCACGGCTTCACGCCGAGGGTCGTTTCCGCTCAGGGATGAGCGGCAGCGCGCCCGTGGGCGCCGGGACGGTCGAGGGTGGGCGGAATCGCGCCCGACCTGAATCGGGTGAGGGCCGGGGGCGGGGCGGGGCGGGCCGGGGAGGTCGTGGGTGGGCGGCTGGGGCATCCTGGACGGCCACGACCTAATCTGCAGCCGATGATCGCAGTGGTGGTGGTGCGTGACGGCCAGCTTCCGTCGGGTGGCGACGAGGTCGTGGCCGAGTGCTCGGGCCGCGCCGTGCTCATCGGGTCGGGCACCGCCGCAGCAGCCGCCGATCTCGCCGGCGTGGCCACCGAGATCACCGTGCTCGAGGTGGGCGGGTTCCAACCCGCCGACTGGGCCACGAAACTCGCGCCCCTGCTGCACCACGAGCCGGCGGTCGTGCTGCCCGGCTCGCCCGACGGGCGCGACCTCGCCCCTCGCCTCGCTGCCCTGCTGCACCGTCCGCTCTACGCCGGTGCCATCTCGGTCACCCCGCATCGTGTGGAGCTCACCCGTCGCAGTAGCACCGAGATCCATCAGACGCACCCCGGCCCCGAGTTCGTCGCCACCATGCAGCCTGGCGTGCGCGGTGTGGCCATCTCCGCCGACCTCACTGCGCCGGTCGTCACCGACGCCACGCCCACGCACCTGCCGCGCCAGCAGGTGCGCGATGCGAGGGTGACCGAGGTGCTGCCACCCGACCCCGCCACCCTCGCCCGGGCCGAGGCGCCACGCATCATCGGTGGCGGCGCGGGGCTCGATGGCGAGCACCGCATGGACCAACTGGCCGCGGTGGGCGCGGTCATCGGCGCGAGCATGGGTGCCACACGAGTCATCACCGACCGCGGCTGGGTGCCGCATCAGCGCCAGATCGGCACCACCGGCGTGGTGGTCGACCCCGAGCTGTACCTCGCGTTCGGGGTGAGCGGTGCTGTGCAGCACACCAGCGGCCTGGGTGCGCCGCAGCACATCATCAGTGTGAACACCGACGGCCACTGCCCGATGATGCAACTCGCCGATCTCGCCATCGTCGCCGACGCCAACGAGACGCTCGACCACCTCGCCGCGCTCCTCGGTGCATCCCTCCAGGCCACCCTCCACGACACGACCGAGCCGTCCGCATGAGCACACCCGACGTCGACGTCATCGTCGTGGGTGCCGGTCCCGCGGGTTCGTGCGCAGCCATCGTCGCCGCCCGCGCCGGGCTCGACGTGGTGCTGCTGGAGCGCGGTCCGTTCCCCGGCAGCAAGAACATGTACGGCGGGGTGGTGTACCCGCGCATCCTCGACACGCTCATCCCGAACTGGTGGGAGGAAGCACCCATCCAGCGCTGGGTCACGCGGCGGAGCACCATGCTGCTCACCGACACCCAGGCGCTCACCATCGACTTCCGCAGCGAGGCGTGGGGCGAGCCGCCGTACAACGGTGCCACCGCGTTCCGCCCCGACTGGGACCACTGGCTGGCCGGTCACGCCGAGGCGGCCGGCGCGCAGGTGCTCACCGACACCACCGTGGTGGGCCTCATCCGCGACCCCGGCGGCGCCGTGGTCGGGGTCCGCACCGACCGTCCCGACGGCGACCTGCGCGCCAAGGTGGTCATCGCCTGCGACGGCGTGAACAGCTTCCTCGCCAAGGAGGCCGGGCTCTACGAACACACCGACGCGAAGCACTACACGCTCGGGGTGAAGGAGACCCTCGCCCTGCCGAAGGAGGTCATCGACGAACGGTTCGCCGTACGCGACCGACACGGGGTCGACATCGAGATCCTCGGCTGCACGGGCAACGTGAACGGTGGTGGCTTCCTGTACACCGGCCTCGACACGCTCGCCGTCGGCGTGGTGTTGAAGCTGCCCAAGTTGGCGGCGCAGAAGAAGCGGCCGGAAGAGATCGTCGCCGGCTTGAAGCAGCACCCCGCCATCGCGCCCCTGGTGCAGGGTGCGGAGTTGAAGGAGTACAGCGCACACCTCATCCCCGAGGCCGGTCTCACGATGATGCCGAAGATGACCATGCCCGGCATGCTCGTCGCCGGCGACGCGGCGGCCCTGTGCCTGGCCGCGGGTATCTGGCTGGAAGGCGTGAACTTCGCGATGGCCAGCGGCATGTACGCCGGCGAGGCCGTCGTGGAAGCGCTCCAGGCCAACGACACCAGCGCCACCGGCTTGGCCGGCTACCAGCGCCGCTTGAGCGACACGTTCGTGCTGAAGGATCACCGCAAACTGCACCGCGCACCCGAGCTGGTGCTGAGCGATCGTGTGCAGCATCTGTACCCAGGCATGGTGGCCAACGTGGCCGAGCGCATGTTCCGTGTCGACAACCCGCACCCCAAGCCAGGCCTTCGGCGCATCCTCAACGAGGAGCGCAAGAAGGCCGGCGTCCGTCGACGCGACCTGTTGCGCGACGGGTGGACCGGCTTCAGGAGTTTCGGATGACCGACCGCATCATCTCCTTCCAGGAACGGATGGACACCGCCGAGTTCCGAGTGCACCACCAGGCGCACATCGTGGTGGACAGCCGCGTGTGCGCCGACTGCAGCACGCGCGAGTGCGTCATCGCCTGCCCGGCCAACCTGTTCATCCCCACCAGCGACGGTGGCCTCGTGTTCAACTACGAACAGTGCTTCGAATGCGGCACGTGCTACATCGTGTGCAACCGAGAGGGCGCCATCAGCTGGTCCTATCCCGAAGGCGGCCACGGTGTCGTCTTCCGTCGCACGTGAGCCACGGATGAGCATCGTCGCCTGTGTGAAGTGGGTCAGCCATCCCGGCGAACCGCACGACGAACGCTTCGCCGGCATGTCCATGGCCGATCAGTCGGCGTTGGAGTTCGCGCTGCAACAGGGCGAACTGCTGGGTCAGCCGGTGACGGTCATCACCGTCGGGCCCGCCGGCGCCGACAAGGTGCTGCGCGACGCGTTGGCCTGTGGCGCCACCCGCGCCATTCGCATCGAGGCACCCACCACCGCGGCGGGCACCGATGTGGCCACGGCCATCGCCGACCACATCGCCGACGCCGAATGGGTGTGGTGCGGCGACTACTCGCTCGACCGCGGCGCCGGCAGTGTGCCACCGTTCATCGCCGCGCATCTCGGCGCCGAGCAGGCGCTGGGGGTCATCGCCGTCACGCTGCTCGGTGCCACGGTGCATGCCACCCGCCGGCTCGATGGCGGCCGCCGCGAACTGTTGGAGGTCACCGCGCCGGCGGTGGTGTCGGTGGAGGGTGCCACGGCACGCCTTCGCCGTGCCGGGCTGCAACACCTCCGGTCGGCCGCCGCCGCGACCATCGAGGTGATGCCGGCCACCACGCCCATCCATCGCGCCGAGTTCATGGTGCGGCCGTATCGTCCCCGCGCTCGCGAACTGCCGGCACCGACGGGCGAGTCGCCGCTCGACCGCCTGCGCGTGCTCACCGACGCGGCCGCGGCCTCGGCAGCGCGAGGTGAGACGGTGCACCTCGCTCCGGCCGATGCCGCAGCTCGCATCGTGCACGCACTACGCGACTGGGGCTACCGCGACTCCTGACGCGCCGCCGAGGGCGAGTCCGACGGGCGCGAGGTCGTAGTACCAGCCGACGTCTCCGACACCCGCGCCGAACGCCCCGAGTGGCACTTCAGCGCGAACACACCGCCACGATGGCGAGCGTTCACCCATCGTTCGTCGCGCGGTCGATCTGACCGGGATTCCGAGTGCTCCGTGGACCGGGCAGCCGCCCACTCGTGGTCGCCGGTGCTAGCCCCATCGTCCACTGGTCGCCGCGCCGAGACTGTTCGTACCGTGACGTTCGTCGAACCACCTCGGCACGAAGCGTCACCACAGCGGTGATCCCGACAGAACAGGCGAACGAATCATGAAGCTCAACCCTCTCACTGCAGCCCTCGTCTCCGGCGCCAGCATCCTCGGCTTCGCCGGTGCCGCCAACATCGCGTCGGCCGCCAGCGGCAACGGCGTCACCTCGATCACTCCGTGCGACGCGGCCGGGGTGTGCTCGGCCGGTGCCGCCGGCAGCTACACCGTCAGCGTCGGCGCAGCGAACGTCGTCACCATCACCGGCACGTCGTTCAACACCGGCTGGACGTGCAACGTGCAGACGCCCACCGGCACCCAGACCCGCACGGAGTGCCGCAACGGCTCCGCGAAGGTCATCGCCCAGGCCACCATCCAGCACAATCAGTTGGTCGGCAAGACCGTCACCCGCTGACACCCGACCACACGAGTTCTCTCGAGGAGGCGGTCCGGCACCCGATGGGTGCCGGACCGTTTAGTCATCGGGAGACGAGTGGGTTCAGGCGCTCACCGGCGAAGGTTCGCCGTCCCGCAGCGCGTGCACCACGTGTGCGCCGTGCGCCCGGCTGGGCAGGAATCGCCACGCCAGTGCGGCACCGACCAGCACCACGCCCGCGGACACCCACGAGCCAGCGTGGAACCCCTCCATGAACGACGTGTTCACCGCGCCCTGCACGAGCTCCTGTGCGGAGGGGCCGAACTGGTCCCCGGCCACCTGAGCGACGGCGGCGCCGGCACCCACGGACTCCTTCGCCGTCGCCAACGCCTCGGCCGGCACCGGAGAACCGGCCAGGAGTTCCCCGAGCCTCGATGCGTAGACCGAGGCGAAGAGACTGCCGACGATGGCGACGCCGAGCGTGCCGCCGAGTTCGCGGGTGGTGTCGTTGACCGCCGACCCGACGCCCGCCTTCTCGGGCGGCAGCGAACCCATGATGGCCTCGGTGGCCGGCGCGTTCACCAGGCCGAGCCCTCCACCCATGAACAGCATCTGGCCGACGATGAGCCAGTACGACGAGTCGACCGCCAGCGTGGTGGTCCACGCGAAGCCGAGCGCCATCGACGCCAACCCGGCGGCGACGACCACCTTGGTGCCGAAGCGATGCGCCAACTTGGCCGAGAGCGGCGCGGCCACACCCGTGAACAACGCGAAGGGCACCGTGCGCACACCGGCCTCGAGCGTGTCGTAGCCGCGCACGAACTGGAAGTACTGGGTGACCATGAAGATGAAGCCGAACAGCGCGAAGAAGGCGAACGTCACCGACAGGCTGCCGGCGGTGAAGCGCATGTTGGTGAAGACGCCGACATCGAGCATCGGATGATCGATGCGCCGCTCCCACCACACGAACGTGGCCAGCAGCGCGGCCGCGGCGCCGAACGCGAGGGCCGACGTGATGCTGAACCAGCCGTGCTGCGGCCCTTCGATGACGGCCCACACGAGCGCGGTGATGCCGGCGATGGAGAGCACGATGCCCGCCGGATCGAATCGGTGGAGCGTGGTGTCGCGCGACGTGGGCACCGCCAACCCGACCAGCACCATCGCGACCAGGATGACCGGCACGTTCACCAGGAACACCGAACCCCACCAGAAGTGACGGAGCAGCAACCCGCCGCTCACCGGGCCGAGGGCGACGGCGAGGCCACTGGTGGCGGCCCACACGGCGATGGCCACCGCGCGCTGCTTGGGCACGGTGAAGACGTTGACGAGAATGGCCAGGGTGGCCGGGAAGATGAGCGCGCCACCGATGCCCATCACTGCTCGCCAGGCGATCAACTCGCCGGCCGAGCCGGCAAAGGCTGCGGCCACCGACGTGAGGCCGAAGATCGCGAGGCCGATCTGCAGCACACCCTTGCGGCCGACGCGGTCGCCCAGGCTGCCGGCCGCCATGAGGAGCCCGGCGAACACCAACACGTAGGCGTCGACGATCCATTGCAACTGGCTGGTGGTGGCACCGAGCTCACGGACGAATGTGGGCAGCGCCACGTTCACGATGGTGCCGTCGACGACGATGATGAACACGGTGGTGCACAGCACGGCGAGGATGAGCCACGGCGACCGTGCCGGCCGGGTGGCGGGTGGATCGAGCGAGTCGGTCGGTGCATTCATCGGGGTTCCTCCGGGGGTGCGGCATGGGCTATCACGTTGTTATTTGGAACGTTGTTATCACGTCGTTCATTCCCAGTCACCTGCGCCGATCATGACCTTCGACACACCACCCTGCGAGTAGCGTGGAGCGGGTGACCAACGCATCGGCGACCGTGCTCGACGAGGTGGGCAACACGCTCCTCGCCGCCGCGTCGAACCTGTTGGCCACCGAAGGAGCCGGCGCGCTGACGGTGCGACGGATGGCCGCCGACGCGGGCATGAGCACGATGAACGTGTACTCGCGGTTCGGCGGCAAGAACGGCGTGGTCGAGCACCTCTTCCTCCGCGGCTTCGAACTACTCGCTGCGGGGATGAACGCCATCGAGCGCACCGACGACCCACTCGCCGACCTGCAGGCGTGCGGCAGGTCGTATCGGCGGTTCGCGCTCGACCACCCCACGCTCTACTCGGTGATGTTCGAGCGAGTCGTCCCCGACTACGAACCCTCACCCGCAGCGCTAGCGAGCGGGCTCGCCACGTTGCAGCAACTGGCCGATCGGCTGCAGCGCTGCATGGACGCCGGCGTCATCCGCCGTGCGCCACCGCTGCACGCAGCCGCCATGGTGTGGGCCACGTGCCACGGCGCGGTGAGCCTGGAGTTGAAGCAGAAGCTGGCGGTGGCCGTCGACTGGGAAGCCGTCTTCCTCGAAGCCACCGATGCGGTCATCCGGGGCCTCGGTCGATGAGCTACTTCGCTCGACGCGGTGCGGTCTTCGTCGGCGCCATCGCCGTGGTCGGCCTGTTGGCCGGACTCGTGCACGAGGTGGTGAGCGACGACAGTTCGTCGAACGTGGCGCCGGGAACGGCCGAAGCTGCCACCGACACGGAAGCGACCGCCACTGACGCGACAGCCGACACCGCCACGGTCACCGACAGCACGATGCCACCCACCACGGTGGAAGCACCGTTCGTCGCCCGCACCGACGTGGTGGTGGATCCCGCCTCGTTCGGTCGGCCCTACAGCACCACGGTGCCGGGTGTGCTCACCTTCCGCGGCAATCCCACGCGCAGCTACTACGGCACGGGTCCTGCACCCCGCACGCAGCCGCAGGTGTTGTGGCAATACCCCGGCACCGGCCAGCAGATGTGCGGCGAGAGCAGCGAGTACGGCAACGTGAAGGTGTGGTGTGGCACGGGCTGGACCGGACAGCCGGCGGTGTTCGAGCGCGACGGCCGCACGTGGGTGGTGTTCGGGGCGTACGACTACAAGATCCACTTCGTCGACGCCGCCACGGGGCTCGACATCATCCCGCCGTTCGAGACAGGCGACCTCGCCAAGGGCAACGTCACCATCGATCCCGATGGCTACCCGCTCGTGTACGCGGGCTCTCGCGACAACTACCTGCGCGTCATCGCCTTCGACGGCGCAGCGCCCCGCGAGCTGTGGAAGCTGAACGGCCGCACCGACGACCGCATGCACAACGATGACTGGGACGCGGCCCCGTTGGTCATCAACGACGTGCTCATCGAAGGCGGTGAGAACAGCTGGTTCCACGGGGTCGAGCTCAATCGCGGCTACGCCGCCGACGGCACCGTCACCGTGAACCCCGCGCTCGTGTTCCGCGTACCCGGCTGGGACCAACAGCTCATCGACGACCTCGGCTCGAAGGACCCGAAGCGGGTGAGCCTCGAGGCTTCGGTGTCGGTCAGCGGTGACACCGCGTGGCTCAACTCGTCGGGCGGTCTGCTGCAAGGGTGGGACATCTCCTCGGTCCGCACCGGGCAGGGGCAGCCCACCCGCACGTTCCGCTTCTGGACCGGCGACGACAGCGACGCCAGCGTCGTGCCGGATCCGTCCGGAGCGCTCTACGTGGGGGTCGAGGTCGATCGCAACAACACCCGCGCGCAGCAGGTGGGGCAACTGCTCAAGATCGACCCGTCGCGCCCCGACGATCCGGTGGTGTGGTCGATCGATGTGAACAACGGCGTCGACAGCGGCACCTGGGCCACACCCATCGTCGCCGGCGACGTGGTCATCTGGAACACCAAGCCCGGCAAGGTGTACGGCGTGGATGCCGCCACGGGAGAGATCCTGTGGAAGCTCTCGGTGAGCGCCCCGGTCCTCAGTTCTCCCATCCTCGTCGACGGCGTGCTGATCCAAGCCGACGGCAGCGGCACCGTGCACGCGTTCGACCTGTCGTCGCCACGCACCCTGCCCACGGAGCTGTGGTCCATCACGCTCGACGCGAACGTCGAGAGCTCGCCGGTCATGTGGAACGGGCGCCTGTACGTGGGCACCCGCGCCGGCTACGTGTACTGCATCGGTCTGCCGTCGTGACCCGCTACCTCGGGCGCACCACCTGGACCGACCACTGGCAGGCCACCAAACGCCCGCTGCTGGCCGTGCCGGTGGGGTCGTGCGAACAACACGGGCCGCACCTGCCGCTCGACACCGACACGCGCATCGCCACCGCACTCGCCGAGAGCCTCGCCGACAAGTACGACGAGGGCGACATCCTGGTCACTCCCCCGCTCACCATCACCGCCAGCGGCGAGCACGCCGGATTTCCTGGCACGCTGTCCATCGGCACGCAACTGATGGAGCACATCATCGTCGAGCTCGTGCGCAGTGCCGACTGGAGCGCGGGCGTCGTGCTCGTCAACGGTCATGGCGGCAACCGCGTGCCGGTGGAGCGCGCCGTGCGGCTGTTGCTCAGCGAGCAGCGCAAGGTGCTCTCGTGGTGGCCGCGCGTGAAGGGGGGCGATGCACATGCGGGCGACACCGAGACCTCGATGATGTTGGCCATCGCGCCACAGCTGGTGCGCATGGACCGAGCCGAGGTGGGCGTCACCGCACCGCTCGGCGACCTGATCGACGAGATCCGCGAGGGTGGCGTGCGCTCCGTCAGCCGCAACGGCGTGCTGGGCGACCCACTCCGCGCCACCGAATCGCACGGACGCACGATGCTCACCCGTTTGTCCATCGACCTCGTCGCGGCGGTCGACGAGTGGTGGGAGTGACCCGCTACCGACGCGACCCGTCGTGGCGCGCGCCCGAGCGCGCCGACGGTCGTGGTGCCGTCGTCATCGCCGGGTCGCCACTGCGCCTGTTCCGCGTGTCGACGGGTGGCGCGCAGGTGCTCGCGCTCGCCGAGACGGGCGAGCAGCCGCCGACGGACACCGTGACGCGTATGCTCGATCGGTTCGTCGAGGCAGGGGCGCTGCACCCGGTGCACGAGGCCGGCCCGTACTCGCCGGCCGACGTCACCGTGGTGGTGCCTGCGTTCGGCGAGATCCCCCCGCTGCACGCGGGGGTTCGCATCATCGTGGTCGACGACGGCAGCGCACCGCCGCTGCAACTGCCACCCGACTCGCCGCCGTCGGTCACCCTCACCCGTGTCGAGGCGAACGCCGGCCCTGCGGCGGCGCGCAATGCGGGGCTGGACCAGGTGACCACTCCCCTCGTCGCGTTCCTCGACACCGACGTGCAGGTGCAGGACGGCTGGCTCGACGCACTGTTGCCACACTTCGCCGACCCACGAGTGGTGCTCGTGGCGCCCCGCGTGTGCAGCGCCACCGGGGCGTCCGGCCTCTCCCGCTACGAGGCGACGCACAGCCCGCTCGACCTCGGTGCGCACCCCGCCCGCGTCGCGGCCGGCACGCGAGTGAGCTACGTGCCCGCCGCCGCCCTGGTGTGTCGCACCGACGTGCTGCGTGCCGCGGGCGGGTTCGATGCGGACATGCGCGTGGGCGAGGACGTCGACCTGGTGTGGCGCCTCACCGAACTCGGTCATCGGTGTCGCTACGAACCCGAGTCCACCGTGCACCATCGGCCGCGACCCACATGGCCCGCCCTGTTCCGGCAGCGAATGGGCTACGGGCGGTCGGCGGCACCGCTGGCGCAGCGTCACCCCGGTGCCCTGGCTCCCGTGCGCATGAGCGGTTGGAGCGCCGGCGTGTGGGCACTGGTCGCGGCGCGCCGACCGATGTGGGCGCTGGCGTTGGCCGCCGGCACCACCGCTGCACTCGTGCGCAAGCTCCGGCACGTCCCGCCCACCGAGTCCGTCCGCCTCGCCACGCTCGGCCACCTCGCCGCTGGGCGCCAACTGGCGAACGCCGTCACCCGTGTCTGGTGGCCGCTTGCACTGGTCGTCGCAGTGTTCGTGCCCAAGTCGCGAGCCCTCCTCATCGCGGCCGTCGCCGCGCCACCCGGCGCCGACGCGCTGCGGTCCCGGTCGGTCGCGCCGCTGCGCGATGCGCCCCTCCGCTGGGCCGACGACATGGCCTACGCCACGGGTGTGTGGCAGGGAGTGTTGCGTGAGCGTGAGCCGGGACCGCTCACGCCCGGGTTCACGACGTGGCCGCGGCGAGGCGACGGCTGATGTCGCTGCATTCCAGGCACACCGATTCGGGCACCACTCCCACCCGCATCAGCAGTGAGAACATCGTGCAGCCGAGGCAGAACGCGAACACCGACTCGAGCGTGGCGGCCACCACGAGCCCGGCGATCAGCACGAGGGCCACCGTGCCGGCGCCGAATGCCACGGCCGCGAGCGCACCGCCGCTGAACACCAGACCGACACCCTGAGCGAACCGCTTCGGCGGGCCGGCCACGAACGTGTGCTGGACACGCAACTTCGGCGTCACCACACGCGTGACGAACTGACCCAAGGGGCTGAAGCGCGGGCCACTGAGCACTCGGGCGAGGAACCCGTAGGCGAGCGGGACGAGCAACCACCACTGCTGGAACACGAGGTACGCGACACCCTGCAGGACGACACCCGCGGCCACCAGCCGCGCCGACGTCTCGTTGACCGGGTTGGGGAAGCCGAAGAGCCGCTCACGCATGGTCTGGATGGTAGACCGATAATCCCGATCAGACAACTCGGAATTCGGCATCCGGGTGCTTCCGCGCCACCCCGGGGGTGCACGGATGCACCCGGATCGCCGCAACCTCGTGGTGGGCCGGGCAGGCACTACCGTGGCCCCGATATGACCGTGCGCCTCACCATCCATCGCGACGCGTGGCTCGCCCACGTGCGGCAGACGGCCAATGCGTACGGACACGGACTGGTGCCGGTGGTGAAGGGCAACGGCTACGGCTTCGGGCGTGGTGTCCTGCACGAGGTGGTCCGCGACCACGGCGCCGCTCGCGTGTGTGTGGGCAACGTGCACGAACTGCACGACGTACCACTCGCGTCGACCCCGGTGGTGCTCACCCCCACGCTCGCCGCTCCCACCAGCACTCGACCGGTGCTCACCGTCGGGCATGTCCAGCACATCGATGCCCTGGCTGGTTGGCCCGGGCGGGTGATGGTGAAGTTGGCCAGTTCGATGCAGCGCTACGGCGTGCCGCCCGGCGAACTGCCCGCGCTCGTCGCCCGTGCTCGCGACGCCGGGCTCACCATCGACGCCTTCGCGCTGCACCTTCCGCTCGCGGGCGACGACCAGCAACGCCTCGCCGAGATCGACGCCTGGCTCCCCCATCTGGAACCCGGCGTCCCGGTCTGGGTCAGCCACCTCAGCCCTGCATCGTTCCAGTCATTGCGTGCCCAGCACCCCGACCGGGAGTGGGGCATCCGAGTGGGCACCGCACTGTGGCACGGCATGCCGAAAGGCCCGTTCCTGCAACTGTCGGCCGAGGTCGTGCACACCCGCCCCGTCCACTCGGGAGCGGTCGCGGGCTACCGCCATGTCGCGGTGCCGATCGCCGGCACCCTGGTGGCCATCGCGGCCGGCACCGCGGCCGGCGTCACCCCCCTCGACCACGCCGACCCCGCGCAGCGCAGTCCGTTCCACTTCGCTCGACGGCGACTGCTGCTGGTCGAGCCGCCGCACATGCACACATCGCTCGTCGTCGTGCCGGCCGGCGATCCCTGTCCGGCCATCGGCGATCGAGTCGACGTGCAACGGCCGCTCACCTCCACCTTCGCCGACGAACTGGTGTGGGCATGACCACGTCCGACGCGTCCACGGCCGGCGTGGCGACCACCTCGTCAGAGCCACGCATCATCGACCTCGACGTCACACGCGCCGTCGCCCTCATCGGCGTGTGCGTGATGAACTACCACGGCTACCTCATCCTGCGCGGTGCCGACCCGGGCGAAGGCTTCCTCGCCCGAGTGTTCAACCCGTGGGAAGGCCCGCTCTCCACACGGTTCGCGGCCACGTTCGTCACCGTTGCCGGCATGGGAGTGGCGCTGCTCACCCGCCGAGCCGTGCAAGGCCGCGACCCGGTCGAGGTGCAGCGCGTGCGATGGGTGCTCATCCGTCGCGGCGTGCTGCTCTACGCGTTCGGCTTCTTCCTCAACTGGGTGTGGTCGGGCACGATCCTCTTCTACTACGGCGCGTACTTCCTGGTGGCCGCCGCCATCTTCACGCTCGGCAACCGGTGGATCATCGCCATCGGAGCTGGTGCCGCTGTCGCCTCGGCGGCCGTGCAGTGGTGGGCCATCGACCGGTCGGCGAACGGACACTCGGTGGCCTGGTTGCTCTCGGGTGATGCCACCTCCAACACGTCGCCTCGCGACCTGGTGCTCGACACGTTCCTCCGCGGCACCCACCCGCTGTTCCCGTGGCTGGCATTCCTGTGCATGGGCATCGTGCTCGGCCGCGTGCTCCCGTTCAACAGCATCATGCGCGTGCAGATGGCCTTCGCCGGCGTGCTGTGCGTGGCCGCCGGCTACCTGCTGCGCGACACGATGCCGGTGCACGCCACACTGCGATCGACGTTCCCGTTCGACCGCGGGCTGCTCTACACGCTCACGGCCATCGGGTCGTCGCTGGTGGCGGTCAGTGTCGTCGGATGGATCGCGGAGGCCACTGCCGAGTCCACGGCGACACGCATGCTGGCCGTCACCGGTCGCACCACGCTCAGCCTGTACGTGTTGCACGTGTTGGTGTTCAACCTGGTGGTCGACTGGCTCGGATGGGTGCAGCCGGCAGGGCTGAGCACGGCGTTGCTGTTCGCCCTCGGCTACTGGGTGGTCGCCATCGCGCTGGCCAACGCCTGGCACACGCGCTTCGAACTCGGCCCGTTGGAGTGGGTGTACCGACGGTTCAGCTGAGCTCGGCGAAGGTGTCGCACTGCTTCGGATCGAGCGAGTTGAACCCGACCATGAACCACGTGCGGCGCTGCTCGGCCGAACCGTGTGTCCATCGTTCGGGGTCGATGCGTCCGGTGGTCTTCTGCTGGATGCGATCGTCGCCCACGCCCTCGGCGGCCTCGATGGCCTCCTGGATCTCGTCGGGGCTGTCGAGCAGGCCGCGCTGGTTGGCGTCGCCCACCCACGCACCCGCGTAGCAGTCGGCCTGCAGTTCGAGCGCCACCGAGTACTGATTGGCCCGCGACGGGTCGGACTGCGACGCGCGCTGCACCTCGGCGTTGGTGCCGAGGATGTTCTGCACGTGGTGCCCGTACTCGTGGGCCAGGATGTACTGCTCGGCGAGGTCGCTGGTGGCGCCCACGAACTGGGTCTCGATCTGCTGCATGAAGCCGAGGTCGATGTACACCAGGCCGTCGGCCGGGCAGTAGAAGGGACCGGTCTCGGGGCTGGCCATGCCGCACCCGGTCTGGCGCGGCTGATCGAACAGGCGGGTCTTGGTCTGCTGGTACTCCACGCCGAACGACGCCGGCAACGCGGTGGTCCAGTACTCCTGCACGTCGTTGGTGACGCCACACACGATCTGCTCGAGGTCGGTGGTGCAGGCGTTCTCGTTGGAGCCGCCCTGGTCCACCGACGCGCTCGATCCGTCGAGGGTCTGCGTGTCGTCGCCGAGCAACTTGGGCAGGAACACCACGGCCAGCAACACGATGATGCCCAGCAGGCCACCGCCGGCCTTCATGCCGCCGGGGAGACCCATGCCGCCACCGCCACCACCCTGACCGCGGACGTCGTCGATGTTGGAACTGTCGGTACTGCGGATCTTGGTCACGCCGAGGCTCCTTCGGGGTGCGGCGATGTGCCGACGAGCCTACGCCTGCGGTGCGACGGCTCGCTGCCCTGCGGCGCCGCGACGAGCACGGTGCACACCCCGCACCGCGACAGCACCGGCGCCGATGAGCGGACCGCGATCGCCGAGGCGCACCGGCGTGATGCGGGCGCCACGCGAGAACGCGAGCTTGGTGTGCTCATCGAGGGTCTCCTGGGCGGAGTTGAAGAACGTGGCGCCGAACCCGAGTGCCACCGACCCGCCCACCACCACCAGGTCGAGGTCGAGCAGGTTGCACACCGAGGCCGCGGCGCGGCCCACCAGGCGGCCGGTGCGCTGCATGATCTCGTAGGTGGGCGAGCTGGGCGGCCGTCCGGTGATGGCTTCGATGGCGGCACCCGAGGCCTCGGCCTCCAGACAACCGCGGGCACCGCAGCTGCACCGACGACCATTGGGCTCGACGATGATGTGGCCGACGTGGCCGGCGTTGCCTTCGGCGCCGTCGAGCAGCTGACCGTTGAGGACGATGCCGCCGCTCACGCCGGACGACACCACCATGGCCATGAAGCTCTGCCGCCCCTGTGCCGCGCCCAGCCAGCCTTCGGCGAGGGCGAGTGCCTTGGCGTCGAGGTCGCCGTACACGGGAAGGGCGGTGGCGGTGGCCAGGCGCTCGCGCAGGGGGAAGTTGCGCCACGAGTGCAGCCCGACGGGCGACACCGTCTCCGCGTGGGGGGTGATGGGGCCCGCCGCGCCCACACCGAGCGCAATGGGAATGACCCGGTGATGGTCGCGAGCACGCTCCATCTGGCCGTCGATCAGGGTGCGCAGGCGGCCGAAGAGCGCATCACCCTGCAGATCGTGGTCGACCTCGATGGTGTCGCGGTCGATGAGCTCGCCCTGCATGGTGACCAGACCTGCCGACATGCTGACGGTGCCCACGTCGACGGCGAGCACGACATCGCCCACGGGCGGCGCGCGTCGCGGTTCGGGCGCGGCAACCGGTTCGGGTGACGACACGTCAGCTCACCCGGCGGGCGTGCTCGACCAGATTGATCTCGTACAACACCAGGTCGAGCGCGTCGGCGCTGATCATTCCCGACCAGCGCTGCGGGTGCTCGGGGGTGATGCACGAGGCCAACGGCTGCAGCAGCGTCCACGGGGTGGGATGGCAGAACTGCACCACGCTGTAGCGCTCGCCGGTGTAGCCGGGAGCCGCGACCACCCGATGCACGCCGGTGGGGATGACCCCGTTGGTGAGGCGCTCGAGCATCATGCCGGTGTTGATGATGACCTGGCCGGACGGTGCCACGGCATCCACCCACGCGCCGTCGACCAGCACCTGCAAGCCCGGTGCGGTGGCACGCGGCAGCGCCGTGATGAGGTTGATGTCGCCGTGCGCGCCTGCCCAGACGTGCGTGGTGTCGGGTGCCTGCTCCATCGACGGGTAGCGGATGGCCCGGGTGAGCGTGGCGCCGTTGGTGGTCATCTCGTCGAAGAACGACTCGTAGCAACCGAGGCCCTCGGCGATGACGCGCAGGAATCGGCGCTGCAGATCCTCGATGGAGCGATGGAACGTGGCCAGCACCTCGGCGATACCGGGGACGGCGGCCTCGGGCAGCACCTGAGGGCCGTAGCGGTGGGGGTAACGGTCGCGCAGCGGGTGGCCCACGGGCAGGCTGATGCCCCAGTTGAGCATTTCCTTCCAGTCGGGAACGTCGCTGCTCGCGGCGGTTTCCACGAGGAGACCGGTGTAGCCGGTCTGGCCATGGCTCTCGGGGGCGACGAAGCTCTGCTTCACGTCGGCCGGCTTTTCGAAAAACTCCTTCAGCATCCCGTACGTTGTGTCGAGCATGTCCTCGGAGAGATCGTGGTGGGTGTAGACGAATCCGGTGGCCAGGCTGCGGCGCACGCCGTCGACCACGGCGCGACGCTGCGTGGCGTCGCCGCGCTCGAAAGCCAGCAGATCGACATCGAGGATCTCGTTCATCTGCCCCACCGTAGCGTCCGGACCTGCCGTCACCAGGGGCCACCCGCGGGACGCCGCCGATGCTTGCGAGCGCACAACGTCAAAGAATCGTCAAAGAAATGGCGAGATTCCTGCTCATCGAGCCAAACATACGGCATGGTGCCGACGTGTCCCCTTCGTGGAATACCTGGCTTCCAGCATGAGTGAGTTCACCGACGCAGTCGTCGTCGAGGACCTCGAGACGCTGTTCCGCGCCCATTACGGGCGTCTGGTGCGCGCGCTCACACTCGTGTCCGGCAGCCAGGAAGCCGCAGCCGATGCGGTGCAGGAAGCCTTCGTGAAGGCCCATCTGCACTGGCGTCGGGTCCAACGCTATGACGACCCCGTGGGCTGGATCCGCCGGGTGGCCATCAACAAACTGCGCGACGAGAACCGTCGTCAGGGACGCAAGAACAAGGCCGTGGAGCGCCTGCAAGGCGAGATGCGGTCCGACGGAGTGGAGTGGAGCGACGGCGCCGACGCCGGAGCCCTGCTCGCCGGGCTGCCCAAACAGCAGCGTTTTGCGATGGCCTTGTTCTACGTCGAAGGGCTCAGCGTCGCCGAAGTGGCGAACACCCTCGACATCAGCGAAGGAGCGGTGCGCTTCCACCTCCACCAGGGCCGAACCCGCCTACGCGGCCAGGTGGCGGATCAGAAGGAGATCCTTGAATGAGCGACTATCGCGACCCGGAACTCGAGCAGATGCTCGGCCGCCTCAGCGGCGCCTACCCCGATGCCAACACCGCCCTCGTGGCCGTCACCGGCCGAGTGCGCCAAGTGAAGCGCCGCCGTGCCTTCGTGGCCAGCACCGCTGCGTGCGCCGTGCTGTTCGGCGTGGGCGCCCTCGCCGTGCGCGGCGGCGACGCCGACCAGAACGTGCAGCCCGCCTCGGAATCGTCCAGCGAGTCCTCGAACGCCACCGTCACCAGCGTGTCCACCTCCGTGGACGACGCCAGCACCTCCAGTTCCGACGAATCCACGTCGTCGGTCGACGAGACCTCCTCGTCGGTCGAGCCGGTCAGCTCGGCCAGTGTTGCCGGTGGCTCGGGCAGCCCCTCCAGCAACAAGGGCTCGAGCACCTCGTCGAGCTCGGGCAGCGGCAACTCCTCCGGCTCCAGTCACTCCACCGTCACGGTGCCGAACGGCCAGACCACGCACTCGTCCGCCGGCGGCAGCATCGTGGTGGCGGTCACCAATGGCGACCTGTCGCTCGTGTCCGACGCCCCCGCCGACGGCTTCACCACCGAGGTGAAGCACGATCGAGCCGACCGGGTGGAGGTCGAGTTCAGCGACGGCAGCACCACCTGGCGCATCCGGGTCGATCTCGTCGACGGCAGCCCTGTCGTCGAGATCAGCCAGGACTGATCCGGCAGCACTGATCCGGCCCGGCCGGTTTTCCAAGAGCTGGCAGCGTTCATCCAAGAAACGGAAGGACCAAAACCTTCCGAGCGCGGGCGGCGTGTCCTCTGTGTACTCACGATCGCCCCCACTTGGAGGAACCCCATGGAATCGAACCGCCGCCGCCTCATCGTCATCAGCACCATCTCCGGCGTGATGGTCTTCGGCGCCGCCGGCTTCGCCGCGGCCGCCACAGGGGGTGCCGATCACGTGCGCATTCCCGTGGTGTCGCTCACCGTCCCCAACTCGGTCGACGACGACAGCGACGACGACACCACCACCTCGGCCACCGTCGCCGACTCGAGCAGCAGCTCCAGCACCGACCCCACCGTCACCGCGGCGTCGGTCGAGCCGTCGGTGAGCGCCAACTCTGTCGAGACCTCGAACTCCATCGACGACGACGATGACGACGACGCCACCAGCTCGTCGATCGACGACGACGACGATGACGACGACGACAACAGCGGCCACGGTGGCGGCGACGACGATGACGATGACGACGACGACAACAGCGGCCACGGTGGCGGCGACGACGACGGCGACGACGACTGACGCCTCCTCCGATCGGTGCGACCTCGTCCATACTGGACGGGTGTCGACCACCGATTGGAACCCGGTCCTGCGTGGCGAGTTCGCCAAGCCGTACTGGCAACAACTGCAACGGTTCGTAGCGGGCGAGCGCGCCCGCTACGCCGTTTTTCCCCCTGATGCACAGGTCTTCGCGGCGCTGCACCTGACCACCTTCGCCGACACTCGCGTGGTCATCCTCGGTCAGGACCCGTACCACGGGCCGAACCAGGCCCACGGCCTCTGCTTCTCGGTGCAGCGAGGCGTGGCAGTGCCCCCGTCGCTGGCGAACATCCACAAGGAACTCACCGCCGACCTCGGTGTGCCGGCACCGCCGCACGGCAACCTCGAGGACTGGGCGCGCCAGGGCGTGCTGCTGCTCAACACCACCCTCACCGTGCGCGCCGGCCAGGCCGCCTCGCATCAGGGCAAGGGGTGGGAGGTGTTCACCGATGAGGTGCTGAAGGCGGTGAACCAGAAGTCGCACCCGGTGGTGTTCATTCTGTGGGGTGCGGCGGCGCGGCGAAAGAAGTCGCTGATCGACCTGCAGCGACACACGGTCATCGAGTCGGCACATCCATCACCGCTGAGCGCACACAACGGCTTCTTCGGGAGCCGGCCGTTCTCACGCACGAACGCTGCGCTCGAACAGGCCGGACTCCCACCCATCGAGTGGTGCATCAGAACGTGAGTTCCGACGTCGGAACTCACGTTCGGGTGCGAGGTCAGCCGGCGGGGCTGGGGTAGTCGCCTCGTTCTTCGCCGGCGGGTGGCGTCTCGTACAGGGCCACCGCTCCGTCGGCCACGAACAGCTTGTCCTCGGTGGGCCATTCGCCCGGGAGGAACCTCGCGCCGCCGCCGACGTACTGGTACATCCCCGTGCCCTCCTTGCGGATCTCGTCGGGGCCGGTGGCTGCCGGGTCCCACCAGAACACGGTGGCGTCATCGACACCCTGGTAGTCCGTCACGCCCTCCCAGATGCCCTTGTCGCCGTAGCTCAGCGACGGCTGGCTGATGGCGCGCACCGTGGCGTCGGAGGCGAACAGTGCATCACGGAAGGACTCCGCCGTGACGTTCGGGCCCATGCCCTGCAGCACCGCGAACAACAGTGCGGGGTTCGGGGAGATGACTCCGATGGTGTCGTCAGCGGGCGGCGGGGCCCCGTTGAACCATTCGTAGTTGGCGTACGACCCCGTGGTGACGGGGTTGCCTCGAGCAGCCAGCTGGGTGACGCCGAATGCGTGCGACCACTGCTGCGGGTCGTAGGTGCGGGCGAAGGCGGTCACGTCGACCAGGGTGCTGGCCGCGACCACCCACTCCGGGAAGTACTCCTGCGCGGTGGCTTCCTTGGTGAAGTCGCGAGGCGCCACCGGGTCGCCGCTGAACACGACGGTGGTCACCCCCGCTGCCTTCAGCTTGGTGATCACCTGTGATGCCTGCTGCTGGATGGTGGCAGGGTCGAGTTGGTAGGCGACCGTCTCGGCCAGCGGTGCGCCGAGCGCCTGCATGCCGGCGGCGAAGCGGTCGGCGAGATCCTTCGATGCACCGCTGCTCTCCAGATACACCAACCCGAAGGTGCGCGGCGTGGCTTGCAGCGCCTCGCCGGCATGCTCGGCGTTCTTGCCGATGAGCTGCTTCTCGATGAACTCCAGCACGTGGGTCTGCTTCTGGATGGCGCTGCCGTCGAGGCCCCACACGTAGGGGTCGCGGTCGGTGTAGAACTCCGGTGGCTGCCCAGGGGTGCAGCCGATGCACAAGGTCTTGTTGAGAGCCAGCTCGTCGGCGAACGCGCTGGTCAGCGCCGGGCCGCCGATGACGGCGAACGGCTGGTACTTCTCCACGATGGCGGCCGCGTCGGCGCGTGCTGCCACTTCGTCGGTGGCGATGCCGGTGCCCTCGTAGGTGACCAGGTTGATCGTGCGGCCGTACAACTCGTAGTACGCCTCGTAGTACTTGACGATGTTCTGCATCGTCTCGAATTGCTGGGCGTTGGTGTCGTCCACCGCGATGGCATCGGTGATGTACGAGATGACGGGGTCGGCGTCGGGACCCTCGTAGTAGACGATGGTGATCTCATCGGCGGTGACGCCGGTGGACGTGGCACCACCGTTGTCGCCGGTGAACGGTGCGAAGCACTCCGACCGGAAGAAGTCGGGCACTGCGATGCGTCCGGTGGTGGTGTCGCAACGATCGCCCCACTCGATCTGGTCGGTCAGCCCGGCCTCTTCGGCCTGGGTCCAACTCATCGGGAAGGTGATCTCTCCCCCTGCGGCCACGGTGGTGTCGGTGCCAGCGGCAGTGGTGTCGCTGCCGCCTCCGGCCGCGGCGGTGGTCTCGACGGCCGCGGCGGTGGTGTCGCCACCGGCCGAGTCGTCGTCATCGTCGCCTCGTGTGGCGAGGAGGACCCCACCACCGATGAGCACGACGACGACCACTCCGATGATCGGCCCCCATCGCTTCATCTGACGGTTGCCCCCGCCCCCGGATGCACCGGATGCACTGGCTGCTTGCATGCGCGTCTACCCCCTGTTGCCGCTGCGCGAGTGCGCCGCTGTGTTGTTCCCCAAATAGCTCTCTATCACGTCCGGATGATCGAGGACGTCGGAGGGCCGTCCGGACGTGAGCACGGCCCCCTGGTCCAGTGCGACCAATCGGTCGCTGATGGACGCGATGAGCGGGATGTCGTGCTCGATCACGAGCAGACTCGCCCCCATCTCGTCGCGAAGTCGGCGCAGCACCGGCGCCAGCGCCTCCACCTCGCGCTGCGCGATGCCACTCGACGGTTCGTCGAGCAACACCATCACCGGCCGATGGGCGGCGATGCACGCGAGGTCGACGATGCGCCGCGTCCCGGTCGACAGCTCGCGCACGAACGAGTTGCGATAGGCGCCCAGGTGCATCAGCTCGATGAGTTCGTCGACACGCAACGCCGTGCGTTCCTCGTCGTCGAACACCGCCGGCCAGCGAATGGCCGCGGCCAGCGCGCTGCGGTTGGAGACCCATCGCTCCAACGACACGGCCAACGTCTCGGCCACGGTCATGTCGGGGAACAACCGGGCATCCTGGAAGCTCCGTCCCAGTCCGGCCGCCGCCCGTGCGCTGGCGGGCATCTCGCCGATCTCGATGCCGTTCAGGACCACTCGACCCGTGTCGAGCGGGACGAAGCCACTGATGAGGTCGAAGATGGTGGTCTTGCCCGCGCCGTTGGGACCGATGACGCCGACGATTTCGCGCTCGCCGACGTCGAACGATGCGCCGTTGACCGCGCGGTTGCCACCGAAGGCGACGGCGATCTCGATCACCTGCATCAGCGGCGCAACGTCGATGCCCGACGCACCCACCGGCATCGCCGGTTCCGTGCGCTCGCCCGGTTCGGCGGCGCCCGCGAGGAACACCGACCGCAGCAGGTCCTTGCGATCCAACAGATCCGCCGTGGGACCGCTGAAGCGAATGGTGCCACGCTCCATGAAGTAGGCGCGTTCGGCAATGGTGAGTGCGACGTTCACGCTCTGCTCGACCAGGATGACGGCAGTGCCTTCGGCCGCGACGCGTTGGACGAGGGGAAGCAGTTGACCCACCACGACGGGGGCGAGCCCCAGCGACAGTTCGTCGATGAGCAACACCCGTGGCTTGGCCACGAAGGCCATGCCCAGCGCGAGCATCTGCTGCTGCCCGCCGCTGAGATCCGCCGCCGGTCGGTCGAGCCGATCACGCAGCACCGGGAACAGCGTGAGCACTTCCTCGACCGCGACCACCACGCCGTCGGGGTCGGCACGACGGGTCCAGCCGGCGAGTTGCAGGTTCTCGGCGACCGACAGTCCGCCGAACACCCCCTGCCCGCCCGGCATCTGGCTGATGCCGAAACCGGCGATCTCCTCCGGCGGCGCGTGCGTGACGTCGCGGCCGTCGAGGATGACCGCACCACGATCGGCCTCGACCACGCCACTGATGGCCTTCAACAGCGTGCTCTTTCCGGCGCCGTTGGTACCGAGGAGGGCGACGATCTCGCCCTCCTTGACGTCGATGTCCACACCGAACAGCACCTGCCGTCCGCCGTACCCGGCGTCGACGTTGCGCACGAGCAGCAGATCGGCTTGTCCCTGCCGGCGTTGGTAGAGCGCTTCGCTGCGGGCAGCCGACGCCTGCCACACCTGGGCGATGTCGGCATCGATGGTGTCCTTCGCCGAGCGCAGGATGAGGCTGCCGATGATGAACAGCGGCACGAGCGTGAGCATGCCCCAGCGGATGCCGACATGCGTGCTGATCCACCCGATGACGGGAAGGATGAACAGGCCGGGGATGACCCACAGCGAGGCCACGCTGAAGCCCGTGGCACGGGCTCGGGCGGGGATGGCCAAGGAGAGCGCCACCAGGATGCCCGGCCCCACCACGGCCAACGCCGCGGAGATGACGCAGTTCAGTGCCACCGCCACCACGACGTTCGGCGCCGCGGCGAAGCCGACCGACGCCACCGAGGTGATGACGGCGATGTTGGCGAGGAACTTGATGAGGCCCCGCATGTCGCCCATGAAGTGCTTCGTGATGTAGCGCGTGCCGAGGACGAGCCCCCCGAGTCCGAACGGCTCGGCCACCGCGGCAGCGACGCCACGAGCGCGCTCGTCGAGGCCGAACTGTTGCTCGTAGAGCAACGCGGCGAGGGTGACGAACCCGATGAGGGCGGTGGCCAGGAACGGCAGGCTCCACCACAGCCGCTGGAGGGTCTTGATCTTCTGCACCGTGCGCCAACTCTCGGCGAACGACGGCACGGTCTCCTCGGTGTTCACGACGTCGTCGCTGGCACCCGTCGCCTGTCGTTCCCATCGTCCACGCACGGGTTCGCGCAGGCGGAAGGCCAGCAGCGCGAACACGACGGTGGGGATGACGAACACGAGGAACGGGGTGCGCCAACCGAAGTAGTACGCGAGCAGACCGGCGCTGAGGGGCCCGACGAACGCACCCACGGCGTTGGCGGCTCGGTGCGTGCTGAACACCTTGCTGCGCGCTTCGATGGGGTAGTAGTCGGCCAGCAGCGAGTTGTGAGTGGGGTCGATGACGGCCTTGCCGAGCGCGCTGCCGCTGCGGGCGATGGTGAGCATCACGACCCCGGTGGCCAGACCGGTGAGTCCGCTGAACGTGGCCCACACGAGCGCTCCGACGATGGCCAACGGGACGCGCTTCGAACGGTCGGCGTACTGCGCGATGGGCACCTGCAGTGCGAGCGCGGCGATGGACGCGAGTGCCACCAGGCTGAGCGCGCCCGTGTTGTCGAGGTTGAACTCGTCGCGGATGTTGGGCAGCAGGATGCCGAAGGCCGTACGGTCCAACTCGTCGACCGCGTTCAGGCCGAACAGCACCACGAGCGGGAACGCCGACTCACCGTTGCACACGCCGCGCAACCACTCCATCGGATGCGCGAGGTGCGCCAGGAACCGCTTGAACGCACTCATGCGGGTTCTCCTTCGCGCACGGCGACGGCATCGTCATCGGTGTCGTGGGCGCTGGCCGCGGCGACGATGGCATCGGTGGATTCGGCGATGATCGATGCCGCCATCTGCGCAGGCGTCGCCGGGTCGAGCGCGGGTTCGTCGGCGAGCGCGGCGACGACGCGGTCGTCGGGCGGCGGCTCGTCGACCCGATGACCGGTGAGGAGACGGACGAAGGTGTCGCGCAGCTTCACCCACAGGCTGCCGAGGCCGCCGGGAAGCACAAGGAGCACGAGCAGCACGCCGAAGCCGGTCGAGAGCAGTTGCCATGCTTGGTCGTTGATGAACCACCGCGTGCCGCGCAGATACAGCGCTCCGAGGAACGCTCCACCGAGCGAACCGAGACCACCGATGACGGCGCTGATGAACACGTTGAAGCTCTCACCGGTGGTGAACGAGTTGATGCTGAAGCCCTTGTTCGTCTGGACCAGCAACGCGCCACCGACCCCGGCGACCACGCCGGAGATGACGAACGCGGTGAGCTTCGCTCGCACGATGTCGACCGAGAAGCTCTGGGCCGCCCGCTCGTTCTCGCGGATGGCGACGATGACGCGACCCGTGCGTGACCGACGGATGCCGCGCAGCGCGAGGTAGACGATGGAGAGCACGACCACCGAGTACGCATAGAAGCGGGTAGGGGTGTCGATGCGCAGTTGCCCGAACAGCGGCGCACGTTCGAAGCCCGCTTCCGCTCGCGGGAACCAGTGGAAGAACCGGTCGTTGAGCAACCAGTACTCCGTGGCGAGCGCCAACGCGAAGGTGGTGACAGCGAGGTAGAGACCGCGTAGGCGCAACGCCGGCACACCCACCAGGAACGCCGCGGCACCACCGGCGAGACCGCCCACGAGCAAGGACAGGGACATGTCGACGTTCCAGCGCGACGTGAGCGTGGCGCTGACGGCGCCGCCGATGCCGGCCAGCGCCATCTGACCGAACGAGATCTGCCCCGCCCACCCGGTGAGCACCACCAACGAGAAGCCGATGACCACGAATGCGACGAGCGCGGTGGCCTTGATGACGTTGTCGACCTCCAGCACCAGCGGCACCGACACCACACCGAGCACGGCCAACGCGATGAGCGTCCACTTCACCGTGGGCACCCAGCCCCAGTTGGCCAGATAGGGCGGCAGCGGCCGCACTTCCTCGGCACCCCGCCAGCTGCTCGTGGCGTCGTTGTCGCGACGCGACGTGCTCGCCGGCTGTGCCAGCAGCGCGATGAACATCGCAGCGGCCATGATCGGGTAGGCGAGGTACGGCGACTCGGAGTTCCAGTTCACGCCCGACTCCAGCAACGACAACGCGATCGCCGCGCAGGCGATGGTGGGCAGTCGCTCGAGCCGCCCGATCACCAGCGCGGCCAGTGCCACGAGCAGAGCAGGCAGCCCCGCCGCGTAGCCGAGCGGGACACCGGTGATGCCGCTCCGCAGGAAGAGCGCCAGGAAGGCCAGCGCGCCGGCGATCGACCACACGATGGTGTTGAGACGAGCCACCGGGATGCCGAGCATCGCGGCTCGGTCGCTGCGCTCGGCGCTGGCGCGGATGGCGATGCCCAACCGGCTGCGGTTGAGGAACCACGCGACGAACGCGATCGACAGCGGACCGAGCGCGAGCGCGATGAGATGGTTGGCATTCAGGATGTAGCTGCCCGGTTCGGCCTGCCAGAACTTCAGCTGCCACGTGGGGGTGAACTTCCAGTCGACCGGGGGGTCCAATCGTTCGCTCGCCAGGTTCTTGCCCCACCAGCGGGGGATCAGGATGCCGAGGAGCACCAGCAGTTGACTGATGCCCAGGGTCGCCACCGTCACCACCATGCGCGGTGAACCGCGGAAGCGGCGGATGAACACCATCTCGACCAGCGCGCCCAGCATCAGCGCCATGGCCAACCCGGCACCGAGACCGAGGAAGTACGGCCACCCCCAGAAGAGGACGAAGGAGGCGGCGAAGCCCGTGGGCACCGTGCCCAGATCGGCCTGCGCGAAGTTGACCACACGGTTGGCGCGATAGATGAGTGCCAGACCGATGGCGAGCATCGAGGCGAGCACCCCTTTGACGAGGCTCTCCACCCACACGCCGAACGGCATGCCGAACTTGACGAGCTGGAGCAACACCACAGCCGCGACCGTGCCCCAGGCGACGGCCGACGTGTAGTTGACGCGTGTTGCCCCCCAGCGACGCACGCCCGCACCGTAACGGATCAGCCGAGACCTCGGTGTACGCAGCTGACCATTGTCGTGCGGGTCACCGAGGGCGTGCGACACCAGATGTCGTGATCCGTCTCGTGGAAGCCCTGTCGCTGCAGCCACGACACGAGCGGGTGGGACTCGAGCATCGACAGCGAGATCCTGTCGCCGGGCGCACCCGCGGCGATCACGTCCGACAGTGCACGTTCCGGCTCGTGACCGTCCACCCTCCACACCTCGACGTCGCCGACGCCGACGCGAACCACCGAGTGATTCGTGATGACCGCCCCCGACCGGCGGAAGTGATCGATCACCTCGGGGCGGTCGTGTTGCCAGGAACCGGGCATCAGCGGCGCGCTTCCGCCCACGGCGACCCCATCCATCGTGACCAGTCGTTCGTCGGCCACCATGCCGAACTCTGCGTAGAGCCGCAGCGCCGCCGGGTGTGTGGAACTGAAGGTGAGCCTCGAGGCGTGGTCGTCGAGCACCGAGCGGAGCAGTCGACGCCCGACACCGTGTGCGCGATGCGCGGGGTCGACGAAGAGGTCGCTCACCATGGCCGACCCTCGCACGGGCACCACGCCGGCGAAGCCGACGACGAGCCGATCCACCGTGGCCACCATCAACGTCCCGATCGATCCGACGAACGCGAAGTACCGATCGTCGCCATCGGGCGACCCACCCGCGGCCGCGATGGCCCGGAGGGCGGTGAAGTCCGCCGGCACCGCCCGACGCAGCTCGAGGTCCATTGCGCCAGCTTGGCATCGACATCCGTCACCACTCTGCAACGCCGGTGACTTGAGTTGCACCGAATGAGTGGGCAGGCTGGAGGGGTCATGCGCATTCCCCCCGAAGCCCATCGATCTCTGGCCTGCCGCGTGTTCCTGCTCGTGGCCCTCGTGGCGGTCGCGGTGGCGTGCAGCAGCTCGTCGAGCACCAACGGCACCGCGCCGAGCACCACCACCTCGAGCACGACGACGTCGAGTACCACCTCGACGACGAGCACGACCACCACGCTGCCGCCCACCACGACCACCACCATCCCGTTGGTGTTCGCACCCGGCGTCGTGAAGGTGGCCAACGCCTCGGGGGTGAACGGTGCCGCCGGCTTCCTCTCCGACGAGTTGGCCGCGTTGGGCTTCCAGACGCGCAAGGCCACCAATGCCGCGGGGCCCGACGAAGACCTCCAGACGAGCAAGATCTACGTCATCGGCGGCAGCGAGCCGGTGGCCGAGTCGGTGAGCCGTCTGATGGGCGGCATCGAGGTGTTGCGCATGCCCACGCCCGCGTGGATCACCGGCGGCACCGCTGGCCTGGAGGACGCGACGGTGTTGGTCATGCTGGGCCACGACCTGGCGGGCAAGAAGCTGGCCGAGATGGCCGGCTGACCGCAGCCGCACGCGTTCACGATCACCTAGCCTCCACACGATGGCGCGCACGTCCTGGACCGAACAACCGCGCGTCGTCGCCATCCGCCGACGCGCTCCGGTGTTGAACGCAGCGGTTCGCGCGATCAACCGCTACACGCGGCACCGCACTGGACGCAACGCCGCGCTGGTGTCGCACTACGGGTTCTTGTCGGTGTTCCCGTTGCTGCTGGTGTTCACCACGGTGCTCGGCTTCCTGCTCGACGACAACCCGACCCTGCAGGAACAGATCATCGATTCGGTGCTCAGCCACATCCCCATCATCGGGCCCGAGCTGGCGAAGGATCCCGAGTCGCTCACCGGCAGCGTGCCAGTGCTGGTGTTCGGTCTGCTGACCGCACTCTGGGCGAGCCTCAAGGCGTTCAACGTGCTGCAGACCGCGCTCGACGACATCTACGACCTCCCGTTCGACGAGCGGCCGAACGTCATCGTCGTGCGCGGTCGGTCGTTGCTCGGCATCCTCATCGTCGGCGGCGGACAGATCGCGGCAGCAGTGCTCGCCGGAATCCTCGGCGTGTCGGGCGTGGAGTGGTACCACCGGCTGTGGCTCTTCACCGGTTCGGTGCTGATGAACACCGCGGTGCTGGCCGGCACGTACCACTTCCTGTGCAGCCTCCGGCCACGCTGGCGACGGATCGCGCCGGGCGCCATCGTCGGCGGCCTGCTGTTCTCGGCGCTGCAGGTGGTGGGCACCACGCTCGTGACCCGAGCCATCACCCGCGCCTCACCCATCTACGGCACGTTCGCCACCGTCATCGGTCTCATCACCTGGCTCGGGCTGCACTCGATGATCCTGCTGCTCGGCGCCGAACTCAACGCCGTGCTGCCACTGCGCCCGTACGACGAACCCGACGCTGCGCCGCGACCCACCTGACCGGTTCAGGCGGTGACGACCTGCTCGAGGCGCTCGAGGGTCTTGGTCATCGCGTCGATGGTCTTCGACCGCAGGCCGCGCACGGCTCTGGGGTGCACCTCCTGGGTGATGTCCCACGTCTCGCGCACGAGCGTGCCGCCCTCGCGAGGTTCGAGTTCGTAACGCCAGATCCGACCGCCGGCCAGCCAGCGCATGAACGAGATCGACGGACGGGGCTGCCAGGCGATGCGACGGTTCTCCTCGAACTCCACCACGGTGCTGACCATCGAGTACGAGAGCCCTGCCTTCATCGACATCCCGAACTTCGAGCCGAGCGCCAAACGCTGCGAGCCCTCCGCCGAGTCGCGTACGGTGCCCGAGCCGTCGATCTCGTGGTGGCGCGAGGGATCGGCGAGCAGATCGAAGATCACGTCGGCCGGGGCCGGGATGAACCGCTCCACACTGGCGATGTCGGGGTTGTCGGGAGTGGGAGTATCGGTCACGTCGCCTGTAACCGACGCTGACCAGGCATCATTCCCCAATCCGTCAAGAAGTCGGCAGGGCCGGCCGATGACACAGGTGATGAAGTTGTCACGGCGCGCGCTCTCGGTGTGCCTCGTCGCCGTATTCGCGGTCGGTGGGGCACCGGTCGTCGACACCCCGACGGCCGTCGTCGCGGCCGACGCGCCCTGGGTCCTGCCCACCTCGCCGCCTCGCTGCACGACCGAGCAGATGAACAGCGGCAACGTCGGTGCGTGCGTCATCACCCTCGGCCCCGGCCTGCCGGAAACGCGCGGCTGGCCACAACCGCCCTTCCCCGAACCCGAGAATCCCACGGTCATCCCCTGGGTCGACCTCGGCATCGGTGCGTCGGGCCCGATCGTGGCCAAGGTGCAGAGCGCCCTCGTGGCGTGGGGTGCCGACATCGCCGCCGACGGACAGTTCGGCCCGGTGACGCAGATGGCGGTGAAGAGTTACCAGACCGCGAACGGACTCGCCAGCACCGGCATCGTCGATCAGGCGATGGCCACCCTGCTCGGCGTGCAGAACACCACCGGCGGCACGTTCCCTCCCAGCGGGTGGACGTGGTTGGGGTGGGGTTACAACTCCAGCCCCGCGCTGGCGGCGTTCGAGGCACAACTCGTGGGCAACCAGCAACAGATCGGTGCCATGCGCCCCGGGTCACTCCGATCCTTCCCCGGTTCGCTGCCACTCTTCGAGAACTTCTACGCGGAGATCCAGGCACGGGGCTACGTCATCGGCGACGGCGGCAGCTACGTGTTCCGCTGCACGGCGAGCACCCGCAAGGACTGCGCGGGGCTCACCCGGGCCGCGCTGTCGAACCACGCCTACGGGCTCGCATCCGACATCAACACGGCCAAGAACCCGATGAAGACCTACTACGGGGTGAACGGACAGACCGCCTGCCAGACGCCGGTCGTCACCGACATGCCCCAATGGGTGATCCAGACCGCGGAGAAGTGGGGCCTCTACTGGGGCGGGTACGGATGGTCGTCGGGATGCCAATCACCCGCCACGGTGCGCACCTCGGTGTCGCGCGACCCGATGCACTTCGAGTTCAACGGCACCCCCGAACAGGCTCGGGCGATCCTGCGCTACAACCTCGGTGCCGGTGCGTGCATCAACCTCGTCGACGAGAACGCCTACATGTACCAGTGGTGCATGCTGGCCCGTGAGACACCCGGCCCCGGCTCGCGCATCGCCGTCGACACCAACGCTCCGGCCGGCGCGACCGCGGCGCTCGTGAACATCGCCACCACCTCGGCAGTGTCGAACGGGTACATCACGGCCGAGGATTGCGCCGCACGCCCGCTCGGGGTGCGTCAATGGTCGAACGGCAACGTCAGAGCCGGGCGTACGGCCTCGGCCACTGCCATCGTCTCACTCGACGCGCAGGGCCGCTTCTGCCTCTACCAATCGAGCACGTTCCACAGCGTCGTCGACGTGCAGGGCTACTTCATGCCGTCCGCCGCAGCACCCGCCGGGAACCTGTACACGCCCGTGTCGCCGGTTCGAGCGCTCGACACGCGCACGCAGCCGGTGTGCACCCCCGCGGGTTCGTGCATTCCGGTGGGACCCGTGCCGGCGGACATGAAGGTGGGCGTCACCGCGGTCACGTCCGTGTCTCCGGTCGCAGCGCTCACCAACCTGACGGCGATCGATCCGAGCCAGCCCGGGTACGTCACCGCCGATGCGTGCGACAACCTCGTGCCCGGCCCGCAGACGCGCAGCAACCTGAACTTCACCATCGGCGAGACCATTCGAACGAACATGGCGGTGGTGCCGGTCGTGGTCAACTCCCTCGGCGCCCAGTTCTGCACCTACTCGCCGCGACAGATCCAAGAGATCGTCGATGTCGTCGGCTACTTCAACCCACCCGCGCAGGGTGGCCTGGGATACACGCCGGTCGGTCCCACCCGACTGGTCGACACCCGCGGCTGCTGGACCGACCCGGTCACCGGGGTGCAACGGTGCGGCGTCGCCAACGGTGCGGGCGCCATCATCCGCGCGCAGGCGCCCGCCGGTGCCAGTGCGGTGGTCATCAACATCACGGGAGTCCAACCGGTGAGCGCCGGCATGCTCGTCCCTGCCGCGTGCGCCACGATGGCCACCGGCGGTGCGGCCAGCCCCGCGGTGCAGGCGAGCCCCGGCGGCAGCATCGCCAACCTCGCCGTGGTGCCGGTGGACGCCAACGGCATGTTCTGTGTGCAGATGACGAGTTCGATGCACGTCGTGCTCGACCTGGTCGGAACGTTCTCGCCGACGGGCGACCTGCGCTTCGTGCCGGTCAGCCCGGTGCGCCTGCTGGACTCCCGTCCGCCGGCCTGAGCTCGGCCGACGAGAATCCCACCAGCACCCTCGCATCGGCGTCGGCGAGCACGAACGCGTGCTGTGCAGGATCCCACCGACTGAACGCCCGCGGCGAGAGGTCGATCCGCGCCGTCGCTTCCCCACCGGGCTCCGCACGCACCTTGGCGAAACCCTGCAGTGTTCGCAGCGGACGACCGGCCGGCACCGAGGTCGGCTCGACGTAGGCCTGCACGACCGTGGCACCCGCTCGCCCGCCGGTGTTGCGCACCGTCACGTGAGCGACGACGCCCTGTTCCGGTGAGCCCTCGATGCGCGTCGACACGATGTCCCACGTGGTGTAGCCGAGCCCGTGGCCGAACGGGAACAGCGGCTCGATGTCGTGGGTGTCGTACCACCGGTGGCCGATGAGCAACCCCTCTGCGTACTCGGTGCGATCGTGCCTGCCCGGATGGTGCAGGAACGCGGGTGTGTCCTCCAACCGCCGGGGGAAGGTCACCGGAAGGCGGCCACCGGGCTCGGACACACCGAACAGCACGTCGGCCAGCGCGTCGCCGAACTCCTCGCCCGGGAACCACACCAACAGCACCGCGGCCACGTCGTCGAGCCACGGCATCGTCACCGGGGAACCGGCGTTCACCACCACCACCGTGCGCGGGTTCACCGCCGCCACGCGGCGCACCAGTTCGTCCTGGTCGCCGGGCAGTGCCATCGTGGTGCGGTCTTCACCCTCGGTCTCCCAATCGGCGTTGGTGCCCACCACCACGACGGCCACGGCAGCGTCGGCCGCGGCCGCCACGGCTCGGCTCAGCGCGTCGTCGCTGGCGGGCGGCGCGGCGCCGACGGCCATGCCGCGGAGCTGCGATCGCTCGACGGCGCCCAGCTCGATCTCCACCTGTCGCGCCACACCGGCCTCACAGGGCACGGCCACCCGGATCTCCGGACTGCCCAGCCCGAAGTACGACCCGCCGATCTGCGGCACGGAGAGGTCGACGAGCACCTCGCCGTCGAGGCGCAGCACGGTCGGCCCGACCGAGGTGAGGCTGATGGTCCAGTCACCGTCGGTCTCGGGGACGAACGTGCCCCCGAAGTGCGCCGTGAACGATCGGCGATCCACCCCGGGCGCCGGTGCGTCCATCCACAGGAAGTTGAGGCGATCGTGCAGGGCGGTGCCCACGTTGCCGGCCTCGTCGGTGTAGCGCGCCTCGAACGAACCTCGCATCGGTGGCAGGCGCTTCTCGATGCGGCAACCCGGCTCGTGGCGGACCGACACACCACGCTGCTGCAGCACCGGGAGCGGCATCACCCGGCGGGCCACACGCACCTGGGCGCTGCCGCCGCCCTGCACCTGTCCCCGGTCGGAGTTCGGGCCGAGCAGGGCGAGGTCGGTGTCGGTGGCGAGCGGCAACAGGTCGCCGTCGTTCTTCAGCAACACCATGCCGGCGACGGCCGCCCGGCGGATGACCTCGCGGGTGGCGGGTGAGTCGTCGGTGGTCTCGTCGGCGCCGGCATCGAACACGCCGGCCCAGTCGAACAGGCGCAGCAGCCGGCGGACCGACTCGTCCACTCGCTCCTCGGTGGTGCGGCCTTCCGCCAGCTCGCGCAGCAGCGCGTCGCCGCGCTCGCGGGGCGGCCCGGGCATCTCCAGGTCGAGACCGGCCTCCAGCGAGTTGGCCGCGCTGTGCGTGCCGAACCAGTCGCTGATGACCACGCCGTCGAAACCGAGGTCGTCGCGCAGCACTCCCCGGAGCAGTTCGTGGTGCTCACTGGCGTACACCCCGTTGATGCGGTTGTACGAACTCATCACGGCCTTCACGTCGGCACCGCCCTGATCGAGCGGGCGCACCGCGTGTTCGAACGGCACCAGGTACAGCTCGCGCAGCGTCACCTCGTCGACCTCGCTGGAGATGGTGTGTCGCTCGTGCTCGGTGTCGTTGGCGATGAAGTGCTTGATGCAGCAGGCAACTCCTTGCGACTGCACCCCCTTCACGTAGGCGACGGCGGTGTGCGCCGTGAGCACCGGGTCTTCGCTCATGCACTCGAAGTTGCGGCCGCCGATCGGGGTGCGGTGGAGGTTCACCGTGGGCGCGAGCAAAACCTGCGCACTCTTCGACCTGGCTTCTCGACCGAGCGCTTCGCCCACCTCTTGCACCAGCGACGGATCGAACGAGGCACCGAGTGCCGTGGAACAGGGGAACGATGCAGATGGCGGACCGTTGAACGAGGTGCCCCGCACGCCCGCCGGGCCGTCGGAGCACCGCATGGGTGGCACACCCGGTACGGCCGGCGTGTGCCAGTTGTCGTGGCCGGCCAGGAGCGACACCTTCTGCTCGAGGGTCAACGAGGCGAGGAGCGCCTCCACATCGATCGTCATGTCGCCACATTGCCATGCGCGATCGCACAGCGCGGTCAGGCGGGAGGTGGCACGCTGCGGTCGCTCACCCAGTTGCCGTGGAAGCCGTACGGCACGCGCTGTGGCAGCAGCACTCGGGCAACGGGACCACGGGCGAAGTCCTGCGCATCGATGATGACGAGCTCGGCCGACGAGCTGGGCACGTCGTGCACGAAGGTGATGATCCAGCCGTCGTCCTCCGCAGACGAGTCGGGTCGGGCGACGAAGACCGGTTCTCCCCCACCGCGGCCCGGACCGTGGTTCAACACCGTGCGTTCGCCCGAGGAGAGGTCGTACTTCACCGTCGCCCAATCGGGCCCGTTGGTGGGGCTGGCGCAATACCCGTAGCGATACGGCTTGGCCGTGAGCGAGCCGCGGTGACGCGGGAACTCGGTCGAGGAATGGTCGATGACGGTGGTGCTGCACGTGCGCGCCCCCGGCTGCAGCACCCATCGCTCGAGCCGTGCGAAGTTGTCGCCGAAGGGGCCGAGGATGTCGGCGTCGAAGACGCGGTCGTACACGCACAGGTCGATGACCACTGATCCGTCGGCCTGATCGAACGCGTTCATCGGGTGGAACACGTAGCTGATGGGCACGTCGATCCAGATGATGTCGGCAGCATCGCCCTCACGCGGGAGCAGGCCGAGTCGAGACCCGTGGTCGGGGTTCCAGCGGAACGGGAAGCGGCCGGCGAAGGCGAGGTCGAAATCGACCGTCACCGGCATGTCGTAGACGACGGCATAGCGACCGGTGAGCGACATGTCGTGCAGCATGATCATCCCCGGCACAGGAATGTCGACCGTGCGCCGTACCCGGCCGTCGGTGCCGACCACGATGTACTGCACGTGGTCGGTCCAGTGCGGCCAGCCGTAGGCCATTGCGTGCATCTCGCCCGTGTCGGGGTCGACCTTCGGATGGGCGGTGAAGGCGCCCGGCAACGTGCCGAAGAAGTCGTTGCGGGCGATGGACTCGAGCTCGTAGGTGAGCTCGACCGGCGTGCCGCCGGCCTCCACCATCGCCCAGGTGGTGCCGGCGAACCCGCCGACGTTGGTGTTCGGCCCGCCACCGTTGCCCGACCAGTTCGCGCCCTCGATGTCGGGAAGACCCCGCGACTCGTTGAGGTCGCGAGAGCCGACGTAGCGATTGCGGTACCACTCTGCGCGGCCCCCGCGCAGCCGCACGCCGTGCACCATGCCGTCACCCATGAACCAGTGGTGGTTCGACGGATCGGCTGGACCGAGCGGGTTCGGACCGTTGCGCAGGTACCGGCCTTCGAGGTCGGCAGGGATGGTGCCGATGACCTGCAGATCGAACGCGGTGACCTCGTGCTCGATCGGTGCGAAATTGCCGACGAGATAGCGATTGGCGGTGTCGGTCATCGGGATCCCCTTCCCCTTTGCGACGCGGCCGGCGGAGTGCCGCTGATAACGACGTTACAACCGTCGTCAAGCCCGACTGCTCATTCGGTGGGCAGCGGGAGCGCGAACCCGATCTCCGCGCCGCCACCATCGGCGTTGCGGGCGAACACCTGGCCACCGTGTCCCTCGATGATGGACTTGACGATCGAGAGCCCCAACCCGGACCCCGGCTTGCTGCGCATCTCCACCGATCGGTAGAAGCGGTCGAACAGATGCGGGATGTCGTCGGCCACCAGTCCCGGCCCGTGATCGCGCACGGCCACCAGCCCCTTCAAGACGCTCACCTCGACCGGCCCGTCGGGAGCGAACTTGCACGCGTTGTCGACCAGGTTCTGCATCGCTCGTTCGAGCGCGTTGGGCCGAGCATCCAGCAGTGAGTCGTCGGCGTCGACGACCACGTCACGATTGAACCGTCGACGGGCACGGGCAGCGGCGCGCTCGGCGATGTCGGCCAGTCGCACCGGTTGCACCAGTTCGTCGTCGCGCCGATCCGTCGCCAGCTCGACGAGTTCGTTCACCAGATCGGTGAGCTCTCGTGTCTCGCTGTCGAGGTCGTTCAGCAACTGCTCGCGGGACTCCGCCGGCAAGGTGTCGAACCGACGTCGAAGCACCGAGATGTTGGTCCGCAGACTGGTGAGCGGCGTGCGCAGTTCATGGCCGGCGTCCTGCACCAGTTGCTGTTGCTCCTGCTTGCTGCGCTGCAGCGCGTCGAGCATGCCGCGGAACGCGCGGCCGAGCTGGCCGGTCTCGTCCTTGCCGTCGACGGGCACCTCGACGTCGAGCCTGCCGGTGTCGGCCACCTCGCCCGCGACGTCGGTGAGCCGTTCGAGACGCCGTGTCACCTGCCGGGCGATGAGCCAGCCGAGGAGCAGCGTGACCATCGTGACGAGGAGCACGGCGACCAGGGTGCTGCTCTGGATGCGCTCGATGGCCTGCTGGCTTTCGCGCAACGAACGCGCGAGCTGCACCGCTTCCGTGTCGCCGTACTGCACGGTGAGCATGCGATACGGCTCGCCGTCGATCTCGAACTCGCTCCAGTGCTGCGCCCTGGGATCCGACGACGTGGCAACGGCGATGTCGTCGTCGCTGACCGGGAGGTCGCCCGAGTTGGGTGAGAGGAGCACGTTGCCGTCACCGTCGATGACCTGCACGAGCACCTGCTCGAAGCTACGCGGACGGTCGTGGCCCGGGCGCCGGCCACCGGCACCTGGCAGGTCGTCCTCGTCGCCGTCACCGTCGCCGATGGACGGCCGATCGGCGATCTCCCGTGCGGCCGCCTGCAGCGACCGTTCGACGGTCTCTTCCAACTCGTGCTTGGTGGCGGTGTAGGACGCGACACCGATGGCCACGGTGGCCATCGCCGCGATGGCGGTGAGGGCCAGGATGATCTTGAGCCGGAGGCTCACGCCGCCCGCACCGTGTACCCCACGCCGCGCACGGTGTGGATGAGCTTGCTGTCGTCGGGGCCCTCGAGCTTGCGGCGAAGATACGAGATGTACACCGCGAGGTTCTTGGAGTCGGGGCCGAAGTCGTACCCCCAGATGCGGTCGTAGATGGTGCTGTGCTCGAGCACGATGCCCTGGTTGCGCACCAGCAGTTCGAGCAGGTCGAACTCCGTTTTGGAGAGCTCCACCTCACGCTGGCCGCGCCACACGCGCCGCGACGTGGGGTCGAGCCGTAGGTCGGCGATCTGCACCGGCTCGGCGCCGCTCTGCTCGTCGTCGGGACGGGCTCGTCGCAGCAACGCGCGCAGACGGGCCAGCAGTTCATCGAGGTCGAACGGTTTGGGGAGGTAGTCGTCGGCGCCGGCGTCGAGACCGGCCACACGGTCGGGTGTCTCGGTGCGGGCGGTGAGCATCAAGACCGGGATGCGGTTCTTCTCCGCTCGCAGGACGCGACAGACCGTGAGTCCGTCGACGTTGGGCATCATGATGTCGAGCACCGCGGCGTCGGGTTGGCTGGACTCGATGAGGGTGAGTGCCGCCGCTCCGTCGGGGGCCTGCACGACGTCGTAGCCCTCCAACGTGAGCGCGCGAGAGAGCGCCTCACGGATGGCCCGATCGTCATCGGCGATGAGAATTCGTCCGCTCATGTTCATGCGCCCTTCGCAGTGCACGCTCTCGATCGGTCGGGGCCCGGGGAGGAGGGAACCGGCTCGGGGGACGGAGCCGGGGCCCCGACCGATCGTAGAGGTTGGGGGTCGACGTCAGGCGTCTGCCGACGTCGGGGTGTCGGACGGGCCACCGTCGATGGAGCCGCCGGTGCCCGTGGTGCCGCTGGCGTCAGCGCCGTCGCCGTTGTCGTCACCGTCGTGGCCGGGGCCGCGGCCGCGACCGCCGGGGCCACCGAGTCCGCCGGGGCCGGCGGTCTGGGTGTTGTTCACCATGTCGGTGATGCGGGTGGTGGCGTCGGCGATGCGGGCGTCGGCGTCCTCCTGGGTGTGCTCACCGGCGGCGACCTCTTCGTCGAAGTGCGCCTGCACCTCGGCCACGAGGGCGTCGATGACGGCCTGGGCAGAGCTGCCGTTGGCCTCGGCGATCTGGGCGATGGTCTGGCCGCCTTCGATGGCGGTGCGCAGGTCGTCGACGGTGAGGCCGAGCAGCGTGGCGACGGTGTCGAGACCGCGGCCCATGCCGCCACGACCGCCCTGGTCGCCTCGGCCGCCGTCAGGGCGGCCCATGGGGCCGGCCGACTCGAGTGCGGTGATGACCTTGTCGAGCTGATCCTGGGTGAGGGTGCCGTCGGCGACGAGCGGCTGGAGCACTTCCTGCAGCCGGGCCGTGTGGTCGCCGGCGGGATCAGCGGCGGCCGTGTCGTCGGCGGTGCCGGTGTCGTCGGTGGTCGTGTCGTCGGGGGCGACGGTGACGACGGCCGCATTGGAGGCGGCGCCGGCGTTGCCGGACATCTCCAGGATGAGGCCGGCGCCGGCGCCGGCCAACAGGCCGGCGGTGAGACCAATTGCAGTGACTCGCTTGTTCATCGGGGTGGTGCCTTTCGAGATGGGGTGGCACCACACATGCTGCGCCCCGCAGGTAAAGCACCCACGGGCGGAACGTGAGAACGAGGTGAGAAGGTCAGTGCGCGGCTACCCAGGCATCGAACTGCTCCATCAGCGCCAGGAGGGCCTGTTCGACCACCTCGCTGAGCGCCGGGTGGATCCACACCTGCCCCACGGCCATCTCGTCGGCGGTGTTCCCGAGATGCATGCCCTGCACGAGGAGTTGCACCAGCATCGAGGCCTGCGGTCCGAGGACGTGAGCGCCGATGACCGTGCGGGTGCGCGGGTCGCCGATGAGCTTGCAGAAGCTGGTGGTGTCCTCCATCGCCCAGCCGTAGGCGGCACCGCCGTACCCGTGGGTGATCATGCAGTACGGCTCGCCCGACGCCTGCGCCTGTGCTTCGGTGAGACCGACGGCGCCGATCTGCGGGCTGGAGAACACGGCGTGCGGAGCGGGGCGCTGGTCGTAGGGACGGAGATCGTCGGGGTGCATCACGTTGTGCCGCACCACCTTCGCCTCACCGTTGGCCATGTGCTTCAACTGGTGACGACCGTTGATGTCGCCGAGTGCCCACACACCGGGCGCTGACGTGCGGCCGTACCCGTCGACCACGACGTTGCCCATTTCGTCGACCGCGATGCCACCGGCCTCGACGCGCAACTGGTCGCTGTTGGCGATACGGCCGGTGGCCACGAGCAGCACATCGCCGTCGATGGTGCGAGGGCCGCCATCGCAGGTGACTTCCACACGGATGCCATCGGCGGTCATGCGAACGTGGTCGACATGCGCACCGAGCGCGAGGTCGAATCGTTCGGCGGCGAGTTCGGTGAATCGCTGCGCCACGTCGTGGTCCTCGGCACGCATCAGCCCGTGGCCGCGGTTGATGATGGTCACCTTCGAGCCGAGCGAGCGGAACACGTGCCCGAGCTCGCAGGCGATGAAGCCACCGCCGAGGACGACGAGGTGCTCGGGCAGCCGGGCGATGCGCATGATGCTGTCGCTGGTGTGGAACGGCACCTGGTCGAGCCCCGGCACGTCGGGCACGTACGAGCGGGCGCCGGCCGCGATGACCACCTGTTCGCCGCGGATGACGGTGCCGCCCGCATCGAGTTCGCGGTCGCCCACGAAGTGCGCGGAGTGCTCGTACACGTCGACGTTCGTCAGGCTGTGCCGATACTGCCGACCGCCTTCGGCGATGGGGTCGATGCGGCCGAACACACGGTGCACCATCGCCTGCCAGTCGGCACCGTGGAACTCGGTGCGGATGCCGTACTTGGCACCACCCTCGGCCGCGTGCTGGGCGAGGTCGGCGGGGTAGATGAACATCTTCGACGGGATGCACCCACGGTTCAGGCACGTACCGCCGAAGGCGCCGCGCTCGACCATCGCGATGCGCATGCCGTCCATCTCCGGTCCGATGATGGAGTTGCCGGATCCGGATCCGATGATGACGAGGTCGTACTGCTCGGTGCTCACGGTGGTCCAGCGTGCCACCTGGCGTCGCCACCCGCACAGGGCTACGGTGAAATCCGACGAGAAAGGAGCAGGTGATGACCCCGTACACCTTGCCCGAACTTCCGTACTCCCCCGGAGCGCTCGAGCCGCACTACAGCGGCGAGATCGTCGCTCTCCATCATGACAAGCACCATGCCGCGTACGTGAAGGGTGCGAACGACACGCTCGAACTGCTGGCAGCGGCCCGCGAGGCCGGCGACTACAGCCAGATCAACATGCTGTCGCGGAGCTACGCGTTCCACCTGAGCGGCCACGTGCTGCACAGCATCTTCTGGACCAACATGAGCCCCGATGGTGGCGGTCGCCCCGAAGGCGAACTGTCCGCCGCCATCGAGGAACACTTCGGCGGCTTCGACCAGATGCAGGCGCAGCTCACCGCCGCGACGGTCAACGTGCAGGGCATCGGCTGGGGTGCACTCGCGTGGGAGCCCGTCAGCGGTCGGCTCGTCGTCGAGCAGGTGCACGACCATCAGGGCAACGTCGGTGCCGGGTCGGTGCCGCTGCTGGTCATCGACTCGTGGGAGCACGCGTATTACCTGCAGTACAAGAACGTGAAGGCCGATTTCGTGAAGGCGTTCTGGAACATCGTCAACTGGCCCGACGTGGCACGTCGTTTCGCCGAGGCGCAGCAGGTGCCGCCCTCGGTATGAGCCACCACGAGGAGATCCTCGACGGCGACACGCTGTGGCGCTTCGAGCGCACATTCCTGGAGTCCAACTGGACCTGCATCTGGGGGCGCGGGTGCACGGGCATCCTCGACCAGCCGGCCGAACACCTCCAGCAGGGATGCTGTTCGGTCGGCGCCGAGGTCACCGATGTCGACGAGGCGATGAACGTCTCGGCGCTCGCCGCCACCGTGCCGTCGCACCTGTGGCAGTTCCACGACCGTGTCGACGCTGACGATGTCTTCAGCGACGCCACTCGAACCAACACCAAGGTGGTCGACGGCGCGTGCATCTTCCTCAACCGACCCGGCTTCTCCGGCGGCAACGGCTGCGCATTGCACCTCGCCGCGGTCGAGTTCGGTGAGTCACCGATCGACTGGAAGCCGTCGGTGTGCTGGCAACTCCCCATTCGCGTCGACTGGGAGATGCAGCCCGACGGCATCGAGCACGCCACCGTTCGTCGGTGGACCCGAGCCGACTGGGGCGACGAGGGCGAGACCATGGCGTGGTGCTGCACCGAGGGCACCGAGGCCTACGTGGGCGAGCACCCGGTCATCGAGTCACTCGGCGAGGAGTTGTCCGCCGTCGCCGGCCACGAGGTGTACGTCGAGCTGCGCCGCCGCCTCGGCCACCCCGCCTGACCCCGCCTCCACCTCCGCTCGGACCCCGGGCTCGAACGTGCGAGACGCCCTTGGCGGCGGTTCTGTGAATTCACAGACGTGTACGTCACCTTCTGTGAATTCACAGAAGGTGAAGTGTCGCGCCATACCCGCCGATCTGCTCGCTGGACAACCGTCGTCGGGTGCGCCAATCTGCGTCCAGCGACCGACGACCCACATCAGGAATGGGAACGCAGGCCTGCCGAGCTGTTCGCCTCGAGCGGCGCTCGTGTCAGCGGGTGGGGGCGTGGGGGAAGGTGACATCGGCTTCGGCGAGGCGGCGGCAGGCGCGGCGCTCGCGGCGGATGGGCCACCACTCGTAGAGGAAGATCTCCATCGGCTTCCACATGCTCACCCAGCCGACCACCAGCAGGCCCTCGTGCAACACCTCGAGGAAGGGGTTGGTGCTGCGCCCGATGACCTGGGCGACGCCGTTGAACCCGAAGATCGCGGCGATGCCGATGACGAGGCTGATGCGGCCCTCGCGCAGCAACTTGCTGAGCTGACGACCCGCCTGCCACTCGCGGTACTCGAAGTGGTTGTGGATGCCCGAGGAGATGACCTCCTCACGGCCCGCGAGGCGTTGATCGGCGACCAGCACCTCGATGGTGATGGGCTCGTCCTTCTCCAGATCCTCCGCCCACTCCTCGATCCAGTCGGCGACCTCGGGGTTCAGCGAACGTTCCTCCAACGGCGTGGGATCCATCGCGTTGAAGATCTGTTCGACCGAGACGACGCGCACCTGAATGGGTGTCCCCTGCAGTTCCTCGTGAGAGCGGGGCCAGTTGCGCTGTTCCATCCGCCCAGTCTCGCGGGCGCGTCAGCCGTTCTTGGGGAGTTCCGCCCAGCTCATCGTGCGATCGTTGTTGGGCTCCTTCGGCAGACCCAGCACACGCTCGCCGAGGATGTTGCGCTGCACCTGGTCGGTGCCGCCGTAGATGGGCGGCCCCTGCGCGAACAGCGCCAGCTCGGTGACGAACGGCATGGTGGTGGGCACGCCCGCCGCCTCGTTGCGCGCGCGGGCTTCGACGTTGTAGGCGTGCAGCGTGCCGTTCATCCCGGCCACGCGCATCCCGAGATCGCGGCTCTGGCGCATGATCTCGCTCATCGAGAGCTTGCCCACGTTCGGCGCCGACGGGATGTCGCGGCCCGCCGCCTTCTCGGCCTTCACTCGCAGGGTGAGCATGCGGCCCACCTCGTGCAGGGTGTGGAGCTTCATCAGGTCCTGGCGGAACGAGGCATCGGAGATCATGCCGTTCTCCTTCGCCATCGCGATGAGCAGCTTCTCCATCCCGGCCGCCATCGCGCCGCCGGCCCCACCGGGGCTGGCCGGACGGACGAAGTCGCCGACGCGCTTGGGCAGATCGCCGGCGATGGAACCCGCGTTGGCGAGTGCCGCTGCACTGTGACCGCCGGCGCCGAGGCCGGCGCGCTCGAACATCAGCGTGGTGTTGGCGACCGCCCAGCCGTTGTTGGTGCCGCCGATGATGGCGTCGTCACCCACGCGAGCGTCGCTGAGGAACACCTCGTTGAACAGCGCGCGGCCGGTCATCTCGCGCAACGGCCGCACATCGACGGCGCCGCCCTGGTGCATGTCCATCGCGAACCAGGTGATGCCCTGGTGCTTGGGAACGTCGGGATCGGTTCGGGCGATGAGCATGCCCATGTCGGCGATGTGGCCACCGCTGGTCCACACCTTCTGGCCGTTCACCACCCACTCCTCGCCGTCCTTCAGCGCCCGCGTGCCGAGGCCCGCGAGGTCGCTGCCCGCACCGGGCTCGGAGAACAGCTGGCACCACGCGTGCTGGCCGGTGACGATGGGCAGTACGTACCGCTCGATCTGCTCCTGGGAACCGTGCACCGCGATGGTGGGAGCGGCGAGCAGCATGCCCAGCCCGCCGGGCGCCGGCACCGCACCCTTGGCCACGATTCGCGAGCCGACCGCGATGGCCTCGTTGCGCGACACGCCCTTGCCGTACGCGTTGGCGGGCAGCGCAGGTGCGGCCCATCCAGAGGTACCGAGCCGCTGCCACCACTCGGCGACGGTGAGGTCGGGGTCCCAGTTGGCATCGAGCCAGGCATCGAGTTCGTCGAGGAGATCGCTCATCCCACCAGCTTCACCGATGACGATCGACCGGTGCGAGTCGGGCATCACGCCGTGGCGGGCACCTCTGCCACGAACATGATCTCTCCGGTCGCGACCGCTGCGCCCTCGCGGGGTTCCATCGTGATGGCCCACGCCGACGGGTCGGCCGGCGCATCGAGCATGCGGTGGACATGCCCATCATCGGCGGGGTCGAGCACGTACATCGCCATCGACTGATCCGGCGTGATGAGCCACAGCTCGTACGCCTTGTCGCCGGGTGCCGGCGTGAGGTTCTCGCCCACCAGCGCGGCCTGCCCCAAGGCGGGCGACCACATCACCTTGAAGCTGCCCGGCGCATCGGCCTGGTTCTCCAGGCTCAGCATCTGTACGTCGGGCTGGTCCATCAGGTGCGCAAGGTCGGCGGCGTAGGTGTCGTCGTTCCGGCCGGTGAAGGCCACCACACCCACGACCACGGCGACCATCGCCGCGGCGGCAGCGAGCACGATGCCGAGCGAGCGGGCCCGGCGTCGCCGCGCCAGCTCGTCGGTGGGCACGGCCCTCGCGAGGGCCGGCGACAGCTGGCGGGTGACGGCGATGTCGGCGAGCACGCGATCCTTCAGCGACGGCGGCGGCGGGGCGGCCAGCGACGACGCGACATGGGTCATCGTGTCGCGGAACGCGAGCACGTCGGCTCGACACACCTCACACGACTCGTAGTGCGCCTCGAACGCAGCACGCTCGTGCTGGTCGAGTGCATCGAGCGCGTAGGCGGCAGACAGGTGGTGCAGATCGATGTCGCTCACGCCTCACCTCCCAACTCGTCGCGCAGACGGATCATCCCGTCGCGAATTCGGCTCTTCACGGTGCCTTCGGCCACGCCCAGCAAGACCGCGACCTCTCGATATGTGTGTCCCCCGAAGTAGGCCAGTTCCACGGCCTCACGCTGGATGTCGCTCAACTGTGCCAACGCCCGACGCACCCGTGCCTGATCGATCGACGTCTCCACTTCGGCCACCACCACGTCGTGGTCGCGAACGGCATGAGACGCGTCTCTGGTCTGCCGGTCACGCGATGCCTGCTCGCTGCGCACCCGGTCGATCGCTCGACGGTGCGCGAGTGTGGCTGCCCACGAGCGAGCCGAACCCTTGGTGCCGTCGAAGCGCGCCGCCAGGCGCCACAACTCGACGAACACCTCCTGGGTGACCTCCTCGGCCTGCGCAGGGTCGCGCACCACCTTCAACACCACACCGTGCACCATCGGCGACAACTCGTCGAAGAGGCCGGCGAATGCCGACTGATCGCCTCGTCCGGCGCGCAGGAGCAGGTGGCCGGCGACGTCGTCGCCCTCGATCATCTCGTCGGCGTGTCGGGCGCGCATCGACCTCAGGACTCCCATGTCGCCTCCCGGGCGCAGGTCGTACGGTGTGTCGTCACGCCCGGAGTTCGGAGCCGGCCCGTGTTCGGATGGGTACGCGCGGACGACATCCCCACAGTGTGCCAACAACCCCAGTGTGGTGGACGACGGGCCGTACGCGGCGGCGGATAGCGTGCACCGCATGGCAGGGCGATCGCTCGGACGGCTCACCGCGAAGGTGATGCACTCGGCGAAACCCGCCGTCGTGCGCGAGAAGGCAGTCGCCTTCGGGAAGCTGCTGAAGGACGAGTACGAGGCCGGCAAACGCGGCGATCCCGACCCGGTGACCGACGGCGAGGCCGCCGACGAGGTGGCCACCGCGATGAAGAAGGTCGACTGGGCGAAGGTGAAGTCGGCCACCGCGGGCACCACCGCCGACGCCACTCAGCGCGTCAAGTCGATGGCGGCACAGGTCGACTGGGACAAGGTCACCCCTGTCGCGGCGCAGGTGTCGAGCGCGCTCATCGCCGCGGTCGCCTCAGGCCAGATCCCGCTGGGTGGGCACCTCGGCGGCCGTGTCGCCCGCACGATCATGAACGACCGCGACCTCGCCCAGAAGGTCGCAGCGTCGCTGGCCCGCACTCCCCAGCAGGCGCCCCCCGACTTCCGGCCCGTCATCGCCGGTGCCATCGAGACCACCGCCACCGACTGAGAGATGGCCGACCGCGTGCGCGAATGGGGTCAGAAGACGTGACCCTTGGGGATGACGACGATGCCCCGGTCACTGATGGTGAACCGCTCGGCGTCGGCGGCGCGATCGAAGCCGATGCGCGCGCCGGGCGGCACCACGACGTTCTTGTCGATGATGCACCGGTTGATGCGTGCGCCGGGGCTGATGGACGACCCAGGGAACACGATGCTGTCGGTGACGTGCGCGTCGTGATGCACCACCACGTCGGGCGACAGGATGGACCGCTCGACATGGCCGCCCGAGATGATGGACCCGGCGCACAACAGACTGCCGTCGACGAACGACGGCTCGCCACCCGCACCGCGTGAGATCTTGGCCGGCGGCTGCGATTCGTGACTGGTGTAGACCGGCCAACGGCTGTTGTAGAGGTTGAACACCGGCACGGGGGCGATGAGGTCCATGTTGGCGTCGTAGTAGGAGTCGATGGTGCCGACGTCGCGCCAGTAGCCCTTCTCGCGTTCGTCCTGACCCGGGACGATGTTCTTGGAGAAGTCGTACACGTGGGCGACGCCGGCAGCGGTGAGCGCGGGGATGATGTGCCCGCCGATGTCGGTGTACTGATCGTCCTCACCGGTGGGTGAGACGATGTCGATGAGGGTGGACGTGTTGAACACGTAGTTGCCCATGCTGGCGAGGCACCGCGTGTCGTCGCCCGGCATCGTGGGCGGGTTGGGCGACTTCTCGTGGAACGCCTTGATCTTTCCGGCGGCATCGGACTCGATGACCCCGAACGACTTCGCCTCCTCGTAGCCGACAGGGATGGCCGCCACGGTGACACCGGCGCCGCTCTCCATGTGCTGGGCCACGAGCTGCCGAGGATCCATGCGGTAGATGTGGTCGGCGCCGAACACGCACACCACATCGGGGTCCTCGTCGGTGATGAGGTTGATGTTCTGGTAGATCGCGTCGGCCGAACCGGCGAACCAGTGTGGGCCACGACGCATCTGCGCGGGCACCGGGGTGACGTAGCTGCCGAGAAGCGTGCTGAAGCGCCACGTCTGGCTGATGTGTCGGTCGAGGCTGTGGCTCTTGTACTGGGTGAGCACCACGATCTTCAGGTAGCGGGCATTGGCGAAGTTCGACAGTGCGAAGTCGATGATGCGGTACCCGCCGCCGAACGGTACGGCGGGCTTGGCCCGGTCTTCGGTGAGGGGCAGCATCCGCTTGCCCTCACCACCCGCGAGCACGATGACGAGCACCTTTGGTTCGGCCATGAGGGGAATGTACATCGTGGTCACCCCCCATGGCATGGGTTACCGTCGCGGCGTGCAACGGACGCGACTCTCCACCGACGCGAGCGCCTGCATGTCGGCCTGACATGAGGGTGCTGTTCGTCTCCTCCGAGTGCTATCCGTTGGCCAAGACGGGTGGCCTGGCCGACGTCGCGGGTGCGTTGCCGTTGGCGCTCGCCCCGCTCGGCGTGGACGCACGCGTGCTGATGCCCGGCTACCCGGGCGTGCGCGACCAGTTGATCGGTACGACGAAGGTCGCCTCCCTTCCCGGCCTGTTCGGCGGCGACGCCACCCTCGTGGCCGGCACCACCGTCGCCGGGCTCCAGGTCCTGCTGATCGAGGCACCGCACCTGTTCACCCGATCGACCGGCGGGCTGTACCTGGGCCCCGACGGCACGGACTGGCCGGACAACCACCTTCGGTTCGGTGCGCTCTCGTGGGTGGGCGCGGCCATCGCCATGGGCCGCGTCGGCACCTGGGCCCCCGATCTCGTGCACCTGCACGACTGGCAGGCGGGCCTCACGGCCGCGTACCTCCGCTACGACCGCGAGGCCGCTCGCGCGCCCGGCACGCTGCTCACCATCCACAACCTCGCGTTCCAGGGGTTGTTCCCGCCCGCCACCCGCGCCTCACTGTTGCTGCCGTCGCAGGCGCTCGACGTGGACGGCATGGAGTACTGGGGCCAGTTGAGCTTCCTCAAGGCCGGCGTGCAGTGGAGCGACCGGTTGAGCACGGTCAGCCCCACGTATGCACGCGAGATCCTCACGCCGAACGAGGGCATGGGGTTCGACGGGCTGCTCCGCCTGCGGGCCCACGAACTCACCGGCATCGTCAACGGCATCGACGACTCGGTGTGGGACCCCGCCAACGACCCGCACGTGGGCACGCCCTACACGTCGCGCAAGCTCGCGGCGAAGGCGGCCAACAAGGCCGCGCTGCAGCACGAGCTCGGGCTCGAGGTGCGCGCCGAGACACCGTTGTTCTCGGTGGTCAGCCGCCTCACCACGCAGAAGGGCCTCGACCTGCTGGTGGCCGCGCTCCCGCGGCTCGTCGCCACCGGTGCACAGCTCGTGGTGTTGGGCACCGGCGATCCCACGTTGGAGGCCGGATTCGTGGCGGCGTCGGTGGCGCACCCGGGGCAGGTGGCCACGGTCATCGGCTTCGACGAGGCGCTGTCGCACCGAATCCAGGCCGGAGCCGACGCGGTGGTGATGCCGTCGCGGTTCGAGCCGTGCGGCCTCACTCAGCTGTACGGCCTGCGCTACGGCACGCTTCCCGTGGTCGCCCGAGTCGGGGGCCTGGCCGACACCGTCATCGATGCCAACGAGGCTGCGCTCCGCGACGGCGTCGCCACGGGCGTGCAGTTCAGCCCCGTCGAGGCCGACCCGCTGGCCGTCGCGATCGAACGAACGGTGGACCTGTTCCGCGACCGCACCGCCTGGCAGCGCACGCAGCGCCGAGCCATGTCGCGCGACGTGGGATGGGATGTCGCGGCCGGTCGGTACCTGTCGCTCTACCAGGAGATCCTGGCGCACCGCAGCCGGTAGCGTCGCTGCTCATGGCGTACTGGTTGATGAAGTCCGAGCCCGACGTGTTCGGCTACGACGATCTGGTGAGGGTGAAGCGCGAAGGCTGGGACGGCATTCGCAACTACCAGGCACGCAACTTCCTGCGCGAGATGCGCAAGGGCGATCAGGTCATCTTCTACCACTCGAACGCCACCCCGCCCGGCGTGGCGGGCGTGGCCAAGATCGTGAAGGAAGCCGAGCCCGACCCCACGCAGTTCGACCCGTCCACCAAGTACTACGACGAGGGTTCGAACCCGGCCGACCCGCGGTGGGACTGGGTCACTGTGGCACCGGTGAAGCGCCTGCGGTTCATCCCGCTCGACGAGTTGCGCACGATGCCCGAACTGGTCGACTGCCGCCTGCTCGCTCGTGGCAATCGACTGTCGGTGATCCCGCTCACGGACGCCGAATTCGCGGCCATCGTCGCCCGCGGCGCGCGCTGACACAGCACGCGCACAGTTTCGCGCCTGAGCAGACGCGCGGCGGCGGCTGTTTGGTAGGGTCGCGTCGACAACTGAATTCCCCCTGCGGGGTTGGGTGAAATTCCCGACCGGCGGTACAGCCCGCGAACCCCTCGCCACTCGTTCTCGAACGAACGGCGTGGGGCCGATCCGGTGAGACTCCGGAGCCGACGGTGACAGTCCGGATGGGAGCAGGGCCACACGTGCGATCCGGTCGCGCCGTCTTCGGCGTGCCCGTGTCGTCCGCGTCGTCGTGCACCCGTTTTCCGGCATCACGACAGACAGGACGACACGAATGTTCACGGGCATCGTCGAAGAACTCGGACGGATACAGGCCTTCGAAGGCCGACGGCTGCGCATCGGCGCGACCGTCGTGTTGGAGGACGTGCGCCTCGGCGACTCCATCGCCGTCAGCGGTTGCTGCCTCACGGTGGTGGCCATGGGCGACGACTGGTGGGAGGCCGACATCAGCCCGGAGACACTGGACCGCACCAGCCTGCGCGGTGTCGAGCCGGGAGCGATCGTCAACCTCGAACGGTCGGTGAAGCTGCAGGACCGTCTGGGAGGACACCTCGTGCAGGGCCACGTGGATGCCGTGGGCGAAGTGGTCGAGCCGGTGCCGGACCTGCGGGTGCGGGTGCCCGACCACCTGTTGCGCTACATCGTCGAGAAGGGCTCGGTGACCGTCGACGGCGTGAGCCTCACCGTCGTGAAGCCGCTGCCCGACGGCTTCACCGTGGCCATCATCCCGCACACGTCGGCGGTCACGTCGCTCGGCGCGAAGCGTCCGGGCGATCTGGTGAACATCGAGGTCGACGTGATGGCCAAGTACGTGGAGCGCCTGCTCCAGGAAGGACGTCCGACGTCATGAGACATCCCTTCGACACGAATCCGTTCGATTCCATCGAGGCGGCCATCGCGACCATCGCCGCGGGCGGCATCGTCGTGGTGGCCGACGACGAGCACCGCGAGAACGAGGGCGACCTGATCATGGCGGCCGATGCCGCCACGCCCGAGACCATCGCGTTCTTCGTGCGCCACACCTCAGGCGTGATCTGCGCGGCACTCCCCGGCGATCAGTGCGACCGGTTGGCGTTGCCGCTGATGGTGCCACCCGACGAGAACGCCGACCAGTTCCGCACGGCGTTCACCGTCACCGTCGACCTCGCCGAGGGCACGAGCACCGGCATCTCCGCCGCCGACCGGGCGGCCACCCTGCGAGCGCTGGCCCACCACGGGAGCACTCCCGAGATGTTCAACCGTCCTGGCCACATCTTCCCCTTGCGAGCTCGCCCCAACGGCGTGCTCGAGCGACCCGGACACACCGAGGCAGCCGTCGACCTGGCCCGACTGGCCGGCCGTCACCCCGCGGGTGTGCTCAGCGAGCTCGTGCTCGACGACGGCCGTATGGCCCGCCTCCCCGAACTGACCACCTTCGCCCGCGAGCACGCGCTGCCGCTCGTGAGCATCGCCGACCTCATCCACCATCGCCGCACCCTCGAGCTGGTCGGCGCACCCCTGTGACGGAGCAACCATGACCACCTTTCACGCACAGATGCACGCCGCCGGGCTGCGAGTCGCGCTCGTGTGCAGTCGCTTCAACGACCTGATCGTCGGCCGCCTGGAGGCCGGCGCACGCGATGCCCTCACCCGCCACGGCGTCGCCGACGACGCGATCGACACGGTGTGGGTGCCGGGCGCGCTCGAGGTGCCGATGGCCGCCAAGGCCCTGGCCGACACCGGGCGCTACGACGCGATCGTGGGCCTCGGCGCGGTGATGCGCGGTGCCACGTACCACTTCGAGGTCGTCGCCAACCAGAGCGCGAGCGGCCTCAGCCGCGTGGCGATGGACACCGGCGTGGTCGTCACCAACGGCATCCTCACGGTGGACACGATGGACCAGGCGCTCGAGCGTGCCGGCAGCAAAGCCGGCAACAAGGGTGCCGATGCGGCACTTGCCGCGTTGGAGACGGTGAACGTGCTCCGCGCCGCCATTCAGGCGGGATAGGTGCGCAACTCGACGGTGTGACCGTCGGGGTCCTTCATGTAGATGCCCTGGCCCACACCACGCGCACCGAAGAGATTCATGGGCGGATGCACCTCACCGAACCGACCCGACGCGGCGAGCTCGGCGAGATCGACGTCGTCGACGACGAGCGCGAAGTGGTCGATGTTCACCCCGGTGATCGGGGCCACTTGCAGATCGATGATGGTGTGCTCGTCGACGCGCATCGACACGAACGGCGCTTCACCCCGACGCCATTCCTCGAGCCGCACCGCGGCGAGTCCGAGTGACTCGTAGAACGCGACGGACCGCTCCATGTCGACCACTCGCAACACCAGATGATCAAGGGCAGTCACACGCATCCCACGATTCTGGCGCATCCGGCGATCGACGTGGCGCGGACTAACCTGAACCGCATGCAACGCGACAGGATCACCGCTCCGTGAGCAAGTTCGCGCTGCTCGACGGGCTGCCCGACGCCGACACCCGCGCGGTACTCGCTGCCTCCCGACGTCGCAAGTACCGACGCAACGAACCCATCTGCCGCGAGGGCGAGCCGGGCGACACGTTGCACCTGATCGACAAGGGACACGTCGCCATCCGTGCGGCCACCCCGCAGGGCGACACCGCCACCATGCGCGTGCTCGGACCCGGTCACTGGTTCGGTGAGATCGCCGTGCTCGAGGGCAGCCCGCGTGCTGCCACCGTGGTGGCGCTCGACGCCACCGAGACGCTCAGCCTGCACCGCGACGTCATCGAGCAGCTCCGCGGTCAGCACCTCTCGATCGACCGCATGCTGATGGCGGCAGCGCTGGTGGAGGTGCGCCGCCTCACGCGGGCGCTCACCGATGCGCTGTACACGCCAGTGCCCAAACGTCTCGTGGCCAGCCTGGCCGATCTGCTGGCCGTGTTCGACGACGGTGTCATCCCGCTCACCCAGGACGACCTGGCCGGTCTGTGCGGTACCACCCGTCAGACCGCGAACGAAGTGCTGCAGACCCTCGTGGCCAACGGCACCATCGCGCTCTCCCGTGGCCGCATCACCGTGCTCGACGCGTCGAAGCTCACCCGGTCCGCACGCTGATCCGCACCACGTTCGTCCCGACGCAAGGAACCGTGGATCTAGTGTGACGCCGTGGGGCGCAGTCGGGTTCGACGGCGAGTAATGATCGCAACGTTCGTCGTCGGCGCGTTCGCCGGCACGGCCGTGGTGGTGCGTCAGCTGTGGCTGAACGACTCAGCCCGCGTGATCGGCTCCGACGAAGCGGTGAAGCGGTTCCGCTCGCAGACCACCGTGGCCCCGATCGAGTCCACGACGTCGCTCGTGTCGCCGACGGATTCGGCGACGCCCGACCTGCCGACCGCGGCAGTGCCCGAACCCGGCGTGTACCGCTACGTCACGGACGGCAGCGAACAGATCGACGTCCTCGGTGGCGCCACCCACCCGTACCCGGCCGAGACCACGATCACGGTGTCGCCCGACGGATGTGGGGTGGTGCTGCGTTGGGACCTGCTCGTCGAGCGTCGAGAGGAGTGGCGGCTGTGCGCCGCCTCGGACGGCGTGGTGCTGCAGACGACCGGCGCGTTCTACCACGAGTTCTTCGCCCACGGTTCGCTCGAGGCCATGGTGTGCAACCAATCCGTGCTGCTCGTGCCACTCGACGGTGCCCCACGCGACCCCGTCACCCAACACTGCACACTCAACGACCGCGAGTGGCTGCCGGTGTGGGAAGTCATCGGCCCGGACACCCGCGCGGTGGACGGACAGGAGCTGTCGGTCACGCACGTGCGGATGACCGTGCAGGACGACGACGAGTACTGGGAGCACGTCGTGGCCGACTACTGGCTCGACCAGCGCGGCCTCCCCGTGTCGATGACCGCGGAGAAGGAGTCGAAGTCGTCGTCGGGCCTCGTCGGCGATGTGATCTACCAGGAGCGCTACGTCGTCGACCTGGCGGCGCTGACGCCGCTCCGCTGAACGACCCGGCCCGCTGAACGACCCGGTTCGCTGAACGACCCGGACGCGGTGACGAGGGTCGCACCGGCCCACCTTCAGCCGAGTGCGTCCGATGCCGATAGACAGTCGTATGACCGCCGTGCTCTCGACCGACCGCGCCCTCGCGCGCACCGCAGCCCACGAAGTGGCCGGACGACTGGTCGGGGCGGTGGGGTCGGTGCTGGCCGGTCGTCGCGACCAGATCGAGGTGGTGACGGCCTGCGTGCTCGCCGGCGGGCACCTGCTCATCGAGGACCTCCCCGGCGTGGGCAAGACACTGCTCGCCCAGTCGATGGCGGCCGCGGTCGGTGGGTCGTTCGCTCGGGTCCAGGGCACATCGGATCTGCTGCCGGCCGACGTGGTCGGCTCGCTCGCGCCGAACGCCGAAGGACTCGGGCTCCACTTCCGGCCGGGTCCGGTGTTCGCCAACGTGGTGCTCTTCGACGAACTGAACCGCGCCAACCCCCGCACGCAGTCCGCACTGCTCGAGGTGATGGAGGAAGGGCGGGTCACCGTCGATGGCGCGGGCCACCCCGTGCCCACACCGTTCACCGTGATCGCCACCCAGAACCCCATCGAGATGGCCGGCACCTACCCGCTCGCCGAAGGTGTGACGGACCGCTTCATGGCGGCCATCAGCCTCGGCCGCGCCGACGCCGACGAAGAGGTCGACGTGCTCACCGGTCGCCGAGGTCGAACGCAACTCGCCGAGGTCTCGCGGGTCGCCGACCTGAACGCACTGCTCGTCGCTCGCGAGTCGGTCGCCACGGTGCACCTGGCCGAGCCGGTGGCCCGGTTCGCTGTCGACATCCTGCGCGCCACCCGCACGCACCCTCGCATCCGCATCGGCGCCAGCACTCGTGCCGGCGTGTCGATGGTGGCGCTCGGCCGAGCGTTCGCGCTGATGGACGGCCGCGACCACGTCGCGCCGCACGACATCACTCGCGCTGCCGGCTGTTCGCTGGCGCACCGTGTGGTGGTGGCAGGGCATGAACGTGGCGCCGCCGACGAGCTGGTGGCCGAGTGTCTGGCCGCGGTGCCGGCTCCCCGTCGGTGATGCGGCTCGCGGGCGTCGCTCGCGGCGCGGGCGCATACGTCGCGGCCTGGGTGGGCGCGGCGATGATCGCACTGCTCACGGGCGCGACCGGCGTGGTCATCCTGTTGGCCGTCGGTGTGGTCTCCGCGGTCGCTGCCGTACTCGCGGGTCCGATGGCCCTGCGCCGAGCGGAGGTGCACTCGCTCGCGACCGCCACCGTGGCCACCGCCGGCGACGACCTCGCGTGGGTGGTGCACGCCTCCGCTCCTCGACCGGTGCACGCCGTCGTGCGACTGCACGGCGCCGAGGTGGCATCGGGGTGGCTGGCCGACGGCACCACGATGTTGTCCGGGCACGCCCCGCGTCGAGGGGTGTACGACACGGCCGAGGTCGTGTGGTCCACCGCAGGACGGCTGGGGATGGTGTGGTGGCGGCGGCGCGGCCGGTTCACGTTCGCCCCGCTGCACTGCGGCCCGGTGCCGGCCGAGCGACCGGCACCCGCCGTGCGCGCACCCGACGATCTCGATGGACCGGTGGCCACGAACGATCGGGCTGGGCACGACGAGGTCGATGGCGTGCGCCAGTGGCGCGACGGCGACGAGGTGTCCACCGTGCACTGGCCGTCCACGCTCCGCATCGGCGAGTTCGTGGTGCGCCAGCGAACCCGCGAGCACGACGAACAGTGGGTGGTGTCGGCGCGCAGCGGCACCGGCGACCCCGACACCGAAGCGGCCGCGGTGCGCCGTGCCCTCGACGACTGCATGGCGCGCGGATCATCGGCCTCGGTGCAGCTCGACGGCGGCGATCCGTTGCTGCTCCCCACGAGCGCCGCGGTCGTGCAATGGTGCGCTGCCTTCGAGCCCGTGGTCGAGCGGGTGCGTCGCCCCCCGTTCTGGCGGCGAGACCTCGGCGGTCGCGACCCGGAGCCCGACTCCACCTTGCGGCCGGCCGGGCGCTGGGCTGTCGCGGCCGCCGCCATCACGCCGATGGCCATGTTGCTGCAGCCGCTCGGCTACGGCCTGTTCCACGTGGCCGTGGTGGTCGCGGCGCTGGCAGCCGGTGCGCTGGTGACCACGCGCACTCGTGACGACGAACGACTGAAGCGTCAGCTGCTCGGGTTGCTGATGGGTCTGATCGTGGGTGCGACGCTGGTGGACCCGTCGGCCATCACCGGCGTGATGACTGCGATGCGATTCCTGATGCCACAACTCCTGGTGACGCTGTGTGTCGTGCAGGGCTTCGAGTGCACCGATCGTCGAGGTGCGCGAGTCGCGCTCGCCTGTTCGGCACTGCTCACCGCGTACGCGTCCGGTGTGCGCGTCGACACGGCGCTCGGCGGATTCATGCTGACTGCGGTGGCCACCCTCGCGTTCGCGTCGCAGGCCATCACGTCACCCGACCGGCGACAGCGAGGCACCGCCGACGAGCCCGCCACCGCATCGACGTCAGCACGCGGGGCCATCGTCCGCACCGGCGCGGTGATCGTCGCAGTGGCCGCGGTGATCGGACTGTTGGCCGTGGTGCCCGTGCCTCGCGGCCCGGCGCAGCTGACGCTGCCGTCGTGGTTGAGCGAGCGGCGCGAGGTGGACGCCACCGGCGAACTCGCCACCGCGACCGGGTCGCCGTTGTTGGGCGGACCCGTCCAGGGCGGCGGTGCGCGCACCGGTGCGGGCGCCGGCGGCTACCCAGGGTTCAGCAACTCGATGGACACGTCGCTGCGCGGCGATCTCGGCGACGAGGTCGTGCTGCGCGTGCGTGCACCGGCCGCGGACTACTGGCGCGGCCAGACCTTCACCCAGTTCGACGGTCGCAGCTGGACTGTCGAGTCGTTCGCCGGCGGCGAGGGCAACGAAGGCCCGGACCACCGCATCCCGCCGGCCGACGGCGACCTCGCCTACCCCGGCGAGCCCGACTTCATCCAGACCTTCTACGTCGAGGTCGACATGCCGAACATCCTGTTCGCCGCGCCACGCCCGATGCGGGTGCTGCTCGATGCCACGGTCTGGTACCGACCCGACGGCGCGCTGCGCGCCGACGTGGTGTTGCCCGCAGGCAGCGCGTACACGGTGTTGTCGCACCGCGCTGACACCACCACCGAGGGCTTGCGCGCCGACGGCGATCTGTCGAACCTGACGGTGCCCGACAAGTACCTCCAGGTGCCGGAGAGCACCAGCGATCGCACCATCGCGCTGGCCCGTGAGCTGTCGCTCGGCTCCACGCCCACCTACGACACCATCGTCGCGATCCAGGAATGGCTGGGCGAGCACGTCGAGTACGACCTCGATGCCCCGGTCCCGCCCGATGGCGCCGACGCGGTGGACCACTTCCTGTTCGAGTCGCAGCGCGGCTTCTGCGAGCAGATCGCCACTGCGACCGCCATCATGCTGCGCAGCCTCGGCGTGCCTGCCCGCATCGCCACCGGCTACGTGCCGAGCGATCGCGACGAGATCGCCGGGGTGTGGATCAGCCGCGCGCGCGATGCGCACGCCTGGGTGGAGGTCTGGTTCCCCAGCTTCGGATGGGTCGCGTTCGACCCCACCGCGTCGGTACCGTTCGCCGGCGAGTCACCCGCCCACACCATCGGCGGCGAGCTCGTCCAGGCGCTCGTGAACGTGGTGGCCGATCACCTCACGCTCATCGTCGGCGTGATGGTGGGCGGTGCGGCACTGCTGCTGACGATTCGAGTCGTGGCCGCATGGTGGCGACGTCGGCGGCGTGGCCGCTGGGGTGTGCTCCAGGATCGTTTCGTGGCCGCTGCCGTGGCACGTGGCGCGGCCACGACCGCACCCAACGCCGAACTGGCCGACGCGTTCGACGACGAGTTGGCGGCCATGGTGGCGCGCACGCTCGACGAGTGTGCGTTCTCGCCGTCGTGGCACGACGACGAGCACCGGTTCCACGATGTCGACGCAGCGGTGACCGCGCTCGAACACGCCGGCTGACGTCAGCCGCTGGTGCGGGGGTCAGATGCGTTCGATGATGGTGGCGGTGGCCATGCCGCCGCCGGTGCACATCGTCACGAGGCCGGTCTGCAGGTCGCGGCGCTCGAGCTCGTCGAGCAGGGTGCCGATGAGCATCGCGCCGGTGGCACCGATGGGGTGGCCCAACGCCATGGCGCCACCGTTCACGTTGGTCTTGTCCCAGTCGGCACCGGTGTAGCGCAGCCACTTCATCAGTACGGCGGCGAACGCCTCGTTCACCTCGAACAGGTCGATGTCGGACAGGCTCATGCCGGCCTTCTTCAGTACCAGATCGGTGGCTGGCCCGGGAGCGGTGAGCATGATGACCGGCTCGTCGCCGGCGACGGCCGCCATGGTGACCTTGGCCCGGGGCACGTGGCCCTGCGCGCGGGCGTAGTCGGGCGATGCCAGCAGCACCGCGGCCGCGCCGTCGACCACACCCGACGAGTTGCCGCCATGGTGCACATGGCGGATCTCGGTGACGTGGGGGTATGCCTTCATCGCCGTCTGATCGATGCTGAGCTCGCGACCTGCCACCACGTGACCGCCCATTCCTTCGAAGCTGGGGCGCAGCTTGGCGAGATCCTGCAGCGTGGTACCCGCACGGGGGTGCTCGTCGTGGTCGAGCGCGAGGCGACCGTCGTCGTGGAAGATCGGCACGAGCGACCGGTCGAAGCGGCCTTCGCTCATCGCGACCGCGGCGCGGGACTGGCTGTCCACCGCGAGCTGATCGAGCTCTTCACGGCTGAAGCCCTCGACCGACGCGATGAGATCGGCGGAGATGCCCTGGGGCACCATGTCGTACTGGTCGCGGAGGTGGTTGTTGTTGGCGGTGAAGCCGTCGACGTGCATGGGCGCCGGGCGCGACATGCTCTCCACGCCGCCGGAGACCACCAGGTCCTGGAAGCCCGCCATGATGCCGGCCGCGCCGAAGTTCACGGCCTGCTGCCCCGATCCGCAGAAGCGGTTGAGCGTGACGCCGGGCGCCTGGATGGACCAGCCCGCATCGAGCGCGGCCATGCGGGCGATGTCCATCGAGTGGTCGCCGCTGCCGGCGCCGCACCCCATGATGACGTCGTCGACGTCGGCCGTGTCGAACCCGTTGCGCGCCTGCAGCGCGTTGAGCACCTGCGCCAGGATGCGCTGCGGGTGCACGTCGTGCAGTGCGCCGGTGTCCTTGCCCTTTCCTCGGGGAGAACGGACGGCGTCGATGATCCATGCTTCGGTCATGTCGTCACCGTACCCACCGGTCCGCGGGCACTCCGAAGCGAAGCCATCGGCTCACTCGACCGGGTTGTCAGTCGGTGCAGACCTCACGCCTCGATGAAGATGCACTCGCCCGGGCATTCCTCGGCCGCGTCGAGCACTGCGTTCAACTCCATGTCGGGGATGTCGACCATCCCACCACCCATCACCAACGCGCCACGTGCGTCGCGCACGAAGGACACGCCGTCCTCCAGCTGGAACACCGAGGGGCTGCTCTCTTCGCACAGCCCATCACCGGTGCACACGTCCTGGTCGATCCACACCTTCATCGTCGATCCTCCTCGACCGTCACCGCCGCCGGGAAGCGGCCCGCACCCTTTGGATCGGCACCTCGGCGACCGCGCTTGACGAGCACCACATGAATTGGCCGGATCCACACCAGTTCATGGACGGAAAACGGATGAGGGCCGGTCACCCGAAGGTGACCGGCCCTGCAGAACCCGATGCGACGGCTGGATCAGCCGACGATCTTGGCCTTCATCTTGGCGAACTCGGCGTCGTCGATGACGCCGCTGTTCTTCAGCTCGACCAGACGAGCGAGCTCGTCGGCGCTGCTGGTGCCGGCGGCCTCGCGGATGTACTGACGAGCGGCCTGCTCCTGCTGCTGCACAGCAGACACCTCGCGCTGCGCCATGGCGTTGCCGCGGGCGATGAGGTACACGAACACACCGAGGAACGGCAGCACGATGATGAAGACGATCCACATCACCTTGGCGAAACCACCGGTCTCGGTGTCGCGGAACAGATCGCCGAACACGCGGAACACGAGCATGATCCACATGAACAACAGGAAGAACCAGATCATCGACCAGAAGACCTGGAGAACACCGAACGTTGCGAGCATGGAACACCTTTTCTTGGAACAGTGACTCCCCTCTGGGGAGTCGATCGCCACGAGACTACCGCTCGAGGAAGGCCCGCCGGACCGAATCCCTGTGGGTGTCAGTCGGCGATGGCGGGTTGCTCGGGCTTGGGCCGAACGGCCGACATGCCCTGTTCGCCGATGAGGTGCACGACGTGCGCGGTGACGACACCGAGGATGGCGAGTGGGAGCAACGCGGGTGTGACCACCGCGGCGGCGATGAGCGAAGCCGTGACCGGCGACCTCAGCGCGGTGGCGATGGCGGCGGCGATGCCGACCGCGACGGCCACCTCGAGCGGAATGGAGTGGACCATCAGATGGAGCGCGAGGCCCACCGCGCCGCCGACGAACGCGGCCGGGAAGATCATGCCGCCGCGATAGCCCACCGCGATGCACCACGCCGTGGCCAACAGTTTCATCGCGGCGAGGAAGATGGCATGGCGCGCCGTGTCGGTGGTGACGAGAACGGGCAGCAGTTCCGGGATGCCGGCGAAGCGGATGGACTCGCCACCGATCACGAACAGCACGCCCAACACCGCTCCGCCGATCGTGCCGGTGAGCACCACGCTGCGCGCATCGATGCGACGGGTCAACGGGCGCAACGCCGCGACCGCGGCCCGGAGCAGCACACCGGCACCACCCGCGACGACCCCGAGGACGACCGCCCACAGCAGTTGCGGGGCGTGGAACGTGTCGTACGTGAAAGGGATGTGACCGACGGCTTCGACGTCGAGCACTCGGAGGGTGATGGCTGCGGTGGCCGAAGCGGCCAGGGCCGGCAGCACCATCACGGTCATCGGCACGCCGGCCGGCGCCATCTCCATCAAGGGCACCACGCCGGCGAGGGGCGAGCCGAACATGGCCGCCAACAGCGCGCTCAACCCGGCCGCCTGCACCAGCTGGAGTGCGGGGCCCTGCACACGCGCCACACGTGCGAACAGCACGCTCAACCCGGCGGCCGCGGGGATGATGGCGCCCTCAGGACCGAGGGAGGCACCGGCGATGAGACCCACGAGGCCCACCACCAGCACCCCCACCACCACCGGTGGGCGATGATCGGCGGTACCTCCGAGCAGGCCGTGACCGTCGGCGGGGTGTGGGCCGCCGTGCCCGGGCAGGAAGCGCAGTCCCAACCCCATGGCGAGCCCACCGACGGTGGCGATCGCGATGGTGACCCAAGCGCCCGGGTCATCGCCGGCGATGGTGACCCAGACGAAGTCCTGCCCTCGCTGCATGACCTCTTCGAATCCGACGAACAGCAGCGTGACGACAACGCCCAATGCGCTGCTCAGCGCGACGAGCATGGCCGCCCGCCGATTCGCTTCACCGATCATTCGGCCGCCCCCTCCACGTCGGCCGCCGGCACCTGCGCGTCGAGCGCGAAGTAGGTGCGGAGCTTCGGGAACTTCCGAGGAAGAGTGCGTACCACGGGCAGCCCGAAGATGACGTGGCTGACGCTGCCGTATCGCTCGAACACGACAGCGCTGAGGACGAAGCTGGCCGACATCATGCGTCCGATGAAGAAGAAGTTGCCGAGCGTGGCGATGGTGACTGCGAGCTGCCCGAACGTGTCGCTGGTTCGCGCGATCTTGTTCGGGAGGTAGAACTGCATGAACCATTGCAGTGCCGTGTAGGCGACACCGAACATCAACGCGCCGGGCAGCACCGCCCCGGGGTCGGTGGTGATCCGAGGAAGCGTGAGCGACACCAGGAACCAGGCGATGGTGACGGTGGCCAGCACCATCAGCGTGACCACGAAGCCCGCCGCGATGCCGCTGACGTCGCGCAACCTCGTGTACATCAGGTTGGCCACCACGGTGCTGAACATCACACCGATGAGAGCGAGCATCTGAACAGGCCGCACCTTCGAGCGCCGCTCGAGCTGCCAGGCGGCGCTCGACGTGGTGGCCAGCACGCGGGCGAGCGTGCGCCCGGCCCACAGCGTGAGAATGAGGCCCGTGACGGTGGTGGTGAACGCCTTCCACGCACTCGCGTCCTTGAGTGCAGCTGACAGCGTGCCCAGCGTGACGTTCGACGTGACCGTGTCGTCGAGCAAGTGGTCGAGCGCCATCAGATTCACCAAGCCGACGCCTGCGAGCGTCACGGGAACGACGAACAGGAACAGCCGGAGCGCGATGGCGCTTCCCAGCACCGAGGCGAACGAATCCTGGTCTCGTTCGTAGATGGCCTCGGCAAATCCGACCGACGAGTGATCCACACGCGCCTTCGACCATTTCAGCTGCGCGTCGCCGCGCAGGTACTCCGCGCGCTGTCGAGCTGACTCCCATCGATTGGCCATGCGGGCCGATGCTAGCCACCAGCGAGTCGGCGGTCCTGGCCTGCAAGACTTCCGCCGTGGCCACCCGTTCCATTCCTCACACCTCTGCGTTTCGCGAGCCCGTGCAGCCCCCTGCCGAGCGACGGGCCGCCGGCAAGGCGCTCCGCGAGATCGCTCCCCGCACGTCACACGCTGCGTGGGATCCGTCGATGCGCACGGCCGAGGTGCTCGAGGTCATCAACCGGGCTGAGCGCGGCAGGCAGAAGGACCTCCTTCCGCTCCGTCATGCACGCATGGTTGCGTCGCCGTTCGCGTTCCTCCGCGGCTCGGCGCTCCAGATGGCGCTCGACCTCGCCGCCACACCGGTGGCCGGGCCGGAGGTGCAGTTGTGTGGCGATGCCCACATCTCGAACTTCGGCGTCTTCGGCAGCCCCGAGCGCCGGTTGGTGTTCGACCTGAACGACTTCGACGAGACCTACCCGGGCCCGTTCGAGTGGGACGTCAAGCGACTCGCGGCGAGCATCGCGGTTGCCGGCCGCGAGCGCGGCCTCGATGCCACGGCCACGCGCCGCGCCGTGGAGGACGCCGTCGGTGAGTACCGCGACTGGATCGACCGCTACGCCGGGATGACCCGGCTCGACCTGTTCTACGCACGGCTCGACACCGACGACATCCTCGCTGTGCTGGATCCCGAGATGCGTCGACGCACCGCGGAGCAGCTCCGCCGCGCCACCAGCAAGAACCATCTGAAGGCGCTCGACAAGCTCACCGCGGTGGTCGACGGCAAGCGGCGCATCGTGCCCGATCCGCCGATCGTCACTCCGTTCGGAGGACCGGCGTTGTTCTCTCGCCTGGAGGTGGTGCTCGACGGGTACCTCGACTCACTCTCGGCCGAGCGGCGTCACCTGTTCGAGCAGTACCGCTTCGTGGACTTCGCCCGCAAGGTGGTGGGCGTCGGCAGTGTGGGCACACGTTGCTTCATGGTGCTGCTGCAGGGCCCGAACGGTGGCCCGCTGTTCCTGCAGCTGAAGGAGGCCGTGCAGCCGAGTCCGGCCATCGCCCTCGGTCATCCGTTCGACGGCCACCAGGGCCGGCGAGTGGTGGAGGGCCAGCGCCAGCTGCAGGCCGTCAGCGACGTGCTGCTCGGCTGGGGCAGCGACGATCGGGCCGGCCGCGACTTCTTCCTCCGTCAGCTGTGGGATGCGAAGGGTTCGTTCGAGATCGCCGAGATGCGGCCCGCGGGGTTCCGGGCGTACACACGCGCGTGCGCGTGGGCGTTGGCACGCGCGCACGCGCGCACCGGGCACCCCGTGGTGATGGCCGGCTACCTCGGCACCGGCGACACGTTCCCTCGTGCGATCGCCGAGTTCGCCGAGGCCTACGCCGACCAGACCGAGCGCGACCACGCCGTCATGGTGGCGGCCATCAACTCGGGCAAGCTCGCCACGGTCTAGCGCGCGAACGCCCACGTGGTGGGCAGATCGGCGCCACCCTCGGGGCACCACCGCTCGCCCACCTTCACCCGCACCGCCGGCGTGGCGATGGGCCCCGCCACCAGCATCTCGCCCTGCACGAACGATCGCGCTTCGACGATCATCGACCGGGGCACGTACGAGAAGATCGTCGCCAGTTCGTCGATGTCAGCGAGGGAGTTCATCCGCATGAGCACCAGGTTGTCGCACTGGGAGATGACGTTGCGATGGATCTTCTGCGGCCGCTGCGTGCTCACCACCAGGTGGATGCCGTACTTGCGGCCCTCACCCGCCACCCACACGCCGTAGTCGACGATCGCCTTCTGCAGGTCGGTCTCGGCGTCGGGGGAGAGCACGTTGTGCGCCTCGTCGATGACCAGCAACATCGGGCTGCGCGTGTCGCGCCGCCGCAGCTGCCCGAGCACGGCGAGTGCCACGACCGACCGCTCACGCGCGCTGTCGAGCGAACCGGTGTCCAGCACCACGCCACGGCGGCCCCGAAGCCGAGCCACCAACGACGGCTCCTCGGTGGAGGCCCACACCGACCAGTCGGCCACCCGCAGATTGCGGATGCGCTGCACCAGGACGGCGGACCATTGGTCGTGATGATGCTCGAGCTGTTCGACCAGGGCATCGAACCCGAAGCGGTCGAGGTGCTGCAGCGACTCGACGGCCTCGATGAACGCGCCGTACTCGTCGCCATCGGCCAGCGCATCGAGGCCGAGCGTGAGCGCTTGTTCGTGCAGCGACAGGTCGGACAGGTGGATGCGCAGCGGAAACTCCTTCGAGTTGGCGGTGGCCACCACCACCTCGCCCGCTGCCTCGAAGCCGACCTTCAACTCGCGGTAGGCAGCCGTACCGATGCACGGCCCGCCACGCGGTCCGATCTCCTTGCGCGGGCGCAGTGTTCCCAGGTGCACGTAGTCGGAGTTCGGGTCGAGGATGATGAACGGGAGGGTGGTGTCGACGAGGAGGCGTTCGAGCAGCACACCCAGGCTGTAGGTCTTGCCCGAGCCCGACTGCCCCACCATGAACGTGTGACGAGAGAAGCCCGCCGCCTTCAGCAGCGCTGGAGCGTGCGCCGCGGCCGTCGCGCCGACGTGCAGACCCACGCTGGAACCGAGCCCCTGCAGGAGGTAGTCGCGGACCAGAGCGCCGGGAGCGGTTTCGATGAACGCTTCGCGAAATCCCTTGCCGGCCGCTGGCACGAGACCGCTCTCGGTGACTTCGGCCAGCACCTGGCCCGACCCCACCACCAGCCGCATCAGCAGCGCGACGTTCGCCGAGTTCAGCGCGGCAGACGCCGACTCGCCCAGTGCATCGGTGTTCACGTCGAGCCGCATGGACTCGCGTTCGCGCACCGACATCTCGTGCACCTGCATCAGCAGCCGAGCCCCTTCGCGGGTGGTGACCAGCGCGAACCCACCGATCTCCAATCCCGAATCGAACCCCGTGGAGAAGCCCACTTCGCGACCGGTGATGGACCACGCGATGGTGGGTACCGGGATGTGCTCCATCAGATCCTGACGGACGTCGGAGGTGGCGATCGGAGGACTCGAGGGGCGCTTCTTCACGTCGGTCATCATGGCACTGGTACCGTGCGCGTCGTGTTCCCGTTCGTCGCCGTCCTCGCCGAAACCACCGATCCGGAACTGATCGAGGCCTGCGGCACCCGGCCGAGTTGGTTCTGCGAAGCGACGTGGAATCTCACCCACAACCGCTTGCTGGCGAGCGCGATCGACTGGTTCGTCACCCGTCCGCTGGCCGCGATGATCATCCTGCTCATCGCCCACCTGCTCAACCGCTCGCTGCGCCGCGCGGCCACCGCGCTCATCACCAAGGTCACCGTGCCACCTGCCATCGCCGTGGGCGCGCTGGAGTTCGTGGGCGCGTCGCCCGGGCACGACGAACGCGCCGACAACCGCGCCGCCACGTTGTCGGCGGTGGCCCGGGCCACGGTGTCGGCGTTCATCTGGACCATCGCCACCCTGATGGTGCTCGGTCTGTTCAAGATCAACCTCGGCCCGCTGCTCGCCGGCGCCGGCATCGCCGGTATCGCGGTCGGTCTCGGTGCACAGTCGCTCGTGCGCGACTGCATCGCCGGCTTCTTCATCCTGCTCGAAGATCAGTGCGGGGTGGGCGACGAGATCGACACCGGCACGGTGTCCGGCACGGTCGAGTCACTCACGTTGCGGCTGACGCAGGTGCGTGGCAGCGACGGCACGCTGTGGAGCCTCGCCAACGGCACGATCGCACGCATCGGCAACAAGAACCGCAATTGGTCGCAGGGCACCGTCGACATCCTGGTCGGGCTCGACGTCGACCTCGACCACGCGATCGAGTTGTGTCACCACGCTGCCATCGAAGCCTGCACGGCACCAGCCGTCGCCGAAGTGATCCTCGAGGAGCCCAGGATCCTCGGCGTCGAACGCATCGACGTGAACGGCACCGTCGTGCGCATCGCCGTGCGCACGCAGCCCGGCAAGCAGGGGCCCGTGCTGCGTGAGATCAGACTCGCGGTGAAGCGCGCGCTCGATGCCGAAGGCATCTCGTTCCAGCCCCCCGGCTCCTGACGACGCCGCACGCCAGTCTCAGGGTCACGACCGGCGCTTGAGCGGCTCGGCCCACGACGTCGTGAGTGCCGCGACAGCCAGCACCACACCCCACGCCCACGGCGCGAACGGCTCCAGCTGCAGCAGTCGGGCGAACGCCGGCACGAGGACGACGCTCGCCGTGGTGACCACGAGCATGACTATCACCCACCTCAGTGTGGGCGTCCAGGGTCGGCCTGAGCGCCACATCGGCCGGTGTGGGCTGCGCATGCCGAGCAACAGGAACGGCTGAGCAGCGAGCAACGTCGCGAAGGCAAGGCCCCGCGCCTCACCGACGCTCCAGTCGGCGCCGAGTGCGATGAGGTACTCGGCGATGATGCCCGCAGCCAGCGTGGAGCCCACCGCGTACGGCCGCCACAGCGCACGGAGGCGGAGGGCGTCACCGACCGGCCGCGGCGGACGATTCATGACGTCGTCGTCGGCCGGGTCGGCCTGGAACACGAGCGACACCACCGGGTGCAGGAGGATCTCCAACAGCACCAGGTGCACCGGCAGCAGCAGGAGAGGACGCCCGATGAACGGGATGAGCATCGCGGCGAACAGCAGTGGCGGGTGAAACGCGATGAGGTAGGCGAAGGCGCGGATGAGGTTGTCGAAGATGCGCCGCCCGTCGCGCACCGCTCCGACGATCGTGGCGAAGTTGTCGTCGAGCAACACCATCGCCGCCGCCTCGCGAGCCACCTCGGTGCCTCGCTCCCCCATCGCCACGCCGATGTCGGCCTCGCGCAGCGCCGGCGCGTCGTTGATGCCGTCACCGGTCATC
>JACQZZ010000028.1 GCA_016213625.1 Actinomycetota bacterium
AGACCCGCACCGCGGAGGAACGGCGCGGTGACGCCTTGTTCGACATCATGGCGTTCTTCAACTTGAACCACGCCGGCAACGGCACACCACGGCATCATCCCCACGTGTCGATGTCGATGGACATCACCACCCTGGATGCACCGTCAGCGGTGAACGACCAGACCGGCGAACTGATCGACACCGGCTGTGCCGGCACGAAGCTGTGTGATTGCATCATCCACACCATCCTGCGCGCCCCCGACGGCACACCACTCGCCTTTGGCCGAGCGACGTATTCGGTGCCGCGGCATCTGTTCAAACAGGTCGCTGCCCGCGACGGAGGTTGCCGGTTTCCTGGCTGCAGCCGGCCGGTGAAGTTCACCGAAGCCCACCACATCCACTGGTGGGAACGCCACGGGACGACTGACTATCCGAACTTGGCGTTGCTCTGTAGCCGGCATCACCACCTCGTGCACCGCATCGACCTGCGACTCGAATGGATCAACAACTGGGACCTGAAGATCACCTGGCCCGACGGCACCCAGCGAGTCAGCCAACCCCGCGGCGCACCACCCACACGAAGACCCCAACCCCGCGCCGCCTGACCCCACCACCACCACCAAACGGCTGCCACCCCCAACCAGCGGGGTGGCAGCAGCGCGCCCCCACGCGGATCAACAGCTACGCGCTACCGGGAACAGTCGACGAGCACGATGACAGGCTGCGGAAACGTGCCCGTGTGGGAGATGTCGACCTCCTGCCATCGAAGCTCGATGGGACCGGGCTCGAGGAAGCACTCTGGCACGTCGTCGAACCGTAACCGGCCGGTGGTATCGATCCATGCGACGTCGCTGGGAAGGACTGGCGTCGGCGGTAGTGGCGTCGCATCGGAAGGCGAGATGATCAGCACCTCACCCGGGGCGGTGACCAGGGCTCGGCCCACACGCCAGCGCTGGCTCACCTCTCCGCGAGCGGTGAGACGCCCGACTACGAACGCCCCGACCACCAAGCTCGTCACAACGACAATGAACACGACTCGCCTTCTGCTGGACGGCGACCGCGGATCATCAAGGACTCGGTCCTCGTCTACAGCGACCATCCCGGAACTCTGTCGGATTCCATCGTGTGTGTCCAGCTTGCACAGCGCCAGCTCGGTGCGGTCAACCGCCCGTCGGGCAAGCCTCGTATTCCTGCCACAGCGGATCGTTGCTGGCTCTCAACTCGTCCGCCGACGTGTTCGCGGGAAGGACCAGCACACAACCGACGAACGAACTGCCCTCGTGCCGCGTCCGCCAACCTGACTGGTAGGTGACGCTGACGTGCGACAGCCGGTACACACCCGGTGTCGACGACCGCACCGTGGCGATGATCCAGGTCTCACGAGTCGTGTTCTGGCTGACGCGAGCGCCGTTCACGGGTAATACCGGCCACGTCGGAGCGAGTGGACCGTGCCACGTACCAAATCCCAGACTCCCGGTCCCCTGATAGACGGACCATTCGACCGTCGCGGCCGAGGTGAGCTGACCACGCACACTCTGAAGCCGGACGCCACCGCCATCAGCAGACAACGGGAACCCGAACGAGGCATCCTCGCCGCTCCTCACCACTGTGCCGACACGAGCTCCGGTCGCGCTGATGAACGTGCCCCCTGCCAACCACCACACACTCAACGACACCGTGAGTACCACGGCGAACACGAGTCGCACGACGCGAGAAGGCCTTGACGTCGATGGGGAGACATCCTCGCGGTGCTGGTCAAGGACGGAAGCCACCACCCGCTCATAGTGGCCGATCACCACGACCATGTCCAGCGCCAGAATGGCAGCACTGCGCTACTTGTCTGACCGGAACAATCTCCAGGACTCGCCGAACCAGATGGCGATCGCGGTGAGCCGGACGGTCGCCGTGGTACGCACGCCCATGGGCAGCTCTGCTCGGGTCAAGGTTCCGTCCGAGTCACGGTCGTGACGCGATCGATGGCCTTGTCGAACGAGGCGATCGTGCCGACGCCCGCAGTCTCCGCACATGCCACGAGGTAGGCCTCGGCGAAGTCCAGTCGATCGACGTCGTAGACCTCGATGGCGCGAAGCAGCAGCGCTGGGTCGACGGTGATCATCGAGCGCATGGCGATGAGCGACCGCATCGCGGTGGCGACCTGATCGCGAGGCGCCTTGTAGAACGACTCGAGGACATACACGGTCTCGGCGACGATGAGATCGGCGAGGTACAACTCGGGCTGGCTGGCGAGGAACGCGGTGGCTCGCTTGGCCATCGCCAGCGGGTCACCTGTGAGGTGCCTGACGAGGATGTTCGTGTCGACGAACGCCGTCATCGGCGTGCGTCAGTGCGGACCGAGCGTGTCGTGCGGATGACGTCGTCCCACGCGGCGTTGCGTCGGGCCGCCGGGACCTTGATCGTTCCGGCCAGCGACAGGAAGTCGGGTGTGCGCGCGAGCACGGCACGATTGCCCTCCACCCGGAACACCACGTTGTCCCCTTCGCCGATGCCGAGCGCGTCACGGACTGCCTTGGGGACCGTGATCTGACCTTTCGAGCTCATCCTGGCTGCGATCTCCATCACATCTCCTTACTCCTGGCTCATGGTAAGGATAGCGGACCCCTTGCTCAGCGTCTTCGCAGCCGCTCGTGATGCCCGACGTGGCGTGGCCTGTCCAGGATCTCAGGGCGGGAAGTCGGGCTGGATCCGGCAAGATGGTCGGTCTGTGAGCAGCATCGTCGTCTCCGAACTCGAATACGCACCGCCGGGAGCCGACTCGCTCTTCTTCGACGTCAGCTTCGGGGTGGCGCCGGGCGAGCACGCGGCCCTGGTGGGGGCGAACGGCGTGGGCAAGAGCACCATCCTGCGCATCCTGTCGGGCGAGTACGAGGCCGACGAGGGCGAGTTCGCCCTGGGCGGCAACGTGCTCACCATGACCCAGGACGTGGGCATGTCGCGCCCCACCGACACCTTGCGCGAGATGCTGGTGGAGGTGGCGCCGAAGGCGCTGCGCGACGCCGGCCGGGAGATGATCGCCGCCGAGAAGGCGATGCTCGACGGCAGCGACGCCAATGCCAACGAGAAGGGCATGAAGTTCGCCGAGGCCATCACCCACTGGGGCGACATGGGCGGCTACGAGCTCGAGTCGCAATGGGCCGCCGCGGCCCGCCGAAGTGTGAAGACCGAGGTGACCGACTTCTCCACCCGACTGGTGAGCGAACTCTCCGGTGGCGAGCGCAAACGGCTGGTGCTCGATCTGCTGCTGAACAGCGGCGCCGATGTGTTGCTGCTCGACGAGCCCGACAACTACCTCGACATCCCCACTCGCGTGTGGCTGGAGGAGCAGATCAAGTCGTGCAAGAGCACCATCCTGATGGTGAGCCACGACCGCACCCTGCTCGAGCGGGTGGCCACGAAGATCATCGTCATCGAGGGTTCGGGCTGCTGGGTGCACGGCGGTTCGTACGCCACCTTCCCCGAGGCACGCCAGAAGCGCCAGGAGTTGCTGGGCGATGCGCTCAAGCGTTGGAACGACGAGGAGCGTCGCCTGTTCCACCACATGAAGATCATGAAGCAGCGCGCCGCGCAGAACTTCAAGAACGCCACCAAGGCCAACGCTGCCGAGACACGGTGGGAGAAGTTCGTCGCCATCGGCCCGCCGCCCCCGCCGGTGCCCGACCAACAGATCTACGTCACGCTGCGCGGCGCCGACTCCGCTCGACGGGTCGTCAAGCTCGAGCAGGTGAGCATCGGCGATCTGTTCTTCCCGTTCAGCGACGAGGTGCACTTCGGTGAGCGCCTCGGCCTCATCGGTCCCAACGGCACCGGCAAGAGCCACCTCCTCGGCGCGCTCGCCGGCACCCTCGACACACGCGACGGTGAGGCTGAGGTGACCGGCACCATCCAGTTCGGCCCGCGCACCAGCATCGGCATGTTCACCCAGGTGAACGACCGGCCCGACTTCCACGGCAAGCAGTGCCTCGACATCGTGCGCCAGCGAGTGTTCGACGACGAGAAGAGCATGAAGTCGCTCGCTCGCTACGGGTTGGTGAACAACGCCCGCCAGGAGTTCCACACGCTCTCCGGCGGCCAGAAGGCGCGGCTGGAGATCCTCTGCCTCGAACTCGAGGGCCACAACGTGCTGCTGCTCGACGAGCCCACCGACAACCTCGACATCGAGTCGTCGGAAGCGCTCGAACTCGCCCTGGATGGGTTCCAGGGCACGGTCATCGCGGTGAGCCACGATCGCACGTTCCTCGGCCGGTTCGATCGGTTCGTGATGATCAACGACGACGGCGAGGTGTATTCGCTGCCCGACTACGAGACGGCGATGATCGCCCTCGCCGACCCCGCGCACCTGAGCAACGTGCGCCTGGCGAAGCCGCTCACCTAGCCATGGCTCGGCTCGGCGTCACCATCGACGACGTGCGTCGAGAGGCCGGCGAACTCGAGCGTGCGTACGAAGTGGTGGTGGCCGGACGGGTGAAGTTCCGTGTCGGCCGGCTCGTGTTCGTCGCGTTCAGCAAGGACGAATCGCTGATGGGATTCGGGTTCCCGAAGGAACACCGGGCCGGTCTGGTCGAGAGCGAGCCCGACAAGTTCCTGCTCCCTCGCCCCGGCGACATGCGGTACAACTGGGTGGTCGTGCGACTCGCGGCGATCGACCACGCCGAGATGGCCGAGCTCGTGCAGGATGCGTGGGCGATGTGTGTGCCGAAGGGTGTGGCCGCCCGTCACTTCAGTCGGCTGGATCTGCCACCCGAGCCGCCACCGCTCTGACCAGATCCAGTTGCGGGCCCACCTCGGGCCCGGCCATCGGTCGGGAGCTGCGCACCAGGTCCAGCGCGTCGTCGACCGTCATGCCCTGCTGCACCAGGATGCAGGCCGCCAGGGTGCCGGTGCGCCCGATGCCGGCCGCGCAGTGCATCAACAGATGCTCGCCCGACGCCAACCGTGCCTGTAGATCCTCCAGCAGGGCGAGCGTGCGGTCGAGCGCAGGTGCGTTCAGGTCGTGGATGGGGAACCACACCGTGTTGCCGCCGCGATGATCGTGCAACCAGTCCACGTAGTGCGGCCAGTGACCCGCGAGCTCGCGTTCCTCCACCAGGCACACCACGGTGGTGCCGCCGCACTTGGCCAGAGCAGCATCGACATCGGGCGCGATCGCGTGCTTGCCGCACAGCGACAATCCGCCGCTGCCGAGGGGTAGCGGCACCGTGTCGATGCCTCCGTCACGCCCTCGTGCACCCAGCCATTCCACGCGGCGCACGGTAGTTCACGCTTTGCTCACATCTCTCCGCGAGAGTGACACCGTGCAACCGCTCCGAACCGCACTGCTGTTGAGCCTGCTGCTCGTCTCCGCCTGTTCCGGCAGTCGCGTCGCCACGACCGCGACGACCACCACGACGACCGCAACGACCACGACGACCTCCACGACCGCGACCACCACGACCGCGACCTCCACGACCACGGTCGCGGCCGCACAGAACTCGATCGTCACGCCTGACGGGCGCATGCGCACGTTCCACGTGTACGTGCCCGACTCGCTGCCCGACGGCCCGGTGCCGCTGGTGGTCGCCCTGCACGGGGGCACGGGGTCGAGCCGCCAGTTCGAGCGGTCGAGCGGCTTCGACGCGCAGGCCGACGAGCACGGGTTCATCGTGGTGTATCCCGATGGCGTGGGCGCGGGAGCCGACGAGACCCAACTGCGCACGTGGAACGCGGGCGGGTGCTGCGGCCCGGCCGTGCGGAAGGACGTCGACGACGTCGGGTTCATCCGCGCATTGATCGACGTGATGGAGGATCGGTACTCGATCGACCCGGCGCAGGTGTTCGCCGTCGGGCATTCGAACGGCGGCTTCATGTCGTATCGGCTGGCGTGCGAACTGTCGGACCGCATCGTGGCCGTCGGGCTGCAGGCCGGTGGTCTCATGATCGACACCTGCTCGCCCGAGCGTCCGGTGTCGCTGCTGCACATCCATGGCGCAGAGGACACGAACGTGCCTCTCGAGGGCGGCGTGGGCTCCGGCATCGCGGGGGTGGAGTTCCCTCCGGTCGCCGACTCGATCGCCACGATGAGAGCGACCGGTGCAACCGTGGAACTGCTGGTGGTGGAGGGACGCGACCACAAGTGGATGCCGGACGCCGCGTCCACCATCGTGGACTTCCTGTTCGCTCACTAGGGTCGGCGTATGGCCCTCATCTCGTTCAGCCGCCGCCTGCACGACCTCGCTGCTCAGCAGCCCGACGCGCTCGCCGTGACCTGCGGCAACGACTCACTCACGCGAGCCGAGCTGGTGCGCTACGGCGACGACCTCGCCGTGCATCTGCAGCGTCTCGGGGTGAGCGAGGGCGACATGGTCACGGTGGCCGTGCCGAACAGCGTCGACTGGTTCATCGCCTACCTGGCCATCTGGCGACTCGGTGCCATCCCTCAGCCGATCTCTGCCCGCCTGCCCCAGCGAGAGGTCGACGCACTGCTCGAACTGGCCGACCCGAGCGCCGTGGTCGGGCTCGAGCCCGAGGCGGTGGGCGGCCGTCCGCACGTGCCGCTCGGCTTCCGCGCCGACGCCGCCGACGCGAGCCACCTGCCCGACCTGGTGTCGCGGGCGTGGAAGGCACCCACCTCGGGTGGCAGCACCGGCCGACCCAAGCTCATCGTGTCGGGCGACCCCGCGCTGTTCGACACCGAGGCCCCGCCCGCACTCGCGTTGGGCACCGACGGTTGCCTCATCATGCCCGGGCCGCTCTACCACAACGGTCCGGCGGTGTGGAGCTGTCAGGCGTTGCTCAACGGCAACCACGTCGTGCTGCTGCCGCGGTTCGACGCCGAGGGAACGCTGGCCGCGATCGAGCAGTACCGCGGCACGGTGTTGTACATGGTGCCGACGATGATGAAACGCATCTGGCGGCTGCACGACGACGTGCGTCATCGCTACGACGTGAGCAGCCTGCGCATCGTGTGGCACCTGGCCGAGCCGTGCCCCGACTGGCTGAAGCAGTGCTGGATCGACTGGCTCGGCCCCGAGCGCATCTACGAGCTGTACGCCGGCACCGAGGCCCAGACCGCCACCATCATCAACGGCGTCGACTGGCTCGCGCACCGTGGCTCGGTGGGCAAGCCGCTCGAGGGCACGGTGAAGGTCACCGACGAGGACGGCAACGAGGTGCCGGTGGGCGAGAAGGGCGAGGTGTGGATGCGCAACCCACGCGACACCCCCACGTACCGCTACATCGGTGCCGAACCGCGCACGTTGCACGGCGGGTGGGAGTCGCTGGGCGACATGGGCCACCTCGACGCCGACGGCTACCTGTACCTGGGCGACCGCGCCGCCGACATGATCCTCAGCGGCGGCGCCAACATCTATCCGGCCGAGGTGGAGGCCGCGCTGCAGGAGCACCCCGCCATTCACTCGTGCGCGGTCATCGGCCTGCCCGACGAGGACAAGGGCAATGCCATCCACGCCATCATCGAGGCCGACGCGGCCTCCATCGACCTCGACGAGCTGAAGCAGTTCCTCGGTGAACGCCTCGTCGTCTACAAGCTGCCGCGTACGTTCGAGTTCGTCGACACACCGTTGCGCGACGACGCCGGCAAGGTGCGCCGTTCCGCACTGCGACAGGAGCGGTTGTGAGCGACGACCTGACCGGGCAGACCGTCGAGCTGCTGCAGACGCTCATCCGCAATCGGTGCGTGAACGACGGCACTGCCGAGAGCGGCCACGAGGTGCGCAACGCCGACGTGCTGCGCCAGTTCCTGGGCGACACCGGGCTCGATCTCCAGCAGTACGAGCCCACGCCTGGGCGCGGCTCGTTGGTCGCGCGCATCGAGGGAACTGATCCGAACGCACCGAAGCTGTGCCTGATGGGCCACACCGACGTGGTGCCGGTGAACGAGAGCGGATGGAGCCACGACCCGTTCGGTGGCGAGCTCATCGACGGCGAGGTCTGGGGCCGCGGCGCGGTCGACATGCTCAACCTCACGTCGTCGATGGCGGTCGCGTTCCGTCATCTCGCTCGCACCGGGTTCCGCCCCAAGGGCGACCTCATCTACTTCGCCGTCGCCGACGAGGAGAGCGGCAGTGCGCACGGCATGCAGTGGATGGCCGATCACGAACGCGACGCCATCTGGGCCGACTACGTGCTCACCGAGAACGGCGGGCTCCACAGCGGTCCGAAGGACGAGCCGTACGTGGGCATCAACGTGGGGGAGAAGGGCGTGGCGTGGCGCACGCTGCGCATCAAGGGCACGCCAGGGCACGGCAGCACTCCCTTCAATGCCGACAACGCGCTGCTCACCGCCGCGGCCGTCGTGCAGCGCATCGGTGAGTATCGCCCGTCGCCGCGCTTCCACGAGCTGTGGCGCACGAAGGTGGAGACGCTGGGACTGTCCGACGACGTGCAGCGCGAGTTGCTCGATCCGGAACGCATCGACGCCTTCCTCGACGCGCTGCCCGCCTCGGCCGGCTCGCCGCATCTCCACGCGTGCACGCACACGACCTTCTCGTGCAACACCATCGCGTCGGGTGGAAGCGACCGGATGAAGCACAACGTCATCCCCGACAGCATCGACATCGGCGTGGACATCCGCACGCTGCCGGGCGAGGGCGCCGAGGAAGTGGACGCGCACCTGCGAGCCGCGCTGGGCGATCTGTACGACCGTGTCGACGTCGAGATCGTGATGAACGACCCGGCGTCCATCAGCCGCACCGACACGCCGCTGTGGGATGCGCTGTCACGCAGCATCGCCAAGCCGTTCCCCGCGGCGCGCCCCACGCCGCAACTGGTGGTGGGCTTCACCGACTCGCGGGTGTACCGACAGATGGGTGCGGTGTCCTACGGCGCGGGCCTGTTCAGCCCCGATCTCGACGCCGCCGACTTCGGGCGACGGTTCCACGGCCACGACGAACGCATCGATGTCGAGAGCCTTCGCCTCACCACCGGATTGTGGCTCGACGTGGTGCGTGATCTGCAGGGCTGACGCGCGCGTTATCGTCTCCGGCGGGGGGAGTTTCCGAGAGGGACTTTCAAGGACAGTGGGTGCGTTCGCTGCGAGCACGGTCACGCTCGTCACGCCGTTGGTGGTGGTGGCAGTCGTGGGAGCCGCACTGTTCACGCGCGCCCGACGTCCGTCGGGTCCGCAATGGTCGCGCACGAAGGGCACGGTCCTCAGCGCCACGGTGCAGGTGGGCACCAGCGGCCCCTCGCCCAGCGAGTCGCCACTCGTCTTCTACGCCTATCAGGTGAATGGCCAGGTGTTCCGCAACCACCGCGTACGGGTGCAGCAGCGGCCGTGCAACGCGTCGACCGTCATCGCTCGCTACCCTGCCGGCTCGTCCGTGATCGTGTACTACGACCCTGCCGATCCGTCGAACTCGGCTCTCGAGCTGTGAACACGGCTGCGTAGAGTTCGCGCATGGGCAGTATCGAACAGACCTACATCGATCGCACTCCGCTGAGTGCCGCCATGGGCCCACGTGCCCTGAAGGTGATGCCGGCGGGTGAGACCCGTGCGGCGGGCTACCACTCGCCGTACCCGCTCACGCTGAGCCATGCGAAGGGCCACACCCTCACCGACATCGACGGCAACGACTATCTCGACCTGTCGAACAACTTCACCAGCCTCGCTCACGGGCACGCGTATCCGCCCATCGTCGACGCCGTCAGTCGCGTCATCGGTGCCGGCACCGCGTGGCCCGCGCGCAACAACACCCAGATCGAGCTCGCCGAACTGATCTGTTCGCGCGTGGCCTCCATCGACCTGGTGCGGTTCTGCAACTCGGGGTCCGAGGCGAACATGCTCGCTCTGCACGTGGCTCGTACACACACGGGCCGGCACAAGGTGCTCATGGCCAAGTTCGGCTACCACGGCAGCCACGAGGTGTTCGAGGCCGGCTTCTTCGGCAACGAGGGCGAGAAGTACTGGCCCCACACCATTGTCGCCCCGTGGGGTGACGCCGATGCGTTCGAGGCCGTGCTCGCCGAACAGGGCGACGAGATCGCCGCGGTGTTCCTGGAGGCCGCGATGGGCTCGTCCGGCCTGGTGGGCGCACCGACGGAGTTCTTCCAGCGCGTCATCGACGCCACGCATCGTGCCGGCGCGGTGTTCGTGCTCGACGAGGTCATCACGCTGCGGATGAGCGAGGGCGGGCATCAGGCCAGCCTGGGCATCACCCCCGACCTCACCACGATGGGCAAGGTCATCGGCGGCGGTTACCCCGTGGGCGCAGTGGGTGGCCGAGCCGACCTGATGAACTACCTCGACCCGGGTCGCGGCAAGATCTTCCACTCGGGCACGTTCAACGGAAATCCGGTCACCACTGCGGCCGGCATCCCGTCGCTGGGGCACCTCACGGCCGACCGCATCGCCACCATGGCCGCGCAGGCCGAACGGTTGGACACCGCCATGGCGGCGTCGGCCGCTGCCGTCGGATTGCCGTACTCGAGCCGTCGCATCGGCTCGCTGATCAACGTCTATTTCACACCCGAAGCACCTCCGGCGAATCTGCTCCGCTCCGACGCGGCCGTCATGCGGTCCGTCCACCTGGCGGGTATGAACCACGGTCTGTACTTCGCGTCGCGCGGTCTGCTCGTGCTGAGCACCGTGCTCACCGACGCCGACATCGACGAGGCGGCGGAGCGATTCGCCAGCGCCTTCGCCGACGCGGCGCGCGAGCACGCCTAGACCCCTGTCACGTTTCGCGTCGCTGACTCGTCGACGTGACATGACCTCCGAACCGCTCCGTACCGACATCATCGTGGTGGGGGCCGGCCTCGCCGGCCTCGCTGCGGCCCAACTGGCCTCGCGCGCTGGTCACCGAGTGCTGGTGCTCGACCCGTCGCCTCCCGGCGGCCGCGGGCGGACCGATCGACGTGGCGACGTGCTGTTCAACCGCGGCCCGCACGCCCTGTACCTGCATGGTCCCGCGCACCGCCTGCTCGTGGACCTGGGTGTGTCCATCGAGGGCGGGCCGCCCGCGTCCGACGGTGCCGGGGTGCTCGGCGAGCGCATCGGTGCACTGCCCGCGACCGCCGCGTCGCTGGCTCGAACCTCGCTCCTCGGCGCCCGCGGCAAGGTCGCTGTCGCCCGGCTGATGACCCGCCTGCCCCGAATCGATGCCACACGGCTGACCGACGTGACCTTCGAGGAGTGGCTGATCGACGCGTCGCTCCCCGACGACGCGCGCCTGCTGGTGGAGATGCTCGCCAGAGTGGCGAGCTACACGAACGCACCGCAGCTCGCCAGCGCCGACCTGGTGGTGGGCCAGATCCAAGCCGCCATGCGGCACGGTGTGCGGTACCTGCACGGCGGCTGGCAGACCCTCGTCGATGCGCTGGCCTCGGGGCTCACCATCGAGCGGCGGGCCGTGTCGTCGGTACGCCACGACGGGGCCGAGGTGGTCGTCGAGTGTGTGGACGGCACCGTCGTGACGGGCAGGTCGTGTGTCGTCGCGTCCGGAACGCCCGAGGTCGCCGCCGGACTGCTCGGCCGGGCGGCCTTCGACATCGGTCCTGCGGTGGAGGCGTCGTGTCTCGACCTGGCGACCTCGGTGCCGGCCCGCCCCGGACTGTTGCTGGGGGTGGACACCCCGCTCTACCTCTCGAACCACTGCCCGCCGGCTCGTCTCGCCCCCGAGGGAGTGAGCGTGGTGCACGTGGCCCACTATCTGGCAGCCGGAGAACGCCCGGACCCCCACGAAGAACGGGCGACGCTGATGGCGCACGCGGCGCGCGCGGGTCTCACCGCCGATCGCATCGTCGACAGCCGTTCGCTCCACCGGATGATCGTGGTCGGCGGCATGGCCACGGCCTCGCGCGGCGGACTGCCCGGCCGCCCGTGGGTGCACGAGACGGGCCAACGGAACGTCTACATCGCCGGCGACTGGGTGGGGCCGACCGGCCATCTCCTCGATGCCTCGATGGCCAGCGCACAGGACGCCGCCGCACGGGCAGTGCGCGCAGTGGAGAGTGACACACTGGTGGGTCGATGAACGACGACGTCGTGTTCGAGGCCGAGCGCCGCCGCCTCGCCGCGATCGGCTACCGCATGCTGGGCTCGACGGCCGACGCCGACGACGTGGTGCAGGAGACCTGGCTGCGGTGGCACCGGCTCGGCGAGGACGGGCGGGCCGAGTTGGACCGCCCTGGTGCGTGGCTCACCACCGTCGCGACGCGCATCGCCCTCGACCGGCTGAAGTCGGCTCAACGTCAGCGCGAGGAGTACGTGGGCCCGTGGCTGCCCGAGCCGGTGATCACCGACGACGATCCTGCCGAATCCGTCGAACTCGCCGAGTCGTTGACGCTCGGGTTCCTCACCGTGCTGGAGCGCCTCGGCCCCGTGGAGCGTGCCGTGTTCCTGCTGTCCGACGTGTTCGAGGAGCCGTTCGCCGCCATCGCTCCCACCGTGGGCCGCAGCGAGGAGACGTGCCGCCAGATCGCGTCGCGTGCGCGCCGCCGGATTCGCGAGGAGCGGAAGCGGTTCGAACCCACCGACGGCGACGCGTTGCTGCACGCCTTCGTGCAGGCGTGCATGGTGGGCACACTGGACGAGTTCCGCAAGGTACTGGCCGACGACGTCGTGATGGTCAGTGACGGAGGCAGCGAGGTGCACGCCGCGCGTCGCCCAGTGCTCGGCATCGAACGCGTGGCTCGACTGCTCGGCAACCTGACGCGTCGCATGCCTGACGACACCGCGCTCGAACTGCACCGCGTGAACCACGAGCCCGGCTTGTTGGTGCGACGTGGCGGCCGACCGTGGTCGGTGCTCGCCCTGGAGGCGCACGACGGTCGAGTGACCGCTGTCAGGCTGGTGCTCAACCCGGACAAGCTGCAGCGTGTGGCCGATCTCTAGGCTGCGGCCATGAGCTCGTATCCCTTCGCCGACCGCCCGCTGCCGCAGTGGTACGACGACGCCAAGTTCGGCATCTTCATCCACTGGGGCCCCTACGCCGTGCCGTGCTATGCGCCGGTGGATCGCGACATGGGCGACTTGATGAAGGCCGGCGACTGGGAAGAGATCTTCAAGTGGAGCCCGTACACCGAGTGGTACCTGAACTCGTGGTCCATCGAGGGCAGTCCCACCGAGGCGCACCATGCCGAGATGTACGGGCCTGCCGTCACCTACACCGACTTCGTGGAGGAGTTCCACGAGCGCGCGCGTGGTGTCGACGTCGCGCACTGGGCCGATCTGTTCCAGTCGGCCGGTGCCAAGTACGTCGTGCCGGTCACCAAGCATCACGACGGGTTCCTCATGTGGCACAGCGACCTGCAGAACCCGTTCCGTGACCACTGGATGGCCGAGCGGGATCACATCGGCGAGCTCGCCACCGCCGTGCGCGACCGCGACATGCGGTTCGGCGTCTACTACTCCGGCGGTCTCGACTGGACGTTCCAGCCGCCGCCCGTGCGCGACCTGATGAGCCTGTTCACCAACATCCCGTCGAGCCAGGAGTACGCCGACTACGCGACGGCCCACTGGCACGAGCTCATCGCCAAGTACTCGCCGTGCAGCATGTGGAACGACATCGGCTGGCCCTCGATCCTGGACCCCAGCGACATGCTCGCCCACTTCTACGACGCGGTGCCCGACGGCGTGGTGAACGATCGGTTCAACATGATCGCCGTCGCCACAGGCCAGCTGCACGCCGACTTCAACACCCCGGAGTACACCACCACCGCCGGCGCCAAGAAATGGGAGGTGTGCCGGGGCATCGGTCGCAGCTTCGGCTACAACCGGATGGAGAACGAGTCCACGTTCCCCACCATCGACGACAACATCTGGATGCTCTGCGACATCGTGGCCCGCGGTGGCAACCTGCTCATCAACGTCGGCCCGTCCGCCGATGGCCAGATCCCGATGGCCCAGGTGGTGCGGCTCACCGCACTCGGATGGTGGCTGCGCGTGAACGCTGAGGCCATCTACGGCACTCGCGGGTTGGGCACCGCCACCACCGGCGACGGGCGCGACGTCGGGTTCACCCAGGGCCCCACTTCGTCGTACGCCATCGTCCGCGGCGCACCGCACCACGAGGTGTCGTTCCCGTTCGTGCAGCCCGGTGCCGGGGCAGAGGTGCGCATGGTCGGCAACGACCGCGTGCTGCCCCACACCTGGGCCGATGGCACCCTGCGCATCACCATTCCCGACCACCTGCCCGCCGCGCCCGCCACCACTTTTCGGATCAGCGGCTGACAGGACTGTCGAAATCGGGAAAGCTGGATCGTCGTCCCTGTGACGCCCCACTCGGGGGCGCCCGATACAGGAGGAACCAGATGCCCCGTTACGCAGCACTCATCTACGGCGATGCCGCCACAGAGACCTCGGGTACTCCCGAGCAGTGGGCCTCGATCATGGTGGAGTACAACGACTTCGGCGCCACTGCCGGCGCGGCCGGTGTGCTGGCCGGCGGCGAGGCGCTGCAGCCCACACCGACCGCCACCACCATCCACGTGAAGGGCGGCAAGGGCGGCGAACTGCTCACCACCGACGGCCCGTTCGCCGAGACCAAGGAGGTGCTCGGCGGGTTCTACCTGCTCGAGTGCAAGGACCTCGACGAGGCCATTCACTGGGCCGCGCAGATCCCTGGTGCGTGGCACGGTCGCGTGGAAGTCCGACCGGTGATCGACTTCAGCCAGGAGTGAGCGAGTCGCTCGACTGCATGGTGCGGCACGAGGGTGGCCGCGTCCTGGCCACCCTCGTGCGGCTCACCGGCGACATCACGCTCGCCGAGGACGCCGTGCAGGACGCCGTCGAGCAGGCGCTGCGGCGGTGGCCGATCGACGGCGTGCCCGACAACCCGGGTGCGTGGCTGACCACGGTCGCCCGCCGGCGCGCACTCGACGTGCTGCGACGCGAAGCGAAGCGCACCGCGAAGGAGTCCGACGCGGTGATGCTGGATCAGGTGACGGCGTCGATGAGCGAGGCGACCTCGGACTCGATGGTGCGCGACGACCTGCTCCGCCTGATCTTCACCTGCTGCCACCCGGCGCTCTCGCCCGACGCCAGGGTTGCCCTCACGCTGCGGATCCTGTGCGGGATGACCACCGTGGAGATCGCCCGCGTGTTCCTCGTGGCCGACACCACGATGGGACAGCGCATCAGCCGGGCGAAGCAGAAGATCGCGACGGCGCGCATCCCGTATCGGGTGCCGTCGGACCACGAACTCCCCGATCGTCTTCCGGCCGTGCTGGCCGTGGTGCACGCGGTGGTGACCGCTGGTCACCATGCCCCGGAGGGACGCCTCGACGCTCGGTTCGATCTCGCCGATGAAGGCGTCCGCCTGGCCCGGCTGGTGCACGACCTGATGCCCGACGAGCCGGAGTGTGCGGGTCTGCTGGCGCTCGCCCTGGCCACCCACGCCCGGAGGGACGCTCGGCTCGACGCCGAAGGCCACCTGGTCCTGCTGCGCGATCAGGACCGGTCGCGCTGGCATCACGACGAGATCCGCGAGGCATCGGAGCTCGTGGAGGCGGCCATCCATCGTCGGCGGATCGGTCAGTACCAGGTGCAGGCCGCCATCGCCTGTCTGCACACGTTGGCCCCGTCGATCGACGAGACCGATTGGCCGCAGATCGCCGAGCTCTACCGCCTGCTCGAGTCGCTGACCCCCAGCCCGGTCGTACGGGTGAACCGTGCGGTCGCGACGGCAGAGGCGCACGGTGCGGACGCCGGTCTGGCGCTGCTGGACGACATGGACGAGAGCGATGTGGCGCAGTGGCACCTGTACTGGAGTACGCGGGCGGAGCTGCTCCACCGAACCGGCGATGTGTCGGGCGCGGTCGAGGCGATCGAGCGCGCGCTCACCTGCAACCCGAACGACAGCGACCGAGCCTTCCTCGAGCGCCGCGCCTCAGAACTGAAGTGCTGATGCGAGCTGGGTTCGGTAGGACTCGGCGCGTTCGAGTTTGAGGTGTTCGTAGCCGCGCACCTTCTGGGGGAGCGCGGCGATGGCGACGGCTCGGTCGGCGCCGATCTGGTCGAGATGGGCGAGCAGCTGGTCGACCGCGGCGATGTACTCGGGGATCATCTCCCGCTCCACGCGGCGCACCTTGGCCCAGCCCGGTACGTCGAGGAAGGTGCCGCGCAGCCGGCGCATCGAGCGCAGCACGACGAACGCCGGCTTCACCCAGCCACCCAGTTCCATCTTGCGGCGCATGCCCATCGCTCGCAGCAACGGTGGGTGCAACAGGAATGTCGCCTTCTTCGGTGCGGTGGCCAGCAGCAGCCGGGCCACCTCGTACTCGTCCTTGTAGGCCATCAACTGGTGCAGACTGCGAGCCACCGCCTCGGTGAGCGCAGGATTGCCTGCCGCCTCGACCCGGTCGATCACCTCCGTGAACCGTCGGGCGTATGCGGCTGATTGGTACGCGACCAGATCTGCGGTGAGCCGTTCGACGAGCGGCGTCTCGGGCTCGGTCGCCACCGGGTCGGCGGTGTGCTCCACCACGCCTGGCTCGACGAACCACGCTCGGCCCCAGCGGAAGGCGGCGAGGTTCTTCTGGACCGCCACACCGTTCAGCTCGAGTGCCCGTTCCACCAGTTCGGGCTGCAACGGCACTAGACCGGCCTGTACCGCCACGCCCACCATGAACACGTTGACGGTGCTGTCGTCGCCGAGCAGCTGCATCACCAGACGTTGCGCGTCGACCCGCACGTGCGACTTCGTGTTCGCATCGAGCCGAGTGGTGACCTCGTCGAGCGGGTACGGGCGGTCGGGGTGCACCACCATCGAACCAGTGGGGACGGTGGCGGTGTTGGTGACCACGACAGTGTGCTCGGGGTCCACCACACGCATGGTGCCGTCGTTGCCGGCCACCAGCTGGTCGAAGGCGATGAGCACGTCGACGGAACCCGCTGTGGCCTTGTTGCTGGGGTGTGGCTCGGAGCGCGACAGGCGCAGGTCGCTGACCACCGGACCCGCCTTCTGCGACAACCCTGTCTGGTCCAGCCCGCGCACGTGGAAGCCCTGCAGCATGGCCGCAGTGCCCAACACCTGCGACACGGTGACCACGCCGGTGCCGCCGACGCCACTGAGCCGGATGGTGAGCTCCTCCACCGGGTTGGCGACGGGTGTGGGGATGATGGACGGGGCGTCCGGCGACGCGTGGGCAACGGCCCGCTTCGCCACCGGCACCTTCATGAAGGCGGGGCAATCGCCCTGAAGGCACGTGAGGTCGTGGTTGCACGAGCCCTGATCGATGCGGGTCTTGCGGCCGAACGGGGTGTCCACCGGCTGCACCGACAGACAGTTGCTCTGGTCGCCGCAGTCGCCACAGCCCTCGCACACCCGCTCGTTGATGACCACGCGGAACGTCGGCTGGTCGATGCGGTCGCGCTTCCGGTCGCGGCGCTTCTCGGCCGCGCAGCGCTGGTCGTGGATGAGCACGGTGCACCCGGGCACCCACGACAGCACCTCCTGCGCCTCGACCACGCGGTCGCGGCCCCACACCTTCAGGCCCTGCGGCAGGTCGTGTGCCCGGTACTTGGACAGTTCGTCGGTGGTGATGATGACCTGCGCGACTCCTTCGGCCTGCAGCACCCTCACCAGCGACAGCACGTCGAGCTGCCCGAACGGGTCCTGCCCGCCGGTCATCGCGACCGCGCCGTTGTAGAGGATCTTGTACGTGATGTTGACGCCGTTGGCGATGGCCGCGCGGATGGCCGTCATGCCGGAGTGGAAGAGCGTGCCGTCGCCGATGTTCTGGATGAGGTGCTCGTCGTCGACGAACGGTGCCATGCCGAACCACTGCGCGCCCTCGTTGCCCATCGCGGTGAGGCCGACGATGTCGCCGACGCGGTCGGGCTCCATCATCAGCACCATGCTGTGGCACCCGATGCCGCCACCGATGAGCGCGCCGTCGGGCACCTTGGTGGAGGTGTTGTGCGGGCACCCCGAGCAGAAGTACGGCGAGCGGGTGATCGACAGCGGGATGAGTGACCGAGGCGTGGGCGGTGGTGGAGCGAGCCGGTCCGCGAGGCGGGGGGTCAGGCGTGTGCGGAGGCGGGGAGCGATGCCGTCGGCATCGAGGGTGCCCGTGAACGGGAACAACGGTGACTCGTCGTGCGCTCGCTTGCCCACCACCACCGGCCGCTCGGTGTGGCCGAACAACGCGTCCTTCACCAACCATTCGAGGTTCTGTGTCTTCTCCTCGATGACGATGATCTCGCGAAGGCCGTCGGCGAACTCGCGCACCTGGGCGATGTCGAGCGGCACCGGCACGCCGAGCTTGAACAGCCGCACCCCCGCGGCGCGCAACTCGTCGGGTGTGCGCAGGCCGAGCAGACGGAGTGCCTCCAGGGTCTGCAGGTAGGTGTGGCCGGTGGCGATGATGCCCACCCAGTCGGAGGGGCCGCGCACGGGAATGGTGTTCAGCCGATTCGCCACCGCGTACTCGCGGGCGAGCACCAACCGGACGTCGTGGAACTCGCGCTCCATCTCCAGCGTGTACGGAGTGAGGATGCGACCCGACGGTCGGGGCACGAACGTGCGCCCGTTGACCTCCATCGTCGGCACCACCGGCGAGATGCGATCGGGGTGCACCTCGATGGAACCGGTGCCGTCGGCCACTCCGTCGACCACCTTCACGCTCACCCACAAGCCGCTGGCTCGCGACATGGCGATGGCGTGCCGGCCGAGGTCGATGGCCTCCTGCACGTCGCCCGGATACATGATCGGCATGTTCAGGTCCACCAGGGTCGCGCCGCTGGACGACGGAATGGTGCTGCTCTTGGCGTTGGGATCGTCGCCCACGATGGCGAGCGCGCCACCCCGGTGCGAGGTGCCGGCGAAGGTGGCGTGGCGCAGCGCGTCGCTGGCGCGGTCGAGCCCGGGTCCCTTGCCGTACCAGACGCCGACGACGCCGTCGTAGCGACACGAGTCGAGCGTGGAGGCCAGCTGTGAGCCCATCACCGACGTGGCCGCGAGTTCCTCGTTCATGCCGGGCTGGAACACCATCCGCAGACCATCCGCATCGGCCAACTTCGCGGCCGCCGCCACGTCGCGGTCGAAGTTGGCGAGCGGGCTGCCCGGGTAGCCGGTGATGTACGCGGCCGTGTGCAGCCCCGCGCGACGGTCGGCGCGCAACTGCTCGTACGGCAGCCGCGCCAGCGCCTGCGAGCCGCTGAGGAACACCCGCCCGTCGTCGAGGCGGTAGCGGTCGTTCAACTCGTACGTGTCGATGACTGCCATCGGGCCCATGTTGGCAGAATGTGCGGGTGGCAAAGGGCGGGACCCCAGCGATCGTGGCACTCGAGTCGGCAGGGGTGGCCTTCACCGTGCACGAGTTCCACCACGAGCCGGGTGAACGGAACTACGGACAGGTGGCCGCGGAGGCGTTGGGCGTGGAACCCGACCGCGTGTTCAAGACGCTCGTGGCCAACCTGACCACCGATCGTGGGGTGGAACAGGTCGTGGGCATCGTGCCGGTCAGCGGCCAGCTGTCGTTGCGCGAGCTGGCGGTGGCGCTCGACGGCAAGCGGGCCGAGATGTGTCCCACCGACGTCGCACAGCGCATCACCGGCTACGTGGTCGGAGGCATCAGCCCGTTCGGCCAGAAGAAGCGCCTGCGGACGGCGATCGACGAGACCTGCGTCCTGTTCGACACCATCTTCGTCAGTGGCGGCAAGCGAGGGCTCGACCTGGAACTCGCACCCGACGTGCTGGTGCACGTGCTCGATGCCGCCGTCGCGCCCATCGGTACGAGCTAGTTGCGGTTCACCCGTCCGGCGAGCGAGCGGAAGGCGACCGTGAACGAGATGGTGCCCATCAACCCGACCGCCAACAACGCCTTGCCGATGGAGTTCCACTCCCAGCCGGTCTGCAGGATGGCGCGCATGCCCTCGAGCAGGTAGGTGGTGGGATTGAGCTTGGTGGCCGTGGCGAGCCAACCGGTCATCGCTTCCTGCGGCAGGTACGCGGTGGTGAGGAACGCGAACGGGAAGAACAGCAGAAACGCGTTGTTCACCGCGGTGGGATTGCCGGTGCGGAGCGCGATCGCATACGGGAAACCCGTGAACGCCAGGCCCCACAGCCCGGCGAGCAGCACGAACACCACGATGCCCAGCACGCCCGTGGCCACGTCGATGCCCAGGATCAGGCCCAGCAGCACCACCGGCACGGCGAGCGAGGTGATGAGCAGGAAGTCGGCAGTCATCAGCCCCAGCAGCAGCGTGCCGCGGCGCACCGGCGTGAGCAGCAGGCGATCGAGATACCCGTCCTGGATGTCGACCACCAGTGCGTTGGCCCGGCTGACACCGGTGACGGCGAACACCACGGCCACCGGCAACTGGAACGCCTTGTAGTCGAACCCGGGCGGGAAGTTGCCCTCGACGAACTTCTGCAGCGCGCCCACGTTCACCACGAAGAAGAACACCGGGATGACGAGCGCCGGCCCGAACGCTTCGGGGTCGCGCAACGTGAGACGGATGGAGCGCAGGCTCACCGTGCGCAGATCGGTCCAGAACCCAGCGGCGCGAGGATGCACACGGCTCATGCCGCGTCCTCCTGCAGGCGACCACCGGTGATGTGGAGGAACACGTCGTCGAGGGTGGGCGTGCGCAGCGTGAGGCCCTCCACTTTCACGCCACCGGCCGACAGGGCGATGGCGACCGGGCTCACCGCGGCGGCACCGTCGGCCACCGACATCACCAACTCGTCGCCGGTCTGTTCCGTGCGCTCCACGACGGACACGTTCGCCACGGCTGCGGCCGCGGCGGCACCCTGCCCGGCGGCCACCGTGGCGATGATGAGGTCGCTGCCGATGCTGCGCTTCAGCTCGTCGGGCGTCCCCTCGGCCACGAGCTTGCCGTGGGCGATGATGCCGACCCGGTTGGCCAGCGCGTCGGCCTCCTCCAGGTACTGCGTGGTGAGGAAGATGGTCATCCCCAACTCCTGGTTGAGGTAGCGCACCTCGTTCCACACGGCGGCGCGCGAGGTGGGGTCGAGTCCGGTGGTGGGCTCGTCGAGGAACAGCACCTCGGGTTGGTGCACCAGCGCGGCCGCCAGGTCGAGCCGGCGCTTCATGCCGCCGGAGTAGGTGCCGATGCGGCGGTCGATGGCGTCGCCGATGTCGACCAGGGTGAGCAGTTCGTCGACCCGACGCAGGCGCTCCTCCTTCGACAGACCGTAGAGGCGACCCTGCAGATCGAGCACCTCCCGGCCGCTCTGCTTCGGGTCGAGCGCGGCCTCCTGGAGGGCCACCCCGATGCGCAACCGCACCTTCTCCGGGTCGGAGCCCACGTCGAACCCGGCCACGCTGGCGGTGCCGCCCGTGGGCTTGAGCAGTGTGGTGAGGATGCGTACGGTCGTGCTCTTGCCGGCGCCGTTCGGACCGAGGAACCCGTAGATCTCGCCCGACTGCACTGCGAGATCGACGCCGGCCACGGCCTCCGTGTCGCCGAAACGGCGCGCGAGTCCACGCGCTTCGATGGCTGCTGTCATCCGCCCGAAACTACTCGCCGTCCCCGGAGCATGGCTTCGATACGAGCCACCCGCGTGCGGGCCGGCGGATGGGTCATCGCCAGTCGATCGCGCCACGACGTGGGTCGGTCGGTGCCGAAGTCGGTGATGAACCGGCGGAGCGCGATGGCGAGCGGCTTGCCGAACCCCATGTGCACGGCGCGGGCGTCGGCCTGGAACTCGGCGTTGCGTCCCACGGCGTTGGCCAGCGCGTTGGCGGCGACCAGACCACTGAGGAACACCCACGAGATGGCGGTGAGGAGCGCGGCGACCAGCCGGCCCAGCGCCGACAGCGCGGAGGAATGCGACACGAAGCTGGTGGTGGCGGCCGAGGCGACGTTCTGCAGGAAGAACCCGATGCGGGCGAGCAGCAGCACCGGGATGGACAACCACTGAGAGAGAGTGAGCCCCACGGTGTGCAGCCCGAGGTGATGACTCAGCTCGTGCGCGAGCACGCCGCTGAGCTCGTCGCGGGGCAAGGTCTCCAGCGCGTACGACGTGACCACCACCAGGTGGCCGCCGCAGGCGAACGCGTTCAGCTCGTTCGACGGCAGCACGGCGAGCACGTAGCGATGCCCGGGGAGGTCGTTGAACTGCAGCACGGGACGCCAGCTGAGGGCCAGCACCGTCTGCTCGTCGTGGCTGGGCCGACGGGCTCCGAGCAGGGGTGCGAGCACGTAGATCTGCACCGGACGCAGGAACAACAGCACCACGGCCACCAGGTAGCCGGCAGCGAACAGCCAATACGGAACGTCCCACACCAGGTGCACGGGGAACCAGAACACGGCGATCGCGAGCAGCCACACGGGGAACACCGCGACCACGGGCGCGACAGCAGTGACGGCCGACGACTCGACGTGTCGGCGTGTGCCACGCGTTCGTCGCATCGTGTCCACGGCGCACCACGATACGAGTCAGGACGAAATTGGGCTATCCCCGAGGCATGAACGGCCGATAACTACCGTGAAACAGTCTGAGATGGAGGAGGTGAACACGTTGGCGTCGACCACGCCGGTCACACGCGACCCCGGCGGCGAACCCTCCATCGACGAACTCCTCGAACAGGCGCGCCAGTTCGAGGAGACCGACCTGCCGCGTGCACGCTCCCTCGTGCAGCAGGCGCGCGTGCTCGCCCGGTCGAACCGCGACCCGTTCGGCGAGTCCGAGGCGCTCTACCGTCTGGCCGAATTGGCCTACGCGTCGGGCATGAGCAACGAGGCCTTTGCCCTGGCGCTCGAGTCGCGCGATCTCGCGCACCGATGCGGCGCCATCAAGACGGGCGTGTCCGCCCTCAACCTCATCGCCGCGGTGCAGTTCCACGCGGCCAACTTCTCCGAGGCGCTCGCCTCTGCCATGGGCGCGGTCGAGCTGTACCGCACCACCGGTGAGCGCTCCAGCGAGGGGCTGCTGCTCAACTCGCTCGCGGTCATCCAGCACAGCCTGAAGGAGACCGACAAGGCCATCGTCACCTACGAGGCGGCGCTGATGGCGAACAAGGGCGAGAACCGGCCCGACCTCGACGCCATCACGCTGGCCAACATGGCGAAGGTTCGCGCTGACCGCAAGGAGGACCTCCTCGCGGTGAGCCTCGGCGAGCAGGCGCTGCTGTTGGCGAAGGACCACGCGCCCGAGTTCGTGCCCGAGATCCTCGCCCGTCTGGCGATGGCCTACGTGTCGCTCTCGTCGCTCGACCGTGCCGCAGCCTGCCTCGACGAGGCCGATGGTGTCCTCCGCGATCGCACGGCCCGGCGTGTCGCGCTGTCGCCCGGCAGTGTGGTCACGGTGCGGATCGCCCGTGGCGAGCTCTACGTGGCACAGCACCTGCGCGACCATGCGCTGCGCGAATGGGCCGATGCGCTCGACCTGGCCATGCAGGCCAACATGACCGAGATGGCGCTCAGCCTGCGCGAGAAGCTGTCCAACCTGAACCGCGAGATGGGCCGCTTCGAGCAGGCGCTCGTGCACCAGGAGGCGCGCTACGCACTCAACGAGGAGATGTTCAGCCGCGGTGCCGACCTGCGTGTGCGCACGCTGCAGATCCAGCACGACACCGAGATCTCGCGCCAGCAGGCCGAGATCCTGCGCCTGCGCACGGCCGAACTCGAGCGGATGGTGCAGCTGCGCACCGACGAGCTCGAGGCGTTCCAGGTGGAGGCCTTCAAGCGGGTGGCCATCATGGCCGAGTTCTACAACGCCGACACCGGTGCGCACCCCGATCGCGTGGGCGACATGGTGGCCGAGATCGCAGCCGAGCTCGGACATGACGACGAGTTCACCCGTCGGCTCGCGCTGGCTGCGCGCATGCACGACATCGGCAAGGTGGGCGTCCCCGACTCCATCCTGCTGAAGCCCGGCCCGCTCACCGCCGAGGAATACGAGCGGATGAAGCTGCACACGGTGCGGGGCCACGAGATCCTCGCGGGCAGCGCGTCGCCCTTGGTGCGGCTCGCCGCAGAAGTGGCGCACAGCCACCACGAACGCTGGGACGGCACCGGCTATCCGCTGGGCATGACCGCGCACACCATCCCGGTGTCGGCGCGCATCGTCGCGGTGGCCGATGTGTTCGACGCGTTGATGAGCGAGCGGGTCTACAAGCTGGCGTGGTCCACCATCGATTCGGTGAACTACGTCGTGGCGGGCCGCGGCACGCAGTTCGAGCCCGACGTGGTGGACGCGTTCATTCGCGTGATGTTGCGTCGCGAGCCGTCGTTGGCGCCGGCGATCGACCGGTCAATGCTCTCGTGACCCAGTCGCCCACGAGTTGGGCGAGGTCGTCGATGGGCATGGAGAGTCGTTGCATGCGGTGCGCGTTGCTGAACGACGACACCGCCCCCATCACACCCACGGCGTAGAACGACGGGTCGCTGTCGGGCACCAGCCCCTGCGCCTGCGCCTCTTGCACCAGGCGGCGCACGTCGAGGGCGTACACGTCGCTGCCCTCCTTCATCACGTCGGCCACCGCGTGGTCGGTTCGTTCCACGTCGAGCAGCGCGAAATACGGCTGGTGTTCGGCCATGAACCGCACGCTGGCCTCGGCGCCCTGCCGGATGCGAGTGACCGGATCCGCGTCGGGGTCCATCGCGGCACCCTGCGCACGGCGCAGCGCCAGTCGCATGGTGCGCACGAGCTCGGCGAACAGCGATTCCTTCGTGGGGAAGTACCAGTAGAACAGCCCCTTGGCGACGCCTGCGGCCGCGCAGATGTCGGAGATGCGGGTTGCCCCGTAGCCACGTTCGGTGAACAGGCGCTCGGCAGCCTCCAGCAGCTGTTGCTTTCGTTCGATGCCCTGTTCGGTGTGCCGCCGCGGATCCACCACGGCTCCAGTGGAGCAGGTCTTGACCGTCGGGTCAATCTGGCGCGCGGCGATCCTTCTACACTCGCCACATGGCCGTGTCCCGCACCGAACGCATCGCGTTGCGTGCGCGCAACGAGAAGTGGAAGAACCCGCCGTTGCGCATCGAGATGCTCGAGTGCATCAACTGCGACGCGTGCCTTCGGCACTGCCCGCCGCAGTTCGGCGCCATCTTCAATCACGGTCCCGACGTGGTGATCATCCCCGAGCTGTGCAGCGGGTGCGACAAGTGCCTGCCCGCCTGTCCGGTGAACTGCATCTATCCGTTCCCCGACTGGGAATCGACGGGTTCACCGCTCGAGTGGTGGGACGAAGCCGGCGGACCGGCCGACCCGTACTCCTGACATACTGGCCGCCATGACGAACCTCATCCCCGGGGCCGAGCCCTGGTCGCACCACGGCGAGGGCCCGCACGGCGCACTCGTCGTCCACGGTTTCACCGGCAACCCGGGCAGCATGCGCGGCGTGGCCGAGGCGCTGGCCGCGGCCGGGTTCCATGTGGACATGCCGCTCCTGCCGGGCCACGGCACCACCGTCGACGACATGCTGCCCACGCGCTGGTCCGACTGGCACGGCGCAGCCGAGGCCGCATACGCCACGCTCGCCGCCCGCTCGGCCAAGGTGGTCGTCGTGGGGCTCAGCATGGGCGGAGCGCTCACGTTGCGCCTCGGCGCCGACCATCCCGAGATCGCCGGCCTGGTGTGCATCAACCCCGCCACCCAGCCGCAGGCGCCGGAAGTGGTGGAGATGCTGCAGGGCATGATCGACAGCGGCACCGCGGTGATGCCCGCCATCGGCAGCGACATCGCCGACCCCGACGCCCACGAGTCGGCGTACGACGCCACGCCGCTGGCGCCGCTGCTCTCGCTGGTGAACGACGGCCTTGCCCCGCTCGCCTCCGAGTACCCGAACATGCGGGTGCCGCTGCTGTTGCTCAACTCACCGCAGGACCACGTGGTCGAGCCGGCGCAGGGCGACTACCTGGCCGCGCACTACGGCGGCCCGCTCGAGCGCGTGCTGCTGGAGCGCAGCTACCACGTGGCCACCCAGGACTACGACAAGCAGCTCATCTTCGACCGCACCGTCGAATTCGCCCAGCGCGTCACCGCCTGACCCGTGCGCCTCCTCGCCAGCATCCCCAGTCCGTCCGACGGCGTCATCGACATCGGACCCCTGCCCATTCACCTCTACGGGTTGATGATCGCCCTCGGTGTGGTGGCCGGCGTGTGGCTGGCCGGCCGCCGTCTGGAAGCGTCGGGTGCCGGCACCCGCGACGACTTCACGTCCATCGCCATGTGGGCCGTGGGTGCCGGCGTCGTGGGTGCCCGGCTGTACTACATCATCACCGACAAGAGTCAGCCCTGGAAGGAACCGGGTCGTTGGATCAAGGTGTGGGAAGGCGGCCTGGGCATTCCCGGTGGCCTCATCGCCGGTGTCGCGGTCGGCATCTGGATGGCCAAGCGCAAGGGCATCTCGGTGCCGGCGGTGCTCGACGCGGCCGCACCCGCCATCCCGCTGTCGCAGGCCATCGGTCGCATCGGCAACTGGTGGAACCAGGAGCTGTTCGGCCGACCCACCACATTGCCGTGGGGGTTGGAGATCGATGCCGAACACATCCCCGACGGATATCCCGTCGGCACGCTGTTCCATCCCACCTTCCTCTACGAAGTGCTGTGGAACCTGGCGCTGTGCGGCGTGCTCCTCGTCATCGACAAGCGGATGCAACTCCGCCCCGGGCGGTTGATGGCCGTGTACGTCGCGGGCTACTTCGTGGGCCGCTTCTGGATCGAAGGCCTGCGCATCGACCCTGCCAACAGCGGCGGCGGATGGCGGCTGAACCAGTGGGTGGCGGCCGCGGCGGTGCTGTTGTCGGTGGGCTATCTGGTCATCGACGCGGTGCGGCATCGTGGCGACGAGGACACCTTCGCTGAGATCACGGAATCGGAACCCGACTACGTTCCCGAGGATGACTGACGACGTCGTCCTGTACGAACTGCGCGAGCCCGGTATCGCGCTGCTCACGCTGCACCGCCCCGAACGCCTGAACGCGTGGAACGGCGACCTGGCCACCCGCTACTTCGAACTGCTCGACCAGTGCGCGGCCGACGACGCCGTGAAGGTCATCGTCGTCACCGGTGCGGGCCGCGGCTTCTGTGCAGGGGCCGACATGGACACGCTGCAGGGCATCGGTCGAGCCAGCGGTGGTGCAGGTGCTGAGTCGGCGGCCGGCGGTCGCCCGCAGTACCACACGACGCTCATCCCGAAGCCGGTCATCGCTGCGGTGAACGGCGCGTGCGCTGGCATCGGCATGGTGCAGGCGTTGATGTGCGACGTCCGCTTCGCCGCTGCGGGGGCGAAGTTCACCACTGCGTTCTCCCGCCGAGGGCTCATCGCCGAGTACGGCATGTCGTGGGTGTTGCCCCGTCTGGTGGGCACCGCACGTGCGCTCGATCTGCTGTACTCCGGGCGTGTGATCCTCGCCGAGGAGGCCGCGCAGATGGGTCTGGTCAACGAGGTCGTGCCGCCCGAGCAACTGGTGGACCACGCATTCGCCTACGCCGCCGAGCTCGCGCAGCACTGCTCGCCCACGTCGATGGCATTGATGAAGCGACAGGTGTACGGCGACTGGGATCGCGGGCTCGTCCCCGCCACCGACGACGCGATCGAGTTGATGAAGGCCTCGCTGCGTCGGCCCGACTTCAAGGAGGGTGTCGCCAGCTTCCTGGAGAAGCGCCTTCCGACCTTCCAGCCGGTGCAGCCGGCCTAGCGCTGCGCGGCGCGCAGCATCTCGGCCAGCACCTCGGGGATCACCGGATTGAAGTACTCGCCGCACGCAACCTCGGCGGCGGCGATGAATCGCTGCACGCCGGGCCCGCGCCACGGCGAGACGATCTCGATGTTGAACCATGCCTGCGGCCAGTCGCCGTCGTCGGTGGGTCGCTGGTTCAGCCACATCATGTACGGCAGGGGGCGGCCGTACAGTGCGTCGAGGCGACCCAGCACGTCGACCAACATCGCGGCCAACCCGTTGCGGCCTTCGTCGTCGATCGACGTCACGTCGGGCACCTGCACTCGCGGTGCCACCGACAGGGCGATGGGGTAGGTGCTGGCGTAGGGCACGGAGGCCACCCAGCCCTCGTACTCGGCGACGAGGCGGTCGTCGGGTTCCAGGTCGGGCGACCACTTCGCCTCCAGCAGCCGCCGCTGTCGTTCGGGCACGTGGTCGTACGCGTAGATCTGTACGTGCGGATGGGCGATGGTGGCACCCACCTCGGGCCCACGGTTCTCGAAGCACAGCACGTAGTGCACGTCGGGTCGCGCGCCGAGTGCTGCGGTGCGCTCCGCCCACAGATCGATCACCTTGCGCGCCCCGTCGACGCCGAGCGACGAGAACGTGGCGTCGTGTTGCGACGTGTACAGCACCACTTCGCAGCGATCGCCCGGCATGGCGGGCCACCGATTGCGGAACCAGCGCACGTCGTACGGTTCGGGAGCCTCGAGCCCTCCGGGGCAGAACGGGCAGCCGGTGGACGGGAGATTCGGTCGTGCCTGTCGAGTCCCCACCACGTGCACGCGCGTGCCCAGGAAGGGATCGATACGGATGTCGGACCGCTGAGGCATGGCTCAGTCGGGAAGTCGTGCGCCAGAGGCGGTGTCGAAGAGGTGCAGCGCGCCAGGGTCGGGACGGAGGATCACCGGATCGCCCGCCTTCGCACCGCTGAGGCCCTCGGTGCGGGACACCACGGTGAGATCGTCGTGCCCATCGGGGGCGCAGTAGAGGAAGCTGTCGGAGCCGAGCTCCTCCACCGTGGTGATGGTGGCTCGCATGCCCTGATCGTCGGGGCTGACGTGCAGGCCCTCCGGCCGGACACCGACCGTGAGCGACGACGAGGTGAGCGCCGCGCGCTGCTCGGGCGAGAGCGGGATCTTCATGCCGGAGAACTCGCCACCGTGCTCGTCGACCTCGCACTTCACCATGTTCATCGCCGGCGAGCCGATGAACCCGGCGACGAAGGTGTTGACGGGCCTCGTGAACAGTTCGCGGGGGGAGGCGCACTGTTGCAGCAGCCCGTCCTTGAGCACCGCGACCCGATCGCCCATGGTCATGGCCTCGACCTGGTCGTGGGTGACGTACACGGTGGTGACACCGAGCCGCCGTTGCAGCGCGGCGATCTGGGTGCGCGTGGACACGCGCAGCTTCGCATCGAGGTTGGAGAGCGGCTCGTCCATCAGGAACACCTGGGGCTGACGCACGATGGCGCGGCCCATGGCCACACGTTGGCGCTGACCGCCCGAGAGCTTGGCCGGCTTGCGCTCGAGGTACTCCTCGAGGTCGAGCAGCTTCGCGGCCTCGGCCACGCGCACGGTGATCTCGTCCTTGGGGACCTTCTTGATCTTGAGGTGGAAGCCGATGTTCTCGGCCACCGTCATGTGCGGGTAGAGCGCGTAGCTCTGGAACACCATCGCGATGTCGCGGTCGCGCGGCGGCAGGTTCGTGACGTCGCGGTCGCCGATGTGCACACTGCCACCGTCGATGGGCTCGAGGCCGGCCAACATGCGCAAGGTGGTGCTCTTGCCGCAACCCGACGGCCCCACGAGCACGAGGAACTCGCCGTCCTCGATGTGCAGGTTCAGCCCGTCGACCGCGGCGCGCTGTCCCTGCGTGTAGATACGGCTGGCATCGGTGAAGGTGACCGTGGCCATCAGGCCCTCCTGCGTTCGTGGGTCGGTTCGAGGTCGTCGGTGAAGGTGGTGTCGGCGAGGATCAGCCGACCAACGCTGTCCTCGAGCGCCGCGCGAGCTGCCGTGGGGAGGCCGCGATCGGTGATGACCACCGCGGCGCGATCCAGCGTGGCCATCGAGCTGAGGCCGGTGGTGCCCCACTTCGTGTGGTCCGCCAGCACCACCAGGTGCTCGGTGGCATCGACGAAGGCGCGGTTGGTCTCGGCCTCCATCAGGTTCGGGGTGGTGAAGCCGGCGCGGCTGTTCATGCCGTGCACGCCCATGAACACCGAGTCGAGATGCAGCGATCGCAGCGCGTTCACGGCCACCGGGCCGACGAGCGCGTCGGACGGGGTGCGGACCCCGCCAGTGAGGACCACCGTGCGATCGGGCCGCGAGGACTGGTAGAGCACGTCGGCCACGCGCACCGAGTTGGTGACCACTGTGAGGTTGGCGATGTCGACGATGTGGTACGCCATCTGCCACGTGGTGGTGCCGGCGGTGATGCCGATGGCGGTGCCCGGACGCACCATGCCGGCGGCGGCGAGCGCGATGGCGTGCTTCTCGCGAGTGTTGCGCGAGCTCTTCGCCTCGAAGCCCGGCTCGTCGGTGCTGCGCTCGTCGCGCAGGGTGGCGCCGCCGTGCACCTTGACGATGATGCCGGCGTCGTCGAGCGCCTCGAGATCGCGCCGCACCGTCATGTCGCTGACGCCCAACAGGGTGGACAACTCGCTGACGCGCACGGCGCCGCGGCGGCGCACCTCGGCCACGATGACCTCGTGTCGTTGGCGGGCGAGCGCTCGCGACGACCCGATGTCGGTCGGTGTGGAGGCGTCACTCATCGCCCAGAAGCCTGCACGAATGGATCGCCGAAGTCAACAGAATCGAACCAAGAACGGAGCAATTTCCACCATCAGGTGTGTGAATGTGTCCGTTCTCGCGAAGATGGTGTTCGTTTTTCGCACACGGAGCCTTGACAGGTGCGTGAATCCGTGAGAAGTTCCCGGTATCACGTACCACTCCAGAGGGGGAGCGAATGTCCGAGAAGTACGAATCATCTCCGAGTCCGTCCGAGGTCGGATTCTCCTTGGTGTCACGTCGCACGCTGCTCGCCGGCGCCGCGGCCATCGGCGGTGCCGCCGTGCTCGCCGCATGTGGTGACGACGACAGCAGCAGCTCGGGCGACACCGCCGGTGCCACCGAGACCACCGCTGCCGCGGGTGGCGGTGGCGACCTGGGTGAGGTCACCTACGGCTCGAACTACTCCGACCCGAAGGACAGTGCGGCCATCGCTGCCGCCGTCGAGGCCACCGGCCTCAACGTGAAGATCAACACGGTCGACCACAACTCGTACCAAGAGAACTTCAACACCTACATCCAGCAGCCCGACGATGTGGTGTCGTGGTTCGCCGGTTACCGCATGCGCGCCTTCGCCGGCAAGGGTGTCGTCGGCGACATCAGCGATGTGTGGGCCAAGCTCACCGACATGAGCGAGGGCTTCAAGAACGCCTCCACCGCGCTCGACGGCAAGCAGTACTTCGTGCCGTTCTACTTCTACCCGTGGGCCGTCCACTACCGGAAGAGCCTGTTCGAGGAGAAGGGCTACGAGATCCCGGCCACGTGGGACGACCTCCTCGCCCTGGCGGAGAAGATGAAGGGCGACGGCATCATCCCGTTCGCCGCCGCCAACGACGGTGGCTGGCCGCAGATGGGCATGTTCGACATGATCAACATGCGCACCAACGGCTACGACTTCCACGTGTCGCTCATGGGCGGCAAGGAGAGCTGGACCGACGACAAGGTGAAGAAGGTCTTCTCCAACTGGTCGAGCCTCCTCGACTACTACCAGCCCGACGTGAACGGTCGCACCTGGCAGGACGCCGCCACGGCGCTCGGCAAGAAGGAAGTCGGCATGTACCTGTTGGGGACGTTCGTCACCAGCAACTTCGACCCGGCCACGGATCCCGAGGCGCAGGGCATCATCGACGACATCGACTTCTTCGCCTTCCCCGAGATCGACCCCGCCTACAAGCAGGACGCGGTCGAGGCGCCCATCGATGGCTTCATGATGGCGAAGACGCCGAAGAACGAGGCCGGCGCCAAGGCGCTCCTCGAGGCCTTCGGTGGCGCCGCCACCATCGACGCCTACATCGGCGTGAACCCGGCAGTCGTCGCGGCCAACTCGGCAGCGAAGACCGACGGCTACAACGCGCTGCAGAAGAAGTCGGCCGAGCTCGTCGGCGCTGCGAAGTACATCTCGCAGTTCCTCGACCGTGACACGGATCCCGACTTCGCGGCGAAGGTCGTGGGCAAGGCGCTCCAGGACTTCCTGGCCGACCCCACCACCATCGACACGGTCCTGGCGACCGTCGAAGAGCAGAAGCAGACCTACACCTTCGAGTGATGATGGGTCCCATCGATCAGGCAGAGGCGGCGCCCCACACGGGGCGCCGCCGACGCTTTTCCCAACTGAGCCGCAACGACAAGCTCGTGCTGTCGGTGATGGTCGGCGTGCCGGCCTTCCTGCACATCGTGCTGGTCTGGATCCCGGCCATCCTCACGGGTGTCCTGTCCTTCATGGAGTGGGACAACGTCACCCCCATCAGCAGCGCCGAGTTCGTCGGGTTCCGCAACTACTGGCAGATCTTCACGATCTTCGACAACCAGCTGTTCCCGGCCCTGTTCAACAACCTCGTGCTCATCGTGTGGTTGTTCTTGTGCTCGGCGATCGGCATCGGCCTCGCCTATCTGCTCGACAAGAACCTGAAGGGCACTCGCTTCTACCAGAGCACCTACTACTTCCCCGTGGTGCTGTCGGTGGCCGTGGTGGGCTTCATCTGGAAGAGCGTCATGTTCGGTCGCGAGACGGGCCTCCTGAATCTGGTGTGGCCCGGCCCGCCCATCGACTTCGTCGGCGACCAGACCAAGATCTTCGAGATCAACTTCCCGTTCCTCGACTTCCCGCTCGGTCTGTCGAAGAACTTCGCCGCGCTGCTGCTGGCCATGGCGTGGCGCCACATCGGCTACATCATGGTGCTGTACCTGGCGGGTCTGAAGAGCTTCGACCCGTCGTTGCGCGAAGCCGCCAGCATCGATGGCTGCAGCGAGTGGCAGACGTTCCGGCGCGTGGTGTTCCCCGGCCTCAAGCCCATCAACGTGGTGGTCGCGGTCATCACCGTCATCGAAGCGCTCCGTGCCTACGACATCGTCGCCGCACTCAGCGAGCCACGCGGCACCGAGGTGATGGGCACGCTCGTCACCAACTCGCTCATGGGTGAGGGCGGTGGTCGCGTGGGCATCGGCTCGGCGTACGGCATGGTGCTGTTCCTGCTCTGCGTCGGCTTCATCATCTGGTACGTGGTGAACAACTTCCGGGAGGCGAAGGAATGACCACCAACTCGGTCGGTCTCACCCGACGCAACAAGATCACGCTCACCATCCTGCTCACGTTCATCGCGGCCGTGTGGGTGTTGCCGATGGCGATGGCGCTGCTGTCGTCGTTCCGCTACTTCGAGTCCGACACGCTGCTCAACGGTCCGTTCTCGTGGCCGAAGACGCTCACGCTCGACAACTACCGCGAGGCGTGGAGGGTGGGCGACATCTGGACTCACTTCGGGAACACGATGTTCATCACCATTCCCGCGTTGGTGCTCATCCTGCTGTTCTCCAGCATGTTGGCGTTCGCCTGCACCCGGTTCTCGTGGAAGTTCAACGTGTTCTTCCTGGTGCTGTTCACCGCCGGCAACCTGATGCCGCAGCAGGTGATCTTCCAGCCGCTGTTCCAGATCTTCAAGAAGACGCCGTGGCCCGACCTGCTGAGCGACACCAACACCGGGTACCTGCTCGGCACGAAGGTGGCGGTCATTCTCATCCACGTCGCGTTCCAGACCGGCTTCTGCACGTTCGTGCTCTCGAACTACATGAAGACCATCCCCAAGGAACTGGGCGAGGCAGCGATGGTCGACGGCGCGAGCGTGTGGCGTCAGTACTGGCAGATCATCCTTCCGCTGTGCCGGCCCGCGTTCGCGGCACTGGCCACGCTGGAGTTCACCTGGCTGTACAACGACTTCTTCTGGGGCAACGTGCTGCTGCAGCAGGGCTCGGAGAAGCCCATCACGTCGTCCATCTCGGTGCTCAACGGTCAGTACGCGAGCGACTACAACCTCATCGCGGCGGCCTCGATGATGATCGCCCTGCCCACGTTGGCCGTCTACCTTGCACTGCAGAAGCAGTTCATCAGCGGTCTCACGCTGGGCGCCAACAAGGGGTAGTAACCACATGATCCACCTGCGCGGCATCAGCGCCGACGCCGTGATCGACGAGTCCACCGGCGCGCCCACGGTCGTGTACTGGGGGGCGCCGCTCGGCCATGTCGATCCCGGCTCGATCACCTCCGCACTGTTCCGCCCCGTGCAACAGGGCTCGCTCGACGTGCTCGCGCCCATCAGCGTGGTGCCCGAGCACGGGTCGGGGTTCCAGGGTCGTCAGGGCCTGTCGGGGCATCGCCAAGGCGGCAGGGCGTGGGCGCCGCGGTTCAGCACCGTGGCGACCGTGCCGGTGGAAGCAGGCATTCGGGTGGAGGCCGTCGACGCTTTGGCCTCGCTGCGTCTCATCACCACCATCACCCTCGGCGACCTGCTGGCGGTGGAGTGCACGCTCGTGAACGAGGGCGACACGCGCTATCTGCTCGATGCGTTGCATCCCACGTTGCCGCTGCCGTCGCACGCCACGGAGTTGCTCACCTTCGACGGTCGTTGGACGCGCGAACTGCATCCGGTGCGTCGGCAGTGGGGCAGCGGAGTGTTCCTCTCGGAGAACCGCGCCGGGCGCACGTCGCACGAGCATCCGCCGCTGCTGTTCGCCGGTTCGCCAGGGTTCGGCGAATGGAGTGGCGAGGTGTGGGGCGTGCACGTGGCCTGGAGCGGGAACCACACGATGCACGCCGAGGCCATGCCCGACGGTCGCCGCTACGTGCAGGCGGGCGAGTTGCTGCATCCGGGCGAGCTGTGCCTGGAGCCGGGCGAGTCGTACGCCGCGCCGACGGTGCTCGGCGTGCACGGGCAGGGGCTCACGCCGGCGTCGTGGGGATTCCACCGCTGGATCCGCCGCTCGCCGGCGGCCCCTCGCAGTCCGCGCCCGGTGCTGTTGAACACCTGGGAGGCCGTCTACTTCCAGCACGACACCGAGCATCTGAAGGCGTTGGCCACGGCAGCGGCCGAGGTGGGCATCGAGCGGTTCGTGCTCGACGACGGCTGGTTCGGATCCCGGCGCGACGACACCCGTGGCCTGGGCGACTGGTGGGTCTCACCCGAGGTCTACCCCGAAGGTCTCGCGCCGCTCATCGAGCACGTGCGCGGCCTGGGCATGGAGTTCGGCATCTGGGTGGAGCCCGAGATGGTGAACCCCGACAGCGATCTGTACCGGGCGCACCCCGAGTGGGCGCTCACCACCGACGGCTACGAGCCCGTGCTCGCCCGCAACCAGCTGGTGCTGAACCTGGCCCACGAAGGTGCGTTCCAGCACGTGCTGGGCCAGTTGCACGCGTTGCTGCGCGACCACGACGTGTCGTACGTGAAGTGGGACATGAACCGCAACCTCGTGCAGGGCAGCGGTGCCGACGGTGCCGGTGGCACCCGGGCACAGACCGTGGCGTTCTACCGCCTCCTCGACGAGCTGCGCGCGTTGCACCCCGATGTCGAGATCGAGAGTTGCAGCAGCGGCGGCGCGCGTATCGACCTGGAGGTGCTGCGGCGCACCGAGCGGGTGTGGACCAGCGACTGCAACGACGCGCTCGAGCGACAGACCATCCAGTGGGGCGCATCCATGCTCATCCCGCCGGAGGTCATGGGTGCCCACATCGGGCCAACCCGCTCGCACACCACCGGCCGGGTGCACTCGTTGGCGTTCCGCACGCTCACGGCGTTGTTCGGCCACCTGGGTGTCGAGTGGAACGTGCTCACGCTCGAGCCCAGGGAGCGCGAGCAGCTGGCCGACGCCATCGCGTTGCACCAGCGATTCCGTTCGCTGCTGCACGGTGGCGACACCGTGCGGTTCGACCCGGTGTCGAACGGGCAGGGTGCGGCGTCGCACGCGTACGGGGTGTACTCCACCGATCGGCGTGAGGCCCTGGTGGCCCACGCACAGCTGACCACTGGCATGGCATTGTTGCCGCCGCCCGTGCGGTTGCCCGGTCTGCTGCCCGACACTCAGTACCGCGTGGCGCAGATCCCGCTGCCCGGTGCACAGGTGGTGTGGCAGGCGAGCGGCATCGAGCTCACGGGAGCGCAGCTCGCCGCCCACGGCATCCAGCTGCCCCGCCAGCACCCCGAGAGCGGGATTCTCCTTCACCTCGTCGCGATCTGACCCGTAGGCTGGCCGGCGTGTCCGACCGCATGACCGCAGCCGATGTCGCCAAGGTGGCCCGGTTGGCGCGACTCGATGTCACGGCCGAAGAGCTCGAACGCATGACCGTCCAACTCGATGGCATGCTCGAACACTTCGCCGACATCGACGCGCTCGACCTGCACACCGTGGAACCGATGACCCAGCCGTATCCGTTGGTGAACGTGTTGCGCCCCGACGTGGTGCAGCCCTGCCTCGATCGCGAGGAAGTGCTCGCCGCCGCGCCGTCGGCGGAGGACGGCCGGTTCCGCGTGCCGCCCATCATCGGACTGGACCTCTGATGGGGATTGCAGAGACCGTCGCCCAGGTGAAGTCCGGCGCGGTTAAGGCGGACTTTCTCTTCGAGCAGAAACTCGCCTTAATCGCCTCCCGCTACACCGAGATCCACGCCTTCAACCACGTGATGGCCGACGAGGCGCGCGCCGCCGCCGTTGCCGTCGACGAAGCCGTCGCCCGTGGCGACGACCCCGGCCCGCTCGCCGGTGTCACCGTCGCGCTGAAGGACAACATGTGCACCCGCGGTGTGCCCACCACGTGCTCGTCGAAGATCCTCGAAGGGTGGAGGCCGCCCTACGACGGCACCGTGGTCAGCACGCTGAAGACCAGTGGCGCCATCGCCATCGGCAAGACGAACCTCGACGAGTTCGCCATGGGCAGCAGCACCGAGAACTCGGCGTTCGGTCCCACGCGCAACCCGCTCGACACCAACCGCGTGCCCGGTGGCAGCAGTGGTGGCAGTGCCGCCTCGGTGGCGGCAGGGTTCAGCGACGTCGCGCTCGGCAGCGACACCGGCGGCTCCATTCGCCAACCCGCTGCCCTGTGCGGCGTGGTGGGCGTGAAGCCCACCTACGGCTATGTCAGCCGGTACGGCCTGGTGGCGTTCGCGAGCAGCCTCGACCAGATCGGTCCGTTCACCACGTCGGTGGCCGACGCCGCGCTCATGCTCGACGTCATCGGCGGTCACGACCCGCTCGACAGCACCAGCATCCCCCAGGCGCATCCCTCGCTCGTCGACGTCCTCGGCCAGGGCGTGGAAGGGCTGCGCATCGGGCGCATCACCGACCTGCCCGAGGGTGCCGACCCCGACGTGCAGGAGCGGCTCGAGGTGGCGTTCGACGCGCTGAGGGCGCAGGGCGCCACCATCGTCGACGTGCAGGTACCGGCGTTCACGTTCGGGCTCACCGCCTACTACCTCATCGCCCCGGCGGAGGCCAGCAGCAACCTGGCCCGCTACGACGGCGTGCGCTACGGCCTTCGTGTCGAGGCCGCCGACACCAACGCGATGTACGGCGCCACTCGCGAGGCCGGCTTCGGCGACGAGGTGAAGCGGCGCATCATGCTGGGCACCTACGCGCTCAGCGCCGGCTACTACGACGCCTACTACGGCAAGGCGCTGAAGGTGCGACGGCTCATCCACGACGACTTCGATCGCGCCTACCAACAGGCCGATGTGCTGCTCACTCCCACGTCGCCCAGCGTGGCGTTCGAGATCGGCAGCAAGGGTGACAACCCGTTGGCGATGTACCTCTGCGACACGTACACCATCCCCACCAACCTCGCCGGCCACCCCGGCATGAGCGTGCCCTACGGCACCGGCGCTCACGGGTTGCCGGTGGGCGTGCAGGTGCTGGCCGGCACGCTGCAGGAACCCACCATGTTCCGGGTGGCCGCATCGTTGGAGAGGAGCCTGGCATGAGCGCCCACGACGGACTCCCCGGCGACTGGATCCTGGTGGTGGGCCTCGAGGTCCACGTGGAGCTGGCCACGAACACCAAGCTGTTCTCGGCCAGCCCGAACCGCTGCGGCGACGAGCCGAACACCAACATCGACCCGGTCACCCTCGGGCTGCCGGGCGCACTGCCGGTGCTGAACGAACACGCCGTGGAACTGGCCATGCGCATCGGCCTGTCGCTGAACTGCACCGTGCAGGCCTGCACCTTCCACCGCAAGAACTACTTCTACCCCGACATGCCCAAGGCGTACCAGATCAGCCAGTACGACCAGCCGCTGTGCGTGGAGGGGTACCTGGCCCTGCCCGGTGGGAAGCACGTCGGCATCGAGCGCGCCCACATGGAGGAAGACGCCGGCAAGAGCACCCATGTCGGTGGTTCCGGCGGTCGCGTGCACGGCGCCACTCATTCGCTCATCGACCTGAACCGTGCCGGCGTGCCGCTGGTCGAGATCGTCAGCAAGCCCGACATCCGCAGCGCCGAGGAAGCCCGCCAGTACGTCAGCGAACTGCGCGCCATCCTCGTCGCCATCGGTGCCAGCGACGCGAAGATGGAGGAAGGCTCCATGCGCGTCGACGCCAACGTCAGCGTGCACAAGCCCGGCACCCCCTACGGCACCCGCTGCGAGATCAAGAACGTCAACAGCGTGCGTTCCGTCGGCCGCGCCATCGAGTACGAGGCCCGTCGGCAGGTCGAGATGATCGAGGCCGGCGAGAAGGTTCGCCAGGAGACCCGTCACTGGGACGAGAACGACGGTCGCACGCACACGCTGCGCACCAAGGAAGACGCCGACGACTACCGCTACTTCCTCGAGCCCGACCTGGTGCCCGTGGCGCCGTCGCACGAGTGGATCCAGCGAGTGCACGCAGCGCTCCCGCCCCTTCCCGCACAACGGCGCGAGCACCTCGCGGTCATGACCGGGCAGTCCGCCGACAGCGAAGCCGTGATGAGCGTGGTCGAGCGCGGTCAGGACCACTACGTCCTCGCGGTGGGGCACCTCGGGGGCGACACTGCACGGGCGCTCGTGTACGTGAAGGAAGCCTTCGCCGATCAGGGACCCGATCCGGCGGTGCCGGCCATCGACATCGCCGGTCTCACCAACCTCGAGGTGGAGGGCAAGGTCACCGCCACGCAGGCCAAGGCCATCCTCGCCGACATCATCGCCAACGGCGGTGGCGACGCTGCTGCCATCGCGGCCGCGAAGGGTTTCGAGGCGCTCGACACCGGCGCACTGGAGTCGGTGGTGGATCAGGTCATCGCCGAGCAGGCCGACGCCTGGGCCAAGTTCTGCGCCGGCGACGGCAAGGCCATGGGCGCCATCGTCGGTGCCGTGATGAAGGCCACCCAGGGCAAGGCCGACGGCAAGCTCGTCACCGCCCTGCTCAACCAGAAGAAGGCATCGCGACCGTGAAGCGGCAGCCCTCGCCGGGCGCGGTGTGCACGGTGATGCGGCCTCCGTGGGTCTCCACGATCGACTTGGCGATGCTCAGGCCGAGCCCGCTGCCACCCGACGACCGGGCACGCGACGGGTCGCCGCGGTAGAACCGCTCGAACACCTTGTTGGCCACGTCGGGGTCCAGACCCGGGCCGTGGTCGATGATCTCCAGCACCGCGGCACCGTCGCGCGGTGCGCCCGTCAACTCGATGGCCGTGTCCACCGGGGTGTGCACCAACGCGTTGTGCACCAGCGCCGCCACCACCTGATGCAGCCGCAGCGGGTCGCCCTGGCAGAGGAGCGGGCGCTCGCAGTGCACCCTGATTGGCCGGTCGGGTTGCACCGCGCGTGCGTCGGCGGCGGCGTCGTCGAGCAGTGATGCGAGGTCGACCGAGACGTGCTCGATGGGCAACCCGCGGTCGAGCTTGCTGAGCAGCAACAGGTCGTCGACGAGCGCGCCCATTCGTTCGGCCTCACCGGTGACGCGGCGCATCGCGTCGTCGAGCTTCGCCGGCTCGGCGAGCCCGCCGCGCTGGTAGAGGTCGGCGTACCCGCGGATGGAGGTGAGGGGCGTGCGCAACTCGTGCGAGGCATCGGCCACGAACTGCCGCAACCGTTCGTCGGCCGCCTCCTTCTGGTCGAGCATCGAGTTGAACGCATCGGACAACTCGGCTGCCTCCGTGCCGGTTGGGAACGACGGCACTCGCCGGTCGCGTTCGCCGGCGCCGATGGCCTCGGCCGCGGCTGTCACCTCGGTGATCGGCTTCACGCCCAGGCGCAGCACCCACAGCCCGATGAGCAGCACCACGGTGAGCACGACGAGAGCGCCGAGGCCGAGCGCCCACAGCAGCCGTACGTACGCGGCGTCGGCGGCCTCCAGCGACAGGGCGACGATGCTCCACCCCTGCTGATCGGGTCGGGCCACGGCCATGACCCGGAAGCCGTCGACGGTGAACGGCTCGCCACGGCCGGGTCGGGTGGCGTGCTGGCGCGCATCGTCGAGGGTGACGTCGGGCGAGCCGGTGACGAGCTGCCCTTCCACGACGGGCGTGAGCGTGCCGTCGAGCGCCAACCAACCGACCCACAGCTCGGTGAGGTCGGCCGCGCCCTCGGGCGGCAGCGGCACGGGCCGGTCGGTCACCACTCCGGCGGCGAGGCCGATGGACCGCTCGAGCCGCCGGTCGACCTGTTCGACCAAGTACCGGCGTTGGGTGTTGGCGATGAGGAACACGATGATGCCGAACACCACCACGATCGCGCCCAACCCGACGAACAACCGGTTGCGCAGCCTCATCGATCGACTCGGAGGCAGTAGCCCACGCCGCGCACGGTGTGCAGCAGTTTGGGTTCCACGTGGTCCACCTTGCGGCGCAGGTAGCTCATGTAGGTCTCCACCACCGACGAGTCACCGTCGAAGTCGTAGCTCCACACGTGGTCGAGGATCTGTGCCCTGCTGAGCACCCGGCCGGCGTTGAGCATCAGATAGCGGAGCAGCTTGTACTCGGTGGGCGACAGCGTGACGGGCTGGCCGGCCCGTACGACGCGATGCGCGTCCTGGTCCAGTTCGAGATCGGCGAGCGCGAGCACCGACGAGGCGGTGGCCGCGCCTGCGTGCCGCAGGGCGATGCGGACCCGTGCCACCAACTCCGCGATGGCGAAGGGCTTCACCACGTAGTCGTCGGCGCCGGACGTGAGGCCTTTCACCCGATCGTCGAGGCCGTCGCGAGCCGTGAGGAACACCACGGGGGTCTGGTCGCCGTCGGTGCGCAGCCGGCGCAGTACTTCGAACCCGTCGATGCCCGGCATGTTGACGTCGAGCACGATCGCGTGTGGCTGGAACGACTTCACCGCGGCGAGGGCCGCGAACCCGTCGGCCGCCTTCGAGGTGTCGATGCCGTCGAGATGCAACGCCGACTCGACGAGGAACGAGATGTTCTCCTCGTCGTCGACCACCAGGACCCGCGGCGCACTCACATCGGCCATTGTGGCTCAGGCTCGTGCCTGGAACACCCAATTGCGCAACAGACCGAACCGGGCGACCGTGGCGAGCGACCAGCTGGCGAGCAGCACGACCACCTGGGCGACGGATCCGGTGACCGCCGTCAGGGCCAGGCTGGTGAGCAACAGCCCCGCCAGCGAGATCGCCACGCCACCCATGTAGTGACGACCTCGCTGACGGCTGTCGCGGTAGCCGAAGGTGTACCGACGGTTGGCCCATGTGTTGCCGACCGCCGTCGCTCCGACTGCGATGAGGTTCGCCCACACCGCTCCCACGCTGCCGCGCAGCACGAGGAACAGGGCGAGGGAGATGAGGGTGCTGATCACGCCGATCTTGGCGAACAGCACGAGTTGACGACCGAAGTCGTCGGCGAGCGGCGGCCGGGCGGCGTCGCCCAGGTCGACCACACCGCGACCGCGCATGAAGGTGTTCGCCATGCGCACCACGCCCTTCAGGTCGTCGCGCGCGGTGCTCACCACGTGGACGCGACTGTCGGGGTCGTCGATCCACGTGACGGGCACCTCGTGGACCCGCAGGCCGTTTCGCTCCGCGAGCAGCAGCAGTTCGGTGTCGAAGAACCACTCCTGGTCCTGCACCATCGGCAGCAACTTCTCGGCCACCTCGCGGCGCACCGCCTTGAAGCCGCACTGCGCATCGCGGAACCCGTTGCCGAACACGGCACGAAGGATCGTGTTGTACGTGCGGGAGATGAACTCGCGTCGGGGCCCTCGGGCCACGGCGGAGCCGGTGGCGAGGCGCGAGCCGATCGCGACGTCGCTGTGACCGCTCACGAGGGGGGCGATGAGCGGCAACAGCGCGTCGAGACGGGTGGAGAGGTCGACGTCCATGTAGGCGACGATGGCGGCGTCGTTGTCGGTCCAGGCGGTGCGCAATGCACGACCGCGACCCTTCTGGTCCAGGTGGATGGCTCGCACCCCGTCCATCGTGGCGGCGAGCACGCTGGCCACCTGCCAGGTCGTGTCGGTGGACGCGTTGTCGGCGATGGTGATCCGCCACGTGAACGGGAACTCGTTCGTGAGGAACCGATGCAGGGTGGTGACGCTGTCGGCCAGCACGCCGGCTTCGTTGTACACGGGGATCACGATGTCGACGACCGCGGTGGCGGTTCGCAGGTCCTCGGTGAGCGTCATGCAGTGATGATGCGGGCCGCCCCTGGGTGCGTCGTGTGAGGTTCCTGGGAAGTTGCTGAGAGTTACAGCTCGCCGGCGGCGACCAGGTCGATGGCCTGACGGCACGTGCGGTGGAAGGCCTCGGCCGCCATCTGCAGGTGCTCGTCGGGGGTGTCCTCTTCCTTGGTGTGGCTGAGGCCGGCGATGGACGACGAGAAGATCATCACCGTGGGGATCTCGCGTGCCACCTCGCTGGCGTCGTGCAACGCACCGCTGGGCAGTTCGAAGTCGTGGCCCTCCACCTCGTGCACGGCGCGGTGCGCGGCCTCGAGCAGCTTGGGGTGGAACGGCATCGGCGGGATGCGGAAGATGTGCTCCCACTCGATGGTGCACCCCTCGGCCTCGGCGGCAGCGGCGGCCGCCTCGTGGGCTTCGTCGAACATGGCCTGCAACGACTCGGCGGAGATGTGGCGCATGTCCATCGTGATCCGCGTCTCGCCCGCGACGGCGGTGACCACCCCGGGCCAGCACTGCGCGTGCCCCACCGTCGTGACCCCGTCGTGGCGCTCGCCGATCTCGGCGATGGCCAGCGCGAAGCGGGCGGCGGCACGGAAGCTGTCGCGGCGCATTGCCATCGGCATCGTGCCGGCGTGCGCGGCCTGACCGCGGAAGATGAGCCGCTCGCGTTCGATGCCCTTGGTACCGGTCACCGTGGCGATGCCGAGTCCCTTCTCCTCGAGGATGGGGCCTTGCTCGATGTGCACCTCCACGTACGCCTTCACGTCGGCCATGCGGGTGCGGGCGCCGTCGAGGTTGTCGATGTCGACGCCGTGTTCGGCGAGGATCTCGGGCAGCTTGCCGCCCTCTTTGTCGGTGAGCCCGCGGAGCACCTCGATGTCGAGCGTGCCCATGCACGCGGCCGAGCCGAACAGGCTGCGGCTGAACCGAGCGCCTTCCTCGTCGGCCCAGTCGACCACGGCGACGGTGACGGGCGGGGTGCCCTCGGCGGCGAGCGCGCGGATGAGCTCCAGCCCGGACATCACGCCCAGCGCGCCGTCGAGCCAACCACCCTTGGGCACGCTGTCGAGGTGCGAGCCGACGACCAGCGTCTCGGGCCGTTCGCCGCGCAGCACCGCCCACAGGTTCCCGGCCTCGTCCTCCTCCACCTCGACCGGCAGTGTGGCGAGCGATTCGCGGAAGAACGCTCGGGCCTGCAGCCAGTCGGGGGTCCAGGCCAGACGCCGGCTGCCCTCGGGCCCGCCCGTGCGGTGGGCCAGTTCACGAAGGTCGGCGACGACGCGTGCGGGATCGTAAGCGCTCATGCGAGCGACATTACGCGTCACCGCAACGAGGTGGCGAGTGCCTCCTGCTGACGCAGCCAGCGCGTGGCATCAGCGATGCTCATCGGGCGGGCGATGTGGAACCCCTGCCCCCACGGGCATCCGAGTTCGCGGAGCAGCGTGAGCTTCTCCTCGTTGTCGACGCCCTCGGCCACCACGGTCATGCCCAACGAGTCGCCGAGCCGCAGCAGCAGTTCCACGATGGTGCGGTCGAGGCGGTTGTCGCACATGCCGGCCACGAAGACCTGGTCGATCTTCAGCGTGTCGACGGTGAGTCGGTGCAGATAGCTCATCGACGAGTACCCGGTGCCGAAGTCGTCGATGGCCACGTTCACGCCTTGCGCCCGGAGATCGTCGACCACGGCGCCGGCGCGAGCGATGTCGGCCACCAGGTGGGTCTCGGTGATCTCCAGATCGATGAGCGTGGGGTCGACACTCGCCCGACGACACAGCTCGTCGAGCAGGGGAGCGAGGTTGCCCTCCACGATGTGCCGACCCGAGATGTTCACCGCGAGACGCATGCGGGCGGTGGTGGGGTCGAGCCGCCAGTCGCGCAGGATGCCGACGGCTTCCTCCAGCACCCAGGTCTCCAGGTCGACGATGACGCCGGTGCGTTCGGCGATGGGGATGAAGTCGGCCGGCCCGATGTCGGCGAGGCCGGGGCGGTCCCACCGCAGCAACACCTCGGCGCCGACCGGGCTGCTGGTGGCGATGTCGATGATGGGCTGCAGCCGCAACGAGAACTGGCGCTCGGCGAGGCCGTGACGCATGGTGAGCGCCATCTCGGCGCGCTCCTCCAGCACCTGCGCGAGGCGCTCGTCGAACACCTCCACGCGACCGCGGCCACGTTCCTTGGCGTGGTAGACGGCGGTGTCGGCCTGCGCGATGCAGTCGAGCGGATCGCGATGGCCGTCGACCACCGAGACGCCGGCGCTGGCCGACAGTGTGAACAACTGCCCTCGGCTGCCCGAGCACGGTGCCGACACGATGCCGATGAGGCGACGGGCGTTCTCGACCACCAGCTCCAGCGAGGGTGCTTCCTCCAGGAGGACGACGAATTCGTCGCCGCCGATGCGGGCGACCATCTCGTGTGGGCAGGCGGCACGGAGGCGCTCGCCCAGCTCGGCCAGGATGCGGTCGCCCTCGCCGTGGCCCTGGGTGTCGTTGACGCTCTTGAACCCGTCGAGGTCGAGGAAGATGATGGCGCCGGGCACGCCGCAGTTGCGCGCGTCGAACGCGATGATGGCCAGTCGCTCGAGCGCCGCGGTGCGGTTCGCCAGACCGGTGAGCGAGTCGGTGCGCGCCTGGCGCACCGCTGCGGCCTCGGATGCGTGGAGTTGCGCCGTGACCGACGCCAGTTGACTGACCGAGCGGCGCACGGTGTCGCCGAGCGGTCCCGGCAGGGACGAGTCGACCTTGGTGTCGCCGCTCGCCAGTCGCGAGAGCTGCAGCTCGTACGCCTTGAGAGTGGTGACCATGTCGTTGAACGCCCGCGCCACCACGCGCACATCGGTGGGACCGGTGGGCTTCTCGGTCTCGATGGACAGATCGCCCTCGCGCACCTGGCGTGATTGGCGAACCAGGCGACGCAGCGGCCGGAGCACCGAGCGCATGACCAGACCGAGCAGCACCAGGCTGATGACGAGCGTGAGCACCATCACCGCGAGCGCGGCGTTCCGGGCCATGTCGGCGTCGGCCTGCACTGCCTCGGCACGCGCCACCTCGCTGCGCAGGAACGACTGCGCGTAGTCGTCGAGTGCGTCGAGGCGCTCGTACGACGCGAGGACCGCGGTGATGAGGGCGGTGATGTCGGCTTCGCCATCGACCGCCGGGGCGCTGCCGTCGGTGACGCTCACCGCATCGATGAACGTGTGGAGGGCCACATCGGCGTTGGTGAACTCGGCGCCGGCGGTGAGCTCCTTCAGGCGGATGCGACGGGCGGGAGTGAGGAGCTCGCGCAGTTCGGCCAGCGCCGCGCTCAGCGCGCCGTCGGCCTGCAGCATCATCACCAGGTGGGTCTGCGTGTCGGTGGAGACGCCGGCGTCGGTGAGATGGGCGAGCTCGTCGGACGCGTACTCGAGTGACGCGATCAGCTGGTCGGCCTCGGCGCCCAGCGAGTTCAACTCGGCCGTGGTGGCCTGGTCGCGCAGCTCGCCGGAGAGCATGTCGTTCAGGTCGCGCAGGCGGTCGGTGAGTTGCACGTAGCGGAGCCGGGCATCGACGGCGCGCAACGTGCCCTGCTCGAATCCGATGCGGAGCACCTCGAGGTCGGCGCGGATGCCGTCGAGCGTGGTGCGCACGGCGGCACCGGTGGCAGCCGAGACGCCCGCGGTGGCCGAGGTCGCGCCGTCGAGCGCGGCGTCGAGCCGGGTGATGGCTTCACCACGAAGGATGTCGAAGTCGCGCCCGCTCAGCTCGGTGAGCAGGGAGCGGTCGAAGCCGGTCTCGTCGGCCTGGAGGAGGCCGCTCGTGGAGGTGTACTCCAGATACAGCGGCACCGTGATGGCCGCGGTGGCGCGCACCAGTTCGGACTGGTGGCTCACCTGACCGGCGGCCCGTACCACGTCGCGTTGGCGGTGCAACTCGCGATAGGCGAACAGCTGCAGCCCCACCATCGGCACGAGCAGCACCACGAGCAGGCGGAAGCCCAGCGACCGTGGGCCGAAGCGCCCCACGCGTGCCGAGTTGCCCTGCTCGGGTGGACGTTTCACGAGGTCAAACTAGTCCCGCTAGTTTGCTGAGCATGACCCATGACGCAGGAATCCCTGTCGATGTGAAGCCCCGCAGTCGCGACGTGACCGACGGTGACCAGAAGGCCCCTGCCCGCGCGATGTTGCGCGCCGTGGGCATGACCGATGCCGATTGGGTGAAGCCGCAGGTGGGCATCGCCAACGCCTGGAACGAAGTCACCCCGTGCAACATGACGCTGCGCAAGTTGGCAGAGCACACCAAGGACGGTGTGCGCGCCGCTGGTGGCTTCCCCATGGAGTTCGGCACCATCACGGTGAGCGACGGCATCAGCATGGGCCACGAGGGCATGCGTGCCTCGCTGGTCAGCCGCGAGGTCATCACCGATTCCGTCGAGACCGTCATGCACGGCGAGCGCCTCGACGGGTTCGTCGGTCTCGCCGGTTGCGACAAGAGCATTCCGGCCATGCTGATGGCGGCCGCGCGGTGCGACCTGCCCAGCGTGTTCGTCTACAACGGCAGCATCATGCCGGGTCACCACAACGGCAAGGCGCTCGACATCACCAGCGTGTTCGAGGCCGTCGGTGCGCACGCCGCCGGCACCATCGACGACGCCGAGTTGCTCGCCATCGAGGAGAAGGCCTGCCCCGGCGAGGGTGCGTGTGGCGGCATGTTCACCGCGAACACGATGAGCTCCATCGCCGAAGCCATCGGCATGTCGTTGCCCGGCACCGCCTCGCCGCCGGCCATCGACGGCCGCCGCGAGAGCGACGCCCGCATGGCCGGTGAGGCAGTGGTCAACATGCTGCGCCTCGGCATCACGCCGCGCATGATCATGACCAAGCACGCGTTCGAGAACGCCATCGCCGTCACGTCCGCGCTCGGCGGCAGCACCAACGCCGTGCTCCACCTGTTGGCCATCGCCAACGAAGCCGGCGTCGAACTCGAGCTCGAAGACTTCAACCGCATCGCCGCGAAGGTGCCGCACGTGGCCGACATGAAGCCCGGCGGCCAGTTCCACATGAGCGACCTCGACCGTGTGGGCGGTGTGCCGGTCGTGCTGAAGATGCTGCTCGATGCCGGGCTGCTGCACGGCGAGTGCATCACCGTCACCGGCAAGACGATGGCGGAGAACCTCGCCGACATCAACCCGCCCGCGCCCGACGGCGTGGTCGTGCACCCGCTCGACAAGCCCATCCACAGCGAGGGTGGCATCGTCATCCTCACCGGATCGCTCGCCCCGAAAGGTGCGGTGGTCAAGGTGGCCGGCCTCACGCAAGAGCAGAAGGAGTTCACCGGCACGGCCCGTGTGTTCGACGGCGAGGACGGCGCGATGGAGGCCATCCTGTCGGGCAGCATCCAGCCGGGCACGGTGCTCGTCATCCGTTACGAGGGCCCCAAGGGCGGGCCGGGCATGCGCGAGATGCTCGCCATCACCGGCGCCCTGAAGGGTGTGGGCCGCGGTGCCGACTGCGCGCTCATCACCGACGGCCGCTTCAGCGGCGGCACGTGGGGCTTCTGCATCGGTCACGTCGCGCCCGAGGCCGTCGACGGTGGTCCCATCGCATTCGTGCGCGACGGCGACCAGATCCGCATCGACGTGCACGCCCTCAGCCTCGACCTGCTCGTCGACGACGGCGAGATCGCCAGGCGCCGCGCCAGCTGGGTGCCGAACCCGCCCCGCTACACCACGGGCGTGCTCGGCAAGTACGCCAAGCTCGTGCAGGGCGCCGAGACCGGCGCCATCACCAACACGCTGTAAGTCGCAGATTCGTCCAAGAGACACACCGCGCCGGGAAGGGCGTGTTACAACGGGGGCATCCCTGGCGGGAGCACCAACCCAACTCTCCCGAAAGGTTGCTCCCGTCATGAGGTGTTCCCGAGTGGTCGCGGCGTTCGCCGTTGCTCTGTCCTCCCTCGTACTCGTTCCCGCTGCTGCCAACGCCGGTGGAGGAGGTGGTGGCACCGTTGCCGGGCCGTGTGGTCGCCTCAGTGGCGTCACGGCGTCGCCCACCGTCACCATCAGCAAGGGAGTGGCGACACCGCTGTCGCTGAAGGGCTCCATCGTCAACTGCTCGATCTACCAGCAGCGCTACTGGATCAACGTCGACGAGCCGACACCGGTCAACCCGAATTGCTCCGCCAAGGCGCTCTACTTCCCCAACTCGATCTGGAGCTCGGGCTCGAGCCAGTCGTTCAGCGTGTCCACCTCGATCGTGCCCGCCGGCGCGACGAGCTTCGCGGGGTGCGCAGGCACCCACACCGTGCGCCTCACCCTGAAGGACCGGTCGTTCGGCTACGTGCAGCAGGTGGTGACGCTCACCTACACCGTCGTCGTGAAGTGAAATGAAAAGAGCGGGGCGCAACCAGCACCCGATTGCTGGTCGCGCCCCGCGGATCCGCCGCTGAGTGTCAGGTGAAGATGATCTGACCGCCGGCAGCCATGTCGTAGAAATCGCCGACGGTGATGATGTCCTGCACCTGCTCGACGAAGTCGTCCTTGGTGAGGTTGAACATGTCAACCGAGGCCTTGCACGCGTACATCCCACACCCGGTGTCGCCGATCATCTCGATGAACTCGGGGATGGGCGGGATGTCGAGCTTGTCCATCGTCTTGCTCATCATGTGCGTGGCCAGACCACTCATGCCGGGAAGGCCACCGATGAGGGTGGGGATGTGCATCGCGGGGTTGCCGACCGTCGCGACCTTGATGTGCTCGATGCGCTTCTTGTTCACGGCGTCGAGGCCGAAGAACGTGAAGAACAGGTTGGCGTCCATGCCCTCGGCTCGGGCGCCGTTGGCCATGATGAGTGCCGGATAGATGCCTTCCAAGGAACCCTTGGAGACGATGATGCTCACTTTGGTGATCTTGCCGTCCATCAGATGCAACCCTTCGGCTTCGGGATCCCGGCGATACGGGCGGCCATCTTGGCCGGCCCCTTCGGGAACAACAGGTACAGGTCCTTCACGCTCACGCCGGAGGTCTTGCCGAGCACGCGCACCGTGGGTCCGGTGCCCTTCTCGAAGTACTCCTTGCGCATGAACTCGAGGACGGTCCAGTGCTGCGAGGTGAGTTCCTCGATGCCATCGGCCTTCGCCAGCTCCACGGCGATGTCCTTGGTCCACTGATTCGGGTCGACGAAGAAGCCTTCGTCGTTCAGCTCCACGCTGACGCCTGCGTAGGTGGCGGTGCTCATACGTGTTCCTTTCCATGTTCGGGCATGTCTGCCCCGATGCCGGGCACGTCGCGTCCGGGGAGGAGCGCGTGCCAGTAGAACCACTGGAACATCAGCTTGCCGAGGTGGTTCATGCGGCTCTCCTTGAGCAGCGGCATGCCGACCTTGGTGGGGAAGTGCCCCGGCAGTGGTTCGGTGGTGTAGTTGAAGTCGATGAGCAGCGCCTTGCCGAAGCCGGTCTCGATGAAGCAGTTGGCGTGCCCGTCGTAGGTGCTCTGCAATTCGCGGTGCTCGATGAAGCGGATGATGCTGTCGACCAGCACCTCACCCTCGAAGTGGGTGACCGAGCCGGCCTTCGAGGCGGGCACGTTGGTGGCGTCGCCGATGGCGAAGATGTTGGTCTTGGCCTCGGTCTGCAGGGTGGCCTTGTTGGTGGGGACGAAGTTCAGGTCGTCGCCGAGGCCCTCGCTGCGGCCCACGTAGTCGGCGCCGCTGTGCATGGGGATGATCACGGCGAGGTCGAAGGGGACCTCACGGCCGTCGTAGCCGATGAGCTTGCGATCGTCGCCGTCGCCCACCACTTCGCCGGTGTTGAACTCGGTGACGAGGTGGATGCCCTTCTCCTCCAGCAGGTCGGAGAGTGCGGCGGAGGCGACGGGCTTGGTGAACGCGCCGTCGAGGGGTGTCGCGTAGGTGATCTCCACCTTGTCGCGGATGCCGCGCTCGGTGAAGTACCAGTCGGCCAGGAAGCAGAACTCCAGCGGGGCCACCGGGCACTTGATGGGCATGTCGACGACGTTGACGACCAGCTTGCCGCCCTCGAACTCGGAGAGCGCTGTCTCCAGGCCGGTGGCGCCGATGATGTCGTAGAAGGTGAACACGTGCTCGTTCCAACCGGGGCCGGTGAGGCCCTCGGTCTCATCGAACGCCAGCTGCGCGCCGGTGGCGATGACGAGCACGTCGTAGGCGAGCTCGCGGCCGTTCTCGAGCACCACCGTGTCACGGTCCTTGTCGACATGGTCGATACCGGACTCGACGAACTCGACGCCGCTGTGCAGTTGTGCCTTGCGGGGCCGCACGATCTCGCTGTGCTGGGCCAGGCCGAACGGTACGAACAGCAGGCCCGGTTGGTACATGTGGTGGTCGTCGCGATCCACCACGGTGATCTGCACGGTGTCGTGGTCGGCGCGATGGTGCTTGAAGTGCTTGTGCAACCGGTTGGCCACCAGGGTTCCGCCTGTGCCGCCACCGAGGATGACGATCTGCTTGGTCATCGGGGACCTTCCTTTCGGAGTCCACGATGCGCCTGTTGATACCCCAGGGGGTAGGGACCTAGGTCCTGTGCGCTCGCCACTCCCACAGAAAACGCCAGCCGACCAGGAACAACAGGGTGAAGCACCCGGCCACGATGATGAACGCGAGCGCGGTACCCCGGTCGAAGACGTAGTGGCGCAGCACCATGCCGGCCGCGAGCGTGACCACCCAGATGACCATGCCCGTGGTGGGCACGGTGGGGGTCTTCCAGGCCCTGGCGGCGAGCCAGCCGAGGGCGAGCGCGATGAGGAAGGGCGCGGCCACCTTCACTGCCTCGGTGAGGGCGTTGCCGCCTTCGTCGTGGCTGCGGCGACCGACCGCGACGAACAACACGATGGCCACGATGTCGATGCCGGCCGCGATGGCGACCGTGCGACGCTCACTCATGGAAGCGCCCGACCTTGCCCTTGTAGAAGAGCAGCGGCACGGGCTCGAGATCGGGGTGGGCATGCTCCATCTCGAGGACGCGACCCATCACGAACTGATGGTCGCCGGCCTCGACGACCTGTTCGATGCTGCAGTCGATCCAGGCGATGGCGCCGTCCAGGATGGGCGACCCGGTGATCGGTGACGGATGCCAGTCGACACCGTCGAAGGGCTGCTCGATGCTGCTCTTGGCGAACTGCCAACAGAGCTCGCCCTGCAGGCACCCGAGCACGTTCACGCAGAACGAGCCGGTGGCCTCGATGGCCTTCCAACGCGCCGAGTCGGACATGGGGAGGAACCCCACCAGCGGCGGATCGAGCGACACCGAGGTGAACGAACCGATGGTGAAGCCGACGGGAGTGCCATCGGCCTGGGTGGCGGTGACCACGGTGACGCCGGTGGGGAAGTGCCCCAGGACCTGGCGAAAGAGCGATGAGTCGATCGACATGCCAATGACTGTAGAGCTACGTTGGCCCGATGGACGACAAGGGGACGATCCGCAAGCGAATGCGCCTCGTCCGCGACATGGTCGACGATCGTCTGATGCGCAGCGTCGAGCTGTGGAGAAATGTCGCGGTGCTCGACGCCTACCGCGACGCCGCCACGGTGATGGCCTTCAAAGGATTCGGCACCGAGCCCGACACCGACCCGCTCTTCGCCCGCCTCGCCGCCGACGGCAAACGTCTGCTGCTGCCGCGCATCGAGGACGGGGCCATCGTGGTGTGCGAGGCCGCCGGCCCGATGGCCACCAGCCGTATCGGTGTGCAGGAGCCCCAGGGACCGGCACTGCCGTTCGACCTGGTGGAGTTCGTCATCGTGCCCGGACTCGCGTTCACGCCCGACGGCTATCGCCTGGGCTATGGCGGCGGCTTCTACGACCGGTTCCTGCCTGCCGTCTCCGCCCCGAACGCTGGCGTGTGCTTCGCCGAACAGGTGGTGGACACCTTGCCCGTCGAAGCACACGACATCCGCGTGCAGTGCGTGATCAGTGCGTGATCAGCCTTCGTCGTAGTACTCGCGACCGAGGTGCGTCACCTGGTCTTCGCCCATCATCCAGCGCAGCGTGTTCTTCAGCTTGGTCTGCTGGATGAACAGGTCGTGCTCGGCGTACAGGCCCGGGGCCACCATCGGGGCCTTGTAGTAGAAGCTGAGCCACTCCTGGATGCCGTACAGGCCGGCGCGGTGGGCGAGGTCGCTGAACAGCACCAGGTCGAGCGCCAGCGGCGCGGCAAGGATGCTGTCGCGGCACAGGAAGTCGATCTTCAGCTGCATCGGGTAGCCGAGCCAACCGAAGATGTCGATGTTGTCCCAGCCCTCCTTGTTGTCGCCGCGGGGCGGGTAGTAGTTGATGCGCACCTTGTGGTACACGTCGCCGTACAGCTCGGGGAAGGTCTCGGGGTCGAGGATGTGCTCGAGCACGCCGAGCTTGCTCTCTTCCTTGGTCTTGAAGTTGTCCGGGTCGTCGAGCACTTCACCGTCGCGGTTGCCGAGGATGTTGGTGCTGTACCAGCCCGACAGGCCGAGCATGCGGGCCCGCAGCATGGGGCCGATGACGGTCTTGATGAGCGTCTGGCCGGTCTTGAAGTCCTTGCCGCTGATGGGGATCTTGTGCTCGATGGCCAACTCGCGCAGCGCCGGGATGTCGACCGTGAGGTTCGGTGCGCCGTTGCAGAACGAGACACCCTCGAGGATGGCGGCGTACGCGTAGAGCATCGACGGTGCGATGGTGGGGTCGTTGGCGTCGATGGCGGCCTCGAAGGCCTCCAGGGTCTGGTGCGCCGGGCCGGGCTCGATGAAGATCTCGGTGCTGGCGGCCCACAACATGACCACCCGGTCGACCTGCTTCTCTTCGCGGAAGCGGTTGATGTCGTCGCGGATGGCGTTGAGCATGCTGCGCTTGTCGATGGTGTGCATCGTGTTCTCCGCGTCGATGCGCTTCACGTATTCACGGTCGAAGGCGGCGGGCATGGGGCGCACGTCGCGCAGCGCGTCGGCGACGGCCTCGATGTGCTTGCCGCTCTCGAGCACGCCCGCGCGGGTGGCGGCGATGTAGGCGTCGTCCGGGAACGGATCCCAGGCGCCGAAGACGATGTCGTCGAGCGACGCGAGCGGCACGAAGTCCTTGATGAGCGGGTTGCGGTTGTCGGTGCGCTTGCCGAGGCGGATGGTGCCCATCTGGGTGAGGCTGCCGACAGGAACGGACATGCCGCGCTTGACGAGCTCGACGCCGGCGATGAGCGTGGAGGCCACGGCGCCGAGGCCGACCGTGAGCACGCCGAGGCGGCCGGTCGCGGGGGCGACGATGGGGGGCGTAGATGTGGTCATGACCCTGACCCTAATGGCCGTCGACCTTCAACGAAGTGCAGTGAACGATCCATTCTGTTCAGCAATACTTCACAATATGGACGACCTGCTCCCGAACGTCTCGACCGCCCAGCTGGGCTATCTGGTGGCCATCACCCGCCATCGCACGTGGGCTGAGGCGGCCGCGTCGCTGGGGGTCACTCCGTCGGCGTTGTCGCAGGGCATCGCCGAGTTGGAGCGTCGCCTGGGGGTGCCCCTGTTCGCGGCCGACGGGCGTCGACGCGTCGCGCAGGAGTACACGGCCACCGTGGCCGAGTG
>JACQZZ010000027.1 GCA_016213625.1 Actinomycetota bacterium
CAAAGCAGGGAAGAAGCGGCGGGCGGCCGTCAACGGGGCGTCCGATGCCGGGGGTGAGGCGTTCGTCGTCCGCGCGCTCGCCAAGGGCCTGGCCATGCTCGGTCTGTTCGACGCGGTGCACAGGGAGTGGACGCTCGACGAGATGGTCGCCGAGCTCGACCTCCCGCGCATGACCGGCTACCGGATGGCTCGCACCCTGCAGGCCGCCGGCTACCTCGTCACCGACCCCCAGAGCGGGCGCTACAGGCTCGGCCCCGCTCTCCTCGCCTCCACCTACCTCTCAGAGGGCTACGCTGAGCTCGTCACCATCGCGCGGCCGTACCTGGAGTCGCTGGTCGACGAGACCGGCGAGTCGGCCACCGTCGCCGTGGACGTCGACGGTGTGGCCGTTTGCGTCGACATGGTCGACTCCCCACGGCCGCACAAGCGGGAGGTCGCCGTCGGCCGCGTCATCGGCGACACGGCCAACGCACACGGCAAGATCTACGCGGCGTTCATGTCGGAAGCCGACCGCGAGCGGCTGCTGGACGCTCCCCACGAGAAGGTCACGCCCCGCACGATCACGGATCCCGAGGCCGTGGCGGCCGAGCTCGACCGCGTGCGCGACGAGGGCGTCGCCTTCGACATCGAGGAGCGCAACCTCGGCACCTGCGCGGTCGCGGCTCCGGTCCGCGATCAGATGGGCAGCGTGATCGGGAGCGTCGGCGTCGTCGTGCCCACGGGCAGGTTCGGCCCGGACGACCGCGAGAAGTGCGTGAGCGCGGTCAAGACGGCCGCCGCCGCGCTCTCGGGATTCCTGGGCTACGCCGAAGCAGAGCCGCGGGCCGTCTGACCGGGACATCTGCGCGGAGTCATCTGCGCCGCGGCCGCCGGAGCCACGCCGGCGGCTGCGGCGCTTCTTCATTCGTATACGAATGTACTTGAATCCAGCGTCGCGATGCCCTACCGTAAACGAAACAGGAAAAGTGATATCGCGATATCATTGCGACGACCGCCCATTTCGCAGGAAGGAACCGACGACATGAAGGACCTCTTCTCACGGCAGCGGAAGAAGGCCGTGGTACTGGGGGCCGGCGGCATGGGCACCGCCATCGCCGGCGGTCTGCTGCGGTACGGCGCCAAGGTCATGCTGGCCGACCGCGACAAGGAAGGCCTTGAGCGGAGCTCGGCCGCCCTCATGAAGCAGGGCTACAAGAGCGTGGTCACGCACACGGTGGACGCCACCGACGAGAAGAGCGTGCAGAAGCTCGTCGACGACGCCGCCGCGGAGTTCGGTCGCGTCGACATCCTGGTGAACGCCCTGGGCTACAACTTCAAGGCGCACGCCACCGAGTTCCCAATGGACGAGTGGGACAAGCTGATGGCGATCAACGTGAAGGCCGTCATGCTGGCCTGCAAACTGTTCGGCGCGCACATGATCGAGCAGGGCGGCGGCAAGATCATCAACCTCTCGTCGGTGCGCGACGACCGCGGCGCCCTCGGCGGCAACGCCGGCTACTGCGCCACCAAGGGCGCCGTCAAGATGATCACCAAGCAGCTCGGCGTCGAGCTCGCCCCGTACAAGGTGTACGTCAACGCCCTCGGCCCCATCATCACCATCACGCCGATGACCCAGGAGCGCATCAAGCAGGACTCCTCGCGCTACGAGCGCATGCTGCTCAACGTCCCGATGGGGCGCATGGCGGACGTGGAGGACCTGGTCGGCCCCGCCGTGTTCCTGGCCTCCGCCGCCTCCGACTTCATCACCGGGACCACCCTGTACGTCGACGGCGGCATGATGGCCTACGCCTGAGCCCCTCCGTCCCTGATCCGCAAGGAGAGAAAGCAATGTCAGACGCTGTCGCGGAACCCTCCACGGCCCCGGGGATCGTCACCGATCCGTACTCGGGCCTGGAGCTCATCGAGCTCAGCCACGTCTGGGGGCACGGAGTGCCGTCAGAGCCGGGGCAGACCGACGTGCGCATGGTGCGCGCCGTCAAGCACGCCCAGCACGGCGTGCTGGCCTGGCGCATCACCACCAGCCTGCACACCGGCACGCACATGAACGCGCCCATCCACATGGCCCAGAAGGGCGACGACCTGGCCGCCGTCTCACCCGACCGCCTGTTCGGCAACGGCTGCGTGCTCGACGTTCCCAAGAGCAGCTGGGAGGTCGTCACGGCCACCGACCTCGAGGCGGCCGCGCCGGCCGTCAAGGACGGTGACATCGTCGTCATCGTCACCGGCTGGCACCACAACTACTCGGACGGCCTCGAGTACTTCGGCCAAGCCCCCGGCCTCACCCGGGACGCCGCCGAGTGGCTCATCGCCAGGAACCCGAAGTTCGTCGCCGTCGACACGCCGGTCATCGACGTGCCGCTCGCGACCTCGATGGGCCCGCACCGCGGCGGCCCGCACATGAAGCGCCTCGCGATCGAGTACAAGGCGGCCACCGGGCGCGACGCCAAGGCCGACTTCCCCGAGTGGTTCCCGGCGCACAAGGCCCTGGCCGCCGCCGGCATCCCCACCGTGGAGCAGGTGGGCGGTGACGTCGACCTCCTCAAGGCCAGGCGCGCCACCATCGCGGCGACGCCCTGGAAGTTCGAGCACGGCGACGCCAGCCCCGTGCGCATGGTCGCCATGCTAGACCCGTCCGGCAAGCTGCGCGTCGGCGCCGGCAACTGACGCCGCGGACGAGAAGGGAACCCGAGACATGAGCCTCAAGGTCTACAACCTCAGCCACACGTTCACGCAGTTCATCCCGGAGTGGCCGTCCACGCCGAGCGTCAACGTGCGCGTCACCAAGTTCCACGCCAAGGACAACATCTACGAGACGGAGTGGGAGGGCATCATGCACCGGTGCACCCACATGGACGCCCCGCTCCACGTCACCGAGAACACACCGAGCATCGCCGACTACCCGCTCTGGCGCCTCGTCGGCACCGGCGTCTGCGTCGACATCCCCAAGGAGAAGTGGGGCGTCATCACGCCTGAGGACCTCGAGAACGCCACGCCCAGCATCGAAGAGGGCGACATCGTCATGATCAACACCGGCTTCCACCGGCTGTGGGGCGACACCGACGAGTACTTCGCCTACGGCTGCGGCATGGGCGCCGAGGGCGCCCGGTGGCTGGTCGACAAGAAGGTCAAGATGGTCGGCTACGGCCACCAGGCCAACGACCACCCCATCGCCACCAAGCTCGTCGACCACGGCCTCGGGCCGTCGCAGCCGCACCTCATCGACGAGTACAAGGAGTTCACCGGCCGCGACGCCAAGGCGGACTTCCCGAGCTGGGAGCCGGCGCACAAGATCCTCATGTGCCAGGGCGGCATCCCCGGCATCGAGAACGTCGGCGGCGACCTGGACGAGGTCACCGGCAAGCGCTGCACGTTCCTCGCGCTGCCGTGGCGCTGGCCGGGCGGCGACGGCTGCATGGTCCGCATCCTCGCGGTCATCGACCCGGACCAGACCTTCCGCTTCGAGACGGGACAGTGAGTCACATGACAGACATCCTTGAAGGCGTCAAAGTCATCGAGATGGGACACGTCGTGGCCGTACCCGCGGCTTCGTCCATGATGGGCGACTGCGGCGCCGACGTGATCAAGATCGAGCCGTTGACCGGGGACCAGTCGCGCACGTTCCGCGGCACCGAGGTCAACCCCGGCTTCTACCTGCACAACCGCAGCAAGCGCAGCATCGCCATCGACCTCCGCCAGCAGGCCGGCAAGGAGATCGTCTACAAGATGGTCGGCGAGCACGACGTGTTCCTCACCAACTACCAGGCAGGTTCGCTCGGGCGCCTCGGCCTCGACTACGACACTCTTCTCAAGTACAAGGCGAACATCATCTACGGCATCGTGTCGGCCTACGGCACCGTGGGTCCGGACAAGGACATGGCCGGGTACGACTTCGCCGCCGGCTGGGCGCGCTCGGGCATCCAGGACATGCTCACCGTGCCGGGCACCCCGCCGCCGGCGTCCCGCCCGGGCATCATCGACCGCGTCTCGTCCATGCAGATCTTCGGCGGCATGTGCGCGGCGCTCTATCACCGCGAGCACACCGGCGAGGGCCAGAAGGTGGAGTTCAACCTCTATCACACCGGCGTGTGGATGGTCGGCGCCGACATCATGGACGCGCTGTTCGGGCTGCCGCTGCGGCGCGTCGACCCCAAGGCCTCGGCCAATCCGTTCTACGACGTGTACCAGTGCAAGGACGGCCGCTGGCTGCAGCTCACCGCCGCCGACCGGTACGCCAAGGCTCACGACCCCGTCGGCGCCAAGTTCTGGCAGTCCTTCTGCCGGGTCCTCGACCGTCCCGACCTGGCCGACGACCCGCGGTTCGCGACCACCGACATGCGCCAGCAGCACAGCGACGTCCTCACTCCGATGATCAACGAGGCGTTCCTGCAGCGCACGTATGCGGAGTGGGAGGAGCGGCTGCGCGCCGAGAACCTCATGTACGGCCCAATCCTGACGCCCGAGCAGGTCATCGAGGACCCGCAGGCGCTGGCCAACGACTTCTTCACCGAGGTGGACCAGCCAGGCGTCGGCACGTTCCGCACCATCAACTCGCCGTACAAGTTCGTGGAGAACCCGGCGTACATCCACTCGCTCACGCCGGCCCTCGCCGAGAACACCGACGAGGTCCTCTCCGAGCTCGGCTACAGCACCAACGGCATCAACGACCTGCGCGACGCCAAGGTCATCCTCTGACCGCGCGCTGCACGCACCAAAGGAGCCCAGATGACTGAAGCACAGGCCGCCGAGCAGAAGAGGGTGCTGCTCGGCGAGGGCCTCTTCACCCCGACAGAGCCTGGTGAGGACGGCCAGATCATCGCCACCCACTGCAAGTCGTGCGGAGACTACTTCTTCCCGCGCAGCTTCACCTGCCACAACCCCGAGTGCGAGGAGAGGGACGTCGAGGACGTCGCCCTCAGCGGGGTGGGCGTCGTGGACACGTACTCCGACATGAGCTACCCGCCGCCGCCGCCGTACGTGGTCAAGAAGGAGGACTGGGTGCCCACGCCGGTCGTCTCGGTGAGGATGCCCGAGGGCATCCACATCATCGGCATGATGGACGACTGCACGCCGGACGAGGTCTCCATCGGCATGCAGGTCCAGACCGTGATCCGCGTGCTGTACACGAACAAGAACGGCGAAGAGCTCGTCGGCTGGAAGTTCAGGAAGGTGTGACAGTGGACGACATCGCCATCATCGGAGTGGGTCTGCACCCCTGGGGCAAGTTCCCGGAGAAGTTCTGGACCAACATGGCGTCGGACGCGATCAACGCGGCCCTCAAGGACGCCGGTATCACCTGGAAGGACATCCAGATCGTCGTCGCCGGCTCGCAGAACTGGGGCGGCCGCAAGGGCATCTACGCCGGCTCGTACATCGACGAAGTGATGGGGTACACCGGCGTGCCCACCATGAACATCAACAACGCCTGCGCCACCGGCGGCACCTGCATCGCCGTCGCAGCGGCCATGGTCGCCTCCGGCCAGGCCGACGTGGTACTCGCCGTGGCCGCCGACAAGTCGGCCAAGGGCTTCTTCCCCTTCATGCCGCCGTACCACGAGGAGCCGGTGCCGGCCGACGACACGATGCGCTGGCTCATGGGCATGCCCAACCCGGTGTACTGGGCGCTCGAGTGCCGCAAGAAGATGGACAAGTTCGGCATCACCGACGAGCACCTCGCCATGGTCAAGGTCGCCACCAGCAAGCACGGCGCCATCAACCCGGCGGCGCGCTACAAGAAGGAGTTCACGCAGGAGGAGGTGCTCGCCTCGCCGATGGTGTGCAACCCGCTGCGCCTGTTCGAGATCTGCGCCACCAGCGACGGCGCCGGCGCCGTGATCCTCTGCAACGCCAAGAAGGCCAAGCAGTTCACCTCCAAGCCGGTCCACATCGTCGGCTCCGGCCTGGGCAGCCCGCTGTACGGCGACCCGACCACGCGCATCCCCGTGCTCGGCTTCCAGCCCAAGGAGGGCATGCCGATCATCAGCGAGAGCTGGGTCGCCGCCAGGTCCGCCTTCGAAGACGCCGGCATAGGTCCGGACGACATCGACTTCGTCGAGGTCCCGGACAACAGCTCGTGGCACTATTTCCAGTACCTCGAGACCATGGGCTTCTTCGAGGAGGGCACCGCCCACCTCGCGCTGGAACGGGGCGAGACGATGATCGGCGGCAAGCTGCCGGTCTGCCCCAGCGGCGGCTTCTCCAGCTTTGGCGAGGCCACGATGGCGCAGGGCTTCGCGCAGGTCTACGAGATGGTCCTCCAGCTCCGCGGCGAGTGCGGCCAGCGGCAGGTTGAGGGCGCCAAGGTCGGCATGTCCGAGGTCTACGGCATGGCCGGC
>JACQZZ010000029.1 GCA_016213625.1 Actinomycetota bacterium
CGCCAAGCTCACCGCCGAGGAGGTGACCCGGGTGCACGCGGCGATCCACGAGTGCGTGGAGGACGGCCTCGCCTACGAGCGCACGCGCACCGACATGAGCTCGTCCAAGGACCGCCCCGGCAACGTGCACGGCCGGGTCGGCGAGGCATGCCCGGTGTGCGGCGACACCATCCGCTCGGGGAGCTACAGCAGCTACACCGTGGCCTATTGCCCCATGTGTCAGACCGGCGGCAAGGTGCTCGCCGACAACACCACCAGCCGGTTCCTGAAGTGAGCCGACTGGCGCCTTGAGCGCATCCTCGGGCATGCCGCCATCGGGCAGGTTCACCGTCGTGACGAACCTCGGTGGGTGTGTCCTCGTGTGCCGGGGCGCGTCTGGCTTCTCGTCGAGGGTGCGTCAGTCGTGTGCGCTGGCTGTCCTTTCGGCGAGTGCCGATTGCAGGAGGGCGCGAGCGGACCAGCGCATGAGATCGGTTGCGTCGTCGCGCGAGAGCCCGGCTACGTCGGTGAGCCAGACGAGTGCTTCGATCCCCGTCGCGCTGCGAATCGTGAGGGCGAGCCGATGTCGCTCGGTCTCGGACATCTCGGTGTGAAGAGGCGCGAGTGCTTCCTCGATCCATGTGATCGCCCGGCCTTGCCGGAGCGGCAGTTGCGCACGCTCTACCTGGTCGGCTTCGAGCGAGAGGCGAAGCATCGTGCGCTGTTGTGCCTCGTTCTCGATGGTCGAGCGAGTGAACGCGTCGATGACGAGGTCGAGTCGAGTCGGCGCGTCGTCTGGTGCGTCGTCGGGCAGCAGGGACGTGGTGTACGTCTCCGGGTGGGCGGCGACAAGCAGCGCGCGTTGACTCGGGAAATACCGGTAGGCGGTGGTGCGAGAGATCGACGCCGCTTCCGCGGCCTCCTCGACGGTGGGCGTCGCGCCTGTGGCCACGATGTCGCGGGCCGCGGCGATGAGCGCGTCACGGGTGCGGCGTTTTTGGTCGATCCGGCCGTTGAGCTCGTATGGGATTGACATACCCATCATGGTACCGTACTCTCGTCATGGGACATGTGTTCCATGAACGGGAGTAGGTGATCTGAGATGAACGCTCCAATCATCCGAGGCGCAGGCGAAGGCGACAAGCGGTCGTTCCTCGGAGGTGGCCTCCACACGTGGAAACTCACCACCGAAGACACGGGCGGCGCGTTCTTCATGTTCGAAGACCTCTTGGCGCACGCCAAGACCACCCCGCTGCATCGACATCCCGAAGCCGACGAGACCGTCTACGTCCTCGAAGGCGAGATTCTCGTCAACATCGACGGCCAAGAGACTCGGGTCGGTGCTGGTGGCATGACGTTCACACCGAAGGGCGTGCCGCACGCCTTCCTCGTGGTCTCTGACAGCGCACGGCTGCTCTCCATGCAGACCCCAGGGATCGGCCAGGCGTTCTACCGCGGCGCGAGCGACCCCGCGACCGACGACACGTCCGAAATCGTCGACATCACACGCCTCCAAGCGTCGGCGAGACAGAACCCTCGCGGCATAGAACTCCTCGGGCCGCCCCCGTTCGAACGCCTCAACGCCGCCGGCTGACCTCGGCTGGGCGGAGCGCATCGATCGCGACCGGCCATTCGATTGTCGACAATGAGCGTTCGCCCGGATACGAACGCGCCGTCAACCTTGGCGCGAACGGCCCGCGTACCCGGCCACCCGCGCGCTCCGCGCTGCACCGTCACGTCGGCGCCAACGGCTGCTGCGCGTAACCTGCTGGCATGCCCGTTCATCTTCGTGCCGAACCGTCCGACTACGCACCGGCCGTGCTGGTTCCTGGCGATCCCCGCCGCGCCCGCCACATCGCCGAGAACTTCTTCGACCCGGGTGCGCGTTGCGTCAACGAAGAGCGCGGCATGCTCGGCTTCACCGGCACGTTCGAGGGCAAGCCGATCAGCGTGCAATCGGTTGGCATGGGCGTGGCGAGCGCAGCGATCTACTACACGGAGCTGATCCAGCTCGGGGCCAAGCGCATCATCCGCGTCGGCACCGCCGGTGGGCTCAAGCCCGGCCTGAAGATGGGCGACACGCTGGTGGCGCTCAGCGCCACGCCGGACGATCTCAACACGTCCATCCTGACGAACGGCGAGCCGCACGCCCCGACCGCCACGTACGCCCTCGTCGAGCGCAGCGTGCAGCTGATCCGCGAGCAGGGCGTCACGGTGCACGTCGGAGCTGTGGTCTCCGCCGGCCTGTTCTACGACCCGCGCCCGGGCATCATGCAGCGCTGGCGCGAGCGCGGCCACCTCGGCGTGGAGATGGAGGTCTCCGTGCTCTACACGCTGGCGGCGATCCACCAGATCGAGTCCGTGGCGCTGATGACGGTGAGTGACCTCCTCGCCGACGACAGCAGCAGCGAGCGCATCACCGACGAGGAGCTCCGCGCCGGCGTGGACCAGATGATGCGCGTGGCCTGCCGGGTCGCCGTCTCCTGAGGCGCCCTTCGTGCACGACCGCCACCTGATCACCGAGAAGCGGCTCGAGCGCTACCTGCTCGAGCGCATCCGCCCCGCCCGCTACGGCGCCACTGCCCCGTTCACGGTGCGCGCCTACAGCGTGCCCGGCGAGCCGATCTCCTTCGACGACGCGCTGCTGGCGATGGTGGACGGCGCGTTCGAGCCGTTCGAGATCGGCAGCCCGTACGGCACGGCGTGGAGCACCACCTGGTTCCACTGCACCGGCAAGGTGCCGCACGCGTGGAAGGGCGCCACGGTGGAGGCGCGCATCGATCTCGGCTTCGGCCTCGCCCCGGGGTTCCAGGCCGAGGGGCTGGTGTGGGGTCCGCAGGGCCCGCTGCGCGCGCTCAACCCGCTGAACCACGCGATCCCGCTGATGATGACCGCCGGTGGCGGCGAGGAGTTCGAGTTCCTCGTCGAGGCCGCGGCCAACCCGATGATCGGGGGGCCGACATACCGGCCGACGCCGCTGGGTGATCCGCACACGCTGCCGGACACGCCGTTGTACGCGCTCAAGCGCGCCGAGCTGGCCGTGTTCCATCCGGAGGTCGCCGCGCTCGTGCACGACCTCGACGTCCTCGGCGATCTCGTTCAGGAGCTGCCCCTGCAGGCGCCGCGCCGCCCGCAGATCACGGTGGCGATCGGGCGTGCCCTCGATGCCCTCGACCTCGACGATGTCCCCGCCACGGCGGCCGCGGCGCGCGCCGAGCTCGCCGAGGTGCTGGCCAAGCCGGCGGTGCCGAGCGCCCACCGGGTCAGCGCGATCGGCCACGCCCACATCGACACCGCCTGGATGTGGCCGCTGCGCGAGACGGTGCGCAAGTGTGCGCGCACGTTCAGCAACGTGCTCGATCTGATGACGCGCGAGCCCGAGCTGAAGTTCGCGTGCAGCCAGGCCCAGCAGCACGAGTGGATGCGCGACCGCTACCCCACCGTGTTCGCGGCGATGCAGGAGCAAGCCGCGGCCGGTCGGTTCGTACCCGTCGGTGGGATGTGGGTGGAGGCCGACACGAACCTCCCCTCTGGCGAATCACTCGCCCGGCAGTTCCTGCACGGTCAGCGGTTCTTCCGCGAGCACTACGGGGTCACGTGCCGCGAGGTGTGGATCCCCGACGTGTTCGGCTACCCCGCCAGCCTGCCGCAGATCTTCCGGCTCGGCGGCGCCGAGTGGTTCCTCACCCAGAAGCTCAGCTGGAACAAGCAGAACCGGATGCCGCACCACTCGTTCTGGTGGCAAGGCATCGACGGCACCACGATGTTCACCCACTTCCCGCCGGTGGACACGTACAACGTGTCGATGCAGCCGGCCCAGCTGGCCCATGCCGAACGGAACTACGCCGACCACGGCGGCGGCACGATGAGCATGGCCCCGTTCGGCTACGGCAACGGCGGCGGCGGTCCCACGCGGGAGATGATGGAGCGCTACCGGCGCATGCGTGACCTCGAAGGCCTGCCCACGATGAGCATCGACACCCCGGCCGACTTCTTCGAGCGGGCGGTGGCCGACTATCCCGACGCGGCCACGTGGGTGGGTGAGCTGTACTTCGAGATGCACCGCGGTACGTACACGAGCCAGGCCAAGACCAAGGCCGGCAACCGACGCAGCGAGATCCTGCTCGGCGAGGTCGAGATGTGGGCCACGCTCGCCGCCTCCGTGGCCGGCGCCGACTACCCGTACGACGAGTTGGAGCAGGCCTGGCGGGAGGTGCTGACGCTGCAGTTCCACGACATCATCCCCGGCTCGTCCATCGCCTGGGTGCACGACGACGCCGAGGCCGCGTATGCGCGCCTCGAGCGCGAGCTGACCGCGTTGCGCGCCACCGCGCTGCACGCGCTCGCCCCGAGCGTGGGCGGTGACGTGTTGATCGCCAACTCGGCGCCACATGCCCGCGCCGAGGTCGTGTCCGTTCCCGCTGCGCTCGCCCCCGATGTCGCCATCGAGGTCGTGCCGGAGGCGGCACAGTTGCTGCACGACGGCTCGTACGCGGTGTGGGTGGAGTCAGAGGCGATGGCCGTCTCCGCGTTCGACTGGACGGCACTGGCACCGACGCCAGCCGCAGCGGCCA
>JACQZZ010000001.1 GCA_016213625.1 Actinomycetota bacterium
GGATTCGTTCCGGCCGCGTCCGCGCGTCGAAGTCCTTCCGCAGCGGGTGGAGGCCGGCCCCGGCGATCGATCGCTGCGGGTGAAGTTCCCCGATCCTCCCAAGTGCGGTGCCACGGTCATCACCGCCACCCACCTGTCGAAGGCGTACGGCGGCCCGCCCATCTTCGAGGACGTCTCGTTCGACCTCGGCCGCGGCGAGCGCCTGTTGGTGCTCGGCCTGAACGGTGCGGGCAAGACCAGCCTGCTGCGCATCCTCTCCGGCGAGACCGAGGCCAACCTCGGCGACTTCCGCTTCGGGCACGAGGTGCAGTCGGGGTACTACGCGCAGGAGCACGACAACCTGCGCACCGATCAGAGCCTGCTCGACAACCTCCGCGCCGAGGTGCCGCCGGGCCTGATCTACACAGAGACTCAGCTGCGTGCGCTGCTCGGCATGATGGGCCTCAGCGGCGACAAGGTGCACCAGCAGAGCGGCACCCTGTCAGGCGGTGAGAAGACGAAGCTCGCACTGGCCATGCTGATGGTCGGCCGCAACAACCTGCTGCTGCTCGACGAGCCCACCAACAACCTCGACCCGCCCAGCCGTGAGTCCGTCGCGTCGGCGCTCAGCGACTGGAAGGGCGCCATCATCTTCGTCAGCCACGACACCGAGTTCGTCGAGCGACTGTCGCCCACCAAGGTGCTCCTGTTGCCCGACGGGCAGCTCGACTACTTCAACGAGGACTGGCTCGAACTGGTCTCACTCGCGTGAGGTACGGTGCGCTTCCTATGCGCATCGGATCCATGAGCAACGCCATCAACGGTGGCACCATCGACGACATCGTGAACGAGGCTCGCGCCGCCAAGGAGTCGGGGGCGCACACGTTCTGGTCGTCGCAGATCTTCGGCCACGACGCCCTCACCGCGTTGGCCATCGTCGGTCGCGAGGTGCCCGGCATCGAGCTCGGCACGGCCGTGGTGCCCACCTACCCGCGTCACCCGTGGGTGATGGCGCAGCAGGCACTCAGCACCATCGCCGCCATCAACAGCCGCGGCGACGGTGGCCTGTGCCTCGGCATCGGCCTGTCGCACAAGATCGTGGTGGAGAGCATGTGGGGCCTGTCCTACGCCAAGCCCGTACGTCACCTCCGTGAGTACCTGTCGGTGTTGATGCCGCTCCTCGAGGGCCAGCCAGTGCAGTTCCAGGGCGAGGAGTATCGAGTGCAGGGCGCGCTCGCCGCGGTGGGCAGCAGCCGTCCGTCGGTGGTGGTGGCGGCCCTCGGCCCGCAGATGTTGCGGGTCACGGGCGAACTGGCCGACGGCACCAGCACGTGGTGCGTCGGGCCGAAGACCCTGTCCGAGCTCACCATCCCCACCCTGCGCCAGGCGGCGGCCGACGCCGGCCGGCCCGAGCCGCGCGTCGTGTGTGCGTTGCCCATCGCGGTGACCGACGACGTCGACGGTGCCCGTAAGAAGGCCGCGCAGATCTTCGCGGTGTACGACACGCTCCCCAGCTACAAGACGATGATGGACCGCGAGGGCGTCGATGGCCCCGGCGGGCTGGCCATCGTGGGCACCGAGGCCGAGGTGCGCGATCAGGTGAAGGAACTGCAGTCCATCGGCGTCACCGACTTCAACGCCGGTGTGTTCACCAGCGATCCCGACGAGCTCGCACGCACGCACTCCGTCCTCGCGGAATGGCTGTGAACGCGCCGCTCCAACTGGACCTGCGCGACGGTGTCGCCACCGTCACCATCGACAACCCGCCCATCAACCTGTTCGACCTCGCGCTGTACCTCGCGATGTCGGAGATGGCGCAACAGCTCGCGGCCGACCCCGAGGTACGGGTGGTCGTGCTCCGCTCGGCGAACCCCGAGTTCTTCATCGCCCACTTCGACGTCACGCTCATCCAGCACCTCCCCACCGACGCGGGGATGCCCACGGAGCTGAACGCGTTCCACGCGATGTGCGAGGCGTTCCGCACGATGCCCAAGGCCACCATCGCGGTTGTCGAAGGACGCGTGGGCGGCGGCGGCAGCGAGCTCGCGCTCAGTTGCGACATGCGTTTCGCCGCACTGGGTCAGGCCGTGTTCAACCAACCGGAGGTCGCGTTGGGCATCCTGCCCGGCGGCAGCGGCACGGTTCGCCTCCCTCGGCTCATCGGGCGATCACGTGCGCTCGAGGTGATCCTCGGATGCGACGACGTGTCGGCCGAGTTGGCCGAGCGATGGGGTTGGGTGAATCGGGCGTTGCCGCCCAACGAGCTGTGGCCGTTCGTCGATCGCCTGGCGCGCCGCATCGCCTCGTTCCCTCCGCACGCCGTGGCGGCGGCCAAAGCGGCGGTGCTGCGGGCCGAGAAGGACGTCGCCGCCGACCTGCTGCTGGAGGGCGGTGCGTTCAACGACACGTTGGGTCACCCGTCGACGGTCGACGCGTTGGCTGGCTTCATGGCGCGCGGCGGCCAGACCCTCGAGGGCGAGTTGCGCCTCGGAGATCTGGCCGCGGAGTGATGCGCGTTCGTGTCCGGTGGCTCACGCCGCCGGGGTGAACGTCCCTTCGAGGTGCCACACGCCGGTGAAGCCGTCGAACGAGCCGCCCACGATGAGGCTGGTCCACTCGAGCATGTAGACGCCGGTGGCGGGATCGATGGTGCCGGTCGGTGCCGTGCCGGTGCCGTCGGGCTTCGGTGCACCCTGGTTGAAGATGCCCGCGCCGTAGTAGGCCGTGAAGGCCGACAGGTCGCCCGTCAGCTCACCTGCGGTGGCGGTGACCGACGGTGCGGTGCCCGTCGGGTCGGTGGCGGCGGCGAAGGCCACGGCGAAGAACGTCACGGGTGCGACGATCCCTCCGGCGAGCCCGTTGCCGGTGGCATCGAACGCCGGGTCGGGCGCGGCCTGGAAGTCACCGGTGATCAAGCCGCCGTCGGTGCCGGGGGCCAGCAACGAGTAGTTCGTGTCGGCGCAGGCCGAGTCGGCGTTCGGGATGAACGGCCCGTCGGCGGGGGTGCCGCCGGGTTGCACCATCTGGAAGTACGAGCCCGACACCGCCGTGCCGTCACACGTGCCCGCATCGATCGCGAACGTGCCCACCAGATCGCCCTCGAACGAGGGCGCTGCATCGGTGACGGGCACCGTCGTCTCGGCCGCCGCGGCGGTGGTCTCGACGGCTGCGGCGGTGGTCTCGACGGCCGCTGCGGTGGTGTCGCTGGTGGATTCGTCATCGCTGCACGCCACGGTGAGGAGTGCAAGAGAACCCAGCAACGCGACGGCGAGCCGCGGAGTGTGGGGGTGTGTCTTCATGTGTCTGACCTCGCTGTCAGTTGGGGGAGGGGGATCGGCGCAGCGCCACGAGTGCGCAGCCGCCGACGAGGAGTCCTGGGACCACGAAGAACCAGGGGAACAGCGGGAACGAGGGCATCGCGTCCACCGCTTCGAAGTTGTCGATGTTGTCGCTCATCGTGGCGATCATCGGGTTGAACTCGCCCACGATCGTGGGCCACTGCGCGGAGAACTCGGCGATGGCGGGGAAGTCGTCGGCCTGTCCGCCGGCGGCCTCGTGTGCCGCGATCGCGCCGACACGCAGCTGGCCTTCGCCGCCGCCGAGCGTGACGAAGTAGCCCTGCACGTTCTGCACCCGCTCGTGGGTCATCATCGGACGGAACGACTCGATCATGTCGCCGCCCTTGGGTGCGCGGGTGAACATCTGGAACACGGCGGGCGCGGCGACGATCGCCAGGCCGAGCGCGGCGAGTGCCCACAGACCTGCACGTGGTGTCGACCCCTCGCGGCTGCGCCACAGCAGCACACCCGACAGGCCCGCGACCATGGCGCCGGGAAGCACGAAGAACCACGGGAACAGCTGGAACGGTGGCAGCGCTGCGACCGCCGCGTAGTTGTCCATGTTGGCGTCCATGCGATCCAGGAGATCGGTCATGTCGGTGTTGATGGTCACCCACTCGTCGCCCAGCTTCTTGGCGAACAGGAACTGAGTGTCGTACTGCTCGGCCGTCAGTGAGCCACCGTCGACCACAGCGGTGCGCAGGTCGGCCGACTCGGCGACCGCCCGATCGATGAGATCCATGTAGCCACGGAAGGTGTCGATCTTCTCCTGCTCCATGTACGGCTCGAAGTCGGCGATCATGTCGCCGCCGAGTGGAGCTCGGTGGAACATCTGGAATGCTGCCGGTGCGGCCATCAGGCCAACTCCGATGATGAGCGCGGTGAACAGGGGCCACCGCCGTGCACTCGCGGTCATTCACGACCTCCCGCTTGTGTATGACCTCAGTCAAGTCCTCGGCGCGGGATGCCCCTAGGGGCAGAGGTCACTTCCCGCTGGGCGGCCTCAGTGCAGGGTGACGGCTGTGCCGCCGTAGGGCTTGTTCACCAGGTCGAAGAAGTCGTTGCCCTTGTCGTCGACGACGATGAACGCGGGGAAGTCCTGCACCTCGATCTTCCACACGGCCTCCATGCCCAGCTCGGGCATCTCGAGCACTTCCACCTTCGTGATGCAGTCCTGTGCCAGTCGCGCCGCCGGCCCGCCGATGCTGCCGAGGTAGAAACCACCGTGTGCCTTGCACGCATCGGTGACCTGCTTGCTGCGATTGCCCTTGGCGAGCATCACGAAGCTGCCACCGGCCGATTGGAACTCGTCGACGTAGCTGTCCATGCGACCGGCGGTGGTGGGGCCGAACGAACCGGACGCCATCCCCGTGGGCGTCTTGGCCGGACCGGCGTAGTACACGCAGTAGTCCTGCAGGTACTGCGGCATCGACTCACCCTTGTCGAGTCGTTCCTTGATCTTGGCGTGGGCGATGTCGCGGGCCACCACCATCGGGCCGGTGAGCATCACACGCGTCTTCACCGGGTACTTGCTGAGCTCGGCGCGGATGTCGGTCATCGGTCGGTTGAGGTCGATGTGCACCACCTGCGCGTCGGCGAGATCGTCGTGCGTGATCTCGGGCAGGTAGTGCGCGGGGTCCGTCTCGAGTTGCTCCAGGAACACACCTTCGGCGGTGATCTTGCCGACGGCCTGCCGGTCGGCGCTGCAGCTGACCGCCATCCCGACCGGGCAGCTGGCACCGTGGCGAGGAAGGCGGATGACGCGCGCGTCGTGGCAGAAGTACTTCCCGCCGAACTGGGCACCGATACCGGTGTCCTGGCTGAGCTTCAGCACCTTCTGCTCCAGCTCGACGTCGCGGAACGCATGACCGAGCTTCGAGCCCTGTGTGGGCAGTCCGTCGAGGTAGCGCGCGCTGGCGAGCTTGGCGGTCTCCACGGCCAGTTCGGCGCTCGTGCCACCGATGACCACGGCGAGGTGGTACGGCGGGCACGCGGCGGTGCCGAGCGTCTTCATCTTCTCGAACAACCAGGGGAGCAACGTCTTCTCGTTGAGCAGTGCCTTGGTCTCCTGGAACAGGTAGCTCTTGTTGGCGCTGCCGCCGCCCTTGGCCATGAACAAGAACTTGTACTCGGCGCCGTCGATGGCGCTGACCTTGATCTCCGCCGGCAGGTTGTTGCCGGTGTTCACTTCGTCGTACATGTTCAGCGGCGCCATCTGGCTGTAGCGCAGGTTGCTCGTCTGGTACGTGTCGAACACCCCGCGAGCGATGGCCTCCTCGTCGCCGCCTCCTGTGAACACCATCTGCCCCTTCTTGCCCTTCACGATGGCGGTGCCCGTGTCCTGGCACATCGGCAGCACGCCGCCGGCGCTGATGGCGGCGTTCTTCAGCAGGTCGAGCGCCACGAAGCGGTCGTTGTCGCTCGCCTCGGGGTCGTCGAGGATGTTGCGCAGTTGCTGCAAGTGACCCGGGCGAAGGAAGTGGGCGATGTCGCGCATGGCCTCGGCCGTGAGCCGGGTGATGGCGCTGGCCTCCACCTTCAGCATCGTTCCGAGCGGGGTCTCCACGGTGCTCACTCCCTCGGTGGTGACGAGGCGGAACGGCGTGTCGTCGTGGGCCAGCGGGAACAGTTCGGTGAACTCGAACTCAGGGGATGCAGCCATGTGCTCAGGCTACGCCCCCACCCGTTTCCACGCCCAACGCCACCCCTCCGGTCCCGCCCCGTCCGCCAGCCCGGCGGTTTCATGTCACCACTTCTTCGGAACGGCTTCATCCCAGTTCTGCGAACCTGTCGCGGCTCCATCACGGACTGTCGAGGTCACGCCGCGACGATTCCGCTCCTGGCGAGGGTGCGAAGGACGTAGTCCGGGTCGCTGATCACGTCAGCCGTGGTGAATTCGATCACTTCGAAGCCGTCCTGAATGAGGGCATTGCGGCGACGGGAGTCCTTCTGCCGCTCGCGGTCGCTGACATGGCCGAGCCGGCCGGAGACCTCGACGACGACATGATCGAAGGCGAAGTCGACGCGGGCGACAAACCGCCCGGAGGATCGATGCACCACCTGGCATCTTGGGCGCGGCAGCTTGTGGTGTCGCACCAGCGCCAAGAATCGCCGCTCGAGCCGCGACTCGCCACCGGAGTCGAGCAGCAACTCACTCATCAGGGCGACGCCGGGGCGGCCTCGCTGACGTGTTCGTTCGAGTTCGCGCCGGATCTGTGGCATCGCAGTGCGTCGAGATCGAATCGCCTCATCGATCGCGTCCTCCAGTGCTCGCGCATTGGGACGCGTGGAGGCCAGATCGACCAATGCCCTCGCCGCGGTGGTGGTGCGCACCCCGTCCTGCCAGATGATGTGGCGACTGGTCCAGCTGGTCGACGTGTGCACGATCATCCAGTTCGCGATCGAGCGGCTTTCTCGAGGAACCAGGAACTCGGCGCGTTCGGGTTCGGGCACGTTGAGCCCCAGCCACCGAAGTGCCGTCATGCCGAAGAGTGCGCCCCGTTGGCCCAACCACTGCGCCCCGGCCCGTACCTGCATGTCGAACGTCAACGGTGTCGCCACGTGTCGGAAGTGGTCGGGTGTGATCTGCAGCCAGAGTCCGCGCTCCTGGAGCCGGTTCCATCGCTCCCAACTGATCCCATGGGCCCGAACCGCTGCCGAGGTGAGGATGTGGTGGTTTGCCTGCGCAGTTCGGATCAGTTGGAGTTCGGTGGCCATCGCTCTCACTGGGTACGGCCGAATGGCCCGACCGGCAAATTCCCGTCGACCTCGTCATCGTGTGGTCACCATCCCTGGTGATCGCGCCGCGACAGGTTCGACCGACGGCGGCACGTGGCGGATAGCCGGGTGTGCCCGACGTGTCCCGCGCGGGTCACCGGGCCTCGTGATGGGGCCGCGACAGGTTCGCCGGAGGCGGGTCAGCTGGCGAGGTGACGGGAACGGGCTACTTGAGGCGTTTGGGGGTGGCGTTGGCGGGGTCGGCGGGCCATTGGTGTTTGGGATAGCGGCCCGCCATGTCCTTGCGAACGTCGGCCCATGTGCCCGACCAGAAACCGGGGAGGTCGCGCGTGATCTGCACAGGGCGGTCGGCAGGTGAGAGCAGTTCCAGCGCGACCGCGACTCGTCCGTCGGCGACCGAGGGATGCGTCTTCTGCCCGAACAGGTCCTGCACGCGCACGCTGGCGGTGGGCACGTCGCGTTCGTAGTCGATGGGCACGCTGCGACCCGATGGCGTGTCGATCGTCGTCGGCGCGAGCTCGGCCAGGCGACTGTTGGTGTCCCAGTCGAGTCGCGCGGTGAGGAGCATCTCGGTGTCGAGCTTGGCCAGATCGGCCGAGCCAGTGGCGTGCTGGAGAAACGGCGCCAACCAGTCGTCGAGCGCCTTCACCAGTGCGGCGTCGCTCCAGTCGGGCCACTCGTCGCCGAACGTCCGCCGCAGGAAGGCCACGCGGTGGCGCAGCGCCACGGTGCGGGCGTTCCAGGGCAGCGCCGCGAGACGCGTGACGCGCACGCGCTCGACCAGTGCAGCAACGGTGTCGTCCCCCGGGCGCGGCGGGCGGATCTGTTCGTCGAGCAGCATGCCGCCCAGTCGCGTCTCGACCCGTTCGACGAGGTCGTCACGCTGCTTGTCCCACACCAGGCTCACCCGTTGCTCGATCTGATCGGCGAGCGCCTCGATGAGCTCCTGCGTGTCGAGCGCTGCGCCGATGCGGATCCGCGCCTGGTCGCGCTTGCCGTCGAGGTCGGCGGCCACCACGAATCGCTCGTTGGCGAGCGCGTCGGTGGGCGGGGTCCACGCCATCGACCCCGTGCGCATCTGGAACTGACCGGGCTGGTTCCGGCGCGCCGCGATGCGATCGGGGTACGCGTGGGCGAGCACCGAGCCGCAGTGGTCGACGCGTACCGCACCGAGGTCGAGCGACACACCAGCGCGGCGAGCGAGATCGACGGCCCGGTCGTGCACCCGGCGAACGTCGCGTCCGTCGGCCTGGTCGTGGAAGTGGTGACCGGTGACCACACCGACCCGCAGCGCGAGGTCGGCCGGGAGGTCGTCGGGTCGACCTCGGAACACATCGCGCTCGTCGAGCAGCGCGGCGATCACACAGGCCAGCCCGCGATCGTGCGCGGGTGCGGCCTCCACCATGCACGCGAGGCGGGGGTGCAGGGGGAGCGAGAGCATGCGGCGGCCGAGCGGCGTGATGCGGGCGTCGGGGTCGAGCGCGCCGAGCCGTTGCAGCAGCTCCACGCCTTGCTGCAGCGTGCGTGCCGGAGGTCGATCGGCCCACGACAGCTGCTCCACCGGTGTGCCCCACGCGGCGATCTCCAGCGCGAACCCGCACAGGTCGACCTGGGTGATCTCGGCCTCGAGGTGGGCGCGTCGGGTGGTGTGCTCGAGCTTGCTCCACAGCCGGTACGCCGTGCCCGGCTCGACTCGTCCGGCGCGCCCCGCGCGTTGGTCGGCCGAAGCTCGGCTGGTGGCAACGGTGGTGAGGCGCGTCATGCCGGTGCGCTGGTCGAACCGCGGCACCCGGGCGAGGCCGGCGTCGACCACGATGCGGACACCGTCGACCGTGAGGGACGACTCCGCGATGTCGGTGCTGAGCACCACCCGTCGGCGACCAGCGGGTGACGGCGCGAGCGCGTGGTCCTGCTCGGCCAGGGTGAGTGCGCCCGCCAGGGGGTACACGTCGACGTGCGGAGGCAGTGAGCCCTGCAGCAACGATTGCACTCGACGGATCTCGCCGATGCCAGGGAGGAACACGAGCACGTCGCCCGCCTGTTCGCGTACGGCACGCTGCACCAGCGACGCCATGGACTCGGCCACTCGGTCCTGCTTGCCCATTGGTGCCCAGACGAGGTCGACGGGGAACAGTCGGCCGTCGCTGTGGGCGATGGGCGTGTCGGCGCCGAACACCGCCAGGAGGCCTTTCGTGTCGGGCGTGGCCGACATCGCCAGCATGCGCAGATCGGGTCGCACCGTGGCGCGCGCGTCCAGTGCGAGCGCCAACCCGAGGTCGGTGGGCAGGTTGCGTTCGTGCACCTCGTCGAACACCACCAGTCCGTATCCCTCGAGCGTGGGGTCGTGCTGCAGCCGGCGTGTGAGCACGCCCTCGGTGACCACTTCGATGCGTGTGCGCGGACCGATGTGGCGTTCGTCCCGGGTCTGGTACCCGACGGTGTCGCCGACGCGCTCGCCGAGGAGCGAGGCCATTCGTTGCGCGGCCGCTCGGGTGGCGAGTCGACGGGGCTCGAGCATGACGATGCGCTGGTCGCCCAGCCACGGCTCGTCCTTCAACACCAGCGGTGCGAGCGTGGTCTTGCCCGCCCCGGGCGGCGCGACGAGGATGGCCGACGTGTGCTCGCGCAGCGCCTGCGCGACGACGGGAAGTGCTTCGAGGACCGGCAGATCCGGCGGCTCGAAGGGCACGCGGGTCAGCCCAGGGCGGGCGTGCCGTGGAACGGCGACGGATCGCCGGACTCGGGGATGACCGGCGCCAGCCACGAGGTGGTGTTGGCGATCTGCTTCGCCACGAGCTTCCACTCGGCGGGATTCCAGCCCTCGGCGGCGGCGACATTGCCGTTGCCCTGCACGAACACGAGCGCCGGCAGCGTGGCGAGGCCGAGACCCTGCACGAACGTGCGGTCGGGGTCGCAGAACACCATGAACTGCTCGGTGAGCGGGCCGAGGAACTGCTTTGCCTCGTCGGGACCGCAGGTGACCACGAGGTTCACCCGTACGTCGGCGCCGCGGAACGTGTCGAGCACTCGGGTGGCCGTGTTGAGCACCCACGAGCTCTCGTTCGTGTAGGGATCCAGCACCACACTGGCCAGGTGGAAGGTGGTGACCCACTCGTGCAGGGGGCGCGACTCGCCCGAGAGAGCAGTGAGGTTCAGATCGAGCGCAACGGTGCTAGCCACGGGTGTGAACGGTAGCGCGCCGAGGCCGCGTGCTCCCACCTCACCGGGGCGCGCCGCTGCCGGGAGGGCTAGGTTCCCCTCGTGCACCCCATCGAGCGCCTTCGCTACCTCGCCCGGTCCAGCGGTGCCGACCAGCGCGTGCTCGTCAACGAGACGGCGTCGGCGCTTCGCGCGCTGCGCATGGATCCCGCAGGGTTGGTGGTGAGCTGCCGCCGGATCGTCGAGCGCCATCCCACCTCGGGGCCGCTGTGGTGGCTCTGCTCACACATGCTCGTCGCATCCGACCCGTCCAGCATCGCACGTGAACTCGCTGCCGCACTGGAGTTGGACCCGACGCCTGCGTTCCTTGCCGATTCGCTCCCGGAAGACGCCACCGTGCTCGTGATCGGCTGGCCCGACCTCGCCGGCGAGGCGTGCCTCGACCGTGGAGACCTGACCGTGCTGACGGTGGATGCGGACGACCAGGGTGCGTCGTTCGTCCGCCGCCTGGAACGATCCGACGTCGTGGCCGAGATCGTGGAGCCGAACGCCATCGGTGCGGCGGTGTTGGCCGCCGATCTGGTGCTCGTGGAGGCCACCGCTGCGAGCACCACCGAGCTGATGGCCACCCGCGGCTCGCGAGCCGCCGCCAGCGTCGCGTACTGCAGCGAGGTGCCGGTGTGGGCCGTGCTTGGTCGCGGTAGGTGCCTTCCCGATGCGGCGTTCTCGTCGTTGGTCACGGGGGTCGCCGACGTGCGTGTGCCGTGGGACGCGACCGTCGACGTGGTGCCCCTCGCGCTCGCCACGTACCTCGCCTCCGAGCGGGGCGTGCTGCCCATCGGCGACGTGACGTTGTCGCCCGAGTGCCCGCTCACCCACGAGCTGCTGCGCCCCACGCGCTGACGGCTGGCATGCTGACGGCATGACCGTCATCAAGATCAACGCGCTCACCGTTCCCGCCGAGATGGGGGAGGAGGTGGCGAAGCGCTTCGCCGCTCGCGCCGGTGCCGTCGACGGACAGGAGGGCTTCGAGGGCTTCGAGCTGCTGCAGCCGACCGACGAGCGCACCACATGGCTCGTGGTCACCCGCTGGCGCGACGAGGCCTCATTCGAGGCGTGGCGTTCGTCGTCGGCGTTCGCGCACGGCCACCGGCCGGCCGGTGGCGACGCTCCTGCCCCGATGCCCATTCAGGCCGAGTTGTGGAGCTACACCGTCGCCGTCGCCAGCTGACCCACACCCCACACGCCGCGCGCGTGGTCAGCGTTGGCCGGCTCGTGTGGGGACGGTGCCGGCGGCGTCGGCGAGCACTTTGGCGATGGCGTCGATGTCGTGATCGACGAGGCCGACGGTGACGCGCAGCGATGGCGCGTCGGGTTGCACCATGAACGGCTCGCCCGGTGCGGCGCCGATGCCCTGGGCCGCGAGCGTGATGAGCGACGACCGCTCGTCGGCCACCTGCATCCACAGGTTGATGCCGTCGGAGCCGGTGAACCCCACGCCGTGCTGCTCGAGCACCTCGGCCACGGCGGCTCGACGTTCGGCGTACTCGCGGCGGGCGTGGGCGACCGCTTCCACGGTGGGGTCGTGGTCGAGCATCTCGAGCAGGACCGCCTGCAGGATGCGGCTGCTCCAGCCGGGCCCGAGCAGCCGGCGGTTCGACACCGCGCTCACCACGTGACCCGCACCTCCGACACCCGCCAGGCGCAGGTCGGGGCCGTGGCTCTTGGAGTAAGAGCGGATGTGCACCGTGCGGTCGGGCAGATACGTGCCCATGCTGACGAGCGCGCCACTGGCGATGTCGCCCGAGTGGTCGTCCTCCACCACGATCGCATGGCTCTTGCCGAGCACGGCGGCCAACTGCTTGCCGCGTCGGGCCGTGAGTGTGATGCCAGTGGGGTTGTGCGCTCGCGGTTGCAGGAACACGGCAGACGCCCCGCCGGCCAGCGCGTCGGCCAGCGCGTCGGCGCGCATGCCCTGCTCGTCGAGCGGTACGCCCACCACTTCGGCACCGAGCAGGTCGAGCAGATCGAGCAACGGTGGAAAGGCGGGCTGCTCGACCACCACCCGGTCGCCCAGCCGAACGACCACGCTCGCCACCCGATCGAGCGCGTCCATCGCGCCGTCGACGACGGTGAGCTCGTCGGGGGTGAACGGCCAGTCGGCGCGCAGCCGCTCCTCCAACTCGGGGAGCACCGGGTGGTCGAGATAGCTGCTGGTGAGGGACTGTCGACTCACCCGGGCGATGACCGGCCCGAGGTCGGGTAGCAGCGCGGGATCCGGGGTGCCGGTGCTGAGATCGAGCGCGAAGTGACCGGGACCCTCGGTGACCCGTCGGTACCGCCGCGGCATGGCCGGGCCGGTGGGTTGGCGGACGAACGTGCCCTGGCGGCCACGCGCGTCGATGGCACCGACCGCAGCGAGGCTCTGCCAGGCCTCGCTGACCGTGGTGGGGGAGACTCCCAGCTCCGTGGCCAGTTCGCGCACCGTGGGCAGTCGCTCGCCCACCGGTAGCGCACCGCTCGTGATCATCCGGCCCACCGCGGCGGCGATACCGCGAGCACTGCGATCGGGGATCTCGGCGGCCAGGTCGCGCACGGCCCGCATCTCGAACGACGGGTTCATTGTCCGGTAACAATACAACCATTGTGCGCTCTGAGGTGGAACAATTAGAGTCCCGCAAATGGCAAACATCGTGAGAGCAGCACTGCTGCAGACGGACTGGCCGGGCACCAAGGACGCGATGCTCGACAAGCACGAACAGTCGGTGCACGACGCGAAGGCCCAGGGTGCGCAGGTGATGTGCTTCCAGGAGCTGTTCTACGGTCCGTACTTCTGCCAGGTGCAGGAGCCCGAGTACTACCAGTACACCGAGCACATCCCCGATGGCCCCACCACCCAGCGCTTCCAGGCCATCGCCAAGGAGACCGGCATGGTGCTGGTGCTGCCGATGTACGAGATCGTCCAGCCCGGTCTGTACTACAACACCGCGGCCGTCATCGACGCCGACGGCACGTACCTCGGGAAGTACCGCAAGCAGCACATCCCGCAGACCAAGGGCTTCTGGGAGAAGTACTACTTCACGCCCGGCACCGGCGGGTACCCGGTGTTCGAGACCGCCGTCGGCAAGGTGGGCGTGTACATCTGCTACGACCGCCACTTCCCCGAGGGCTGGCGTGCGCTCGGTCTCAACGGCGCCGAGATCGTGTTCAACCCGTCGGCCACCAGCCGTGGCCTCAGCGAGTACCTGTGGCGCCTCGAGCAGCCGGCCTCCGCGGTGGCCAACATCTACTACGTGGGCGCCATCAACCGCGTCGGCATCGAGCCGCTCGGCGACAACGACTTCTACGGACAGAGCTACTTCGTGGATCCCGAGGGCAAGTTCGTCGGCGACGTGGGCGACCCCTACAAGCCCGAGCTCATCGTGCGCGACCTCGACCTCGACATGATTCGTACCGTGCGCGATCGCTGGGCGTTCTACCGTGATCGTCGGCCCGACGCCTACGACGAACTCGTGGCGCGCTGAGAAGGGGAACGCACATGGCACAGACGCTCATCAAGAACGGCCTCGTGGTCTCGACCACCGGCACCATCGCCCAGGACGTGCTGGTCACCGACGGCACCATCACCGCAGTCGGCGCGCCCGGCTACTTCACCGAGGAGGGCATGACCACGGTCATCGACGCCGCGGGCAAGTACGTCATTCCCGGCGGCATCGACGTGCACACGCACATGGAGCTGCCGTTCGGTGGCACGTTCGCCAGCGACACCTTCGAGACCGGCAGCAACGCCGCGGCGTGGGGTGGCACCACCACCATCATCGACATGGCGGTACAGCGCTACGGCGAGAACGTGCACGAGGGACTCGCCGAGTGGCACCGCAAAGCCGACGGCAACTGCTCCATCGACTACGCCTTCCACCAGATCATCGGCGGCGTCGACGACCAGTCGCTGAAGGACATGCAGTACCTCGTGGAACACGAGGGCATCAGCAGCTTCAAGCTGTTCATGGCGTACCCCGGCGTGTTCTACAGCGACGACGGACAGATCCTGCGTGCCATGCAGACCGCCGCCGAATGCGGGGCGATGATCATGATGCACGCCGAGAACGGCATCGCCATCGACGTGCTCGTCCAGCAGGCGTTGGCCCGCGGCGAGACCGATCCGAAGTACCACAGCTACACCCGCCCGTCGCCGCTCGAAGCCGAGGCCACCCACCGTGCCATCGTGCTCAGCCACGTGGCCGGCAACGTGCCGCTCTACATCGTGCACATGAGCGCCGGCGACGCGCTGAACGAGGTGGCCGCGGCTCGACACCACGGCCGCAACGTGTTCGCCGAGACCTGCCCGCAGTACCTGTACCTCACGCTCGAGGAGACGCTCGGGCAGCCCGGTTTCGAGGGTGCGAAGTGGGTGTGCAGCACCCCGGTGCGCAGCAAGGACCACGACCCCCACTACATCGGCCAGATGGGCCACGGCCACCAGGGCGACCTGTGGAAGGGCCTGCGGATGAACGAGCTCGCCATCGTCAGCACCGACCACTGCCCGTTCTGCATGAAGGACCAGAAGGAACTGGGCCTGGGCAACTTCGCCGCCATCCCCAACGGCATCGGTGGCGTCGAGCACCGCATGGAGCTGCTCTACCAGGGTGTGGTGAACGGCGAGATCACGCTCGAGCGGTGGGTGGAGACCTGCTGCACCACGCCGGCGCGCATGTTCGGCATGTACCCGAAGAAGGGCGTCATCGCGCCAGGCGCCGACGCCGACATCGTGGTCTGGGACCCCAATCGCCAGACCAAGATCGGTATCAACGACAAGCACCACATGAACATGGACCACTCGGCATGGGAGGGGTGGGTGATCGACGGCAAGGTCGACACCGTGCTGTCCCGAGGCACCGTGGTCATCGAGAACGACACCTTCGTGGGTCGGAAGGGTCATGGGCAGTACGTGAAGCGCGGGCTGAGTCAGTACCTCGTCTGAGTCCCGTTCGGGAACGCCCCGGCGTTCGGTCCTCGACACGGTCGCCGTTCAGGAACACCTCGGCGTTCGGTCCTCGACACGGTCGGCGAACCGATGCCGACCTACCGTCTCGGCCCCGAACCCCGAGCCATTCCCTCACTTGAATCTCAAAGGAAGAAGCACATGAACAGAATCAGTCATTGGATCGATGGGAAGGTTGTCCTCGGGGAGTCGGGGCGCAGTGGCGTGGTGTTCGATCCGGCGACGGGGCAGCATCAGGCTTCGGTCGACTTCGCTTCGATCGCCGAGGTGGATCACGCGGTCGCGGTTGCCAAGGCTGCGTTTCCGGCGTGGCGGGCCACCAACCTGTCGCGGCGCGCGGAGGTCATGTTCCGCATGCGCGAGCTGGTGGACGCCAACCGCAAGGAGATCGCCACACTGCTCACCAAGGAGCACGGCAAGGTGCTCGGCGACGCGCTCGGCGAGGTGGCTCGAGGCCTCGAGAACATCGAGTTCGCGTGTGGCATCCCGAACCTGCTGAAGGGTGGCTACAGCGAGCAGGCGTCCAGCGGCGTCGACGTGTACAGCATCAAGCAGCCCCTCGGTGTGGTCGCGGGCATCACCCCCTTCAACTTCCCGGCGATGGTGCCGATGTGGATGTTCGCCAACGCACTCGCGTGCGGCAACACCTTCGTCCTCAAGCCCAGCGAGAAGGACCCGTCGGCGAGCATGTTCATCGCCGAACTGCTGAAGCAGGCCGGTCTGCCTGACGGCACGTTCAACGTGGTGCACGGCGACAAGACCGCTGTGGATCGCTTGCTGGAGCACCCCGACATCCAGGCCATCAGCTTCGTCGGCTCCACGCCCATCGCGAAGTACATCTACGAGACCGGCACCAAGAACGGCAAGCGTGTGCAGGCGCTCGGCGGCGCGAAGAACCACATGCTGGTGCTGCCCGACGCCGACCTCGACATGGCCGCCGATGCCGTGGTGAGCGCCGCGTACGGTTCGGCCGGCGAGCGGTGCATGGCCATCTCCGTCGTCCTGGCCAGCGAGGCCATCGCCGACGATCTGGTCGGCAAGATCAAGGATCGCATCCCCGGCATCAAGGTCGGCCCCGCGAGCGAGGACGGCAACGAGATGGGCCCGCTCATCACGGCCGAGCACCGCGACAAGGTGAAGGGGTACGTCGAGGCCGCCGCCGGCGAAGGCGCGACGGTGGTGGTCGACGGCACGACCGATCTCCCGAGCGAGGGCTTCTTCCTGAAGCCCAGCCTCATCGATCACGCCAAGCCCGGGATGAAGTGCTACGACGACGAGATCTTCGGGCCGGTGCTCACCGTCACCCGCGTGCACGGCTACGACGACGGGCTCGCTCTCATCAACGCCAACCAGTTCGGCAATGGCACGGCCATCTTCACCCGCGACGGTGGCGCCGCCCGCCAGTTCGAGTTCGACGTGCAGGTGGGCATGGTGGGCATCAACGTGCCCATCCCGGTGCCGGTCAGCTACTACAGCTTCGGTGGGTGGAAGGCCAGCCTGTTCGGCGACACGCACATGTACGGCCCGGAGGGCATCAACTTCTACACGCGCTCCAAGGTGGTCACCAGCCGGTGGCCAGACCCGCGCACCAGCACCATCGATCTGGGATTCCCCCAGAACCGGTGACCACGTTCGGGCGGCGGTCGTCAGCGGCCGCCGCCTGATCACGTTGTAACAGGGCGTTCATGGCCGGGGAGCCGTGGGCGCTGATCTACAGGGGAGAATGAGATCGTGGATTTCGGAGTCGTGCTGCAGACCACACCGCCCTCGGCGAGGGTGGTCGATCTGGCCAAGCGTGCCGAGCAATTCGGGTTCACCCACGTGTGGACCTTCGACAGCCACATCCTGTGGCAGGAGCCGTACGTCATCTACAGCCAGATCCTGGCCGAGACGCGCAACGTCGTGGTGGGCCCGATGGTCACGAACCCGGCCACTCGCGACTGGACCGTCACCGCCAGCCTGTACGCCACGCTGAACGAGATGTTCGGCAATCGCACCGTCTGCGGCATCGGCCGCGGCGACTCGGCCGTGCGGGTCACGAACGGTTCCCCCACCACGCTCGCCACCTTGCGTGAGAGCGTGCACGTCATCCGCGAACTGGGCAACGGGCGCGGGGTGCAGTACAAGGGCAACGAGATCCGCTTCCCCTGGGCCGGCAAGAGCGAGCTCGAGGTGTGGGTGGCCGCGTACGGGCCCAAGGCGCTCGCGCTCACGGGTGAGGTGGGCGACGGGTTCATCCTCCAGTTGGCCGACCTGTCCATCGCCGCATGGACCATCGGTGCGGTGCGCAACGCCGCGGCCGCCGCGGGCCGCGATCCCGACGACGTGAAGATCTGCGTGGCTGCGCCGGCGTACGTCACCGACGGCACACCCGAAGGGCTGGCGCACGGTCGCGAGCAGTGCCGTTGGTTCGGCGGCATGGTGGGCAACCACGTGGCCGACATCGTGGCGCGCTACGGCGCCGACACCGATGCAGTGCCGCAGGCGCTCACCGATTACATCAAGGGCCGCCAGGGCTACGACTACAACGAGCATGGTCAGGCCGGCAACACGCACACCCAGTTCGTGCCCGACGAGATCGTCGACCGCTTCTGCATCGTCGGCCCGGTGGAGACGCACATCGAGCGCATGCGCCAACTGAAGGACCTCGGGGTGGATCAGTTCAGCATCTACCTGCAGCACGACGACAAGGACCACACCCTCGCCGAGTACGGCGAGAAGGTGCTGCCCGCCGTCGCCGAGCATGTGAGGGCGCGTTCGTGACCGACGCCGAACGGCAGCGTCGACGCACGCGCATCCGTCGCGCCTCGATGTTCGCCGTGGCGTTCGTACTCGTGGCCGTCTCGTGGGAGTTGTACAAAGCGGTGGGCCCTGAGAAGGGCGGCACGATCTTCGGCACGCGCATCCTGGCCCGCACCGACGATCGGGCGATGCCGCACATCTGGGACATGTTCTCCCGGTTCAGCGAGTCCGAGGTTCGAGGCGGGGAGGACAGCGTGTTCGTCGTCGTCCTGCGCGCTGCCTGGTACTCGTTCCGTTGCGCCCTGGCGGCATTCGTGGCGGGGTCGCTGCTCGGCATCGGACTCGCCGTGCTGATGGCGCGGTTCCGGTTCTTCGAGCGCGCGCTCATGCCGTATCTGGTGATCAGCCAGACCGTGCCCATCATCGTGCTGGCTCCGCTCATCTTCTCGCTCATGGCCTACAACAGTCGCGAGCTCGCGTCGAAGACATGGTTGGCAGCCGTGCTGCTGGGCGTGTTCCTCGCCTTCTTCCCAGTCGCGATGGGAACCCTGCGAGGGCTGCAGACCACGCCGTCCGCGCCGCTGGAGTTGATGGACTCGTACGCCGCCGGGTGGTGGAAGACGCTGTGGAAGTTGCGCTTCCCCAATGCGGTGCCATTCCTTGCGCCGGCCCTCCGCCTGGCCGGCGCGGCCGCCGTCGTGGGCGTCACGGTGTCGGAGATCTCGTTGGGCGTGAGGTACGGCGTGGGCCGCCTCATCCTGTCGTACGGGCAGGAGGCCACCTCCGACCCGCCGAAGCTGTACACCGCCGTGTTCGGCGCCGCCGCACTCGGCCTGGTGATGGCTGCCGTCGTGGTGGGCATCGACCGACTGCTCATGCGCAACCGACCGCCGGAGGCGGTGTGATGGAGAACTCGATGACCGTGTCGTCCCCCGAAGCCGGTACCTCGCCGGCCGTCGCCATTCGTGGCGTGAACAAGATCTTCAACCAGGGCAAGCCGAATCAGGTCGACGCGCTGGTCGACATCGATCTCGACGTGCAGCCCGGTGAGTTCATCTCGCTCATCGGTCCGTCGGGCTGCGGCAAGAGCACACTGCTGCGCCTGGTGGCCGATCTCCTGGAACCCACGTCGGGCTCGGTCACGATCCACGGCAAGTCGGCACATCAGGCGCGTGTCGATCAGGACTACGGCATGGCCTTCCAACAGAGCGGTCTGTTCGAGTGGCGCACCGTCGAGCGCAACATCGAGCTGCCGCTCGAGCTGAAGGGCTGGGACAAGGCAGCCCGACGCCAACGCTCGCAGGAGATGCTCGAGCTGGTGAAGCTCCCCGAGTTCGCCAAGCACATGCCCTGGCAGCTCTCCGGCGGCATGCAGCAGCGCATCGCCATTGCTCGTGCACTCGCGTCGCACCCGAAGTTGCTGTTGATGGACGAACCGTTCGGCGCGCTCGACGAGATGACCCGCGAGCACATGCAGGCCGAACTGCTGCGCATCTGCGCCGCAGCCGGCACCACGGTGGTGTTCGTCACCCACTCCATCCCCGAGGCGGTGTACCTGGCCGACCGTGTGGTGGTCATGTCGCCTCGGCCCGGACGCATCACCGAGATCGTGTCGGTCGCGCTCGGGCGCGACCGCTCCGAGCTCACCCGCGAGGCGACCGACTTCTTCGCTCGCGTCACCGAGGTGCGCGAGGCATTGCGCGGCATCGAGATGGCGGATCACGCGAAGGGCATCGACGACCGGTGAACGCGACCGTCCGTCTCCGCAACGCACTCGCGGTGGTGCTGCCGCCGTTGGTGCTGGGGGTGCTGTTCCTCGCCGCGTGGCAGGCGTGGGTGGTCGTCAGCGACGTGCAGCCGTTCGTCATCCCGCGGCCCACCGACATCTGGCGGTCGTTCATCGACGACTTCGATCTGGTGTGGAAGGCCAGCGTCGTCACCGGCATGAACGCCCTCGTCGGTCTCGTGCTCGGTTCCCTCATCGGGTTCGTCGTGGCCGTGCTCACCAATCGCTTCGCGTTCGTCAGCGATCTGGTGAACCCGCTGGCCATCACCGTGGCAGCCATCCCGGCCGTCGTCATCGTCGGCGTGCTGAACAACATGTACTCGCTCGACAGTCAGATCCCGCGACGCATCATGGTGACCATCTCGGTGTTCTTCGTGGTGTTCGTACAGGTCACCAAGGGCCTGCGCCAGAACGACGCGACACAGATGGAACTGATGCGGTCGTACGCGGCATCGCCGTTCGACACCCTCAAGAAGGTGCGGCTCCCGAACACGATGCCGTTCTTCTTCACCGGCGTGCGCACCGCGGCGCCGCTCGCACTCATCATCGCCCTCGTGTCGGAGTACTTCGGCGGCACGCAGGACGGCCTCGGCAGCAAGATCTCGGGTACCTTGAACGGATCGAACAAAGCGCTGGGGTTCGCCTATGTCCTGGGCGGAGCGCTCGTGGGCCTGCTGTTCTTCGCGGGCTCCAACCTCTTGGAATACCTCGTCGTCCCGTGGCGTCGGCGCGGTCGTTCCAAGTGAACACAACCACCATCAACCAGCAACACAACCAACAGAGAACAAGGGGAGGGACAATGCGACACGGACGTGCGGCCAAACTGGCTGCCATCGTTTCACTCGCCGGTCTGCTCGTGGCCGCGTGCGGCGACGACGAGAGCAGCAGCGACACCACGGCTGCGGCCGGGGGCACCGAGACCACTGCTGCGGCCGGCGGATCCGACACCACGGCAGCTGCCGGCGGTGACACGGGCGCCGGACTCGCGGTCGACGTCGCGTCGTGCACCGCACCGGAGGGCGCCAAGGTGAAGCTGCAGCTGCAGTGGGTCACCCAGGCACAGTTCGCCGGGTACTTCGCTGCCGTGGACCAGGGCTTCTACGAGAAGGCCGGACTCGACGTGGAGATCGTCGAAGGCGGCGTCGACATTCCGCCGCAGAAGACGCTCGCGTCGGGCGCGGTCGACTTCGCCATCTCGTGGGTGCCCAAGGCGCTCGCCGAGCGTGAAGCAGGCGCCAAGGTCACCAACATCGCCCAGGTGTTCCAGCGCAGCGGCACGCTGCAGGTGAGCTTCAAGGACAAGAACATCACGTCGGCCGCCGACTTCAAGGGCAAGAAGATCGGCAACTGGGGCTTCGGCAACGAGTACGAGATCTTCGCTGCGCTGTCGAAGGCCGGCCTCGATCCCGCCAGCGATGTCACCCTGCTCCAGCAGAACTTCGACATGAATGGTCTGCTCTCGGGCGAGATCGACGCTGCCGAGGCGATGACCTACAACGAGTACGCACAGGTGCTCGAGGCCATCAACCCCGACACGGGTGCGCTCTACCAGCCCGAGGACCTCAACGTCGTCTCGTACGAGGACGAGGGCGTGGGCATGTTGCAGGACGCCATCTGGGCCGACGAGACCCGTCTCAGCGACCCGGCGTACTGCGGTCAGGCCGTGGCGTTCGTGAAGGCCTCGCTCGAGGGTTGGGCCTACTGCCGCGACAACGCCCAGGCATGCGCCGACATCGTGGTGGCCAAGGGCTCGAAGCTCGGTGCCACGCACCAGCTGTGGCAGATGAACGAGGTCAACAAGCTCATCTGGCCGGCCGAGGGTGGCGTGGGTGTCATCGACACCGCTGCCTGGGACCGCACGGTGGAGATCGCCAGCGGCACCAAGAACCTCGACGGTGCGACGGTCCTCACCAAGGCTCCCGACGCCACCTCGTGGACGAACGACATCGTCAACGAAGCCGTCAAGCTGCTCACCGCTGATGGCGTCGACGTGAACGGTTCCTCGTTCGCCCCTATCGAGGTCACGCTCACCGAGGGCGGCGCCTGACCGTCGTCGGACGCATCGAATGATGCCATCGAATCAGAAGGGGCGGGTCGCTTCGGCGGCCCGCCCCTTCTCGCGTCGGTCGAGGCGTCCGCCGTGGGTCCCGGAAGGCGTGGGACCTTGGTCACGAAGTTGGCGGCGGCGTCCGTGCCACCACGTATTCGCGGGCCCTGCGGTATATGGTTCGCGTCACGCGGACGACGATGGCGCCGTCCCTCTCATGGAGGTGGCCAATGACGGACACCGAAGAACGACAGGACCGACAGCCCGAGCAGATCTCGCACGTCGTCGTCCGGTTCGCGGGCGATTCCGGCGACGGTATGCAGTTGACGGGCGATCGATTCACGTCGGTCTCCGCACTGTTCGGGAACGATCTGTCGACGTTCCCCGACTACCCGGCAGAGATTCGTGCCCCAGCGGGCACGGTCAACGGCGTCTCGAGTTTCCAGGTCCACATCTCGGACCACGACATCACCACACCGGGCGACGCGCCGAACGTGCTCGTCGTGATGAACCCCGCAGCACTCAAGGCCGACCTCCATCGCCTCGAGCAGGGCGGGTTGTTGATCATCAACACCGATGCCTTCGAAGAGCGCGACCTGCACAAGGCCGGCTACGACCACAACCCGCTGCACGACGACTTTCTGTCGCAGTACCGAGTCGTGGAGATCCCGATGACCACGCTCACCCAGCGCGCCACCGAGCCGCTGGGCGTGAAGCCGCGCGACGCCGAGCGGTCGAAGAACCTGTTCGCGCTCGGTCTGGTGAGCTGGCTCTACTCGCGGCCCACCGAACCCACCATCGCCTGGATCGAGAACAAGTTCAAGGACCTCGTGAAGGAGAGCAACCTCGCCGCGTTCCGCGCCGGGTTCGCCTTCGGTGAGACCACCGAGTTGTTCGACCACCCGTACGAGGTGAAGCCGGCGCAACTGCCGGCCGGCGAGTACACCAACATCACCGGCAACGTGGCGTTGGCGTGGGGCCTGGTGGCTGCCGGGCAACTGGCGAAGCTGCCGGTGTTCCTGGGCAGCTATCCCATCACCCCGGCCAGCGACATCCTCCACGAGCTGTCCAAGCACAAGCACTTCGGTGTGCGCACCGTGCAGGCGGAAGACGAGATCGCAGCCGCCGGTATGGCGCTCGGTTCGGCGTTCGCCGGTCATCTCGGCGTCACCACCACCAGTGGTCCGGGTGTGGCGCTGAAGAGCGAGACCATGAGCCTCGCCGTGTCGTTGGAGCTGCCGCTCATCCTGGTCGACATCCAGCGCGGTGGGCCGTCCACCGGCTTGCCCACCAAGACCGAAGCGGCCGACCTCAACATCGCGATGTTCGGTCGTCATGGCGAGGCCCCGTTGCCCATCGTGGCGGCGTACAGCCCGGCCAACTGCTTCGACGCTGCCATCGAGGCCGCCCGCATCGCGCTGAAGTACCGCACGCCGGTCATCCTCCTCAGCGACGGCTACCTGGCCAACGGCTCCGAGCCCTGGAAGCTGCCCGTGCCCGAGGACCTGCCCGACATCTCGGTGTCGTTCCAGACCGAGATGAACCACACCGACGCTGAGGGCAACCCGGAGTACTGGCCCTACCTGCGCGACCCCGACACGTTGGCTCGCCCGTGGGCCATCCCCGGCACCCCTGGTCTGATGCACCGCGTGGGTGGCATCGAGAAGCAGGACGGCAGCGGCAACATCGACTACTCGCCGGCCAACCACTCGAAGATGGTGCACCTGCGTGCCGACAAGATCGCCGGCATCGCCGCCGACATCCCGCCGGCCACCATCACCGGCGACGCCGACGCCGACGTGGTGCTGCTCGGGTGGGGGTCCACGTGGGCGGCCATCGACGCAGCGGTGCAGCGCACGCGCCGTGCCGGCACCAAGGTGGCCTGGATCCACCTCACCCACCTCAACCCCTGGCCGCCGAACCTCGGCGACCTGTTGCGACCGTTCAAGAGAATCCTCGTCCCCGAGCTGAACATGGGGCAGTTGTGCCGCCTGGTGCGGGCCGAGTACCTCGTCGACGCCACACCCATCACCAAGGTGCAGGGATTGCCCTTCACCTCGGCCGAACTCGAAGCTGCCATTCAGGAGGCCCTGTCGTGAGTGACACGATCGTTCCGCTCACCACCAAGAAGGACTGGATGAGCGACCAGGAGGTGCGCTGGTGCCCCGGCTGCGGCGACTACGGCATCATGCAGGCCGTGCAGCAGCTGATGCCCGACCTGGGCATCGCGCCGGAGAACACGGTGTTCATCAGCGGCATCGGCTGCAGCAGCCGATTCCCGTATTACATGAACACCTACGGCATGCACAGCATCCACGGTCGTGCACCTGCCATCGCCACCGGGGTGGCCGTGGCCCGGCCCGACCTCGACGTGTGGGTCATCACCGGCGACGGCGACTCGCTGTCCATCGGTGGCAACCACCTCATCCATGCGTTGCGCCGCAACGTGAACCTCACCATCCTGCTCTTCAACAACCGCATCTACGGTCTCACGAAGGGGCAGTACTCGCCCACGAGCGAGACGGGCAAGGTCACCAAGAGCACGCCCATGGGGTCCATCGACCATCCGTTCAACCCGCTCAGCGTGGCGTTGGGTGCCGAGGCGTCGTTCGTGGCGCGCACGCACGACCTCGACCGCAAGCACATGATGGAAGTGTTCCGGCAGGCGCATGCCCACAAGGGCGCGTCGTTCGTCGAGATCTTCCAGAACTGCAACGTGTTCAACGACTCGGCCTTCGACGACATCACCAGCCGCAACGCGCGCGAAGAGATGATGATCGATCTCAAGCACGGCCAGCCCATCCGCTTCGGCGCCGACGGCCACAAGGGCGTGGTCATGGGTTCCGACGGTCAGCTGCGCATCATGGAAGTGGCCGACGTGGGCGAGGACGCACTGCTCGTCCACGACGCTCACCGCGAAGACCCGGGTCTTGCGTTCGCGTTGGCTCGTCTCTCGCACGACGATCACTCGGCCACGCCGTTCGGTGTGTTCCGCGACGTGCAGCGTGGCGACTACGGCTCGATGGTGGGCGCACAGCTGGCGCAGGCCAGCGAGAAGAAGGGCCCCGGCGACCTGCACGCGCTGTTGCGCAGCAACGGCACCTGGAGCGTCGACTGACCCTCAGCCCTCGGTGAGCGCCGCGCCGGCCCCGATGTCGGCGCGGTCGGCTGCCGCGCGGCCGGCGTGCCAGCCCTCGGCGCTGTAGCGCTTGGCCTTCATCGCCACCGTGTTCGGGAACGCCGCCTCGACGGCGCGCTCGACGGCCATCTCCTTGGCGGCGAGCACCGGTGCCAACGCCGAGCCGTACTGCTCGGTCGCCTCGGTGCGCACGGTGGACGTGGCGGCCCTCAGCCGCTCGGCGATGCGATCGGCGAACGACACCAGGAACGCCCGGCGGAACGATGCGGTGCGCAGGTACTTGTCGTGCGCGGTGGCCACCGCGGAGGCGTGGGTGGCCTGCACGAGCAGCGAGGTGAACAGCATCTCGGTGAGCTGCACATCGACCGGGAAGCCCATGACGGTGCAGAACCCGGGCTGCGCCGACCACACACTGCGGGCGCCGTTCACGCGGGCGATCATGCCGAGGAACAGTGCCTTTTCGTCGGCGTACGGGTTGTCGATGTGCACGCGCCGCTGGGCCACGCCGGCGTGGCTGCCCGCGCCGGCCGCAGACGCAGCGAGCATCGCGGTGTCGATGCTGTGGCGGGCCATGAGCTCCTGTGCCTTGGCGGTGAACGCCTCTGCCTCCGCCTCGAAGTCGGTGCTCTCGGCCTTTGCCAACAGGGCGCGGATGGTGTGGAGGGTTTTCGCGGGCACGTCGTCTCCGACGGCCTTCACCGGTGCGACGCCTCGATTCGAGTTGCCCCACTTCGACGGGGGCGCGCCGAGCAGCGGCAGCACTCGGCTGAGCGTCAGCAAGACGTTGAGAAACGATCCCATGGAGGTCGCTTCATCGGGGTCGAGCTTTTCGGTGCGCGCCCACCGCTCGACCACCACGCCGTGACCACCCACGATGGTGCCGTCGGCGGGGGAGTACACCCCGAGCTCGTCGAGTTGGGCGAGCCATTCGTGTGGGGCTCGGGTGACGGCGTCGTGCTGACGCGAATGGCGGGCGATGAGGCCGAGGGTGAGCCGGACATGGCGTTGCGAACACTCACGCCGCACGAAGTGCGCGAGGTCGGCCGGTTGCCACCCGTGCTCGAAGATGTTGTCGATGCTGCCCTGCAGGCGAGCGTCGATCTCGTCGTAGATACCCATGGGCGGGAGCGTGCCAGAAGGGCGCGCGAGAGTTGCCCGGCTCAGCCCGTGTAGTACTGATCGGAGATGGTGAGCGCCTCGTCGATGATGGCCAGGCCCTCTTCGATCTGGTCGGCCGTGGTGTTGCACGGCGGCGTGACGTGCAGGCGGTTGAAGTGGGTGAACGGCCACAGCCCCTTGCTCTTGCAGGCGGCCAGCAGTTCCATCATCGGCTTGGCGTCGGGGCCGGCAGCGTTGTACGGCACCATCGGCTCGCGGGTCTCGCGGTTCTTCACCAGCTCGATGGCCCAGAACACGCCCATGCCGCGCACGTCGCCCACCGACGGGTGGTTGGCCTTCAGCTTCTCGAGGCCCGGGCGGATGACGTCCTCGCCCAGGGAGCGGGCGTGCTCGATGATGCCCTCGTCCTTGAAGATGTTGATGCTGGCGACGGCCGACGCGCAGGCGAGTGGGTGACCGGAGTAGGTGAGGCCGCCCGGGTAGGCGCGCTCGCGGAACGTGGCCGACACCTTGTCGCTGATGACCACGCCGCCGAGGGGCACGTAGCCGGAGTTGACGCCCTTGGCGAAGCACACCAGGTCGGGCTGCACGCCCCACTTCTGGAACGCGAACCACTCGCCGCAACGGCCGAAGCCGGCCATCACCTCGTCGCAGATCATCATGATGCCGTGGCGGTCGCAGCGCTCGCGGATGCCGGCCAGATAGCCGTCGGGCGGGACCAGGATGCCATTGGTGCCGACCACCGTCTCGATGATGATGGCGGCCACGTTCTGGGCACCCTCCACCATGAGCACGTCGTCGAGGTGCTGCAGCGCGCGCTCGCACTCCTCGGCCTCGCTGGTGCTGTGGAACGCGCTGCGGTACGGGTACGGACCCCAGAACTTCACCACGCCGGGCATGCCCGGTTCGCTGGGCCAACGGCGCGGGTCGCCGGTGAGCGTGATGGCGCCGTTGGTGGCGCCGTGGTAGCTGCGGTAGTGGTTGAGCACCTTGTGGCGCCCGGTGTGCAGGCGGGCCATGCGCACCGCGTTCTCGGTGGCCTCGGCGCCGCCGTTGGTGAAGAACACCATGTTCAAATCACAGTTCGGATCGTTGTTGGCTGCGACCTCGGTGATGAGGCGAGCGGCCTCGCTACGCGCGTCATTGGCGTGGAACGGGGCGATGGTGCACAGCCGGTCGACCTGCTCCTTGATGGCCGCAACGAGCTTCGGATGCTGGTGCCCGATGTTCATGTTCATCAGCTGCGCCGAGAAGTCGAGATAGCGGGTGCCGTCCTCGGTCCAGAAGTAGCTGCCCTCGGCACGTGAGACGACGAGCGGGTTGATCATCCCCTGCGCGCTCCACGAGTGGAACACGTGCGCACGGTCGTTGGCGTAGGCGTCGGCGGGGTGGGTGTCGAGCACGGTCATGGGCGACATCGTAGTTGTCACACGCGATGGCGTACAGACCGCACTTTGTGACCGTACAAAATTCGCTCATCGGTGCCGCAGGCTGCTGCGCTACGTTCTGCCGCATGGGAGACCGAATGGGAAACATCGTCACGTTCAAGAGCAACGGTCACACCTGCGACGGCTACATCGCCGGCTCCGGCCCCGGTGTGCTGGTCATCCAGGAGTGGTGGGGACTCGTTCCGCACATCAAGGACGTGGTCGACCGCTTCGCCGCCGCTGGGTTCACGGCCTTGGCGCCCGACCTGTACCACGGTGAGTCGTCCACCGAACCCGATGGCGCGGGCAAGTTGATGATGGCACTCAACCTGGAGCAGGCAGGCAAGGACCTGAGCGGCGCGGTCGCGCTCCTGCAGGAACGTTCCGGGAACAACAAGGTCGGTGTGGTCGGCTACTGCATGGGCGGTGGGCTGGCGTTGGTCGTCGCCTCGCTGCGCCCCGATGCCGTGGCCGCGTGTGCGCCGTATTACGGCGTCATCCCGTGGGCGAGCGCGCAGCCCGACTGGTCGGCCATCAGCGCCACCATCGAGGGCGAGTACGCCGAGTTCGACGACTACGCCGGCCCCGAGGCGAGCGCCGCGCTGCAGGAGCAACTGCGGTCGCTGGGCAAGACGGCGACGCTCCATGTGCACCCCGGCACGCATCACGCGTTCTTCAACGACGCTCGCCCCGAGGTCTACGACGCGGCGGCATCCGCCGCCGCATGGGACCGCACGCTGGCGCTGTTCCGCAGCAGCCTCTGACTCTGGCCGTTGCACCAAGCCACCCATCGCCAACAGCGATAGGGGCATCTTGCATCATCGCTCGGGGAGTGACCTTGGTCCCTGTCGTGATACCCCTCTGGGTATCACAATGGAGGCGTGTCCGACCCGAAGCGACGTTCGTCCCCCCGTCGCGCCCATCTTCGCCGTGCCCATCTTCGCCGTGCCCATCTTCGCCGTGCCCACCTTCGCCGTGCATGGTTCCTCCTGCCGGCGGCAACGACCGCGGTGGCGGTGATGGCCGCGTGCGGCGCCCAGTCGTCCGACAGCAGTGCCCCCGTGGCGCAGAACGGCGTGACCCAGACCCTCACCGGCAGCGACGTCTACCAGATGTCGTGTGCTCGCTGCCATGGTGCGAATCGGGAAGGCAAGACCGATGCACCGAAGCTCGACACGGTGCGCATGGCGAGCCTCGGCGATCAACCGTTGCGGTTCACCATCCAGTACGGCAAGGGACGCATGCGCGGGTTCGGTGGGCTGACGCAGGCCCAGGTCGACGTGCTCGTCGCATATCTGAGAGGTGAATGATGCTCGAAACACTCGGTGGCCTTCCCACCCATCCGCTGGTGGTGCACATGCCGGTGGTGGCCATCCCGCTCGCGCTCATCGGCGTGTTGGTGATGGTGATCTTCCCGTCATGGCAGCAGAAGATCGGTGTCCCGGTGGCCGTGGTCAGCGGCCTCGGCTTCCTCGGCGCACTACTGGCGGTCGGCAGCGGTGAGGAGCTGGAGGAGTCGTTGCGACGCGCCGGCGAGACCATCTCGGGCACGCTCGAGGACCACGTGGAGATGGGTGAGTCGGTGCAGTTCTTCGCCGGTCTGTTCTTCCTGCTCGTGCTGGCCTGGGTGGTGTTCGCCTGGTGGCGTCGTCGGTCCGGTGAGGAACAGGCCACCAAGGTGCTGCGCAAGCCGAAGGTGATCAACATCGTGTTGGCCATCCTGGTCGTGGGCTCCGGCATCGCTGCCTCGTGGTCGGTGTACGCCACCGGACACAGCGGTGCGAAGAGCGTCTGGGAGCAGTCGGCACCCTGAACCGGGCGTGGTCGAAAATCTTGACTTGCATGCCGCGCGGGCTGGGTGCATAGTGCTCCTAGAAGCCACTTTCCCCCAGGGAAATCGCAGCCACTGAAGCTGCAGATCAACAAGGGCTACCGACCGAGGGGCGCCTCCCAGAGGAGCCCCTCAGCCGCGTCTGGGGGCTGTGTCGTCGAGCAGCGGTGTCAGCCGAGTGCGGCGATGGCGTCGGCCACGGCCAGCAGGCGCTGGGCGTTGGCGACGTGGAGGTTCTCGATCATCCGGCCGTTGTAGGTGACCACGCCCTTGCCCTCGGCGATGCCTTCCTCGAACGCGGCGATGAGGCCACGAGCATGCTCGACGTCCTCCGCCGACGGCGCCCACACGTCGTTGCAGATGTCGACCTGACCGGGGTGGATGAGTGTCTTGCCGTCGAAGCCCATCTCGAAACCCTGCACGCACTCGGTGCGGAACCCGTCGAGGTCCTTCACGTCGTTGTACACGCCGTCGAGGATGACCTTGCCCGCCTCGCGGGCGCCGGCGAGCGAGGTGGCCAGGTGCGGCACCAGCGGGTGACGGCCCGCGGCGCCGAGCGACGAGCGCAGCTCTCGGGCGAGGTCGTTGGTGCCCATCACGAGGACCGCCACCCGCCAGTGACTTGCCAGCGCGCGGATGTCGAACACTGCGGTGGGTGTCTCGATCATCGCCCAGATCTTCATGTCGGCGCGGGCGCCGGCGGCGTCGAGGCGGTTCGACACGTCGTCGAGGTATTCCACCGAGCCGACCTTCGGGATCACCACAGCAGCAGCCTGCGACTGCGCGGCGGCCGCGAGGTCGTCGATTCCCCAGGGCGTGTCGAGGCCGTTGCAGCGAATGGTGAGCTCACGGTTGCCGTACTCGGCCGAGTTCGCCGCGGCGACCGCGTTGGCGCGGGCGGCATCCTTCGCATCGGGTGCCACGGCATCCTCGAGGTCGAAGATGATGGCGTCGGCGGCGATGGTCTTCGCCTTCTCCAACGCACGCTCATTGGCGGCGGGCATGTACAGCACGGAACGGCGGGGGCGCAGGTCGCTCATGTCGGTGATCTCCTTCAGAAGCCGTAGGCGGCGGCGAGCTCGGGGTCGCGTGCGGCCAGTTGACGGGCCAGCTCGACGACCACCTTGCACTGCTTGACGGAGGCGTCGTCCTCCATCTTTCCGTCGAGCATGATGGCGCCGGTGCCGTCGCCCATCGCATCGATCACTCGCTGTGCCTGCTGCACATCGGCCGGGCGTGGGCTGAACACGCGCTTGGCGATCTCCACCTGCGCGGGGTGCAGGCTCCACGCGCCCACGCAGCCGAGAAGGTAGGCGTTGCGGAACTGGTCTTCGCAGGCGACCGTGTCCTTGATGTCGCCGAACGGGCCGTAGAAGGGGAGCAGGCCGAAGGTGACGCACGCGTCGACCATGCGGGCGATGGTGTAGTGCCACAGGTCCTGCTGGAACGTGGCTCGGGGTGCGCCATAGTCGGGGCCGTCGGCGCCCTGCGGCGGGTCGACGCGCACCACGTAGTCGGGGTGGCCGCCGCCGACGCGAGTGGTCTTCATGCGCCGGTTGGCCGCGAGGTCGGCCGGGCCGAGCGACAGGCCCTGCATGCGTGGCGAGGCAGCGCAGATGGCCTCGATGTTGGCCACGCCGCGAGCGGTCTCGAGGATGGCGTGCACGAGCAGCGGCTTCTTCAGGCCGGCCTTCGCCTCGAGCTGGGCGAGCAGGCGGTCGACGTAGTGGATGTCCTCGGGGCCCTCCACCTTCGGCACCATGATGACGTCGAGCTTGTCACCGATCTCGGTGACGAGCGTGGTGAGGTCGTCGAGCGCCCACGGCGAGTCGAGGCTGTTGATGCGCGTCCACAGCTGGGTGCCGCCCATGTCGACGGTCTTGCCCACCTTCACCAGGCCGGCGCGGGCGGCTTCCTTGTCGGCCATCGGGATCGCGTCTTCCAGGTTGCCGAGCAGGATGTCGACGGTGGGGATGATGTCGGGGAGCTTGCTGACGAGCTTCTCGTTCTGCGGCGGGAAGAAGTGGATGACCCGGCTGGGGCGGAACGGGATCTCGCGAACGGGCTCGGGAGCACCGACGGCGAGGGGCTTGAAGAAGTCACGAGGGCTGCGCACGCCTCAAGGTTAGGTTTGATCCCGTGGCGCACCCGAATTTCGACGCGATCCTGTTCGACGCCGGCGGCATCTTCTTGCTGCCCGATCCCACCGTGCTCGGCCCCTTGCTGGCCTACCACGGGGGCGACCCGAGCATCTCGGCGCACCGCCGAGCCCACTACCTGGGCATGGCAGCCAAGAGCGCGGCCGGCGCGCAGGAGAAGTTCTGGCACGACTACAACGAGGCCTACGTACGCGCCGTCGGGGTGCCGGAGGACGACGTGGAGTTCGCGGCGCGCGTGCTCGACGCCACGCGCAACGCGTGGACGTGGCGCTGGGCCATTCCCGAGAGCGTGCAGGCGCTCCAGCTGCTCCACGAGCTCGACGTCCCGATGGGTGTGGTCAGCAACGCCAGCGGCCAGATCGCCGAGGTGCTGGCGCGCAGTGGCGTGTGCCAGGCCGGGCCGGGGCCGCACACTCCCGTGCGCGTGGTGATCGACAGCCACTTGGTGGGCGTGGCCAAGCCCGACCCGCACATCTTCGACTTCGCGCTGCCCTACTTCGATGGCCTCGATCGGTCGCGCATCGCGTACGTGGGCGACTCGGTGACGATGGACGTGGGTGGCGCTCGCGCTGCCGGGCTACACCCCATCCTGCTCGACCCGCACGACGACCATCCCGAGGCCGACTTCGATCGCATCGCCTCGTTGCTGGAACTGGTGCCGTGACGGGCGAACACGTCAGCGAGCGGTGGGCGAAGTGGCGTCGCGACATCGACCTCGAGGAGTACCACGCTCGATGGGAGCGGCTGGAGGCGACGGGCACGGCTGCGCACGGTGAGGCCGATCTCATCGAGGCGCTCGTGCGTGAGGTCCCCGTCGATGGCCCGGTGCTCGACGCCGGGTGCGGCATGGGCCGTGTGGCCATCGAACTGCATGCTCGCGGGCTGCCGGTCGAGGGAGTCGACCTCGACGACGACCTGTTGGCGTACGCCCGTCGCGATGCGCCACACATCCCGTGGCACCTGGGCGACCTGGCCGCGGTGCAGTTGCCTCGCAGGTACGGCGTGGTGGCGATGCCGGGCAACGTGATGATCTTCTGCCGACCCGAGGACCGGGCGCCCATCGTGGCCAACCTGGCCGCGCACCTCGACGACGGTGGCTTGCTGGTGGCCGGCTTCGGATTGGAGCATCACTCCACGGCGATCACGCTCGACGAGTACGACCGCGCCTGCTCGTCAGTGGGTCTGGCACTGCACGGCCGTTACGCCACCTGGGAGCGCGACCCGTTCGACGGCGGTCAGGACGCGGTGAGCGGCCACCGCCGGGCCTGACCCGTGGTCCGAGGGGGTACGCGCACCCCGGGTGCGAGTCCCCACTCCGATGGCCTCGTGGCACTCGGACCGGCGCGCTGGCACTCGGACGGGGTCAGGCGGCGTTGGCGTTGGCGACCAGGGTGCGGGCGATGACCTTCAGGCAGAGGGTCTCGTCGGCGCCCTCGAAGATGCTCAACACGCGGGCGTCGACGAACAGGCGCGACACGGTGAACTCCTCGGCGTAGCCCATGCCACCGTGGATCTGCATGGCTTCGCGGGTGACCCACTCGGCTGCCTTGCACACGTACGCCTTCACCATCGCTGCCTCGGCGGTGCCCTCGCCCTTGGCCATCATGCGGGCCACGGCGTAGGCGAACTGGCGACCGGCCTGGGTGAGCACGGCCATGCGGCCGAGCTTCACCTGGGTGAGCTGGTAGTCCATGATCGGCTGGCCGAACACCTTGCGGTTCTCGGCGTAGTCGAGCGCCGCCTCATAGGCGGCCTGCATCACGCCCACGGCGCGGGCCGCGGTCTGCAGGCGGCCGTTCTCGAAGCCGGCCATCTGCAGGTAGAAGCCCTTGCCCAGCCCGTCGGGGCCGCCCACCAGGTTGTCGGCGGGGACCCACCAGTTCTCCAGCGCCACCTCGTAGCTGTGCATGCCGCGGTAGCCGATGGTGTCGATGGCGCGACCCTCCATCTTGCCCTGCACTCCATTGGCGGTGACGTCCTGGACGAACTGGAAGCCGTGGCCCTCGCCACGGGGCTTGGGCACGATGAACAGGCTGAGGCCGCGGTGGGTCTTGGTGCGGTCGGGGTCGGTGCGTGCCAACAGGGCCAGCACGTCGCCACGGGCGCCGAGGGTGCACCAGGTCTTGACGCCGTTGATCACGTAACCGGGCTCGCCGTTGGGGCCGGTGGCCTCGGTGGCGGTGACCTTGATGCCGGCCACGTCGCTGCCGTAGTCGGGCTCGGTGACGGCCACGGCGGGCATCACCTCGGCGACGGCCAGCTTGGGCAGCCACTCCAGCTTCTGCGCCTCGGTGCCGCCCTTCACCAGTGCACGGGTGAGGATCTCCGGGCGGGTGATGAGCGAGCCGCCGATGCCCAGCGAACCACGGCTGAGCTCCTCGGTGGCCACGACCATGCCGATGTACTCGCCGTCGCCACCCTCGCTGAAACCGCCGTACTCGGCGGGCACGCTGAGGCCGAAGGCGCCCATCTCCGCCAGGCCGGTGATGATCTCCTCCGGCACGTCGGCGTTGTGCCGGTGTACGTGCTCGGCGTGGGGCTTGATGACCTTCTCGGCGAACGACCGGAACGTGTCGGCCACCATCTCGAACTCGTCGTCGAGGTGGCGGTCGCCGGGGGTCTGGGCCAGCGAGGCCACGAACTCGGGCGAGCGGAACTGCTCGAGGAACGGATGTGCAGCGCGCAGGGGAGCGACCTCGAGGCCCCACGCCGCCTCACGACCGGCGATGCGGGTGATGAGGTCGTGCACCATGTCGGCGGTGAAGGCGCACGTGATGGCCGCCTCGGTGGCGCCCTTGCCGCCGTAGTCGAGCAGGGCGCGAGCGGTCTCGACCTGGGCCGACGCGTGCGCGAGGTCGTAGGCCAGCACCTGGTGCACGTCGGGACCGCCGTTGGCCGCGAGGTGGCGGACGCCCTTGCCCACCACACTGGAGGCGAGCTCGATGACGTCGGCCGCGGCGTCGAGATCGGGGGTGGCCAGGGAGGCGGAGGAAGCAGCGCTCATGCGGGTGACGTTACCCGTGGGTTGCGAGGGGGGTCGAAACGACGGGAGGAGAACTCCGTCACGCGTGGCAGGCTATGGGCCATGCGGCTCTGCGTCTATTGCGGTTCGAACACGGGAAATGCGCCGGAGTTCGCCGAAGCAGCACGTCACCTGGGGTCCGCCTGCGCCAACCGGGGCATCGGCCTCGTGTACGGCGGAGGCAGCGTCGGCCTCATGGGCATCGCCGCCGACGCCGCCATGGAGGCCGGTGGCGAGGTCATCGGGGTCATCACCGAGCAGCTGGTGGGCGCCGAGGTGGCCCACCGCGGCCTCACCCGTCTCGAGGTCGTGCCCACCATGCACGAGCGCAAGGCCCGTCTCAGCGAACTGGCCGACGGCTTCGTCGTGCTGCCGGGCGGGTTCGGCACGGTCGACGAGTTCGCCGAGATGCTCACCTGGAACCAACTCGGCCTGGTCACCAAGCCGGTCGTGCTGCTCGACATCAACGGCTTCTGGGAGCCGCTGCTCGCCTGGATCGACAAGGCGGTCGACGCCGGTTTCGTGCGGCCGTCGCACCGCATGCTCGCCCAGCGCGCACGCACCATCGACGAGGCCATCGCCATCGCCAGCTCACCTGCTCCCGAAACCCCGCACAAGTGGCTCGACCGCGACGGCACCCCGGCCGGCGGCGTGACGGGCCAGTTGCCCATCGTGCGCGCCTGAGGCGGCGTCAGGCCGGGTCGGGCTCGAATCGATAGCCGATACCTGGCTCGGTGACGAAGTAGCGCGGCCGGCCGGCCTCGGCCTCGAGCTTCTTGCGAATCGCGGCGAGGTGCACGCGCAGGTAGTTCGTCTCGTGCTCGTACTGCGGCCCCCACACCTCCTGCAGCAGTTGGCGTTGCGTGATCAGACGCCCGGGGTGACGGGTCAGCACCTCCACGATGGACCACTCGGTGGGGGTGAGGTGTACCGGTGAGCCCTCGCGGGCAGCGGTCTTGCGGGCGAGGTCGAGTTCGAATCCGGCCGTGCGGATCACCGGTTGTTCCGGCTCGGGGTGATGACGGCGCAGCGCGGCTCGCAGCCGGGCCAGCACCTCGTTCATCCCGAACGGCTTCGTCACGTAGTCATCGGCGCCGGCGTCGAGGGCCCGCACCTTGTCGGCCTCCGCATCGCGGACCGAGAGCATGATGATGGGCACATTGGTCCATCCGCGCAGGCCTTCGACCACTTCGATGCCGTCGATGCCGGGAAGCCCGATGTCGAGCAGCACCAGGTCGGGATGGTGCGCGGCGGCCTGGGCGAGCGCCTCTTCGCCCGAGGCCGCGGTGTCGACTTCGTAGCCGCGTGCCGTGAGGTTCACACTGAGCGCCTTGCGGATCTGCAGTTCGTCGTCGACCACGAGGATGCGGGTCATGACACGGCTCCTTGTTCGGCGATGGGGATAACGATGGCGAAGGTGCAGCCACCCCCGGGAGTGTCGTCGAGTTCGAGACGACCGCCCGTGAGTTCGACGAATCCCTTGGCGATGGCCAACCCGAGCCCTGCGCCCGCGTCGCTCGAGCGGTCGCCCAGTCGCTGGAACGGCTCGAAGACGCGTGCCCGCTCGCTCATCGGGATGCCCGGCCCGCGGTCCACGATGCGCAACTCCACGGTGTTGCCGATTCGCGCCGCCTCGACACGCACGACGGCGTCCTCGGGAGACCAGGCCATCGCGTTCGACACCAGATTGGCAACGGCTCGTTCCAGCAGCACGGGGTCGGTGCGGACCAACGGCAGTTCCTCGCTGACGTCGACGATGACCCGATGGCTGGGAGCCGCGAGCGCCGACAGCGCGGCTGCCACCACCTCCTCCATGGCTGTGGGCACGAGTGCGACGCTGGTGGCACCGGCCTGGATGCGACTCATGTCGAGCAGATTGCCGATGACCCGATCGAGCCGGTCGGCGCTCGTGTCGATGGCACCGAGCAGGCTCGCCCGGTCGTCGGCGGAGAAGCCGACGTCGCCCGCCATGAGTCCGGTGACCGACGCCTTGATCGAGGCGAGTGGCGTGCGCAGGTCGTGCGACACGGCCTGGAGCAGCGCCGTGCGCAGCGCGTTGGCCTCGGCGAGCGACTCCATCGTCTGGGCATCGCGTCGCAGTTGGCGTGCCTCCAGGCCGAGCGCCACCTGGTCGCCGAACGCTCGGAGCACACCGAGGTCGGCTCCGCTCATGGTGCGCCCGCGCAACACCAGTTGGATCGCTCCGGCATCGTCGAGGGCGATCGCCGTGCCGTCGGAGGGTTGCAGTGGCGGGTCGTTGCCCGATGAGGTGTTGACGACCCACCCGTCCTCGGTGCGGTCCAGCACCGACACCGCGTCGAGATGGAACAGCGTGCGCAGTTGATCCACCAGGTCGGGCAATGGATCGGCGGACCCGATGATGGATCCCGTGGAACGAGCGATGGCGGTGGCGTCGGCCCTCGCCCGCCGTGCCTCTCGCGATTCCCGGGCGGTGCGGTCGACGAGGAGGCTGACACCGATGGCCATCGCCACGAACACACCCAGCGCGATGACGTTGTCGGTGTCGGTGATGGTGAGGGTGTGCACCGGCGGAGTGAGGTACCAGTTCGCCAGCAGCGAACCGGCCACCGAGGCGAACAGGCCTGGGCGGATGCCACCGATCGCGGCGATCGCCATCACCAACGCGAGCAGGATGAGCAGGTCGCTGCTCAAGTTGAGATGATGGCGAAGTGCCACGAGCAACCAGGTGAGCAGCGGCAGTGCCACGAAGCACAGCATCCACCCGAGGAGCTCGCGGTGCAGCGGTACCGCACTGAAGCTCCGCGTGCGGTGACCTGAGGTGGTGCGTTCGGCGGACTCGTCGACCTCGGTGGCGATGATGTGGACGTCGACACCTGTGAGGCTGCGTTGGAGGTCGTTCGCCAGGGAGCCGCGCACGATCTCGGACCAGCGGGTTCGACGCGTGGAACCCATGACGACCTGCGTGGCCTGTTCGGCGGCAGCGAACGAGGCGAGCGCAGTGGCGACGTCGTCGCCGACCACTTCGCGGTACGAGCCCCCGAGCTCCACCAGCAGCGAGCGATGGCGCTCCAGATGCTGGCCGGCCGTCGACGACAGACCGTCGGCGCTGGCCACGTGGACACCCACCAGGTCGCCGCGCAGCCGACCGGCCATTCGTGCAGCGCGCCGGATGAGTTGGTCGCCCCCTTGCGAACCGGTGAGCGCCACGACCACGCGCTCGCGGGTCTCCCACGTGGTGGTGATGCCGTGGTCGCTCAGGTACCCCTGCAGCGACTCCTCCACCCTGTCGGCCACCCACAGCAGCGCCAGTTCGCGCAGCGCACCGAGGTTGCCCGGCCGGAAGTAATTCGCCAGCGCTGCGTCGACCTTCTCCGCCGGGTAGATGTTGCCGTGCGCCATGCGTCGCCGCAGCGCTTCCGGGCTCATGTCGACGAGCTCGATCTGGTCGGCCTGGCGGACGAAGCTGTCGGGCACCGTCTCGCGTTGCCCCACGCCGGTGATGCGCTCGACCACGTCGTTCAGCGACTCGAGATGCTGCACGTTCACGGTGGAGATCACATCGATGCCGGCGGCGAGCAGCTCTTCCACGTCTTGCCAACGCTTCTCGTTGCGCATGCCCGGGGTGTTCGTGTGTGCCAGCTCGTCGACGAGTGCGACCGCAGGGTGCCGCTCCAACACTGCGTCGACGTCCATCTCCTCGAACGTCGTGCCGCGATAGCTCACCTGCGTGCGCGGCACCACGGGCAGATCGCCGACCTGTTCCAGGGTGTGGCGGCGGCCATGGGTCTCCACGTAACCGACCGCGACGTCGGCACCTCGCTCGGCGCGGCGCCGGCCCTCGCCGAGCATGGCGTAGGTCTTGCCCACGCCCGGCGCGGCGCCGAGGTAGATGCGCAGCGTGCCGCGAGCCATGACGTCAGTCTGCCTCGTTCAGTGATGTTCTCCCGGAGCATCGGGCATGGGCGGGGTGGAGATGATGGTGTACTCGGGATTGAGGATGGCGGTCATGCCGTGGTGACGACCGGCCACGCCCTTCACGCTCATCACGGTGCCGGTGCGCACGCCGCCCACGGATCGCCTGCCGAAGAACACGACCGTGACACTGCCCGACTCGTCGGTCAACGTGCACTCCAGACTCGGTGTGCCGCTCCACGGTTGCACCCGCATCGAGCGCACGCGACCGGCGATGGTGCAGCGCCCGCGATCGGACAGGCCGCCGATGGGCGTGCGATCCGACGGCAGCACCGCTGGGTCGAGCGCGGTCGACGAGGCAGTCGTGGCGGTGCGGCCGTTGGCGCCGTTGATGGACGCGGTGGCCGGCGCCTCGATCGCCGCGTGCTTCGTGTTGGTGCCGAGGTGGTACGGAACGAACGTGACACTGCAGTGCGGCACGGTCGCCATGGCGACCGCGATGGGGTTCGACGAACGGTCGTGGAGCATGCGGTGCCAACGCTTCGTGTACTCGCGCCGAGGGATGAGCACCGTGAGTTCGGTGTTGCGGTTGGCCACGAGATCGGTGGCCAGCTCGAGCGCAGCGCGGGGCACGCGACGGTCGGGGCACTCGATGATGTCGAGTGGGAACTTCGACAGGCCGAGTTCCTGCCACGCGTCGGTGAGCTGGTCGGTCTTCCACGGGTCGAGATCGAAGTGCACGGCCCGAAGGTCGTCGCTCGTCAGGGTGCGGGCGTACTGCATCGCCCGCGCGGCAGCGGCGTCGAGTTCGTCCACGAGCACCACGACCGAGTGGCGCCGCATCACCGGTGCCTCGGCGGCGGAGTGAGCGTCCTCCAGCAGTTCCTCGCGCTCACCTTCGTAGGCCCGATTCAACCGAACGAGTCCGTAGACCATGATCGGCACGAGCAACATGATCACCCACGCGCCCTCGGTGAACTTGACCGTCGCGACGATGGCGAGCACGAGCAGCGACAATGCGGCACCGATGCCGTTGATCAGCGCGCCGACTCGCCAGCCCGACTCCTTCAGGCGAAAGTGGTGGCGGGTCATACCCGCCTGCGAGAGCGTGAAGCTGGTGAACACGCCGATGGCGTAGAGCGGGATCAACCGGCTCACTTCGCCGCCGGTGCCGAGCAGGGTGACGATGGCCGCACCGGCGAGGAAGATGATGCCGTTGGAGAACACCAGGCGGTGACCGCGCACCATGAACTGCCGGGGCATGAAGTTGTCACCGGCGTGAAAGCTCGCCAGGCGGGGGAAGTCGGCGAAGCTGGTGTTCGCTGCCAGGACGAGGATCAACATCGTGCCCGCCTGCAGCAGGTAGAAGCCGACGTTGCCGAGCGTGCGCGTCCCGTAGACCATCTTGCCGACCTGTGAGATCACGGTCGGCGTGCCGCCGTCGTAGGGCATCGCGTGGGTACGAGCGGCCAGCATCGAGAGTCCGAGGAACATCACCCCGAGCAGCGCTCCCATCACCACCAACGTTGACCGAGCGTTCTTCCACGCCGGTGGCCGGAATGCCGGCACGCCGTTGGAGATCGCTTCGACGCCGGTCACCGCCGCGCCACCGGAGCCGAAGGCCTTGAGAACGAGGAACACCGACGCGCCCATCAGCAGGCCGGTGTTCGGCGCCGAACCCACGTGCTCCATGCCCGGAAGATCGGTCGGACCCTTGGACAGCCCGCCGGCGATCGCTCGGAACGCGCCCACGGCGAGCAGCACCGCCATGTTGGCGATGAAGAAGTACGTGGGAGCCGCGAAGAGTCGCCCTGACTCCTTCGTGCCGCGGAGGTTGCCGAAGGCGATGAGCATGACGAAGCCGATGGCCAGCCAGTGCTTCACCGGTGCGAGCACCGGCGCGGCCGACGCCAGTGCGTCGCTGCCGGCAGCCACGGACACGGCGACGGTGAGGATGTAGTCGGTGAGCAGGGCGACGCCGGCCACCTGCGCCGGAATGAGGCCGAAGTTGTCGCGGGTGACGATGTACGCGCCGCCGGCGCTGGGGTAGGCCTTGATGGTCTGCCGATACGACAGGATCAGGAATCCGAGCACCACCAGCAGCGCAATCGTGATGGGCGTGACGAGCGCGAACGCCGAGAGTCCCACGATGGGAACCAAGACGCGCAGGATCTCCTCGGTCGCGTACGCCGACGATGACAGGTTGTCGCTGGCGAACACCGCCAGTGCTGTGGGTCGTCCGAGGGTCTCGTGCTGCAGCCGCTCGCTGTGCAACGGAGGCCCGAGGAGCTTCGTCTTCAACCGATACGAGAATGGCTCCGGGAGCTCTGGTGCCGCTGCGTCGGCGGTCCGAGGGGTGACGACAGGCGCGGCTGCCACGCGTTCTTCGGTGATCACCACTCCAGTGAACGCCACGTCGTAGAACCAAGCCGTCAGGCCCGTGACAAGAATCGGTGTGAGCGCGCTAAGGACGCGTTAAGACGGCGACGAGCAGCCGCGCAACGCTGCCCGAAGGGCCGCAGACCCACTGGCGTGAAGGACGCGTGAAGGTTCAAGAGCCGCGCGCTAAGACGGCGTGAACGTCCTTGGCGGGCGACATCCCTCGGCGTAGAGATGAGTGCATGGCAGACCTCATCATCGTCTCGATCTTCGTCGCGTTCATCGCGTTGTGCGTCGCGTACGTCGGATGGTGCGATCGCATCATCGGCGACGACGAGCTCGTGCCCGTCGAGTCGAGCCAGCCGCCCGCCGCAGCGGACGTGCCGGCCACCACCACGGCGGTGACGGCATGATCGCCGGCGCCTCGTACGACAACTGGGTGGCCCTCGCGCTGTCGGTGGGAGCCTTCTGCTATCTGCTCGCCGTGCTCGTGTTCCCGGAGCGCTTCTGATGTCGTGGCAGAACGTCCTTCAGGTCCTCGCGTTGGTGCTGCTGCTGGGGGTCACGGTGCCGCCGCTCGGTCGGTACATGGCGGCCGTGTTCGGCAGTCGGTCCGACGGCACCGCACCCGGTGACCGAGTGTTCAATCCGATCGAGCGCGTCCTCTACCGCGTGTTCGGTGTCGACTCCAAGCGCGAGCAGCGATGGAACGTCTACGCACTGTCGGTGCTCGCGTTCACGTTGGTGAGCCTGCTCGGGCTCTATGTGCTGTTGCGCACGCAGGGCAGCCTGCCCTTCAACCCGACCGACCGCGGGAGCCTGCAGCCGACCGGTGCGTTCAACGCCGCGGTGAGCTTCGTCACCAACACCAACTGGCAGTGGTTCTCCGGTGAGGTCGCGATCAGCCATCTCACCCAGATGCTCGGCTTCGCGGTGCAGAACTTCGTGTCGGCCGCGGTGGGGCTCGCCACGGTGATCGCCCTCATCCGTGGCATCACCCGCAGCGGCACCCGTCACCTCGGCAACTTCTGGGTCGACCTCACCCGTGGCGTGGTGCGCATCCTGCTCCCGCTGTCGTTGGTGGCCGCTGTCATGCTGATGTCGCAGGGCGTCGTGCAGAACTTCAACGGCCACACGGCCGCCACCACCATCGATGCGTCCAGCGGCGTCGCCGAGCAGCTCATCCCCGGTGGTCCGGTGGCCTCGCAGGAGGCGATCAAGGAACTCGGGACGAATGGTGGCGGTTACTACAACGCCAACTCGTCGCATCCGTTCGAGAGCCCCAACGGCTTCACCAACTTCATGCAGGTGTTCATGCTGCTGTTGATTCCGCTGTCGCTGGTGGTCACCTTCGGGGTGATGGTCAACGACCGTCGACAATCGCGATTGCTCATCGGGGTGATGGCCGGCATCCTCGTGTTGTTCACCGGCACCACGATGCTCGCGGAGCAGGCGGGGAACCCGCGTGTGGCCGCGATGCACATCGACCAGTCGCTCTCCGGTGTCCAGTCGGGCGGCAACATGGAGGGCAAGGAAGTGCGGTTCGGCACTTCTGGCTGCGGTCTGTACGCCGGCTCCACCACGGGCACGTCCACCGGTGCGGTGAGTTGCATGCACGACTCGTTCACGCCCATCGGCGGACTGATGCCGATGCTGCACATGATGCTCGGCGAGATCTCGCCCGGCGGCGTGGGTGTGGGTCTCTCCGGCGTGCTGATCCTCGCACTGCTCTCGGTGTTCATCGCCGGGTTGATGGTGGGTCGCACGCCCGAGTACCTGGGCAAGAAGATCCAGGCATCGGAGATGAAGTTGGTCACCCTCTACATCCTGGCCATGCCATTCGCCCTGCTCACGTTCGCTGCGGCGTCGGTGGTGCTGGAGAGTGCGAACACCTTCCAATCCGGTCCGCACGGGCTGTCGGAGGTGCTGTACAACTTCGCGTCCACGGCCAACAACAACGGCTCGGCCTTCGCCTACCAGGGCACCGGCACGCAGTGGTACACGATCACCCAGGGCATCTCGATGCTCATGGGTCGCTTCCTGCTGATGATCCCGGTGCTCGCCATCGGCGGCTCACTGGCAGCGAAGCCGAAGGTGCCGGCCACCGCGGGCACGATGCCCACGCACAACGCGTTGTTCGGCGCCCTGCTCGCCGGCGTGATCGTCATTGTCGCCGGCCTCACCTTCTTCCCGGCGCTCGCGCTGGGTCCGATCCTCGAACACCTCTCGCTGTGACTGGGGCACCTCACATGACCGCCACCATCTCTCCCACCATCGAGCCGGAGCGCCCGCCGAAGGTGCGCACCAAGGAATCGGCCTCGAAGTCGATCTTCGACCCGGCCATCGTGCGTTCGGCATCGATCGACGCGTTGAAGAAGCTCGACCCTCGCTCCATGGCGAAGAACCCGGTGATGTTCATCGTGGAGATCGGCTCGGTGCTCACCACCGTGCTCTTCATCCGCGACTACAGCACCAGCACCGGCCAGGAGAACGCGTTCTCCGGTCTGGTCGCAGCGTTCTTGTGGTTCACCGTGCTGTTCGCCAACTTCGCCGAAGCGATGGCGGAAGGGCGCGGCAAGGCGCAGGCGGCGACGCTGCGCAAGACCCGTGCCGACACCGTGGCGCGCGTTCGCCAGGCCGATGGCTCGGTCGTCGAGCGCTCATCGGCCGATCTGGCGATCGGTGACCTGTGTGTGGTCGCTGCCGGCGAGGTGATCCCCGGTGACGGCGACATCGTGGAGGGCATCGCCACGGTCGACGAGTCGGCGATCACCGGCGAGTCCGCCCCCGTGGTGCGTGAGAGCGGTGGCGACCGATCTGCGGTCACCGGCGGCACGCGGGTGCTCAGCGACCAGATCGTGGTGCAGATCACCGCCAAGCCCGGCGAGACCTTCCTCGACCGGATGATCGCACTCGTCGAGGGTGCCGATCGGCAGAAGACGCCGAACGAGATCGCCCTGTCGATCCTGCTGGCGGGTCTCACCATCATCTTCACCCTGGCGGTGGTGACCCTGCAGCCGTTCGCCATCTACTCCGGCGCCGAACAGACCATCATCGTGCTGGTCGCCCTCCTCGTGTGCCTCATCCCCACCACCATCGGTGGGTTGCTCTCGGCCATCGGCATCGCCGGCATGGACCGTCTGGTGCAACGCAACGTGCTGGCCATGTCGGGGCGTGCGGTCGAGGCGGCCGGCGACGTGACGACGCTGCTGCTCGACAAGACGGGCACCATCACCTACGGCTCGCGCCAAGCAGCCGAGTTCGTACCGGTGCACGACGTGACGATCGAGCAGCTGGCCGAGGCGGCGCTGGTGTCGTCGCTGGCCGACGAGACGCCGGAGGGTCGATCCATCGTGGAGCTGGCCGTACGCGAGCACGGCTTGCACGTGCTCGACGACCCTGGCGCCGTGCTGGTGCCGTTCACTGCGCAGACCCGCATGTCGGGGATGGATCTCAGCGACGGGCGCACCGTGCGCAAGGGTGCGGCCGACTCCGTTCGACGCTTCGTCGAGTCCGAAGGCGGCGTCGCCCCGCTCGAACTGCTGCCCATCGTCGAGTCGATCTCCAACGACGGTGCCACTCCGCTGGTCGTCATCGACCGCCAGCCCGGCGACACGTGGCGTGTGCTCGGCGTGATCCGGCTGAAGGACACGGTGAAGCCGGGGATGCGGGAGCGCTTCGACGAGCTGCGCGCGATGGGCATCCGTACGGTGATGATCACCGGTGACAATCCGCTCACCGCCGCTGCGATCGCTCGCGAGGCAGGGGTCGACGACTTCCTCGCCGAGGCGACACCCGAGGACAAGATGGCGCTGATCAAGCGTGAGCAGGCCGGCGGCAACCTGGTCGCGATGACGGGCGACGGCACCAACGACGCCCCGGCGCTCGCTCAGGCCGACGTCGGCGTGGCCATGAACACCGGCACGCAGGCTGCGAAGGAGGCCGGCAACATGGTCGACCTCGACAGCAACCCCACGAAGCTCATCGAGATCGTGGAGGTGGGCAAGCAACTGTTGATGACCCGTGGTTCGCTCACCACGTTCTCCATCGCCAACGACGTCGCCAAGTACTTCGCGATCATCCCGGCGATGTTCAGCGGTGTGCTGCCGGCGCTCGATCAGCTGAACGTGATGGACCTCGGGTCGCCCCGCTCGGCCATCCTCTCGGCCGTCATCTTCAACGCCATCATCATCATCGCCCTGGTCCCCCTCGCCCTCAAAGGCGTGAAGTTCAGGGCCGAGGCCGCGGCGGCGGTGCTGCGTCGCAACCTGCTGGTCTTCGGACTCGGCGGCGTGATCGCACCATTCATCGGCATCAAGCTCATCGACATCCTCGTCACCGCTCTGGGAGTGAACTGACATGCGTGCATTCATCCGCCAACTCCGCCCCGCCCTCATGGCGGTGGTGGTGTTCACCCTCCTGCTCGGTGTGGCCTACCCGTTGGTGAGCACCCTCATCGGCCAGGTCGCCTTCGGCGACAAGGCCGACGGTTCGCTCATCGTGCGCGACGGCGTCGTGGTGGGCAGCGAGTTCATCGGACAGACCTTCACCGCTCCCGAGTACTTCCACTCCAGGCCCTCGGCCGCAGGTGCGGGCTACGACGGTTCGGCGAGCTCGGGTTCCAACGACGGCCCGCTGAACGAGGACTTCCTCGCCGCCGTGCAGGAGCGTGCCGATGCGTACCGCACCGAGAACGGTCTCGACGACGCCGTGGCCGTTCCGGTCGACGCGGTGACGGCCTCCGGGTCGGGACTCGACCCCCACATCTCCATCGCCAACGCTCACCTGCAGGCGCAGCGCGTGGCCGACGCCCGGGGACTCTCGCTCGACGAGGTGCTCGCGATGGTCGAGGACCACACCGACGGACGGTCGCTCGGCGTGCTCGGCGAGCCGGGCGTGAACGTCGTGCTGCTCAACATCGCTCTCGATGATCTGACGAAGTGAGGAATCATGGATCGCAACTCGGGTGACTCGTTGGTGGTGACTGCAGGCTTCGCCGCACTGTCCATCGGTGTGGCGGCGGCGTTGGTGCCGTTGCGCACCAGCCTCGGCCAGGCGAACATCGCGCTGATCGTGGCGCTGGTCGTGGTGGTCGCCGCAACCCTCGGCGGACGCGTCGCAGGTGCCGGTGTGGGCCTCATCGCCGCGATCTCGTTCAACTTCTTCCACACCCAGCCCTACTTGACGGTGCGGGTGAACGACGCCAAGGACATGATCGCCATCGGGCTCGTCCTCGTGGTGGGCCTGGTGGTCGGCGAGCTCGGCGTGGCGCGGTCTCGACAAAGTGCCACTCGGCGATCGCACCTGAGGTCGATGCGCTCGCTGGAAGACGTGGGTGCGCTCGTCAGCTCTGGCGCGTCCGCCGAGGATGTCTGGCCGGTGGTGCGCGAGGGACTGATGGCCACGCTCGGCGTGCGCACGGTCCGCTTCGACGCAGGCACGCATCATCCGTTGCCGGTGATCGAGCACGACGGAACGCTCGACGTGCCGCGCCGGCGATACTTGGGTGAGGGCTTCGCGTTGCCGCACACCGGCGCGGCGCTCAACGTCGCGACCGACGGTGTGTTCATGGGGCAGATCGTGTTGACGCCCGACGACGAGATGGGGGTCACCCGCGAACAGCGCAGGGCCGCCGCCGCGCTCGCTGATCAGTTCGGCATCGCCCTGCGCAACGAACCCAGCGTGCGCTCCTTCGCCTGAGCGGCACTCACGTGCCGGAGAGCACGTCGTCGACCACCCATCGGATCAGTTCGGCCGTGTCGGCCATGTACAGCGGTTGCACCTCGCCGGCCTCACCGGCGGCCCGCGTCGCGAGTGCTGCGTGCAGCATGGGCTGGAAGCGATCGGGTGCGATCTGCAACCCGTACTCGCCGGCGCCCCGCTTCGAGGTGACGTCGCCGGTGAACGCCGTGTAGTGCAGGCGGAGCGCACCCAGCGCGCACCACACGAACGACACGGCATCGAAACCCCGATCCGGCTCGCGCATGCACACCGCGGCGACGTCGTCGGCGAGGTTCGACCAGTACGTCTGGAGGTTGTCGATGACGAACCGCACCCTGGCCTCCACATCCGTGGGGATGCCGAGGGTGGCAGGGTCGGGCCCGCGCACGGTGACCCCGTAGGTGGCGAGCGTGTACCAGGTGATGGGATTGATCTCGAAGCAGTCACCGTCGTGGTGGGGCTCTCCGTGCAGCGTCCACGGTCGATGCAACCCGGTGGCCGGTTCCACCACCAGGTCGCCCCACGCCAGGTACGGGCCGTCCACGTGGGGGAGTGGTTGCCGCGCCTGCAACAGCGCGTGCACCGTGCGCAGGCTGCCGTAGTCGTCGTCGGTGGCCGGCTCGGCCGTGACCACCACCACGTCGATGTCGCTGGCGCCGGGCACCCAGTCGTCGAGCGCGAACGACCCGACGACGTACAGGCCCTCCACCAGCCCGGGGTGCACCGAGTCGGCGATGTCGAGGAAGGTGCCCAGGGCGGTGGGCACGTCGATCGTCGAGCCGGTCACGGGCTGGACCGTACCCGACCAACTGTTACCGTCGCCCGTCATGGCCACCATCGACCTCGACGCCGTTCGTGCGGCGACCGACGCACTGTTCGACCCTGCGACTCCGCACCCTCAGGACGCTCGATCCCTGGCAGTGGTGGTGATGCAGTCGGGTGAGGTGGTGCACGAGCGGTACGGCGAGCAGCCCGACACGCTGTTCGGTCCGGGTGGCCCGGTCACCTCCGACGACACGCTCATCTCGTGGAGCATGGCCAAGAGCATCACCCATGCGGCCGTCGGCATCCTGGTCGACGAGGATCGACTGCAGCTCGATGCGCCCGCACCCGTGCCGGCGTGGCGCGGCACCGACAAGGAGGCCATCACGTTGCAGCACCTCCTGAACATGCGACCCGGCCTGCTGTTCGTGGAGGACTACGTCGACGGTTCGGTCAGCCACGTCATCGAGATGCTGTTCGGCGAGGGCAAGGACGACGTGGCCGCGTATGCCGCCGGTCAGCCGCTCATCCACGAACCGGGCTCGGTGTGGAACTACTCGAGTGGCACCACCAACATCATCGCCCGCATCGTGGGCGACGTGGTCGGCGGCGGTCGTGCCGGCATGGAGTCGTTCCTGCAGGACCGTCTCTTCGGTCCGGCCGGCATGCACTCCGCGATTCCCAAGTTCGACACGGCGGGCACGTTCATCGGCTCGTCGTACGTCTACGCCACGGCTCGCGACTTCGCCCGCTTCGGCGAGTTGTACCGCAACGACGGCGTGGCGTCCGACGGCACCCGCGTGCTGCCGGCGGGCTGGCGCGACCACGCCCGCACCCCCACCGCGACCGACGACGACGGCTTCGGCTACGGCGCCCAGTGGTGGCTCTGGCCCGACTTCTCGGGCAGCCTGGGCTGCCACGGCTACGAGGGCCAGTACACCGTGGTCCTGCCCGACCGCGAGCTGGTGGTGGTGCACCTGGGCAAGTACCCCGCCGACGTGCGCGGCGCCGTCGAAGCCCAGCTGCGCACCATCTTCCACGCCGCCCGCCCCTGACCCCGCCCCTGACCCCGCACGGATCTCCAGCCTTCGCGCACGCGGGGAGACGCCACGCCGGGGATGGTTTCGACTAGCAATAAGGGGTGGCCGTCGACCCCGTGGGACCCCTCACCGGTGAGTTGCCCCGTGTCTCCCTCGACGACACGGGTGGCCCTCCGCGCCCTCGGCGAGTTCGCCCGTTACGGCTCAGTCTGAAGGTGCTGGCCGCGGCCATCGTGCTGTGGTTCTTCGTGTTCCCGCTCATCCCCGGGTTGCGCAAGGCGGCCACCGACCTTCGCCAGGTGAATCCTGCCCTGCTCGGGCTGGGTCTCACCCTGCAGATCCTCGCTCTCTTCTGCTACTCGCTGCTCACCCGGGCAGCGCTCGGCGAGAGCAACCACGCCATCTCCCGGTTCCGCCTGTTCCGCATCCAGATGAGCACGAAGGCGCTCAGCAGCATCGTGCCCGGCGGCAGCGCGGCCGGTTCGGCGCTGGGCTATCGGCTGATGACCCTGTCGGGCGTGCAGGGCGCCGACGCAGGGTTCGCGTTGGCCACGGCCGGGCTCGGATCGGCCGTGATGCTGAATGTCATTCTCTGGGTGGGCCTCATCATCTCCATCCCGGCTCGAGGAGTGAACGCCCTCTACGGCACGGCGGCCGTGGCCGGCATCATCATCATGGGCGGTGCCGCGGCGCTCGTGTTCGGGCTGATGGAAGGGGCCGGTCGCGCCGAGAAGCTCCTCCGTTGGCTCGCGCGCAAGGGTGGGTTCAACGAGGATCGTGCCGGCGCCGCCGTGCGTCAGGTGGGCGGCCGCCTCGAGGACCTCGCCGCCGATCGGCAGCTGCTGGTGCGCGTGGCCTTCTGGGCCGCGGCGAACTGGGTGCTCGACATGGCGTCGCTGTGGGTGTTCCTCCGTGCCTTCGGCCCGGCGGCCGACCCCGACGCCCTGGTCATCGCCTTCGGCCTGGCCAACGTGCTGGCGGTCATCCCCATCACCCCCGGTGGTCTGGGCATCATCGAAGGTGTGCTCATCCCCACGCTGGTGGGCTTCGGCATCACCCGCTCGGAAGCGACGCTCGGTGTGCTCAGCTACCGCTTCGCGCAGTACTGGTTCCCCATCCTGCTCGGCGCGGTCATGTACGCGTCGTTGCGCTTCGGACCGTGGAGCATCAAGCGTCGCGAACGACTGAAGGGTCTGCGCGAGCTCGCCGCCGAGACCGAACTGAACCGCGAGAGCGCGCTCGACTTCGCGGCCCGCTTCGGTCGTCGCCGCCGCATCCCCGAGCCCTCGCCCACGCATCCGTCGCAGTCGCCTCCCGTCGCGCCGACGGATCCCATGCCGCGGCCCGACACCTCCGAGATGCCCGAGCCCCAGTGGCCGGCGCGCCGCCCCGACGGAGGTGGGAGCGGAGGTGGAGCCGACGACGCCGGCTGAGTAGCGTCGGTGCCATGACCACCCATGAGCGCCCCTTCGGCCGTCACCTCGAGGACTTCGTGGTCGGCGACGTGTACCGGCACTGGCCCGGCAAGACGATCACCGAGTACGACGATCATCTGTTCTGCATGATCACGATGAACCATCACCCGTTGCACACCAACGACTGGTTCGCGCAGCAGAGCGTGCAGGGTCGCAACGTGGTCGTGGGCAACCTGGTGTATTCGCTGGTGCTCGGCATGAGCGTGCCCGACGTGAGCGGCGCCGCCATCGCCAACCTGGAAGTGGAGACCCTCCAGCACAAGTTCCCCACGTTCCACGGCGACACCATCCACGCCGAGACCCGTGTGCTCGACGTGCAGGAGAGCAAGAGCAAGAACGACCGTGGCATCGTCACCGTCGAGACCAAGGCGTTCAACCAGGAGGGCAAGGAAGTCTGCTACTTCCGCCGTCGGGTGATGGTGTGGAAGCGCGAGTTCGCCCCCACGCGGCAGCGACCGTACGACGGCGACACCGCCTGGAGCTGACCCGATGACCCTCGCGGGCGACGTGCTCGCGTGGGGTCTTCCCCGGCTGCGCGACCTGCCGTGGCGGCGCACCCGCGACCCCTGGGCGGTGCTGGTCAGCGAGGTCATGCTGCAGCAGACACAGGTGGCACGCGTGATCCCCAAGTGGCACGCGTTCCTCGACGAGTTCCCCACCACCGAAGCCTGCGCGGCCGTGCCACTGGGCGACGTGTTGCGCCACTGGCAGGGGTTGGGCTATCCCCGCCGCGCCCGCAACCTGCACGGGGCCGCCGTGACCGTGCAGCAATTGGGTGAGTTCCCCTCCACACTCGACGGGCTGCTCGCCCTGCCGGGCGTCGGTGGGTACACGGCTCGGGCGGTGCTCGCCTTCGCCTTCGAGTCCGACGCCGCGGTGGTCGACACCAACATCGCTCGGGTGTACGCCCGCGTCGCGGGTCGGCGCCTCACGGCCCGCGAGGTGCAGGCGGTCGCCGACGACGCGCTGCCATCGGGCGCGGCGTGGGAGTTCAACCAGTGCATCATGGACCTCGGCGCCGTCCTCTGCCGCCCGTCGTCGCCCGCGTGCGGCGAGTGTCCGTTGCGGGTCTCGTGCGCGTGGCATGGCCACGGCGACGACCCGGCCGTCGGCTCCGCCGGTGTCAGCCGCAGCCAGGCCCGCTTCGAGGGCAGCGACCGTCAGGCGCGAGGTCGGCTGATGAAGGCCCTGAGCGGCGCGTCGGTGGCCGTGGCCGACGCGCCGGCCGTGATGCGGTGCGCCGAGGAGCGCTCGCACCGACTGGTCGCGAACCTGGTGGCGGAGGGTCTGGTACGCCGCGACGGGGAGCGCTTGCTCCTGCCCTGACGGGATCAGTCGACAGCCGGCACGAACTGGCCGAGTCGATCGACGACGAAGTTGGTGGGCACCGACGACTGGAGGCACACCTGGCCGCCCCCGCCCGGGCCGACCGCGCCGACGTTGGCCACGGTCTCGATCGGTGCCGTGTTGAGCAGCGAGCTGGTGGCCGACACGCCACAGGGTTTGGCGCTGACGAACCCGAACCCAGCGCTGGACGCTGCTGCCACGTTGTACACGGACACCTGATCGGTGGGCAGGCCCCAGTCCATGCCCGGCACCGGCGGTGCTGGGGCGTTGCGGGTGTCGAGCACTCGGGTGGCGGGTTCGGCGCGATATGCGAGTCCGCCGGCCGGCGAGCCGCCGAACCAACCCGACACGTCGACCACTGCATGGGCGGCTCCGCCGAACGTGCGCAGGCAGATCTCGCCGTCGGGGCCGAGACCGACCAGCGTGGCAGCGGCCGCGGCACGTCCGGCCATGGCGTTCACCGACGACGCGAGCGGTGCGTTGCCACACGGTCCGGGATACGCGAGCAGACCGGCCGATGCTCCCTGTGCGACGGCCACCAGGTTGAGCCACACGCCGGTCGCGTTGTCGGGTACTCCACCCTGGCCGGCGATCTGCACGCGGAACTCGTAGCCGTTGGGCAGGAGCCCGTTGCCGGGGGCGACGGCAGGATTGCCGCGCGTGTCGATCCATCGGGTCGGTGGCAGTGGGTGGAACAGGCGGCCGCCGGGCACGAAGGCGCCGACGAGGTCGACCACCAGGTCGACCGCAGCCGACGAGTAGATGCACACCGTGGTGCCGGTGAGCAGGCTGAAGGTGAGGCCCGCGGTGGTGCGGCCGCTGACGTAGTTCACGTTCGATGCGTCGGGGCGCGTGCCACACGCGTACACGGTGAGGAAGCCCGACGCGCACGGGCCGACGGCCGTGACGCTGAGGGACGCACTCGTGGCGCCGGCGGGAAGGCCGCCAACGAGGTCGACGGAGATGGAGCGTCCCGCGCCCAGCTTGCCGTTGCCGCCACCCACGCCACCCGGTCGCGTGTCGAGCACGCGCTGGGGTGTGAGCGGTTGATAGCCCGTGGTGGTGGCCGGGGGAGCGGGCGGTGTGCCCGGCGCGCCGGCGGGAACGCCCGCGTTGGTGTTCGGGGCCATGCACGCGTTGACGTCGCTGGCGTCGACCGCCGACTTCAGGTAGGTGGCCAGCGCGGCGCCGCCGGCGCGGGTCATGTGGATGCCGTCGCCCTCGAACCAGCTCTGCTGCACTACCATCGGCTGGCTGTACGTGTAGCTGTTCCAGTCGAGCACGGTGAGGTTCGGATACCGCACCTTCGCCGCCTGCAGCCGCAGGTTGTGCGCGGCGTAGTACGGGCCGTAGCCGTAGGCGCTGGTGGCTCGATAGGTGAGCCAGAACACGCGGGACACTCCCTGCGCGTTGGCCTCGGCCATGATGCCGTCGATGGCCGACGCGATGTTGACGTCGTCGTACCCGGCCATGATGACCAGGGCCTGCCCCAGTTGCCCCTTGAGCGTGGTGCGCATGAGCGGCAGCACACTCACCGGCGTCCACTTCAATCCGACGCCGGGGTCCGTGCGGCCGGTGCAACTGGGCGCGACGAGTCGACGACAGCTCTCCACCGACCACAGCAGGTCGTACGAGGAGCCCATGATGTCGTAGATCGACGTGGTGTTGGTGGCCTCGTCGTACCAGCGCATGGCTGCCGACACGGAGTCGCCGATGACGGTGACGCGTGCAACGCCCGGCCCCGTGGGGAGCGGCCCGCGCAGGCCGAGTTGGCGAGCGACGAGGGAGGTGACGATGCCATCCACGTACAGGCCGTGCACCGACTGGAAGTGACCGACCGCCGCGTAGGTGAAGTTGTCGTAGACCGCGTCGGGCGTGCCCACGGTGTAGCCGAGCTCGGCGAGACGCGACTCGAGGCAGGCGACCTCGGGATGCGACATCCCCGGCGACAGCCGAGCGGTGACGGTGCAACTCACCGCGGCGGCAGAGGGCGCGCTCGCCGACGGCAGCAGGGGAACGGCGGTGGCTGCGATCACTGCCGCAGCAGCCAACAGTCGTGTCTTCATTCGGGAGGGTGCTCCAGGTCGGTACGGCCCGCGGAGACGCTGGTCGATCGTGACTCGTCAGCCGATGATCGAAGCGACGATGGCATCGTACGCCGCATCGGCGTAGGAACGCATCTCGTCGTCGGTGCGGTCCTGAATCGGGTGCGGTGTGAACACCCGTGCCACATCGGGAAAGCCGAGCGCGGTGGACTGCGCGACTGCGGCGTCGACGAACTCGGCGGACGCGACGAAGACGCCCGGCAGACCACGCCGTTCCAGATCCACGATGTCGTGCACACTGCACGACGTACAGCTGCCTCAATCAGCGAGCGCCTCGATGACCAGCGTGCACTGCGTGGCGATCTCGTGGCGCAGGTCGACCGGGGCGGGCTTGGTGAACGTGGGCTTCTTGAACCGCAGCACCTTCGCACCGGCATCCTGCAGCAGGGTCTCGAGCCGGTCGAGGAACACGTCGCCCCGGGGCTTGCTGATGTCGAGGAGGCCAATGACCTGTCCGTGCAGCGAGGTCGGCCGGGCCAGACGCTCGCGGTGGGACACCCGTCGCTCACCGGTGGGGTCGAGCAGGAGCTTGGTCATGCCGACATCCTGTCACTCCCTGATGTCGCCACGCGCCAGGTGACGGGTTGCGACCCCATCGCGCCGTTGGCCCATCCACCGATCATCGCCGAGAACAACCCGGCTCCGCCGCCGGCGTGCACCAGCAGGATGCCGTCGGGACGGAACTTCGGCAGGGTGGTGTCGCGCAGGTGCGGCGGCACGCCGTCGGCGATGCCACCCGCCCCCCAGATGAGCTCACGGCCGGGGGACTGGAGCCGCGTGTGCAGTTCGGTGAGGAGCCGGTCGCGATCCCAGCCGTCGTCGGCGAACACTCGGGCGTGCTCGGGGCCCACCACCAACACCGCGTCGAACGCGAGCACCAGCTTCGGGTTGTGCAGGGTTCGCAGGCAGGCGGCGAAGGTGTTGGCGAGTTCCTCGGCCGTTCGGGCCTTCTGATCGACGATGCACCGCGGGCCCTCGCCGGCGAACACGGTGACCGTGTCGTCGGAGGGGGCGAAGCCGCGACTCACTGCCAGCGTGCTGAACGGCGACGAGTCCTCGAGCTCGGCGAAGCAGAAGCTGATCTTCCCTGGGTTTCCATGGGTGGCCCGATCCACTTCACCCGGCCTGCCGCCGCCGACGTTGCGCACGACCAGTTGCACCGCTCGGCCGATGGTGAGGTTGGCGCGGTTGCCCTGGCCGAGGGCGTTGCCGCCGCCGTTCATACCGATGGCCCGCGTGCCCGGCCCGTTGCACACGATGACCGGTCCCACGGGCATCGTGGTGGCGAGCACCCCGTGGATGTTGAACTCGTCGGTGCACACGGCCTCCACCGCGGCGATGACCCACGGCAGGTACTCGGGCAGACAACCGGCCATCACCGCGTTCACGGCGATCTTCTCCACCGTGACCGGCACGAGATCGGGTGGCACCACGGCGACCACCTCGTGCGGGTCGCGATGGGTGCCCTGCAACATGCGCAGCACGCGGGCCTCGGTGGGTGGCACCACGGGCAGCCCGTCGGTGAACCCTCGGTCGAACATGGCTTCCATCTCGTCGTCGAGCTCGGCCAGCTCGATGCGCCGCGACTTCAAGACATGGCCCCCGAAGGTGGCCTCCAGCGAGTCGGCCAGGTCGGGGTCGACCGACATGGAGCCACAGCCGGGTCGCATGACGGGGAGGTCGGCACCGAGGTCGGCGACGCCGCTGATGCGTTGCCAGTCGGCGCGCAACCAACCGACGGTGCGCTCCACCTCCTGCCCGTCCACGACGCGGATCAGGGTGGGCACGGTCTCGATGTCGTGATGCCAGCTCCACGACAGGTCGTGGTCGTGCATTGCGTCGACGCCGTCGGGGAAGGTGGGATCGTCCTGTGTGTAGACCGTCGCCTCGAACTCGCCCAGCAGCGGCACCACCATTCGGCAGGTCTCGCACTCGCGCTTGACGAACACCACCAACCCGTCGGGCAGGACAGGGGCGTTCGCGCGGGTCATCCGAGGAACTCGACGATGCGCTGGTTCACGTGATCGGGCTGCTCGAGGTGCAGGAAGTGACCGGCACCGTCGACGATCTCGAACGTGATGTTCGGGGGCGCCATCGAGGCAGCCAGTTCGGCGACTTCGGCGCCGATGCACCCGTCGTTGCGGCCGTGCAGGTACAGCGCCGGCTGTGTGGGGAACTGCGACGTCGCGCCCTGTGCGGCATCGAGCGCCGGGTCCTTCAGGCCGTCGCCGAGCGTCGCCCGGTAGTAGCCGAGGGTCGCGGCGAGGTGTGCCGGGTCGCGGAGGGCGTCCTTCACGTGGGCGAGGTCGATCGAGCCGTCGTAGCCGGGCGACCAGTCGGCCCAGATGCGATCGATGAACTCCAGATCGTTCGCCGGTACGACCATGTCGGACAGACCGTGCTGGAAGAAGAACATGTACCAACTGCGCTTCAGCTGGTCGAAGTTGGTGAGGAACGCCATGCCGATGGCCGGGCCCGGCGGCACCGCCATGGTGACCACCTTGCTCCAACGTGCGGGCTCGAGGGCCGCGGCGGCATGCGTGCCCGACGCACCCCAGTCGTGGCCGATGATGACCGCGTCGTCGCCACCGCCGAGCGCCTCGTGCAGGGCATTGGCGTCGACACCGAGGACGCCGGATTGGTAGCGACCATCCGCGGGTACGACGGTGGGGGCGTAGCCGCGTTGGAACGGCGCCGCCGCGCGGTATCCGGCATCGGCGAGCGCGGGCATGAGGTGCCGCCACGAGTGCGCCGAGTCCGGAAAGCCGTGGAGGCACAGCGCCAGCGGTCCCTCGCCCTGCGACAGCACGGCGAAGTCCACTCCGTTGGCGGTGACGATCTGCTGACTGATGCCGGTCATGTGCGCAACGTAGTCGGGCCATGACAGGCGTCACGCACCAGGCTGTTTGCCCGCGGACGAGAATCGCCGTAACGTGGCCGGATCGGGGAGAACAGTGCGATGCAGGTCACGTTCTACGGAGTGCGTGGTTCCACGCCCTGCTGTGGCGATGACACACAGCGTTACGGCGGGAACACGTCGTGCGTGGGTGTCGCCATTCCCGGCGAGCATCCGCTGTTCTTCGACCTGGGCACCGGGGCTCGCTACTTCGGCACCACGCAGCCCCACGACGGCACCTTCCGGGGCACGTGCCTGCTCAGCCATCTCCACTGGGACCACACCCAGGGGCTGCCGTTCTTCACACCGTTGCTGCGACCCGGCTCCGAGCTCGACATCTACGCGCCGAAGCAGGACGACGGACGTTCGCTGTCGCAGGTGTTCGACGAGATGATCTGCCCGCCGGTGTTCCCGGTCACGATCGCCCAGTTCGCCGGCACCGTGCGCTACCACGACCTCGAGGACGCCGACTTCACGATCGGCAGCATCAAGGTGAAGTCTCGCCTGGTGCCGCACCTCGGTCCCACACTCGGGTTCCGCATCGAGTGGCGGGGCCATTCGGTCGCGTACCTCAGCGATCACCAGCAACCGCACGACGGTACGTTCGGCATCGCCGATGGCGCTCGCGAACTGGTGCAGGGAGTGGATCTGCTCATCCACGACTCGCAGTACACCACCCACGAGTTCCCGGCGAAGTACAACTGGGGTCACTGCACCATCGACTACGCCGTGTGGCTCGCGAAGCACTGCGACGTGAAGACGCTCGCGCTCTTCCACCACGACCCCACTCGCTCCGACGAAGCCATCGACGAGCTGCAACGCTGCGCCGGCACGTTCGGCGGCGACGGTGACGTGCAGGTGGTCGCGGCCTACGAGGGTCTCACCGTCGAGCTCGGCTGAGCATGTCGGCGCACACGGTGGGTGTGGCCGCAGCCGTGGTGGTGGCGGCCGTGCTGCTGGTGTCCGGCGTGCTGAAGCTGGCCGCGACAAGGGAGTGGCGCTCGCAATCGGCCGGTCTCGGTGTGCCGTGGCGCATCGCTCGCATCGTGCCCTACGTGGAAGTCGTGCTCGGCGCGCTGTTGCTCGTGCAATGGCAGCGCCCACTCGTCGCGTGGTGCGCGGTGGCGTTGCTGGGCTCCTTCACCGTGCTCATCGGCGTGCGTCTGGCGCAGGGCCGTCGTCCACCGTGTGCGTGCTTCGGCGCGTGGAGCGCACGACCCATCGGCGGCGGTCACCTCGCGCGCAACGCCGTCTTCATCGCCGCTGCCGTGGCGGCCGCCGTGCTGTGAGCCGACTGACTGGCGTCAGCCGAGTTCGGTGAGTGTGAACGCGAGGATGCGGGCTTCGTCGCGCCACGTTTCGTAGCGGCCGCTCGGGCCACCGTGGCCGGCGCCCATCTCGCAGCGCATGATGAGCGTGGCGTCGTTGGTGCGCAGCGCCCTCAACTTGGCGATCCACTTCGCGGGCTCGTGATAGCTGACACGCGGATCGTTGAGACCGGCGGTGATGTAGATGGCGGGATAGTCGGTGGCCACGGTGTGGTCGTACGGCGAGTAGCTCAGCATGTACTCGGCCATCGGTTGGGTGCGCGGATCGCCCCATTCCTCCCACTCCGTGATGGTGAGCGGCAACGACGGGTCGGCCATGGTGGTGACCACATCGACGAAGGGCACCTCGGCGATGGCAGCGCGGAACAGATCGGGCCGCATCGTGATGCACGCGCCCACCAGCAGCCCGCCGGCGCTGCCGCCGCGAAGCGCCACCTTCGAAGGGTGCCCCCATCCCCGCGCGAGCAGGTGCTCGACCGATGCGATGGTGTCGGTGAACGTGTTGCGCTTGTGTTCGAGCTTGCCCTGCAGGTACCACTCGCGGCCGAGTTCGCCGCCACCACGCGGGTGGACCAGCGCCCACACCGCGCCCCGATCGAGCAGCGAGAGACGGGCGACACTGAACCACGGGGGCACCGACGACTCGTAGCTGCCGTAGCCGTACACCGCAAGGGGAGCAGTGCCGTCGGCCACCAGCCCGCGTCGACGAACGATGTCGACCGGCACTCGCGTGCCGTCGTCGGCGGTGGCCCACAAGCGCTCGGCCACGTAGGCCGACAGGTCGACGCCCGGCACGGGCGTCTGCTTGAGCAGCGTGCGCTCGCCAGTTCGGACGTCCTCTTCGTAGACGGTGGGCGGCACGGTGAGCGACTGGGTGACGTACCGCACGCTGGTGGCCTGCCACTCGGGGTTGGCCTCGAGTTCCACGTCGTGGGGTTCGTCGCTGATGTGCACCACCCGTTCGCTGCCGTCGCGGAACAGCACCCGCAGGCGCGGCTGGGCGTCGCTCCACTCGTGCAACACGAGGTGGCCGTCGAACGCTTCGGCCGCGATGATGCGACGACCCGGCACATGGGGCACGAGTTCGGTCCACTGGTCGGGGTGGTCGAGCGGTGCGGTGAACACCCGGAAGTCGGTGGCGTCGAGGTTGGTCAACACCACCCAGCGGTCGCCCCAGTGTTCCAGGCCGTACTCGTGGTCGGCCTCGCGGGCACGCACCAACACGGGGTCGCGATCGGGTTGGCCGGCGGGCACGAGGCGGACCTCGGTGCTGAGCTTGCTGGCCGTGTCGATGACCACCCACTCGCCGCTACGGCTGAGGTCGACGTAGACGTAGAACCGTTCGTCGTCCTCCTGGAACACCTTCACGTCGTCGGCCTGGGAGGTACCGAGGCGGTGCCGCCACACGCAGAACGGGCGCTGTTGCTCGTCGGCGGTGACGTAGAAGAGCGTGGAGCCGTCGGCCGACCACGCGGTGCCGCCCCATGTGGTGCCCTCGAGCCGATCGGGAAGGTCCTGGCCGGTGGACAGGTCGCGGAACCGCATCGTGTACTGCTCGCTGTCGTCGGTGTCGCTGCTCCACGCGAGCACGGTGTGCTGCGGGTTCATGTCGAACGCGCTGACGCTGAAGTATTCCAGGTCGCCGGCCTCGACGTTCTCGTCGAGGAGCACCTGCTCGGTGGCGGAGTCGGCCGACGTGCCGCGGCAGTGGATGGGATAGCTCGCGCCTTCCTCGGTGCGGGTGACGTACCACCACTGGTCCTTGCGCACGGGGGCCGACAGGTCGGTCTCCTGCACCCGCGCCTTGATCTCCCCGAAGAGCGTGTCGACCAGCGTGCGCCGTTCCGCGAACCAGGCGTCGGACCAGCGGTTCTCCGCTTCGAGATACGCAACGGTGTCGGGATCATCGCGATCGCGGAGCCACGCCCACGGATCGTCGGCGGGGCCGGTGGGCCGAGCCCAGACGTGAGGAACCTGCTTGGCGACGGGGGGCTGCACGAAGCAGGAGAGTACCGGCACGAAGCTGCACGCCCGACCGCACGCCGATAACTTCACCCCCATGCGGGTCTGGATCGATCAAGATCTCTGCACGGGCGACGGCCTCTGCATCGATCACTGCCACGACGTGTTCGTGCAGCTCGAGGACGGCATCGCCTACGTCGCCCAGGATGGCCAGGCGCTCAACGATCCAGGTGGCTCGGGCAGCCTCGCCGACGTCGATCCGCGGTATCAGCAGTCGGTCATCGACGCGGCGCTCGCGTGTCCGGGTGAGTGCATATTCATCGAACTGGGTCGCGTCAACGCGGCGTAGTGTCGGCCGGTGCGCCGACCGGAACACGTCTATGTCCGCCTGTCGGCGGCTGCGGCGTTCGCCGGCACCCTCGCGTTCAGCATCACCAACATCTACCGATTCGCGACCGCCGGACTCAGCCCGTTCCAGCTGGTGATCGTCGGCACCGCGATGGAGGCGGCCGTCTTCGTCGCCGAGATTCCCACCGGGGTGGTCGCTGATCTGTTCAGTCGGAAGTGGTCGGTGATCGTCGGCCATGCCGGCATCGGCCTCGCCCTGCTCGTGGAGGCGTCGTTCGCGTCGTTCGCGGGAGTGCTCGTGGCACAGATCCTCTGGGGTGTGATGTACACCTTCACCAGTGGCGCCACGGAGGCGTGGCTGGCCGGTGAGATGGGCGAACCCGACTCGGCGGCGTTGGGGAAGGTGTTCTTCCGTGCCAGCAGGTGGTCCACGATCGTCACCGTGGTGGCGGTGCCGCTGTCGCTGTCGTTGGGCACCGTCTCGCTGCGGCTGCCCATCGTGCTGGCCGGCGTGTGCCAACTGGGCCTCGTGGTGTACCTGCTGTTCGCGATGAAGGAGCAGCACTTCGAACCGGCCGGCGATTCCGATCGGTCGAACTGGCACCGCTTCGCGGGCACGGTACGCGACGGCCTGGGCGTCGTGCGTCGAAGTCGCACGCTGATGCTGCTGGCCGTGGTGATCGCCGTCGCGGGCGGATCCAGCGAGGCGTACGACCGGTACCGCGAACGACATCTGCTCACCGACGTGGGGGTGCCGGAGTGGTTCGGGCGCGATCCGTTGGTGACGTTGGCGGTGCTGTTCACCGCGAGTTCGTTGATCGGTGTGTTCGTCGCCTGGTGGATGGAGCGACACGTCGACCGGCGCGGCCCTGCGGTGCGGCGGTGGTTGGTGTGGCTGATCCTCGCCCAGTCGGTCGCACTCGTCGTGTTCTCGCTCACCGGTTCGTTCGCGATCGCGGCCGTCGCCCTCGTGGTGGTGGATCGCACGCGCAGTGTCCGGTCGAAGCTGTTCGCTTCCTGGATCATTCCCCTCACGCCGAAGGCGCAGCGGGCGACGGTGCTGTCCGCACTCGAACAGTGCGACTCCGTCGGGCAGGTCACCGTCGGCCCGGCGATGGGGGTGATCGGCGGCGTGTGGTCGGTGCCCGCCTCCCTCGTCACCAGCGCTGTCGTGCTCGCGCCTGCGGCGGCGGTGGTGCGTCGGGCACAGGCGGCGTCGACGGCAACGACCACGCCAACGACCACGCCAACGACCACGCCACCCGTGACATAGCTCACAGTTCGCTCACATTCGCTCGCGAAGATGGCGGCATGAGCGATGACGCAGTCAGGTGGCTCCACCGCCGAGCGAGCTTCGGCCTGCCGATCGACGCACTGCGTCGTGCCGAGGCGGCCGGCGTGGCGGCGGAACTCGACTCGATGTTCGCGATGGCCCAGGCGGCCGAGGTGGCCGACCCGTGGGACGACGCGGCGCTCCCGATGGATCCGCGAGATCCGGATGCTCGCCGGTACGCCATCGCCACCTGGCTGTCAGCGATGGTCACCACCGAGCGGCCCCTGGTCGAGCGGACCGCGTGGATGTGGCACGGGCACTTCGTGAGCGCGCTGGACAAGGTGCGCACTGCCCGCTTCATGGTGGATCAGATCCGACTGTTCCGCAGGTCGGGGCTCGGTCGTGCGCGCGAGCTGCTCTCGGCGGTCACCACCGACCCGGCGATGCTCGTCTACCTGGATCTCCGGACCTCCACCGCGGGGCAACCGAACGAGAACTTCGCGAGGGAACTGCTGGAGCTCTTCGCGCTGGGTGAGGGGGCGTACACCGAGGCCGACGTGCAGGCCGGGGCGGCGGCGCTCACCGGATGGACCGTGACCAAGGAGGGCGCCGTGCGGCTGGTGCCTCGCCGCCACGACGACAGCGCCCATCGATTCCTGGGTGTGGACGGCGTGCACGATCTGGACACCGTGATCGACGCGGTGCTGCGACATGGGTCGTTCGCCCCGTTCATCAGCGGCGTCGTCGCGTCCGAGTTCCTCGGATCCGCCGGGGCCGACACCGTGGCGTCGTTGAGTGATCGCTTCGCACGATCGGATCACGACCTCGGCCTGTTGGTCAGGGCGGCGTTGGAAGCGGGCATCGATGCCTCGCAGGAGATGCTGTCGGCACCGGTGCCGTGGCTGGTGACCGCGATGCGTGTGACGGGGTCGTCTCCGAACCCGCGCCAGATCGCTCGCCATCTCCGCACCGCCGGGCAGCTCCCGATGCTGCCTCCGAACGTCGCCGGTTGGCCGGGTGGCGCAGCGTGGCTGGCCTCGAGCAGCGTGGTGGCACGCGCCAACCTCGCCGCGCTGGTGGCCGCTCACACCCCTGACGGCGAGGTGCTCGCGGTCGCTTCCGGCGATGCGTTCGACGAGTTGTCCGATGTCCTGGGTCTGTACCGGTCGGGCTTCTCCGACGACACCGTCGCGGCGTTGCGTGCAGCGCCGGGCGGGCCCGACCGGCTGGCAGTGGCACTGCTCAGCCCCGAGTTCCTGATCGCGTGAGGTCCACGATGTCCCAGAGCCCCTTCACCCGTCGACAGCTGTTCCGCCTCGGCGCGGGAGGCGTGGTGGTGCTCGGCCTCGGTGCCTGCGACCGGCGCACGTCGGACAGCCGCTCGCCGTCGCCGACGACCTCGACCAAGTCGACCACTTCGAGCAGTGCGACGACGTCGACCACCGCGACGACCGCTGCCGACGGTCGGCCGTTCGGCGGACGGCGGCTCGTGCTGGTGCAGATGAACGGCGGCAACGATCTGCTCAACACCATGCCGCCGAACGACGGAAGGTACATGGATCTGCGGCCGACCATCCGCGTCGCCGAGACCGACCGCGTGTCGCTCGCGGGGCTCGACGACGCCACCTTGCACCCCTCGCTGGCCCCGCTGGTGCCGCACTGGGACGCTGGGCGGATGGCCATCGTCCGCGGGATCGGCTTCGAGGCGCCCAACCGCTCGCACTTCGTGTCGATGGACCGCTGGTGGCGGGCCGATCAACTCGGCGGACCCGGCTGGCTGGGTGTGGCCATGGACACCGTGCCCGGTGAGACGCCTCCGCTCTTCGCTGCGGCGCTCGGCGCGGGTGCCCCCGTGCTGGCGGGCGTGCGGTCGCAGCCGACGCTCATCGTGTCGCCGGACTCGTTCCGCTTCGACGGGATCGATCCCGCCTGGATCGACGCGATGGCCGGCGGCGATGGCGACGATCTGACGAGTGCGGTGCGGCACGCGTTCGCCCGCACCGTCGACGCCGTGGCCGACCTCGGTCGGATCACCGCCGAGGAGGACACCGACGAGATCCCCGAGCGCGAAGGCGGGGCGACCATCGTCAACGGACTCGCGCTGGCTGCAGAATTGCTCGCCGGCGACGTGGGGACGCAGGTCGTCGTCGTCAGCGCGAGCGGGTTCGACACGCACGCTGGTCAGGTGTCCACGCAGGCGGCGCTGCTGCAGGACCTGGCTGACGGGCTGGTCGCGTTCGACGCAGCGATGGATGCTGCCGGGCTGGCCGACGAGGTGATGGTGGTGACGACCAGCGAGTTCGGCCGCCGCGCGGTGGAGAACGGGAGCGGCGGCACCGACCATGGAGCGGGTGGTCTGTCGTTCGTGCTGGGGCGAGGCGTTCGTGGAGGGGCGCACGGGCACGTGGACCTCGGCGATCTCCTCGACGGTGACGTGCGCCCAGTGGTCGATCCGCTCTCGTTGTTCACCGACTGCCTGGAGTGGTTGGGGCTCGACCCGGCGACCGTGTTGCCCCGGCCGGCATCCGCGCTCGGGGTGCTGCGCTGACCTGCCGATGACCCGGCCGTTGACCTGCAGCGAGCCGCGTGGCTCCGGTGCGACTACGCTGAGCATCATGAAACGGACCAGCGTGGGCCACATGAACTGCTCGGTCGCGCGCTCGCTCGACGTGGTGGGCGAGTGGTGGACGCTGCTGATCGTGCGCAACATGCTGATGGGGCAGCGCCGGTTCGAGGAGATCCAGGCCGATCTGGGTATCGCCCGCAACATCCTCAGCGATCGCCTGACCACGCTCGTCGAACACGGCATCGTCGATCGCGTGCGGTACATGGAGCATCCCGACCGCTACGAGTACGTGCTCACCCAGAAGGGCCGCGACCTGTTCCCGGTGATCGCGGCCATCATGGCCTGGGGCGACGCGTGGGAGTCGCCCGATGGGCCGCCGCTCGTGTTCCAGCACTCGTGCGGTCACACCGTTGCCGCCGGAGCCACGTGCTCCGCCTGCGGCGGTGCACTCACTCTCGACACCGTGCGCGCCCGGCGCGGGCCGGGTTGGCCGCGGCCCGAGTAGCGCTCGGTACTCCGTTGCGTGACGCTACGGAGTGTCGTACAGTTCGTCCATGACCGACCGTGACTGGCAGCCGTCCGCCTGCATCCTCTGCGAGTGCAACTGCGGCATCGAGATCCGCCTGGGTGACGACCAGCGCACGTTCGAGCGCATCCGGGGCGACAAGGCACATCCCGCGTCGCAGGGTTACACCTGCGAGAAGGCATTGCGCCTGAACCACTATCAGAACGGCCAGCGACGGCTCACCTCGCCGTTGCGCCGCCGCGACGACGGCACGTTCGAGGAGATCTCGTGGGACGTGGCCATCGCCGAGGTGGCCGAGCGATTCGCCGCGGTGCGCGACTCGTACGGCGGCGAGACCATCTTCTATTACGGAGGTGGCGGGCAGGGGAACCACCTCGGGGGCGCGTACAGCGGTGCCACGCTGCGGGCGCTCGGCGGCAAGTACCGAGCCAACGCCCTGTCGCAGGAGAAGACCGGCGAGTTCTGGGTGAACGGCAAGATGCTCGGCGGCGGTGTGCGCGCCGACTTCGAGCACTGCGAGGTGGCGTTGTTCGTGGGCAAGAACCCGTGGCAGAGCCATGGCCTGCCGCGGGCACGCACCACGCTGAAGGAGATCGCCAACGACCCGGCCCGCAGCATGGTGGTCATCGACCCGCGGCGCACCGAGACCGCCGAGCTCGCCGACTTCCATCTGCAGGTGAAGCCGGGTACCGACGCCTTCTGCCTGGGCGCGATGGTGGCCGTGATGGTGCAGGAACGGCTGGTGCACGACACCTGGGTCGCCGACCACGTGGATGGATGGGACGCCATCGCCGAACACTTCGCGTCAGTCGACGTCGTCGAGTTCGCACGGCGCTGCGGCGTCGACGAGGCGCTGCTGCGCGACGCCGCGCGACGCATCGCCGGCGCCGACAGCGTGGCGGTGTTCGAGGACCTCGGCATCCAGATGAATCGTCACTCCACGCTGAACAGCTGGCTCGAGAAGCTGCTGTGGGTGCTCACGGGGAACTTCGCCAAGCCCGGCGCGCAGTACATGGGATCGTCGCTCGTCAACCTGGTGCGCAACGACGGCCCGAAGAAGGAGTCGAACGTGTCGCCGGTGGCCGGCGCGCGCATCATCAGCGGTCTCGTGCCCTGCAACGTCATCCCCGAGGAGATCCTCACCGACCATCCGCGGCGCTACCGGGCGATGCTGGTGGAGAGCGGCAACCCGGCCCACTCGCTGGCCGACAGCCAACGCATGCGCGAGGCCCTTGGAGCGCTCGAGTTGCTGGTGGTGATCGACGTGTCGCTCACCGAGACCGCCCGGCTGGCGCACTACGTGCTGCCGGCGCCGAGCCAGTTCGAGAAGTTCGAAGCGACGTTCTTCAACTTCGACTTCCCCCACAACGTGTTCCACCTGCGCCGGCCTGTGGTCGCCGCGCCCGAAGGTCCGTTGCCCGAGCCGGAGATCCACGCTCGCCTGGTGGAGGCGCTCGGCGCACTCACCGCCGACGACCTGGCCCCGTTGCGAGCGGCGGCCGCGGAGAGCCGGGCCGCGTTCGCCGCTGCCTTCTTCGAGGCCACCACGGCGAACCCACAACTCGGGGCGTTGGCGCCGGTGGTGCTCTATCGCACGCTCGGCCCCACGCTGCCGCACGGTGCGGCGTCGGCGGCGGTGCTGTGGGGTGCGGCCCACCGGTGCGCGCTGGGGTTCGAGGCCTCGGTGCGACGCGCCGGCTTCACGGGCGAGGGACTCGAGCTGGGCGAGGCGTTGTTCGACGCGATCCTCGAGAGCCCGCACGGCGTGTCGTTCACGGTGGACGGCTGGGACGACGTGTGGGGCCGAGTCCGCACCGATGGTGGTCGGATCCAGGTGGACATTCCCGAGCTGGTGCAGGAGTTCGCCGGTCTGGCCGACGAAGCCCCGCTCACCGACGCCGAGTACCCGCTGCTGCTGAGCGCCGGAGAGCGGCGCTCGTTCACGGCCAACACCATCATTCGCGATGCCACCTGGCGCAAGCGCGACGCGGGTGGCGCGCTGCGGGTGAGCCCGACCGACGCGACTGCTGCCGGGGTGAGCGACGGTGGCGACGCCCTCATCGTCACGGCTCGTGGCGTCGCTCGGGTGCGGGTGGAGGTCACTGACACGATGCAGGCCGGTCACGTGTCGCTGCCCAACGGCATGGGGCTCGACGAGGAGCACGACGACGGCACCACTCGTGTCGGTGTCGCCCCCAACGAGCTCACGGATGCGGGTCACCGCGACTGGATCGCAGGCACTCCCTGGCACAAGTCGGTGCCCGCCCGGCTCACTCCGGTGTGACCTCGCCGGCGTCCTCGCCGGTGGTGGCGATGTCGATGGCGACGACGTTGCGGCGACGTCGGGTGAGGAGGGCGATGCCCACGACGAGCGTGGTCACCAACACGATGGCCCCGAGGGTGAGGGCTGCCCGCTGCAAGCCCACCGACGATGCGTCCTCGACGGTGTCGATCGCCTGTTGCGCTCGCTCGTTGGCCGTGTCGAGGTCGCCGGCGGTGAGGGCTGCCTTCGCATCCTCGAGCAGGCCGGGGACGTCGGTGCCCCAGAAGCCGATGGTCTCGAACAGGCCGTCGTCCGCGGCCTCCGCCGCGACCGCGTCGATCGTGCGTTGGGTGGCCTCGGTCTGTGCCTGGATCTGCTCGCTCACCGTCGACAACTCGTCCTCGGCCGATTCGTACGCGGCCTCGAGCGCGTCGGGATAGCCGACGGCCAACTCGGCGGACATGCCGTCGAGCGCGTCGCGATCGCGCAACACCTCCTGTGCCTCGTCGATGAGCGGGTTGGCAGCATCGAACTGCCAGTCGCTCATCCGCCGGCGAACTCCCAGGGGTGGCGCCCATTCGCCGCCGTCCTCGGCCAGCTCCGCGTAGGCGTCGCGGGCCTCGGCGCGGGGAGTGAGGAGATCGGCCTGTTCGGGGTTCACGACGTACTGCTCGACCAGATCGGTCGCCGACGTGGCACCGCCGATCTCGTCGACGAGGTCGAGGAATCTGCGCCAGTCGGTGGCGGTGTCGACGACCTCGGGGTCGGCGTCGCCGACGTAGGCGATGGTGCGGGCGTCGACCGCGGCGAGCACCTCGCGCATGCGATCCAGCCCCACCTCGTCGACGATCCGCTGCGCCACCGTCTGGGCCGCGTTGTAGCCGTACGGCTCGCGGGCGTCGGCACCGTTCGTGAAGTCGGGATCGCCCCAGTCGTTCAGGGCGACGACACCCGGGTCGGCCGGGTCGATGGGCGTGGGCGACGTGGGCGTGCCGCCGAGCTCGGTGACCACCATGCCGGCGTAGACCTGGGCCAGCCCCTCGTTGATCCATCGATCGGAGAACCAGGTGTCGCTGAACCACGCGTGCGAGAGCTCGTGGAGCACGACCTCCTGATCGAGGTCTTCGCCCACCTCGATCTCGAGCGCCGAGGCGCTGAACCAACCGGCGTAGCCGAAGAGATAGGGCGTGTACGCCTGACGCACCTCCAGCTCGTCGTCGATGGGCCAGGGTCTGCCGAGCAGCGACTCCAGCGACGGCACACCGCGCTCGATGAGATCGCCCACGAACTGTTGCCACTCGGCGTCGCCAGGCCAGCTGCGCACGTCGAAACGGTCGCCGTCGTCGGTGGTGACCGGCGTGCTCACGAGTGCTTCGTCGTTGCGGGCCGAGACGAACAGGTCGAACTGCTCCGGGTCGGCGATGTCGGTGGCGGTGTACACCGTGGCCCCGTTCTCGGTGCTCACCTGGGTGTCGCTGCCGAGCACGTCGACCTCGAACCCGTCGGGCACCACCACGCGGACCGTCACCTCGCCCTCGTCGCCGATGCCGAACGCACCGAAGGCGGCGTACGCGGGGTTCACCCGGATGGGATTGTCGGACCGAGGGGGATTGCCGGTGATGTCGTACGTGAGCACCACATTGGCCGTGTCGCGGTAGAACAGGTCGCTGGCGAAGTCCACGTCGTAGAGCACGTAGTCGGTGGCGTCGGGCACCGGCCGGCGCGTGACGCGCAGCGCGCTGCCGCCGGCGGTGGTGGCGACGGCGTTGGCCGAGGCCGCTGGTGCCGGCACCGTGAAACCCGTGAAGTACCGGCGGCGCACGGTGGTGCCGTTCACCTGGTCGGGAAGCGTGTTGGTCAGGCGGAACTCGCCCCGGACGCGCACTGCGCCCGCCGCGGCATCGACCGTGAACGTGGTGGTGGAGGTGACCGCCAGGCCGTCGTCGGCGTGAGCGGGGGAGGGGACTCCGATCAGCGAGGCCGCTGGCACTGCCAGGGCGAGCGTCAGCAGCAGGCGGCGCACCACGCTCGGCACCCTACCCAACACGGCCGTCGAACGACCTGACGAACGCAGCCGCGATGCCCGCTCGGGTGGGCATCGCCCAGAGCAATTGTTACTATGTGCGTAGTGCAAATTCTTGGCACCATCACCTGCCCCGATCGGACGCTGCGATGACCTCCTTCGACCTCGACCTCAGCAAGTACAACCTCGGTTGGAGCGACAGCGACGTGGAGTACGCGTTCAAGCCGCACAAGGGCCTGAACGACGAGACCGTCGACCAGATCAGTTGGTGGAAGGGCGAGCCGGCGTGGATGACCAAGTTCCGCCAGCGCAGCCTGAACCTGTTCGAGCGCAAGCCGATGGCCGAGTGGTTCGCCGTCAACATGCCCGACATCGACTTCCAGGACATCTACTACTACCTGAAGCCCGCCACCGATCAGGTCAGCGAGTGGGACGACCTGCCCGAGCAGATGAAGGCCACCTACGAGAAGCTGGGCATCCCCGAGGCCGAGCGGAAGTATCTCGCCGGCGTCACCGCGCAGTACGAGAGCGAAGTGGTGTTCCACCGCAACCGCGAGGACCTCGAGGCCCAGGGCATCCTGTTCTGCGACATGGACACCGCGCTGCGCGAGTACCCCGATCTCGTGAAGCAGTACTTCGGCACGGTCATCCCGCCCGGCGACAACAAGTTCTCCGCGTTGAACTCGGCCGTGTGGTCGGGTGGCTCGTTCATCTACATCCCGCCGGGCGTGAACTGCGAGATGCCGCTGCAGGCGTATTTCCGCATCAACAGCGAGAACGCCGGTCAGTTCGAGCGCACGCTCATCATCGCCGACGAGGGCAGCCAGGTGCACTACATCGAGGGCTGCTCGGCTCCGGTGTACACCAACGACTCGCTGCACTCCGCCGTGGTGGAGATCGTCGTGAAGCCGTCGGCCCGGGTCACCTACACCACCATCCAGAACTGGTCGCCGAACGTCTACAACCTCGTCACCAAGCGGGCGCGGGTGGAGGCCGAGGGGCACATGGAGTGGATCGACGGCAACATCGGCTCGAAGCTCACCATGAAGTACCCGAGCGTCTACCTGGTCGGCCCCAAGGCCACCGGTGAGGTGCTCAGCGTGGCGTACGCCGGTCCCGGTCAGCACCAGGACGCGGGCGCCAAGATGGTGCACGCCGCGCCGGAGACCACGAGCAAGATCGTCTCCAAGAGCATCAGCAAGGACGGCGGCATCACCACCTATCGCGGCCTGGTCCGTGTCGAGGAAGGCGCCTACGGCTGCAAGAGCCACGTGCAGTGCGATGCGCTCATCCTCGACGAGCAGAGCACCAGCAAGACCTTCCCGTACATGGAGGTGGGCGAGCGCGATGCGCAGATCGGCCACGAGGCCACCGTGTCGAAGATCGCCGACGAGCAACTCTTCTATCTGATGAGCCGCGGCCTCTCGCAGGAGCAGGCCATGGGCATGGTGGTCAACGGGTTCATCGAGCCCATCACCCGCACGCTGCCCATGGAGTACGCCGTGGAGTGGAGCCGCCTCATCGAGTTGCAGATGGAAGGCAGCGTCGGCTGACGCCGGCCCGGCGCTGCCCGCCTTCTCGGGCTGCATCGTCCCACACCTGCTGCTCGGTCTGATTCGTCCCGGCTTCCGAGACGATTCAGACTCAGATCGCCGGACGCGGGGGTCAGTTCTTGGTGACGTCGGGGTCAAACCGGTGGCGGCAGACGAGCGGTTAGCCTGGCGTCACCAATGCTCTCCACAAGAGTTGCGGTCAGGCCCCGGGTAGCTGTCACTACGCCGGGGCCACTGCGTTCTCCGGCGGTGCCACAATCTGCAGCCGTGGAGCAGACGCAGGAGTACGACGACAAGCTGGTCGCCTTGTTGGAGGCGCTGTGGGGCGACGGGTACCTGTCGCCCGGTGGCGACGATGAGACGGCGTTGGTGCTGGATGGCCTCGACCTGACCGGACTGCGAGTGCTCGACATCGGCAGCGGCACGGGCGGGTGTGCGTTCTTCATCCAGCAACGCTTCGGTCCGGCCAGCATCACCGGTGTCGACGTCGAGGCGGGTGTGGTGGACAAGGCGAATGCCGACGCGGCCGCACGGGGCGTGGCCGACGTCGTCCGGTTCGTGGCGGTCGAACCCGGCCCGCTGCCGTTCGCCGGCGGCACGTTCGATCTGGTGTTCAGCAAGGACTCCATCGTCCACATCGCCGACAAGCACGCACTGGCGGCGGAGATCCATCGCGTCCTCGCACCGGGTGGGATGTTCGCGTGCAGCGACTGGATGAAGGGCGACGACGAGCCGAAGTCGGCCGAGCTGTTGGCGTACGAGGAGCTGGAGGGACTCGGCTTCGGCCTGGCCTCGCCCGACGTGTACTTCGCCGCCTTGCGCGAGGCCGGATTCGAGCGCATCACCTACATGGATCGCACGCCGTGGTTGGCCGCGAAGACGAGATCCGAGCTCGACGAACTCGACGGCCCGCTGAGGCCGCAGCTCGAGTCATCCTTGGGGCGCGAGTTCCTGGAGCACGAGCTCGACGTGTGGCGGGCGTTGTGCGTGGTGACCGAGTCGGGCGAACTCGGCGCCGGTCACTTCCGAGCGGTGAAGCCCTGACACGTCGGTTCGAACCGCGGGGTCAGCACTCGACGAAGTTCACCGGTACCGGAACGGCCGCGGCCGCGCTGCGGAAGGTGACCGCCAGGCCGCCGCGCGCCGTCTCCTTGTACTTCTCGTGCATGTCGCGGCCGGTGTCGCGCATGGTGGCGATGGCCTGATCGAGCGACACCAGATGCGTGCCGTCGCCGTGCAACGCGAGCCGGGATGCGTTGATGGCCTTCATCGCGGCCATCGCGTTGCGCTCGATGCACGGCACCTGCACCAGCCCGCCGATGGGGTCGCACGTGAGGCCGAGGTTGTGCTCCAGGGCGATCTCTGCGGCGTTCTCCACCTGCCACGGCGTGCCACCCATCACCTGCGCGAGACCCGCCGCGGCCATCGCGCACGCCGAGCCGACTTCTCCCTGGCAACCGACCTCGGCACCGGAGATGGACGCGTTCATCTTGAACAGGGCGCCCACCGCACCGGCGGCGAGCAGGAAGTCGACCACGCCGTCGTCGTCGGCGCCCGGCACGAAGCGTGTGTAGTAGTGCAGCACGGCGGGCACGATGCCGGCGGCGCCGTTGGTGGGCGCGGTGACCACCCGTCCGCCGGCGGCGTTCTCCTCGTTCACCGCGAGGGCGAACAGGTTCACCCAGTCGAGCGCGGCGAGCGGATCGTCGGAGTGCGCGGCCAGCGCTCGGTGCAGCGCCCCCGCTCGGCGCTTCACACCCAGGCCTCCCGGCAGTTCGCCCTCGACGCGCAGGCCGCGCGAGACGCAGTCGCGCATGGCCTGCCAGAGCTCGAGCAGTTGGTGACGGATGTCGGCCTCGGGTCGGGCGGCCCGCTCGTTGGCGAGCTTGAGCGTGCTGATGCTGTGACCGCTCTCGATGCACATCGCCACGAGCTCGTTCGCCGATCGATACGGGAACGGCACCGAGGTGTGGTCGGCATCGGAGGGTGCGTCGAGGTCGGCCTCGTCGACGACGAACCCACCCCCGACTGAATACGAACGGGCCACGAGGATCTCGCGCCCGAGGGCATCGAGCGCCTCGAACTGCATGCCGTTCGGATGGCCGGGCAACGTGGTGTCGGGGTGCAGCAGCACGTCGCGGTTCGGCTCGAAGTCGATGGGCACTCCGCCGAAGAGCGCCAGCGACCCCGATTCGGCGATGTCCGCGAGCACTGAGGGGATGGCGTCGGGATCCACCGTGTGCGGCTGTGCGCCGATGAGCCCGAGGATGACGGCCGCGACGGTGCCGTGGCCCACCCCGGTGGCGCCCAACGACCCGTGGAGGTGCACTCGCACGCGCCGCACCTCGTGGGCTCTCGGGTCGGAGGCGAGCGACTCGGTGAACGCGCGTGCGGCGCGCATCGGACCCACCGTGTGCGAGCTCGACGGGCCGATGCCCACCCGGAACAGTTCGAACACGCTGATCGTCACGCGCGGAGCGTATCGCTGCCCGCCAGGGCAGAATGGACCGCATGCCCATGCGGATGGACTGCCGGAACTTCGAAAGCCGCACCTACCCCAACGGCGAGACTGTGCGGAAGTGCAATCTCGATCTCGCTCCGGAGGCGCCGTGGCGTTGCCCCGAGCCGTGCGCGAAGTTCGAACCGCGGCTCGATGCCGGGTGGACCTACGGCACGATGGTCAGTCCGAAGACGCCGGAGGAACCGCCGGGCCTCGACGACGGCAGTGCCGCCGCGCTGATGGACGAGGCGGAGGACTTCCTCAACGAGATCGGCCCGCAGGTGCTCGCCGAGGTGCAGGCCGAACAGGCGCGGATGGCGCAGCAACCGGCGTGGAAGCGCTTCTTCCGCAGGAAGCCCTGAGCCGGCCTGGGGATTAGCACTATCTGCGTAGTAGAATTTCGGGCGTGTCTTCGACCCTTCTCGATGTCGCCGACGGACTGAACGGCGCCCAACTGCCGTCCGCCGAGTCGGAGGTGTGGCGCTACAGCCGCATCGCCGAGCTCGATCTCGCGGCGTTCCGACCGGTTCCGCTCACCACCACCGTCACCGGTGCCGACTCCCTGGCGGCGTCGCCCGAGCGCACCGCCGAGCTCGTCGCGTCGATGGAGACGCACGACGTCTTCGACGAGTTGAGTGCCGTCCACGCCCAGACCGTCGAGATCCACGTCCCGGCAGGGAAGGTGCTCACCGAGCCCATCGTGGTCACGCATGTCATCTCCGAGGACGGCACGGCGGCGTTCCCGCGGCTCGTGGTGCACGGTGGCGCCGACAGCGAGTTCACGGTCGTCGAGCGCTTCGAGAGTGCCCCCGGCATCCGTGCGCTCATCGTGCCCCGCCTGGTGCTGCACGCGTCGCAGGCCTCGCGGGTGAGCTACCTCGCACTCAACCTGCTCGCCGACACCGTGTGGCAGTTGGGTCATCAGCAGGCCACCGGCGAGCGCGACTCCACCACGCTGTTGGCCACCGTCGCGCTCGGCGGCGACTACGCCCGCGTGCGCACCGACGCTCGCGTGGTCGGCCAGGGTGCCACCACCAAGCAGGTGGCGCTGTACTACGCCGACGGCCATCAGATGCACGACTTCCGCACGCTGCAGGACCACATCGCCCCCAAGACCAACAGCGACCTGCTGTTCAAGGGTGCGGTGCAGGACCAGGCGAAGAGCGTGTACACCGGGCTGATCCGCATCCGCGAGGACGCCAAGGGGTCGGCGGCGTATCAGACCAACCGCAACCTGACCCTCAGCGAGGGCGCCTGGGCCGAGAGCGTGCCCAACCTCGACATCCGCACCAACGACGTGAAGTGCAGCCACGCCAGCACCGTCGGCCCCATCGACGACGAGCAGCGCTTCTATCTCGAGAGTCGCGGCATCCCGCCGCAGGTGGCCGAGCGGCTGGTCGTCCTCGGCTTCTTCGACGACGTGCTCGGCGCCCTCCCGGTGGGCAGCCTGCGCGACGATCTGCGCGCTCGCGTCGCGGCCAAGCTCGAGGGGTGGACGTCGTGAGCACGCCCGTCTGCGAGCTTTCCGACCTGGCGCCGGGTTCGGCCACGCGGTTCGACGTGAACGGACGCGCGGTCGCCGTCGTGCGCATCGGTGACGACGTGTACGCCATCGGTGACACGTGCAGTCATGCCGACGTCTCGCTCAGCGAGGGCGAGGTGTGGTGCGACGAGAAAGAACTCGAGTGCTGGAAGCACGGCAGCACGTTCAGCCTGGTCACCGGCCGGCCGAGCACGCTGCCGGCCACACAGCCGGTACCGGTGTACGTCGCCACCGTGGTCGACGGCACGGTGCACATCGACGTCGAGATCGTGGAGGTCCCCAAGTGAGCACGCTCGAGATCAAGGGCCTGGTCGCCTCGGTGGCCGGCAAGCAGATCCTGAACGGCATCGATCTGGTGGTCCGTTCGGGCGAGGTGCACGCGGTGATGGGTCCCAACGGCGCGGGCAAGAGCACGCTCTCCGCGGTGGTGATGGGCAAGCCGGGCTACGAAGTGCACTCGGGGCAGGTGCTGCTCGACGGTGTCGACCTGCTCGACCTGCCCACGTGGCAGCGTGCCCAGGCAGGCGTGCACCTGGTGATGCAGTACCCCAGCGAAGTGCCGGGCGTGGATCTCACCGAGATGCTGTCCGAGGCGTACACCGCTCGCGGCCGCGACACGTCGGAGCTCGCCGAGCAGGTCAGCGCAGAGGCCGAGCGCATCCACTTCCCGGCCGATCTGCTGCACCGTTCGCTGAACGTCGACCTGTCGGGTGGCGAGAAGAAGCGCAACGAGACGCTGCAGCTCGCGCTGCTGACCCCGAAGTTCGCCATCCTCGACGAGCTCGATTCCGGCCTCGACATCGATGCCCTGCGCGACTGCGCACGGCGAGTGGAGGCGGCCACCCACGACTCGAATCTGGGTGTGCTCGCCATCACCCACTACAACCGGTTGCTCGAAGAGCTGCACCCCGACCACGTGCACATCCTGGTCAAGGGGCGCATCGTCGCATCGGGCGGCCCCGAGTTGGCCGACCAGCTCGAGATCGACGGCTACGAGGCGTTCACCGGTGGCGCGGAAGAGGCCGCCGCCGAGCCGACCGGCGGCTCGTACGACGACCTCTTCGCCCTCTGACACCGAGCACCCGGGCGCGAGGTCTCCCGTTGAGCCTCGTTCCCGATGCAGGTGGTCAGGCGAGAGCTGGGGTGGTGCTCATCGCGCGGAGACGGGCGATCCGTTCCTCGGTCGCGGGGTGGGTGCTGAACATGCGGGCCATGCCGGCGGACTTGCCGCCCTTCAACTCGTTCAACGGGTTGTGGATGTAGGCCTGGGCCTGGGCCGGCGCCACCTGCATGGGCGTGCGTGCGGCCAGTACCTCGATGCGCCCGAGCGCGTCGGCCAGTGCGTGGCCCGAGCCCAGCAGCTCGGCCGCGCCGCGGTCGGCCTCGAACTCGCGTGAACGGCTCACTGCCATCTGGATGAGTGATGCGGCGATGGGCGCGAGCAGCGACATCATGATCATCGCGATCGGGTTGGGTCGATCCTCGTCGTCGCTGCCACCGCCGAACATGCTGGCGAACATCGCCATGTTGGCGATGTAGCTGATGGCGGTGGCGATGGCCGCGGCGACCGAGCCGATGAGGATGTCGCGGTGCTTCACGTGCATCAGCTCGTGGGCCATCACGCCTTCCACCTCGTGGCGAGGCATCGCGGTCAACAGACCCTGCGTGGCGCACACCACGGCGTGGTTCGGGCCGCGTCCGGTGGCGAACGCGTTGGGCTGCTCGCTGGGCGAGATGGCCACGCGCGGCATCGGCAACCCGGCGCGCTGGGAGAGTGATGCCACCATGTCGTAGAACTCGGGGTGGTCGTCGCGCTGGATGACCTTGGCTCGGGCCGAGGCCAGGGCCAGCTTGTCGCTGAACCAGTACGACCCGCCGACCATCACGAATGCGAGGCCGAGGCCGATGGTGAATGCGGTGCTGCTGCCGCCGCCGAGGATGCCGGCGACGGCAACGATGAGTCCGCCCAGTGCTGCGAGCAGCACGGTGGTCTTCATCGTGTTCTTGAACATGAGACGGATGTCCTTTCGGGAGTGGTGGGGGACGTCAGAACTCGAAGAGGTCGCCGAGGAACGACGACTTCTTCTTCTTGTACTGCGGTTGGTGGTACTTGGAGTGGTACTTCGAGTTGGCCGTCGCCGCCGCCGGGCGGGACGTGGGAGAGGTCGGAGCGGCGGCGGCGACGGGCATGGTGACCGGCATGGCAACGGCAGCGCGCTCGATGATCTTGTCGAGCTCACCTCGGTCGAGCCACACCCCACGACAGGTGGGGCAGTAGTCGATCTCGATGCCGGAGCGGTCGGCCATGACGAGGATGGAATCGGGGCACACGGGGCACTTCACGAGAGGTTCTCCTTCTGCGAGCGACGGACGATGAACTTGCGCATCTCCTCCACCCACAGCACCGCGCTGGCGATGGCGGCACAGACCATCCACTGCGTGGCGCTGA
>JACQZZ010000002.1 GCA_016213625.1 Actinomycetota bacterium
ACCCTGGGGACGGTCGTCGACGTCGCGAGCATGGTGGTCGAGGTGGATCGCGGCACGGTGGTGGTCGTGCTGCGTGGCACTGTCGTCGATGTCGATGTCGTCGTCGATGTCGTGGTCGATGCGGCCACCGTCGTGGTCGACGCGGCCACCGTCGTGGTCGACGCGGCCACCGTCGTGGTCGACGCGGCCACCGTCGTCGTCGGAGCCAAGGTGGTCGTCGGAGCCAACGTCGTCGTCGGAGCCAAGGTGGTCGTCGGAGCCAAGGTGGTCGTCGGAGCCAATGTGGTCGTCGGAGCCAATGTCGTCGTCGGAGCCAATGTCGTCGTCGGAGCCAACGTCGTCGTCGGAGCCAACGTCGTCGTCGGAGCCAACGTCGTCGTCGGAGGCGTGGTCGCGCCCGAGGTCCAGGAGATCCCGGCCCCGATGGTGAGCTGTGCGCTCCACCAGCGGTCCAGTACCGCCGGCAACCCGGCCGGGGCCTGCACGCACGCGTAGCCGATCAGGTAGTTGCCGGCGGGCACGTCCGCACCGTCGAGTGCGGCGAACGACAGCACGGGGAGCCCGGTCAACAAACCTCCGGGCGAGGTCGGCGTCTTCACCGCGGTCAGCACGTTGACGACCGGCGAGAACGTCGCGCTGAACAACGGCGCACGAAGCGACGCACCCAGCGCCTGCGGGAACGGACCATCCGCGTTGTAGGTGATGGTGTTCGGGTCCACGGATGCGGGCACCATGAAGCTGTGCACGCGGTAGTTGTCGGAGGCGCTGTCACCGGTGCACGCGGCTCCGACCGGAGGCGCCAGCACGAAGGGGGTGTTGACGGTGCCGCTGGCGAGCGGCAGACCCGCGCCCGGCGCGCCGGGAGGGTTCACGATGGCCGCAGGGCCGGCGTTCGTGGCCGCGAATGCGGACGGTTCGGAGCGATCGCGGGCGGCGATCACACCGATGGTCAGCAGGGCGACCGAGAGCGCCACTGCAGCGCGCAGATACTCGCGGGGCTGTGGTCGGAGCGGGCCGGACGTGGACGGGGATGAGGGGGTCATCTGGTCTCCTTCGAGAGCGTGGTGTGCCTGGACGGACGGCGGAGGAAGAGCACGGCACCGAGCGCGACCGCGGCGAGGACCGCGAGGACGATGCCGATCGTCGGCAGTCCCGACGAGTCGTCCTCCAGTGCGCTCAGCGGTACGTCAGGACGGCGCCACACCAGCTGGCTCGGCGCGTCGTCAGCGTCGCGACTGACGATGATCGTGGTGTCCCAGTAGTCGGCGGTCTGGCGCGACAAGGTGCAGGCGATGCCCACGCGGTACGTGCCCGGCGCCAGCACATCCGGCGGAAACGCCACGAAGCTGAGCGCAGGGATCGCCGGGATCAGCGCCGGCAGGCCGGCTGACGCGTTGGCGAGCGTGAGACTGTCGGTGAGCGGGGTCGTCGTGGTGAGGAACAGTGGGAACTGGCCGGGGCCCTCCGGTCCCATCACACCGTACGAGAGGGTCGCCGGATCGTCGCCGTCGGGCACCATGAAGCTCTGCACGCGCCACTGGTCGTGCAGGCTGTCGCCCGGACAGGTGGAACCTTCTGGCAGGCGCAGGCTGAACTCGGTGGCGCTGCCTCCGTGATCCAACTCCTTGGTCTGCTGCACGCTCTCCACCAGCACTGCGTCGCCCGCACGGCGCGCCTCCACCGAGGAGGCCGCCGACGCCGGCACGCTGAGGGCCGCCGCCAGAGTGGCGAGGCCGCACACGAGCAACACCTGACGAACGGGCGCGGACAGTCGGGTGAGTGCCATGTCAGAGTGCTCCTGCAGCGGCGTCGTCGACGAGGTCGGGTCCGGTCGGCATGCCACGACGCGGACGCTTGGTGATCTCCAGCACCCCGAGTGCCGAGCCGAGTGCCACCACTCCAAGACCGGGCAATGTGTACCGACTCTTCGCGAGGTCGAGCACCGGGGTGATGATCGGCGGCGTGGTGGCCGGCGTCGATGGTGCTTCCTCTTCCGGTGTGGTGTCGGAGGTGTCCTCGGTGGCGACCGTCGTCGTCGGCGCCTCGGTGACGGGCGGCGCGGCCGTGGTGGTGCCGGTGCTCGACGACCGCGTGGTGCGGCGGGTGGTGACCACCGGGACGACGGGTTGCGGCGTGGCGGCTGCCGTGGTCGTGGTGGTGGTCGTCGTCGCGGCGGGGTCGGCGGGAGCGACCATGGTCCTCACGGATGCTGCTGCGGCAGCCGTCTGCGCCGCCAGGGCGTCGGGCAGCGACACGTAGCCGCGCGGCAGTTGACCCAACGCGAGTCCGGCCACCTGGCCGGGCCCGGCGGCGTACTCGAGGAAGGCTGCGTACTCGCTGCGTGCCGTCGCATCGATGTCGAGCGGGGCGATCGCCGCGTACGTGATGGCGGTGAGCGGATAGGCGCCAGGTGCATCAGCGGTGGGAGCCGGCTCCAGCACGGTCTCGACCGCTCTCGGCTTCATCGATGCCACCCCGGCGGCCAACCCGACGCTGTCGGGGGCGATGAAGGTGCGGGTGGCTCCATTGTCGCCGGCACGGCTGAGCCGGGCCGTCTGCAGACCGAACTGCGCGGCGGACGGCGTGTCGGTGAGCGTGAGCATCGCACGCCGACCCAAGACCTGCGGCAACTCGCGTGTCCACACCTCTGCCGACGTCTGGGCGAACGTGTTCTCGTTGATGCGCGCTCCATCGGCGGCGCTCCGGGTGATCTGCGCACCGTCGGCGAAGCCACGGTTGTACGGCATCCAGTCCGTCCCGCACAGCGGCGGCGGCACGATCGAGTTGTTCGCGCCCCTGGCGGGCGCCTGGAAGCAGTACGGCTCGCTCTTCGGGAACGAGTTCGGGATGGGATCCCCGAACGCCGCACCGTTCGGATTGAGCGATGCGTCGGCCGCGTACGCCGGGTTCACGGTCATCCCCCACTCGTCGGGGTTTCCCTTCAACCAGGCCGAGGCTTCGGGGTCGGCCAACACCCACTCCCACAGCTGCTGCGCAGCGTCCGAGTTGCCGGCCGGCAGCTGCAGACCGCCGAACGTGCGCGTGTCGGCGAGTTGCAGCAGATCGAATTCCGGGTTGAACCTCAGGAAGTCGGGATCCAGACCCATGTGGGCGGGGTTGGTGGCCAACCAGGGGTAGTCGGGCGCGACGCGGATCGCGACCTGGCCTCGATACGACTGCGACAGCAACTTGGCGACGAGCCGTGGAGTGAGGTTGAGTTCGGCCACACGCACGCCGGCGATCTGTTGTTCGGCCGCCGGCGCGTCGGGCTTCGGGTTGCGTTCGATGTTGAACCCGATGACCAGCCCGGACACGCTGACCGGCGCGTACACCACCGGACTCTGCGGATTGACCGTCTGTGGATCGAGGGGGCGCGAGACGACGACCATTCCCGGCGCTCCGGGTGAGGACGAGGCGAGCTGCTGGCGCGCCGCTGCATCACTCACCGGGGCGTACGAGTACGGCGGCAGATCGCCGCCGGCGCACAGGGCCGGCTGCCAGCTGGCGACCGCCGGGAGCGCCAACTCGGCCCCGGACAGGCGTCGCTCCTCGCTGGCGAGCGAGCACGGTGAGTCGACCGGGTTGAAGTCGATCGGGATCGCGATGCGGTGCTGCCACGCTGCAGGTGCGAGTGGCGATGTGGCCACACCGGACTGGTCGGCGTTCGCCTCGAACGGTGTACCGGCGTTCTCGACGGTCGGCAACCCGCGCGGCACGATGACGATCCAACACTGCGGCACCTTCCGGCTGCCGTCGGGCAAGGGCTGGACGGTCTGTCCGCAGCCGAGGCCGGACGACTGCACACCGGTCTGCACCTGGAAGAGCTCGGCGCCCTTGCCGTCGGCGCCGGTCGACGCACCGGCGATCTCGTTGGTCGTGATGATGTTGAAGTACGAGTTCAACCAGTAGTTGCCACCGACGACCGAAGGGTTGAAGTTCGGATCGGTCTGGATGGGCACCTCGGTGCCGTCCACGGCTCGGAACGCGCGCCACACGTTGGTCGTTCGCGCGTCGAGGACACCGACGTTGGGGTCGAAGTTGGCCCAATCCGAACGCGAGATGACCCTGCTCAGGGCGAACCCGCCCGGATAGAGCCCCGCCGGGAGACCGCCATACGTGCCAGCGACGGCACCCTGCACACACTGCTCGGGCGGCGGGCCGGGGTTGCCGGGCACCGTGCCGTCGTCGTCACCCCAGCACTGCATGATCTGCAGGTACTCCGCGCCGAAGCGACTGGGGGCGGCTCGGGTCGGCGTGCCGCCGGTCCACGTGATGGACACCGCCTGGTTGGTGAGCTGCGCCGTCTGGTTCACGGTGATCGAGAGTCCGGCGAACCCGCCACGGCCGCTGACGGTGACCTGCGACGGTGTCGCGGGCAGCGCAGTGTCGACCCCCTGGCTGCCCTCGACCGGCACCGCATCGGCGCCGGACGGCAGGATCATCACGATGACCAGGATCGCCATGGCGGCGATGAGCCATGGGCTGGCCGGGTGTCGAAGCCGCACGCTCATGCTGCGGCCTTCCTCGCGAAGTACCGCCACGCCAATGCCGGCCCGAGGATCAAGGCGAGGACGAGTGCCGCGATGAGGACGATCAACGCCATCGATGTGGTCTGGCTTGTCGACAGGCCGAGCGTGGTCGGCGTGATCGCGCCGACGGCAGCGTTTCCGCCAGCCGGAACGGGGCCGCCCGCTGCCGAGACACATCCGAGATCGGGATCGCACGCGGCAACGTCGGCCGCCACGGGGTCGAGCACGCCGTCGCCGTCGAGGTCGACCGTGGGAACGCCGGTGGCCGACCCACCGTCGACGGCAGGGGTCGAACCGCCACCCGCAGCCGGCGTCGAACCGCCACCCGCAGCCGGCGTCGAGCCGCCACCTGCAGCCGGCGCAGCACCCCCGCCGGAGACCGCGGTGGGAACGTTCGACAGACCACCGGTGCCATTGGGGCATTGCGTGGCGCCACCCGCCTTGTCACAGTCCTGTGGTCGCGGGGCGTTGTCGGCGAGCAGGTTCGACCCGTCGGCTGCGAACGTGGGGTTCTTGCACTGCGCGATGTCGATGTCCTGCACCACGACGCCGGGGATCTTGCGGATCTGGTCGAAACTGGCCTGCACGAGGTTGATCGGCATCGGCGAGTAGCCGAGCGACGCAGACTGTTGTTGGGCCTGGCACATCGCGTAGTAGGCGAACGCGCCGAGGGTCTTGCCCTTGGCCTCGTTGAACTGGCCCCCCACCTTGGTGGGCAGGATGAGATACGAATACGACGACAGTTGATAACTGCGTGGGTCGGCGTCGGTGTAGACCCCGTCGAGGTTCTGCGTGAGGTACACCGCCGGGTTGGACTCGTCGGTGTTGATCTGCGCCTTCAACAGCGACACCGCCACGTTCTCAGGCGTCGGTTCGATGTAGTAGCCCGCCGCGTTGAGCACCTTGGCCACCGGGAACTGCGCACCCAGCGCGTAGGAGTAGTTGACGTAGCCGATGGCACCCTCGGCGAATCCCTGGCTCACGTACCCGGCGACGCCCAGGTCGCCCGACTGGGCGATCATGCCCGGGACCGTGGGATAGAACGAAGTGAATCCGCACGCAGGGGCGCGACCGGATCGGTTGCAGTAGTCGTCCCAGATCGGACCGTGCATGCTGATCATCCAGCGGGTGAACTGCGCACTCGAGCCCGAACCGTCGGACCGCACCACCGGCACGATCTTGCGGGCCGGCATCACCAGACCGGGGTTGTCGGCCTGGATCGCAGGGTCGTTCCAGTCGGTGACGG
>JACQZZ010000031.1 GCA_016213625.1 Actinomycetota bacterium
ACGCGAAGTAGTCCGGCCGAAGCCGCTTCATGGTCGCCAGGAACTTCTCGGTCTGCGCCCTGTCGTAGAACCTGAAGTCCTGCGGCGGCAGGCGCAACCGGGTGACGCCGTGGCAGGGGTTGGCCTGGAGGTAGCCCCACCGGACGGCTGTCCCATCCGCCTGATCACCCCCGCGTGAGAGCCAATTGATCCCACCTTGGCGTCCCTGATCCCGCCGTGCGATACCGGTAGCGTGAGCGGGACATGGTCAGCTGGGCTGCGGGATCTGGTGCTGACGGGCCTGTCGGTAGCCGGGGGGGTATACGGCCGTCGGGACGGCGACCTGACGTACGAGGGACCGCGTCCGGGTCCTGGCTGGCACAGGCACGGGAGCTTCCGTCGGCGGCTGCTGACGGTGATCGGCGGGCACCTGACGTCGGTGTGGCTGCTGAAGCAGCGATGGCTGGACGCGTCGACGGGGCGGACGTGCCACAGTCGCCCGCCGGACGACGTGCCTTGGCTGCACTTCTGCACGCTGGTGATCGCGCTGAAGCTGTGGTCGTGGCTGGACGGGGGCCGCGGCGTGGCGAGCGCCCCGTCGGTGGTCGAGGACGTGGATGATCGGCCGTGCCCACGGACTGTGCAGCGCTGGCTGTTGCGGGCGCAGCGGTACGCGATGGAGATCCAGCAGGCGATCCGCCTGGCGGTGATCGAAAGAAGCGAGCCTCGGCCGGTAGAGACGCTGTTTCCCGGAGGCTTGTCGCCACCGGATCACCTGGTGCGCCGCCGCTGGCGAGACCCACCAGCCCTGGACAAGCTTTGGCGGGCGCTCGCCCTCCTGATGAGCGGTGCACGCGGGCTCTGTGTCCCAGCCGCCGTGCTCCTGGCCGAGGCTCGCGGGAGGTGGGACGAAACACTGGTCAAGGCTGGCCGCTGAAACGCCCTCCTCCTGGGAGAAGAAACTACCAGACTGCCCGCCGGACGGGAAGGGGCCGGTGCCGGTCGATCCCACAGAGGCTGTCGCCGACAGGGTCCTCGTCCGCCGCCATGCTGCCCGAGTCACCGCCCATGTCGGGCGGCAGGAGGAGGCGGCATGGAAGAGCGACACGACCCGGACCTCGACCGCGCGCTGTGCCGGTACGAGGTGATCAGCGCGTACCTGGCGCTCGCGCCCGGGCGCGGGCAGCGAGGGCCGCTACTGCGGCAGCTTGCGGCGAGGAAGTGGACGGGGCCTGGCGGCAAGCCGGTCGAGGTGTCCGCGGAGACGATCCGCGTCTGGGTGCGACGGTACCGGATGACCGGCCTTCAGGGCCTGCGTGACCAGCCGCGGCCGACGCGGGGCACGACGGCGCTGACGCCCGACCAGATCGACTTGGCGTGCAGCCTCAAGCGCGAGGTCCCCGAGCGCAGCCTGGACCGGATCATCCGGATCATGGAGGACATGAAGCTGGTGCCGCCGGGCACGGTGCGTCGGACCACGCTGCACCGGGCGCTGAGGGCGGCAGGGCTGTCGCGCCGGGCGTGCCGGGTGCCGGACCGCGAGGACCTGGACCGCTTCGAGGCGGTATGCCCGAACGACTTATGGCAGTCGGACATGCTGGTGGGTCCGTGGCTGCCGGACCCCGACCGGGGGGGCACGCCGCGACGCGCGTATCTGTATGCGTTTGTGGACGACCATTCCCGCCTCCTGCTGCACGGGCGATTCTCTTTCAAGGGCGACCTGCCCGCGCTGGAGCTGGTCTTCCGGCGGTGTCTCCAGAAGTGGGGGGTATGCCGCCGCGTCTACTACGACAACGGCCAGACGTACCGGTCGGAGCACATGAGGCAGGTCGTGGCGACGCTCGGGATGCACCGCATCTCATTCACGCAGGTGAAACGTCCCGAGGGGCACGGGAAGATCGAGGCATTCAACCACTACTGCCGCACGGCCTTCCTTGCGGAGCTGAAGGCCGCGACCGTGACCACGCTCGACCAGCTCAACGAGGCGTTCCTGGCGTGGGCGGACCTCGAGTACAACCGCAAGACGCACTCGGAGACGGGGCAGACTCCCGTCGACCGCTGGCGCGCGGGCGCGGCCCGCGTGAAGTACGCGGACGACGAGGTCCTGCGCCGGGCCTTCCTGTGGCGCGAGGAGCGCACGCCGGACAAGACCGGGCTCTTCTCGCTGCTGGGCACGAGGTACCAGGTCGGTCCTGGCCTGGCGCGTCGCCGCGTCGAGGTGCACTACGACCCGGAGCAGCTCGCCGAGGTCGAGGTCTGGCTCGACGGAAAGATGCGCGAGCGGGTAAAACCCTTCGGGGTCCGCTCGCATCGCAGGCCCAGGCCCGAGGGGCCCGACGCGGCGGCCACGACGCCGTCCACTGCTCCCCCCGCGGCCGACTGGCTCGGCCACCTCGTGGCGAAGCGTGCGGCACTGCGCGTGCCCGAGCCGTCCCCGCGCGAGATCGCGGACCAGGCTCGCGCGCGTCGCGACGAGGCCGACATGGCGGTCGCGGACCTCCTGGCCGAGCGCCTGGAACCGGCGGTCTTCGACGAGGCCGCCGTGCGCGAGTACCTGCAACGCTTCGGACCATTCGACCCCGAGCGCACCCGCGCGGTACTCGACCGCATGCTGGCGTCCGGCCGCGCGGACCAGCACGTCAGCATCTACCTCGATGCCCTTCGTGACGACATGGGAGGTGAGCCGTGAGCAAGGACATTGCAAGGGAGACCGACAAGGAACCGACCTTTGGCGCCGAGTCGAAGCGACTGCGCGCCCACTTCGGCTTCTCGCACATGCCTTTCACCAAGTATGCCTGGGCCGCGAAGATGTTTGACTCCACCAGCCAGCGCGAGTTGCTTCAAGCCCTCCAGATGTGGAGCGACCTGCACGGGCTGTCCCTCGTCACCGGCCAGTCGGGCGTGGGCAAGAGCATCGCGCTGCGTCGCTTCGTCCAGGGTCTCGACCAGGCCCGCATCCGCGTGATCGACTTCTCGTACCTGCCCACGACCGTCACAGGATTCCTGCGGTCCCTGAATCGCCAGCTCGGCCTGCCCATGCGATGCCACATGGCGGACCTCTTCGACCAGGCACAGAAGCACCTCACGTCCTTCGAGACGGAGCAGGGGCCGCACCCTCTCCTCCTCATCGACGACGCCGAGGGCCTCAGCGTCCCGGTCCTCGACACCATCCGGCGCCTGACCTGCTACGAGCTAGACGCGCAGGACCGCTTCTCCATCCTGCTCACAGGCACCGAGGACGTCCTCGCCACCTTGCGCCATCAGGCCCTCGGGTCCCTGCGCTCCCGCATCGGCTACGCGCACTCCCTGCGGCCCTTCGGGCTCGAAGACACTCGCACCTACATCCGGTACCATCTCGACCGCGCCGCCGTCGACACGAAACTCATCTCGGAAGACGCGGTCAAGAGGATCTTCAACGCCTCCGCAGGCAAGCCGCGCAACATCAACCAGATCGCCACGCAGGCCCTCATCCAGGCCGCCGTACACGGTCGCGACATCATCGACGGCGAATTCGTCGCGGCCATCATCAAGGACCATCCCCTCTACCAGCTCGCCCCAGGCGAGCGGTGACCGGCAGTAAAACCATGCACGACAACGACGACAACCCGTACGCCGTCCCAGTCCCCGACGAGTGGTCGCCCGAGCGCGCAGAGGCAGTCATCGCCTTCCTGGAAGCCATCGTCGAGGCACTGCACCGCACCTACGACATGTCCATCATCGCCATGTGGAACGACCGCAGGCAGGCGCGCGTCCGCGCGCCCGACATCCGTTGCGACCGCGACGACGATCTGCCCTTCTGAACGCACAGCCTCTCGCGGGGGGAGGGAACACGGTCGCGGTCCGGATCCCACCTTGGAATCCCGCCTCGGACCTCTTGGGAGCAACCACCGGGACGAACCGGGAGCGTCTCGCGGAACGACATGGAACACGGTCACGTCCCGCATCCCACCTCAGAAACCCGCCCCGCAGCCTCCTGGTAGCGACCACCGGGACGAACCGGGAGCCCATGCCGGAACAACATGGAACACAGTCAGATCCCAGATCCCACCTCGGCACCGAACACGACCGCCGGCCGCATCCCGCCTCGACTACCGGGAAACTCGGACGAGATCACACCGGGTAAGATCGGCGGTACAGGACAAGATGGCGGCCGCGGGACCACCCGCGAGGACGCTGGGGTTCATGGCCCACGCCCCGGAGGCAGAGGTTGCGTAGGGCATGAGGATTAGGGGGGGAGGTGGAGGTGATCAGGCCGAATCCGCGGGTCCGGCCAGCTTACACTTGAGGCCTTTGATGCCACCCACTCTAGTCCACGCTTTAATCCATTCCTCAACGGCATTCTCAAGGTAGGTCCGAAGCAGGTCGGGACGATCCAGATGCAACGAGCGAAAGTACCTGAGTTCGCTCTCGGCCCCTTCCTCGCATTCTGGAGGGTTGGGCCCGAAGGCTCGCTGTGTGTCGCTCCGTAGTGCTTTCCGAAACAGAGCTAGCGTGGCCCGCGCCTCGGCCGTGTGGAGATCGCCCTTTGCCGCAAGATGAAGCGCGCAGTAGAAGATACCAGGTCCGGCATTCTTGATGCACACCCCGACCCAGGCCCAGGTCCCAACCCAGTTCTCGCTGGTCACGTCCCTGGGGTAGACATATCTCTCAATGGCCTTCTCGCTCAGATCGGTTCCCATGGCCTTGTTGAGGCGGGGGAGCGCCGCAGCCAGGACGGCATGACAGACCGCTATCGCTTGGCGGTGGAACTCCTTGATTGCCAGCATCGCGTCGAGGTACCCGCGAAGCCCTTCTTGGAGGAGATCCTGAACACAAGCCTCGCTATCCGACGCCATCTTCTGTCCCCTTCAGCCACGATTCGATATGGTCAACTACCTCGGTTGACCGCATGTGGTCCACCGAGAGCCCGAGCACATTCCGTTCGACGGCCCCCACGAAGGCCAACACCATGGCCGGCAGCGTCATATCCTGCGCGTCCTCGCTGCTCCTCTCTCGCTCGATGACGCGAAGAGCGAACCGCCTCAACTCCAAACATACGTGGTCCCACTTCACGACTTGGAAGTCATTTGGACAATAGCCCTCGTCTTCCCACGGTATC
>JACQZZ010000032.1 GCA_016213625.1 Actinomycetota bacterium
GCCGCACTCCCCGAACCCCTCCACAGCGCCGCCGCGGCTGCGCTCTCGGCATCGATCACCACCGTGTTCGCCGTCGCCGCTGCGGTCATGGTCGGCGCGCTCGCGATCTCGATCCGGATGCGCGAACTCCCCTTACGCGACCTGGCTGCGATGACAGCGCAGGCACCGATCGTCGAGCCCGCATGAGCTACCGCCAATCCAACGTCGTCACCGGCCACCACGGGGTCACCCTCGTCGCCGACATCTATCCACAACAATCCACCGAGAAGCCGTCAGTGATCCTGCTCCACGGCGGCGGACAGAACCGCCACGCCTGGACCAAGACCGCACGCACCATCCACGCCGCCGGCCACCACGTCGTCGCCTACGACGCCCGCGGCCACGGCGACAGCAGCTGGGACCCCGCCGGGCGGTACGACACCGAAGACCTCGCCTACGACCTGCTCGCCGTGCGCGAACGGTATTGCGGGCGCCGCCCGGCGGTCGCTGTCGGTGCCTCGATCGGTGGCATGACGACCCTCATCGCACACCGCATCGCCCCTCCCCGCTTGTGGGCCGGGGTCGTGCTCGTCGACGTCACCCCCCGCATGGAGATCGGCGGAGCCCGACGAGTCGTGCAATTCATGTCCGCGCACCCCGACGGCTTCGCCACCCTGCACGACGCCGGCGACGTGATCGCCGCCTACAACCCCCACCGGCCCCGACCCGACAGCGTCGACGGACTCACCAAAGTACTCCGCCAACGCGACGACGGACGCTGGGTGTGGCGCTGGGACCCCGCGTTCATCACCACCAAAATCGATGTCATGCACGCCGACCCCGCCAACAGCGAACAACGCTTCCGACAGATGGCCGACCAGCTCCTCGACGGCGCCCGCCGCATCACCGCCCCCACACTCCTCGTCCGAGGCGCGATGTCCGACCTGGTCAGCCCCGACACCGTCAACGAGTTCCTCACCGCCGTCCCCCACGCCCAAGCCGTCGACGTGTCCAACACCGGACACATGGTCGCCGGCGACGACAACGACGCGTTCACCACCGCCGTTCTCACCTTCCTCGAACGCATCCCACCGATCCCCCAACCCAGACAGGCCCCCGACCAGTGACTCACCACCTGCCCGACGACGCCGTGCTCCTCGACCCGGTCGATCCGCACACCGACGACGAAGCCGTCGCCGACGCCCGACAGCGGCGCCTCATCCTGATCACGATGTGCGTCTCGTTGATCGCCGTGATCGCGTCCTCGTCGGGGCTCAACGTCGCCCAACAGGCACTCGCTGCCGACATCGGCGCATCACAGAGCCAGCTGTTGTGGATCATCAACGGCTACACGCTCGCCCTCGCCGCACTGCTCATGCCCATCGGCGCGATCGGTGACCGCTGGGGCCGCAAGCCCGTCCTCGTCAGCGGCCTCGTGCTGTTCGCCGCCACCAACCTCGCCTCCGCGTTCGTGAACAGCCCCGAACCACTCATCGCACTCCGCGTCCTGGCCGGCATCGCCGCCGCGATGATCATGCCCGTCACCCTGTCGGTCATCACCACCAGCTTCCCCGCCCACGAACGCGCCAAGGCGATCGGCACCTGGGCAGGCGTCGCCGGCGCCGGCGGCATCCTCGGACTCTTCGCCTCCGCAGCGATCATCGACAACGCCACCTGGCCCTGGGTGTTCTCCGTCCCCGTCATCCTCGCCACCGTGTCACTCGTCGCAACACTGTTCGTCGTCCCCCACTCACGCGAACACATCGACACCGGCTTCGACATCACCGGCGCAATCTTGTCCGCGCTCGCCGTCGGTGGCCTCGTCCTCGCCATCCAATAAGGCCCCGAACGCGGCTGGACCGCCACCCTCACCATCGTCGGGTTCGCCATCGGTATCGCCGCCGCCGTCGGGTTCGTCCTCGTCGAACTCCACCGCGAGCACCCGCTGCTCGATGTTCGCCTGTTCCGCAACGAAGGCCTCACCACCGGCTCCGTCAACCTGTTCGTCGTCTTCGCGCTGATGTTCGCCCTGTTCCTGATCCTGATCCAGTTCCTCCAGGCAGTCCTCGGCTACACCGCCCTCCACGCCGCCACCGGCCTGCTCCCCATGGCAGTGATGATGATGCCGCTGTCAACCGTCGCCCCGACCATCGCCCACAAGATCGGATACCGGCGCACCGTCGTCACCGGCATGCTCACTCTCGCCGCCGGCCTCACCCTGCTCGCGCTACTCGCCGACGCCAACCGCGGCTACCTCTCCATCCTCCCCGGCCTCCTCCTCATCGGCGCTGGGGTCGGCCTCGCCATGAGCCCCTCCACAACCGCCATCACGTCATCGCTCACCGAGGACAAACAAGGCGTCGCCTCCGCACTCAACGACACCGTCCGCGAGATCGGCGCCGCCATGGGCCTCGCCCTCATCGGCTCCATCCTCAACTCCCGGTTCCGCACCAACATCACCGACCTCGCCAACACCTACCCACCCGAGACCGCCGCCCGCATCAAAGAAGGCATCGGCGGCGCACTCAGCACAGCCGCGCAACTCGGACCCGACGGACAACCCCTCGTCACCGCCGCCCGCAACGCCTACGTCGACGGCATGAAACCAGCCCTCCTCATCGCTGCCGGCCTCGCCGTCGCCGCCGCCACCTACACCGCGTGGACCGGCCTACGCGCACGGCAGGCGACTCGACCCTGAACCTCGGATGGGTCAGCTGGGTGGCCCGGGCGGGCCACCCAGCTCGATCGAGAGTCGGTCGAATCCATGCGCGATCACCGCCCTCATGACGGTCGAGATCTGTTGGGCGTCGGGGCCATTGCTCAGCTCGATGTGGACCCAGATCTCCGTTGCCACGTCGACGTGGGAGTCGATGACGGACGGTACGACCCCAAACACGGTGAGATGAGCGTGCAACCACACGTCGCCCAGCCGGCCATCGATCGTCAGCATCTGATCGTTCGGCATCCAGCGCTCGCGGACATTCTCGATGGCGAGGCGTTGCCCAGCAATGGTCGTGACGACGGTCGATGTCGATTCGACGGCTCCGCTGAACCACGCGGCGATCTTCGAGTGATCACTGAGACGCCGACTCACCTCGGCGACCGGGCAGGCGACGACGAGGTGATCGTCGATCAGGATCGGCTCTGCGGTCACGCTGCCGGGATGACGAGCAGCGGACGACGGGCGTGGTGCAACAGTCGCTGGCTGACCGAGCCAGCGAGCAGCCCACCCAGGATGTGGTGACCCTGGCGGCCGACGACAACGAAGGCGGCATTGTGGTCCTCGGCGGCCTTCATCAGTTCGTCGGCGGGATTGCCGTCACGGATCTCGAACGTCCAGCGGAGATCCGTCGGCTCCAGGGCCTCCGTGCAGAGAAGTCGACAGTGCTCGCTGAAGTCGGCTTCAGCGACGAACGCCTCGCCGGCGCCTGGCCCTGCGAGGGTAGCGGTGGCGACGGTGGCCGACATGTGTTCGACGTGGACTGCAACGATGGGGAGATGCACGGCGTTGCCGAGGTCGATGGCAGCGAGCAATGCTGCACGAGCCCCGAGCGAGGCATCGAAGCCGACGACGATCACCGGGTTAGGCATGAGATGGTCAATCCTTCGTTGGTAGAGCGGTAGTGGTGTCGGCGTTTGACGGTTGGACTCGGCCGGGCGGCGCATCGGCGCCAACGTTCACCTCATCAGTGGTGACGTGTTCGCCCATCGTCTCCATCCCGATATGGGCGTGTTCTCGCAACGGAAGTTCCCTCAGGAACAGCACAGCGATGAAGCCGAGCGCGGCGACTGGGATCACCGCAAGGAACGTGACATGCAGTGCCCGCGCGAACGCATCGATCACCAACGCCTGGGCCTCGGACGGCAGTTGGTGGACCGCGCCCGGGCCGGCCTGCAGCACCGCGGGGTCGACCCCCTTCAGCCGAGGACCGAGCTCGGCAATGTAGTGATCGAGCCGGCTGTTGAAAATCGACCCGAAGATCGCAACACCGAACGCTCCACCCATCGAACGAAAGAACGTGCTCGCCGAGGTCGCCACCCCCAAGTCCTTCGCGTCGACTGCGTTCTGCACCGCCAGCACGAGCACCTGCATGACCAACCCGATGCCGAGACCGACGACCGCCATGAACGCGAACTGAACGACCCGCGACGTGTGCGCGTCGAACGTCGACAACAGGAACAATCCCAGTGTCATCACTGCCGTGCCCACAACAGGGAACACCTTGTACCGGCCCGATCGGCTGATGGCCCTGCCCGCGCCAACAGACCCGACGATCAGGCCGACCATCAGCGGTGTCAGCAGCAGCCCGGATCTCGTCGGACTCGCACCGTTGACGACCTGCAGGAACAGTGGCACGAAGATGAGCACGCCGAACATCGACACACCGACGATGAACGCGACGAAGCTCCCGACGGCGAACACCGGATTGCGGAACAGATACAACGGCATCACCGGTTCGGGAGCACGGCGTTCCTGGGCGAGAAAAAGCCCGACCAGGACTACACCGGTCACGGCGAGGCCGATGATGGTCGGCGAGTCCCATGCGTACTCGTTGCCACCCCACACGGTGGCCAACAGGATGCACGTGACAGCGGCGACGAGCAGCGCCGATCCGAGATAGTCGATGGCGTGATTTCGACGTGTGAATGGCAGGCGCAGCACCGAACTCGTCACGATCAGGGCGGCGATACCAAACGGGAGGTTGATGTAAAACACCCACCTCCACGACAGATGATCCACGAAGAAACCACCCAACAGCGGGCCGCCGACACTGGCGACCGCGAACACCGCCCCCGTGTAGCCCTGATACCGACCGCGCTCGCGTGGCGACACGATGTCGCCAATGATCGCCATCGCCATCGCCATCAGCCCACCAGCACCGACCCCCTGAACGGCCCGGAAGGCAATCAACTGCGCCATGTTCTGAGAAAGACCCGAAAGCGCCGAGCCCACCAGGAAGACGACGATCGCCGTCTGGAACATGATCTTGCGACCATGAAGATCGCTCAACTTTCCGTACAACGGCGTCGACGCCGTCGATGTCAACAGATACGCGGTCACAACCCACGACAGGTGATTGAGACCGCCCAGATCGCCCACGATGGTCGGCAGTGCCGTTGCCACGATCGTCTGGTCGAGCGCGGCCAGGAACATGCCGAGCATCAGCCCGCTGAACACGACAAGAATCTGCCGGTGAGATAGCTGCACCGTGACCACCGGGGCTTCGCTGGTCATGCACGTGCTCCTCTCGCGAGAACATCCGTTGCGAGGCGCTCGAGCAAGGGTGCGAGAGCATCTCGTTCCTGCGCCGACCACTGCCCCAACAGTTCCGAGAAGTACCGGTGCCGCGCCGCGCGCAGCACCCCCAACACCTCACCCCCCGACCGCGTCAGCGCCACCCGCGACGACCGCCGATCAACCGAATCAGCCGTCCTCACCAGAAACCCGTCACGCACCAACGTCTTCACATGGCGACTCATCGTTGACGTGTCCACCCCGAGGACCTGAGCCAAGTCACTCACCCGACTCTCGCCCCGCTCGGACACACACCGCAACACACCAAACCCAGCCCGCTCGACCGACACCCCGGCCTCACCGATCAGATGCTCCTGCGTCGACGCCAGCGACAACTCCCTCACGATCGTGACAACCGACTCCTCGATCGTGACGATCGGATCGGCGTGCTTCACCCGGACACGGACCTTGGAGACGGACACAAGGGCACTATAGATGGTTGCAGCAACCAACTACAATGCGGAACAGCGACGGGCTAAGGGCGGACTAGTTGTACCGGGGAGTCTCGATCAGACCCAGGGCGCTTCAGTCCGCGCAACCAGCGGAGCACCTCGTCCAGCCGCAGTCATCGTCCGGCTGCGTCGACTCCGGGGTCGAGGATCCCGAACGCCTTGCGCGAAACCATCTCCGGTCTCTCCCCCTCCGACTGTACGTAGCCGCGCGTCGTGGAGACATCGGAGTGGCCGACGAACCGCGCTACGTCCTCGAGGTCGAGGTCGCCCGACGTATAGAGATTTGTCACGACCGAACGGCGACCGGTGTGCGTACCGATCTCCGACGGGTCGAGCCCTACCGCATCCGCAGCCTTGCGGATCGCTTTGTCGACGTGCTGGCGGAGCATCAGGCTTCCGGCGTGGTTCACGAAGACGAGGTCAAGCACCTCACCCTGATACGACACTTCGGGCCACGGCACGACCCGCTCTCCGCGCAGTCGCTGCCAGCGGTCATGGTGCGCCGCCAGCAGCGTGAGCGTCGTTGGAGCGAGTAGTTGCCGGCCGGCGGTGCGGCTGGTCTTCGGTGCGCCGAGCACCATGCCGATGCCGTCGGCGTACGTGGCGCCGCGTCGCAGACGGACAGTTCCAGCGTCAAGGTCAAGGTCTTGCCAAGCCAGCCCGAGAGCCTCGCTGACACGCCAGCCTTGAACGAAGCACAGAGCCACCGCAGCGACATAGCGCTCGTCGCACACGCTGACCAGCCGCGCCACTTCAGCCGGGGAGAGTGTTCGTCGTTGGACCTTCGGCACCCGAGGTGAGCGCACCTTCCTGGCAACGTTGTCCTCTGCGAGGCCGAGGTTGACGGCCTCGTCGAGCAGTTGCACAAGCAGCATCCGGATGTTCCGAGCACGTGAAGCGGAGCCCGCGTCTGCGATGTCAGCGATCACACCGGCGACCTGCTCTGGCCGAAGCTTTCGGACGGGCAATTCGCCGAGTCGCTCGTTGACGACGCGCAGCTGCTTCTCGTACGTGGACCAGGTGGTGACGCGCACACGGTGACGGGCCACGTGATCAAGCCACCAGCGTGAGAGTTCGGTCAGGCTGGTATCGGCGTGGAAGCCGCCGGAGAGCGGTGCGAACTTCCCTGCCTCCAGCTCGGCAGCGACGTGTCGGTCGCGAGACGCCTCAGCCGCGGCGCGCGTCCGGCCGGTCGGTCGTCCCGTTCTGCCGTCGGCCTTTCGCCACGGCGCGACCCAGACGTTGCGGGACCTGTCAAAGAACGGGTCCGGTTGGCCGCGCTGGGCGCGGTTGACCACCACGAACGACCCGGTTGACGAGTCAATGACACGCTTGCCACGAGGAGCACGGGGCACGTGAGGACCTCCCTTCGGTGCTGTACCCCACCCAGGTTAGCCCTCGACACGTGACACTGAGACTTACAATGAGACTTACACTCCGTGAACGTCCATGGACGTCCATGGACAGTACCGGACGAAATCCCTGGTCAGGGCCGATCCCGTGGTTCTCCATGAACGCCCAGAGACGCTGTGGCGGAGGTGGACGGGAATCGAACCCGCCGAAGGGGGATCGCCCCTTCCAACCGCTTTGAAGGCGGCGGAGTCCACCAGGTACCCGGACACCTCCGCCCAGCAGGCTAGAGGGAGGCCACGGGTGGCCGTTGGCACACCTCGACGATTTCGGGCGAGACCCCGTGCAACGAGCGCTACTGGGGCGTAGCGTCGCGTCGAACCCCCCACTCCCTTCGAACGGACTCCCCCCATGATCGCTCGAATCGGACGCTGGTGCTTCGTGCACCGCCGCGCCACCCTGCTCACCTGGATCGTCGTGCTGCTCGGGATGGGGGCACTCGGCAACGCCATCATCGGCCCCGACTTCTCCAGCAAGATGGAGATCCCGGCATCGGAGAGCGCGTCCGGGTTCGACGTGCTCGACGCCAACTTCCCCGGTCAGGCGTCGGGTGGCCGCAACGGCACCATCGTGTTCCATGCCGAGCAGGGGGTGAAGCACCCCGAGGTCGTCGCCGTGATGACCGAGTTGTTCGAGACCACCGATGCGCTCGAGGGCGTGTCCGTGGTCAGCCCGTACGGTGAGACCGGGCTCCGGCAGATCAACGGCGACGGCACCATCGCGTACGCCACGGTGAACCTCGACCCGTCACTCGGCCAGCAGGGGAGCGCCGACGTCGGCGACGCCATCAAGGAGGCATTGCCCAACTTGCGCGGCCTCACGGTGGAGATCGGCGGGCAGATGCTCGCTCGCTTCGAACCGCCGGAGTCCGAGCTCATCGGCCTCGGCTTCGCCATCATCGTGCTCATCCTGGCGTTCGGGTCGGTGCTGGCCATGGGGCTGCCCATCGGCATCGCGCTCTTCGGCGTGGGTGTCGGCTCCAGCCTGGTCGCCCTGTTCAGCAACGTGATGGTGGTGCCCGACTTCGCCACCACCCTCGGCGCCATGCTGGGTCTCGCCGTCGGCATCGACTACGCGCTGTTCATCGTCACCCGCTACCGGGAGAACCTGCGCCACGGCAAGTCGTTCGAAGACGCCGCCGTGGGCGCGATGGACACCGCCGGTCGCGCGGTGGTCTTCGCCGGCATGACCGTGGTGGTGTCGCTGCTGGGCATGCTGCTCATCGGGCTCCAGTTCGTGTCGGGTCTTGGCGTCGGTGCCGCGACCACCGTGGCCGTCACCATGGTCGCCTCCATCACACTGCTGCCCGCACTGCTCGGGTTCGCCCAGCATCGCGTCGAGGTCACCCGCTGGCGGGGCATCATCGCCGCCGGGTTCCTCGCCATCGGCCTGTTCGGCGCCGGGTTGAAGGTGTCGCCGCTGCTGGTCGGCTTCCCACTGGCCATCGTCACGCTCATCGCCGGTCTCGCCTGGGCGCCGCTGAAGAAGGAACTCCCGCCGCGCAAGCACAAGCCGATGCGCGACACGCTCCCGTACAAGTGGAGCCGGTTGGTGCAGCACCACCCGTGGCGCTCGCTGGTCGGCGGCACCTTCGTGCTGCTGCTGCTCGCCGCGCCGGTGTTGTCGCTGCGCCTCGGCTTCTCCGATGAGGGCAACTTCAGCCCGGAGACCACCACCCGTCGCGCGTACGACATGTTGTCCGAAGGGTTCGGCCCCGGCTTCAACGGTCCACTCATCGGCGTCGTGGAGATCACCGATCCGGCTGACGCGGCGAATCTCCAGGCCATCTCCGAGGCCATCGCCGCCGATCCGGGCGTGCAGTTCGCCTCCCCCGCCATCCCGAACGATCCGGCTGCACCGACGGCAGCCATCATCCAGATCATCCCCACGAGTGCGCCGCAGGACGAAGCCACGTCCGACCTCATCGACCGCCTCCGCGCCGACGTCGTGCCGGGTGCCATCGACGGCACCTCGTTGAACGTGTTCATCACCGGCTCCACCGCCGTCTCGATGGACTTCACGGCCTATCTGTCCGAACGTCTGATCATGTTCATCGGCGTGGTGTTGCTGCTGTCGTTCCTGCTGCTGATGATGGTGTTCCGTTCGCTGCTCGTGCCGCTGAAGGCCGTCATCATGAACGTGCTCTCCATCGCCGCCGCATACGGCGTGGTCGTGGCGATCTTCCAGTGGGGCTGGCTGAGTTCGGTGTTCGGCGTCGAGCCGGCACCCATCGAGCCGTTCGTGCCGATGATGATGTTCGCCATCGTCTTCGGCCTCTCCATGGACTACGAGGTGTTCCTCCTGTCTCGCGTGAAAGAGGAGTTCGACCGCACCCGCGACGCCAAGCAGTCGGTGGCCGACGGCCTCGCCGCGACGGCCCACGTCATCACCGCGGCGGCCGCCATCATGATCGTGGTGTTCGGCGCCTTCCTGCTGGAGGACACGCGAGTCATCAAGCTGTTCGGTGTCGGCCTCGCCGTGGCGGTGCTGCTCGACGCGACGCTCGTGCGACTGCTGCTCGTGCCGGCCACCATGGAGCTGCTCGGCGACAAGAACTGGTGGCTGCCGAACTGGCTCGACCGCATCCTGCCGCGTCTCAACGTGGAGGGTCCCGCCGACGCCCACGCAGCGCCGGAGCCCGACGTCGTCGTGCCCGGCGACGCGCTGCCCGACGACGATCCGGCACTCACTCGCTGACAGACTGACCACATGAAACGTTGGATCGTGCTCGCCGCGCTCATCGGGCTGCTCGTGGTTGCCGCGCAGAAGGTCCGCCAGTCCTGACCACGCTCTTCTGTTCCGCCGCAGCCCTCGAGGCGTACGGCGACGACTGGCGTGCCATCGCGCCGGCGCTCGACTTCCTCGTCCTCCCCGACGACCGGCATCTCGAGGAGCACGAGATGGCCACCATCGACCTCGCCGTGTTCAGCGCCGACCTCTGGCGCGAGCAACGCGGCCCGTCGTTCATGAAGGTGCTGTTGCAGGCCCCGAACGTGCAGTGGTTGCACATGTTCTCGGCCGGGCTCGACAATCCGGTGTTCGCGATGCTCGGCGAGCGGGGCATCACCGTCACCCACTCGGCGGGCTCCTCGGCCGTTCCCATCGCCCACACGGTGGTCATGCACCTCATCGCGATGTGCCGCGACGCGCGACCACTGTCCATCGCGCAGAGCAACCACGAGTGGTCGAACCGTGGAACGCTCGACGTGGAGGGCCGGCGCCTCGGCATCGTGGGGCTCGGGGCCATCGGCAGCGAGGTCGCGCGATTGGCGGCCCACTTCGGGATGCACGTCATCGGCGTTCGCCGCGCTCCCACCGGCGACGAGCCATGCGAGGCCTGGTCAGTCGACCGGCTGCACGAGCTCCTCCCGCGCATCGACGATCTGGTGCTCACGGCGCCGCTCACCGACGACACCCGGGGCATCATCGGCGATCGCGAGCTCGATCTGCTGCCGGTCGGCGCGCACGTCGTGAACGTCGGGCGTGGCGAGCTGGTCGACGAGCCAGCGCTGGTGCGCGCATTGCTCGATGGACGCGTGGGCGCGGCCGCCCTCGACGTGTTCGCGATCGAACCGCTCCCGGCCGACAGCCCACTGTGGGACATGCCGAACGTCATCGTCACCCCACACAGCGCGGGAACCACACCGCTCGCCGCTCAGCGCGCGGCCGAGATCTTTCTCGACAACCTCGGGCGCTTTCTGCGAGCAGAGCGGCTGCGCAACATCGGGTTCGGTGGGTGAACAGTTGGCAAACTCCCGGCGTACGGAGCACGCTGGAGGAAGGAAGTCGGCTTGACTTCTTCTTGATGGGAGCTCCAATGGCTGACAACCAGGAGATCGAGCTCAAACTCCGGGTGCCCGCCGATCGGCTGGCGTCCGTGCAGACCGCTGTGGAAGGTCGTAACGGCGCCACCCGCACGCACCTGCAGGCGTCGTACGTCGACACCGCGGGCCTCGATCTGGCCGCTGCCGGCATGGGCTGGCGGGTTCGCCGTGAGGGGCGTCGCTGGGTGCAGACGTTGAAAGCGCAGCTTCCCGACGGCGGCGACGGCCTCGCTCGGGTCGAGCACAACGTGGCGGTTCGTTCGCGCACTCGTCCCGACGCCGACCCCACGCTGCACGACGGCACTCCGGCCGGCGAACTGCTGGCCCGCACGCTCGCGCGGGCCGAGGGGCCGCCGCAGGAACAGTTCCACACCGACGTGTGGCGCCGGTCGCGCCAGTTGAAGGCTCCCGGAGGGGTGGTCGAGTTGGCGCTCGACACCGGCATCATCGCGTCGGGCGACCAATCGCTCCCGGTCTGCGAACTCGAGATCGAACTCGTACGCGGCAAGCACCACGCGGTCATCCAGACCGGCCGCCAGTGGGTGCACCGGCACGGTCTCTGGGTCGATGCCACCACCAAGGCCCAGCGCGGCGTGATGCTGTCGAAGGGCTTCACCGAACTGCCCACGGTGAAGACGCCAGTGCCGCGGCTCACGCCCGACATGTCCATCGACGGCGCCATCCGCGAGATGACTCGGGCCTGCCTCGTGGGCATCATGGCCAACGCCGGCGCTGCGGCGGCGGGACTCGGCGGACACGAGCACGTGCACCAGGTGCGCATCGGTATCCGCAAGCTGCGCACGGTGTTGAAGGTCTTCGGCGGCTACACCACCTCCATCGACCCCGAGTGGGGCGAGCAACTCGCGCTGGTGTTCGCCAAGCTCGGCACGTCCCGCGATCGCGACGTGGTGTTGCACGAGTGGGCGGCCACGCTCCACGAGGCCGGCGCGCCGACGATCGTCCCGCCACCTGCGTCACACGACGACCCCGCAGCGGTGTTGCGTGGCGCCGACTTCTCCATGCTCGTGCTGGATCTCCTGGACCACGTGCACAGTCCTGCGCTCGACGACGACGGCGACCTCACCGCCACCGTGGCGAAGGAACTGCGTCGGCTGCGTCGCAAGAGCCTCCGCCGTGCCACGGACTTCACCAGCCTCTCGGTGCCACAGCAGCACGACGTGCGCAAGCGGGTGAAGCAACTGCGCTACATCGCCGACCTCACCTCGGGTCTGTTCGGCGAGAAGAAGGTGCGGCGCTACGTGCAGGCCATCGTTCCCGCACAGGAAGCACTGGGCACGCTGAACGACGTCGGCGTGGCCGGCGACCTCTATCGCACGATGACCTTCAGCGATCCCCAGGCGTGGTTCGCCGTGGGCTGGCTGTCGTCGCGACGAGTCGAGATCGTCCAGACGTGCGTGCGTCCGCTGCGCGACGCGGCCAAGGCCAAGCCCTACTGGTCGCACTGACCTGTTCGAAGAGGTTGGCGGCGCCGGCGCGCCGGGATAGGTTCGGCCTCGACTTCCCCCGGTCGTAGCGCCTCTCCTGGGGGTAGGTCATGTTCGTCTGTTGGTCCGTCAAGGGCGGCAGCGGCACCACGGTGGTGTCCGCCGCGCTCGCGCTCGTGCTCGCTCGTTCCCGTCCAGTGGTCCTGGCCGACCTCGGGGGCGACCTGCCCGCGGCGCTCGGCCTGCCCGAGCCCTGCGGTCCGGGGGTACTCGACTGGGTGGCGTCACCCACCGCCGACGTCGCCGCGCTCACCCGGCTCGCCGTCACCGTGACCGACTCGGTGCAACTGCTCCCCACCGGCAATCCGAGCGACGCTCCGCCGCCACCCCGGTGGGCCCAGCTGGCAGTGGCACTGCGCGCGTTGTCCACGGTGGTGATCGACACCGGCCCGGGCGCTCCACCCGCGGCGCTGTTGGCCGAGGCCGATCAGTCGTTGTTGGTGCTGCGGCCCTGCTATCTGGCCCTCCGGCGGGCGGCGTTGTGTGGCACGCGCCCCACCGGCATCGTGCTGGTCACCGAACCCGGGCGTGCCCTGTCGGCCCGCGACGTGGAGCGCACCCTCGACACGCCCGTCGTGGCCGAGGTGCCGTACGACCCGGCCGTCAGCCGAGCGGTCGACTCCGGCATGTTGGCCGGCCGCTTGCCGCGCTCCATCCTGCAGCCCTTGTCGGCCGCCGCATGATCGACCTCGTCGCAGAACAGTCGCCGTTCGGGGGGCTCGAACGGTGGCTGCACGATCCCGCCGTCACGGAGGTCATGGTCAATGCGGGTCGCGACATCTGGGTCGAGCGGCAGGGGCGCTTGCAGCACGTCGGTCACATGCGCACCAGCACCGTCCTGGCGGTCATCGAGCACGTCCTCGCACCCACGGGCCGTCGCCTCGACCGCACCCATCCCACGGTGGACGCCCGGCTGCCCGACGGGTCTCGCCTGTGTGCCGTCATCGAGCCCGTCGCCGTCGACGGGCCGTGCGTGGCCATCCGCCGATTCGCCGCACAACCCGTGCCGCTCACCGCGTTCGCCCCGGCCCCGGTGGTGGGCGTCCTCGAGCAACTGGTCCGCTCCCGCTGCAACGTGGTGGTGAGCGGCGCGACATCGTCGGGCAAGACCACGATGCTGAACGCACTCGCCCAACTGGTCGAGCCGCACTGCCGGGTCATCACGTTGGAGGATGTGGCCGAGCTCCGCCTCCGCCATCCGCACGTCCTGCGCTTCGAGACCCGCGAGGCCACCCCCGACGGCGTGGGCGAGATCGCGCTCGAGCACCTGCTGCGGGCGGCGCTGCGCATGCGTCCCGATCGGCTCGTCGTGGGTGAGGTCCGCGGTGCCGAGGCCGTGCACCTGCTGCAGGCACTGAACACCGGGCACGACGGGTCCTTGTGCACCGTGCACGCCAACAGCGCCGGCGATGCCCTCGCCCGTCTCGCGTCGCTCGTCGTGCAACATGCCGTCGGGTGGCCGCTGACCGCCGTCCATCACCACGTGTCCCGCGCGGTGGATGCCGTGGTGCACGTGGCCCGCACCGCCGACGGCCGACGACACGTGGCCGAGGTGGCCGAGGTGGCCCCACCCAACGACACCTCGCCGGCGCTCGCCGTTCGCGTGCTGGTACGCGACGGGCACGTGGTGGGCACGCTCACGCGGGGGCGTGCATGAGCACGCTGCTCATCGCGATCGCCGTCGTCGCCCTGGGTCACGCCGGTCGCCGCCACCTCGTGGAGGTTCGGCGCGACGACTCTGAGCGGCCTTCGTCCTCGGCACACGCCGCCGAGACCAGCGACTGGGCCACACTGCTCGATGCCATCGCCGCGGGCGTGCGGTCCGGCACCAGCCTCCGCGAGTCGTATCTCGATGCCTGTCGTCGCATGCCGCCACCTGGCCGGGTGCTCGGCGCCGGCACCGAACTGCATCGCGTCCCGTCGCTCGTCTCGTCGGATCCCGACGAGTCCGTGGCGCTGCAGACCTAGTCGGTGGCCCTTTCGTTGGGCGGTCACACCGCCGCAGTGCTGCAGTCGGGCGCCGCGCTCCTCCGTGAGCGAGCCTCGGTACGCGCCGAGGCGGCAGCGCACGCCGCGCAGGCTCGTCTCAGCGCACGGGTGCTCACCGCCGTACCGTTGCTGTTCGCCAGCTGGGGTGCAATCGCGAGCCCATCGTTCCGCGCTGCGCTGCTCGGGCCGCTCGGCGTCGTGGCGGCGTCGCTCGGGCTGGGGCTCAACGCCTTCGGCTGGTGGTGGATGCAGCACATCGTTCGAGGTGCGGCCAGGTGAATGCGCTCGCTCCCCTCGCCCTCGGCGTCGCCCTGTGGTGTGCCGGGCTCGCGCTGACACCGCGACGCGCTCGCTCCATGACGCACGAGCGCACGCCACGTCACCCGCGCCTGCCCACGCGTCCACGAGCACGCTCGGCCGCCATCGACCTGCACTACGCCGATGCCATCGAACTCATCGTGCTCGCCGTGCGTGCCGGCCACCTTCCGCTCTCCGCCATCCGCGCCGTGCACCACCACATGGCCCCGGCCGTCGGCGACGCCTTCGCCGACGTCGTCGCCCGCTGCGACCGCGGCGAACGCTTCGCCGATTCGCTCGCGGAGCTCCCTCGACGACTGGGCACACGGGCCCACACACTGGCCGACGGATTGTCCGCCGCCGACCGCGACGGGTTGCCGCTCGCGCCGGTGCTCGACCGGCTGGCCGACGACGCTCGCCAGCAACGCCGTCGACGCGCCGACGCCTCGGCGCGCCAGCTGCCGGTGCGCCTCTCCGTCCCCCTGGTGCTGTGCACCCTTCCGTCATTCGTGCTCCTGGCCGTCGCGCCCTTGCTGCTCGCAGCCGTCACCTCGCTCCGCCGATGAGCCACCCTGCCCTTTCGAACTCGAGGAGTTCACCATGAACGAACGAATCGCACGCCTGCACGCCTGGTACCTGTGGCACAGCCGGAACGCCCTGTACGACGAAGAGGGTCAGGCCACCACCGAGTACGCGTTGGTCATGCTGGGTGCCGCGCTCGTGGCCCTGATGCTGGTGGCATGGGCCACCGCTGGCGGCGGCGCCGGCAAGATCGGTCGCCTGTTCGACCGGGTCATCGATGCGGTCATCGACAAGTTGTGAGTCCACGCCCGGCCGCGCCCTCGACCGCGGCCAGGCAACGGTGGAACTGGCGCTGACACTGCCGTTCCTGTGCGTGCTGCTGCTCGGCGCCGGGCAGGTCGCGGTGGTGGCCCGCGACCGACTCGCCGTGCAGTTGGCGGCGCGCGAGGCCGCACGCGCCGCCAGCGTGTCGGCCGACCACGCCGCGGCCCGGCTCGCGGCGGAGCGCGCGGTCGCGCTGCGGCCACTGCGGGTCGTGATCGAGGACGGCCCGCACACGGTGCGGGTCACCGTCACCTACATCGACCCCACCGACGTCGCGGTGGTGGGCGCTGCGCTCCCACCCGTTCCGGTGTCGGCCACCGTCAGCATGGCCACGGAGCCGCCAGGCGGGGCCGGGTAGCGTGGCGCTCGATATGGAACTCAACTGTGTGCACGCCTTCGTCGGTCAGCAGGCGGTGCTGCAGGTGAGCGGCGAGATCGACCTCGCCACGGTGCCGCTGTTCCGCGACCATCTCGTCCGCCTCGTCGACACGCACCCCGGTGCCACGGTCATCGTCGATCTCGACGGCGTCACCGCGCTCGACGACACCGGCCTCGGCATGCTGCTCGGGGCAGCCGGTCGTGCGCGCCAACTGGAGGGCGATCTCGTGCTGGTGTGCTCCGGCGAGCGTCTGCTGGCACGGTTCGCCCTCACCGGGCTGGACCGTGCCGTCACCGTGCAGCCCACCATCTGAGCCAGGCTCGTCAGGGCCTCGGGCGCTGCTTGCGGACGCCGCGCCGGTCCTGGGCCTTCTCCTGGGCGCGCTGCTCTTCTTCCAGGATGGCCTCCTCGGCGACGAGCCGCGTCATGCTGTCGAGCCGCCTCGGGTCGAGTGTGCCCGCCTCGATGGCAGCGCTGACCGCGCACCCCGGCTCTTGGTCGTGTTTGCAATTGCGGAAGCGACAGTGGTCCATCAGCTCGAACACGTCGGCGAAGGCTCGTTCGATGCCATGACCGCTGCTCCACAGGCTCACGGCGCGCACCCCGGGGGTGTCGATGAGCCAGCCGTCGCCCGGCAGTCGTACCAGTTCCGAGGCCGTGGTGGTGTGCCGCCCGCGCTGGTCGCCCTCACGCACGTGCGCGGTGGCCTGTCGCTCGTGGCCGACCAGCGCGTTCACCAACGTGCTCTTCCCCACGCCGCTCGCACCGAGCAGGGCGATGGTGCCGTTGCCGGTGGCGTGTGCACGCAACGCCTCCACGCCCTCGCCGGAGATGCCGCTGGCGACGCACACCTCCACCCCGGGTGCCACGTCTTGTAGCGATGCGACGGTGGCGGCAGGGTCGTCGATCAGATCGCTCTTGGTCAGCACCACCACGGGACGTGCGCCGCTGTCCCACGCCAACACCAGCTCACGCTCGAGTCGGCGCTGGTTGGGCGGCGAGGTGAGCGCGTGGATGAGCATGACCACCGCGATGTTGGCGGCGATGGTGTGTGCCTCGGCCCGATTGCCCTCGAACGACGCTCGCCGCACGAAGGCGCTCCGCCGGGGCAGCACCTCCAGCACGCGCTCGCCGTCGTCGGTGACCACGACGAAGTCGCCCACCGCCACGTCGGCGCCGATGTTGCGCATGCGTAGCGGCGGCTCGTCGAGCGAGACGAGCACGGTGCTCCAGCCGCGGTCGAGGCGGCTCACGCGGCCGGCCGCGACGGGCGAGCCCAGCTCGCGCCAACGTCGCGTCGCGTCGTCGGTCCATCCGAGTCGAGGGTCGCGTCCATCGCCGATGACCGCCACGGTAGCGTTCGACATGCCGGGCCGGTCCCGGTCGAACCACCCCGCTGTGCTGTCAAGACTTCGGCAAGGTCGGCTCAGGAGCTTGAAAAAGCGCCGATGTTCACGACACTGACCCTCTATGGCGGAGAACCGATCCTGTGGACACTGATCTCGAACTCGTGCGCAAGGGCTACGACCCCGCGCAAGTGCAGGACCTCGTCGGCAAGCTGTCGAACGAGTTGAAGGCGCTGACGGCGGAGAACGATCAGCTCCGGGCCCAGGTGTCCGAGCTGCAGCAGGCCCCGCCGTCACCGACTGCGGCCGATCCCCAGCCCGACGTGTTCGATCACTGGAGCAACGAGACGAACTCGCTGTTCGCCGCCGCTCGCGAAAGCATCGCCGCGGTGCACGCCAAGGCCGAGTCCGACGCCGCGGCGGTCGTGGCGGCGGCCGAGACCGAGGCCGCGGCGATCCGTCA
>JACQZZ010000034.1 GCA_016213625.1 Actinomycetota bacterium
CGTCGTATCGAGTGCAGCACTCCTCGGCTATCAGCTCGCCACAGTGAAGGGCATATGGCCCGACTTGGCGACGAAGCGTCGCAACTCAGCCAGCGCGATTCGGCGTGAGCGTCCGATGTGAATCGACGTCACCTCGCCTCGGTCGAGAAGGTGGTAGACCGCGCCTCGACTGATTGCGAGGAAGTCCGCTGCAGCGTCAATCGTCAGCAGGCGACACCCGTCGCTGGCGAGCGTGGCGTCTCCGTCGTTGATGGTCACAAAAGGCCCTCCTCGTTCACGTTCGACTCTCTCGTTCGCCCGGTGACCCCACCTCGTTCGGCCGTCGCTCGCGACAACCATGTCGGTGACCTGACTGGCGTCCGTCGGTCGCTGCACGTTTCCGCGCTGTCGTGGTGGACTGTGTCCGCCCACCTGCGCGGCTGCCTTTGTGCGTCGACCAGGAGCTGGTGCGCCCGGCGAGCCGATAAGTCTCAGTGGAAGTCTCAAATCGGCTTAGTGGCCCGATCGCGAGCGATCTGCCTGGGCTTACGCGCGAGAGAGCGGATTCCCGTCCACCTCCGCCATCACTCCTCAGCGAGCCGGGTAGAAGTAGCCGGTGCGACCGGGTTCCGACGTCCCGCCGAATGATCCTCCGCCGAGTGACAGGTAGTAGCCGTCGGCTCCGGTGATGCCGGCACTCTCGATGAGCATGCCCGTGCTCTGCAGCGCCGCCTGCAACAGGGTCAACTGCCAGACATCAGCGGCGGTCAGCGTGGTGGTGAGCGCGAGTTCCGGTCCGTACCCGTAGTCCTGGGTCCCGAATGACGTGAGCGAGGCGTACCACGTCTCGTCCGCGCCGAGGGCCACCAACCCGCCGGGACCGAACACGGTGGCGAGCCAGGCACTCACCTCGTCGGGGGTGGTGGGGGCGGGCGGAAGGGCCACCACGTCCGCGAGCTGTCCACCGGAGGTGGTCGTGCCGCCCGCCGAGGCCACCTGGCCGTCCGACCAGCGGGCGACCACGTTCATCGTGTCGACGTCGGCGACATCCGTGAGGGCGGTGGCGATGGCCGACGCGACGTCGTTCCGAGCGGTGTAGTCGGCATCGATGCCCGTGGCGTCGATGTCCACGAACCAGATGGGGGCTCCGAGTCCCGTCCCGACGGAGATCCCCGTCAACCTGGGATACCAGGCTGCGGCCGACGAGCCGGCGTCGATGGCGGCGCGGACTGCCTCGGGCGTGTTCACGGCACTGAGGGGCGTGGTGGTGGCGACGTCGCCAGGCGGCGAGACGGCGGTCGTCTCCGGCGTGGCGACCGAGCCAGCGGGGTCCGAGGCGAGGGTGTCGAACGATTCCCCTTCGGCCACCGTGACCGCCGAGTCCGAGGAATCGCCCCCGCAGGCGACACCCATCGAGAGTACGGGCACGAGCACGGCAAGGACGACAGAGCGGTTCATGATCGCCTCCTCACCACCAGCGTGAGCGCGGTCATCTGCGCGCGCACAGTGCCGTTGGTCCTGTCGCGGTCGTCAGCCGGTGGGCGACGCCGGCGGCCGCGAGCTGGTGCGCGCCCGGGGCTTCGCGTCGGGCGCATCCACCCGGCGGCCCTGGGTGTACCGGAGCTCGTGGCGCAGGGCACCGTCGAGCCGCCACTTGCGAATGGCCGGGGTGCCGTCCTTGGCGTCGTTGCGGCGGCCGCCGAAGTACCGCTCCTCGTAGTGCACTGTGCCGTCGGCGTAGTAGCCACGCACCGCGGGCACCAGATCGGACGGGTCGTGCAACAAACCGTGCGTGTAGAACATCTCGTACTTCAGCCGGCCATCGGGCCGAAAGCGCCGATACGCCGGATGGTGCTTGCCCGGGTTGTGCAACTGGCCGTCCTGGTACCAGGCCACGTACACCACCGAGCCGTTCTCGTGGTGCTTCACCCGCCCGGTGAACCCGACAGGGATCTCACTCTCGTCGTTGACGTCGATGGTGGTGATGACGCGGAACGACATCGAGTTCGGAATGAGATCGATGAGTTCCATGGGCGCCTTCCTCCATCCGTCCGACGGCGGTGGTGCACCTTTTCTAGCTCAGGTCGGGCACCCGCCGTGCCTCGACCCGAGGATCGGTGTGTGACGCCGGGGCGAACGATCAGATGGCCGAGAGGACCGTGGGGCGCGACGCCCGAGCGATCTGTGCGGTGCTGGCGCTGCGATGCTGCTGTGTCATGGGGTGAGCGTGCGCCGATGGCGTCGCTCCGACCATCAGGAGCGGGACACAACGAGTGTCGCCGGGGCGACACAAGGTGAGATCAGACGGCGAGCAGGTCGCGTGCGCCGGTGTCGCTGCTGGGGTGGCGCAGCTTGCTCATCGCGCGAGCTTCGATCTGGCGGATGCGCTCGCGAGTGAGGTTGAAGTGTTCGCCCACTTCCTCGAGTGTGCGCGGCTCGCCACGGTCGAGGCCGAAGCGCAGCTTCAGGATCTCGCGCTCGCGTTCGTCGAGCGGTGCCAGCAGGCGGGCGATCTCGTCGGGCAGCAGCGCGGTGGCCGCCACCTCGAAGGGCGACTCGGCGGACCGGTCTTCCACGACGTCGCCCAGCTCGGCATCGCCGTCTTCGCGCAACGGCTCGCTGAGCGACAGCGGCTCGGCCGCGAAGCGGAGCGCCTCGGTGACCTTGTCCTCGGGCATCTCCACTTCCTTGGCCAGCTCGCTGAGCGTGGCCGGGCGGCCCAACTTCAGCTCGAGCCGGCTCCGCGCCTTCTGCAGACGAGCGAGGGTGTCGCCCGCGTGCACTGGCAGGCGGATGGTGCGGCCCGTGTTGGCGATGCCGCGCGTGATGGCCTGACGGATCCACCAGGTGGCATAGGTGGAGAACTTGAAGCCCTTGCGCCAGTCGAACTTCTCGACGGCGTGCATCAGGCCGAGGTTGCCCTCCTGGATGAGATCCAGCAGCGGCAGTCCCGAGGCCTGGTACTTCTTGGCGATGGAGACGACCAGACGCAGGTTGCTCTGCACGAACGCCCGCTCGGCATCCTCACCTTCGCGAGCGGCCCGGCGCAGCTCGCGCTTGCGCGCTGCGGTGAGGTCGCTTGCACTGTCGAGCTCGGCGATGGCCGCTTTCCCGGCCTCGATCTGCTTGGCCAACCGGACCTCGTCGTCCTTGGTGAGCAGCGTGTACTGACCGATATCGGTCAAGTACAGGCGGACCAGGTCTTCTTCGTCCCGTTCCACGCGATCTTTCGCCACGGCGTCTCCTCGACTTCGCTGCACCCGCGCCGAAATGACGATGTTGCGACGGGTGACTGGGGTCACGATACCGACGAGGTCAAGACCCCCAACCCGTTTGCACAGATTCACAAGGGGTATCCGGGAGAGCGATCAGGGTCTGCCGACTATCGTCCCGGGCTATGACGGACGCGGTCGACCTCACCATTGTCACCATGCGCTTCGACACGGCCGATCCGACGGCACTGTTGGCGGTGCTCTCCAAGTACGTGGTGCTCGCACGCATGGAGCCGGGCTGCCGCAACATCGATCTGTGCTCGTCGTACACCCACCCCGGCCGCTATCTGCTGGTCGAGAAGTGGGACTCGCCGGACGCACAACGGGCGCACTTCGACAGCCCGACGATGGTGGAGATGGCCCAACACTGCACCGGTTTGCTCACCGCCCCACCCGACATCGACCTGTGGGACGGCCCCAGCGCACACGATCTGCGCTGAAGCCCCGCTGAAGATCGTCGGGTTCGGAACACGTCGTACGTCGTCGCATCCGGTCAAAACCCGGATTAGCGTCTGCGTCGACGCCACCGCAGGAGGTCCTTCACATGGCGAACCCGATCCTCAACGAGAAGAAGGCCACCGAGGTGGCCGCGGCCCCCCAGGCAGGCTGGGGTGCACCCGACCCCGCCACGCGTGCCACGCCCATCGACGATGGCCCCGTCAGCCCGTGGAAGTCGGCGCACGCCACCATGACCCTCGGCGGCACGGTCACCGCCACCGGCGTGCTGTTGGTGCTGCTGCTCGGTGCCTCCACCTTCGGTTGGCTGAACACCGACACCAACGAGACCGGTTCGTGGAACCTGCCGGCGATGGCCATCGTCGGTGTGCTCGTCGGCTTCGTCTGCGCCATCGTCGTGGCGTTCAAGCCCGGCCTCGCCAAGATCCTCGGGCCCATCTACGCGATCGCCGAAGGTGTGTTCCTCGGTGCCATCTCGGCCGCGTACAACAGCTACCAGAGCGGCATCGTGGTGCAGGCCGTCGGTGCCACGCTGGGCGTGTTCGTCGTGATGCTCGTGCTCTACAGCACCCGCATCATCAAGGTCACCAACAAGTTCCGCCGCGCCATCATCTTCGCCACCATCGGCCTCGGTGTCTTCTACCTCGTCTCCATGGTGTTCAGCCTGTTCGGCCACACGCCCTCGTTCATCAGTGACGCCTCCGGGCTGGGTATCGCGTTCAGCATCTTCGCCGCCGGCCTCGCCTCGATGAACCTGCTGCTCGACTTCGACCTCATCGAGCGGGGCACGAAGGAAGGCTGGCCGAAGCAGATGGAGTGGTTCTGCGCGTTCGGTCTGCTCATCACCCTGGTGTGGCTGTACCTCGAACTGCTGCGCCTGCTGTCGAAGCTGCAGCGCAACTGAGCCGTCGTCACTGAACTGGGCGCTCGTCAGAGCGTGCGCAGGAAGCCCAGCAGCGCGTCGTTGAACGCCTGCGGGGCTTCTTGCTGCACCCAGTGCCCGGCGCCCGGGATGATGGACTCGCCGCGGTAGTCGGGCAGCGTGTTGCGCATGCGCTCGGGGCCCGACGGATCCATCAACCGCACCACGTCGACATCGCCGGTGATGAAGTAGCTCGGCATGGCGATGCGGTCGGCGCCCAGGCTGCTGACGATCTCGAAGTTGCGATCGAAGTTGCGATACCAGCTGACCGGGCCGAAGAACCCGCTGTGGGCGAACTCGGCCGCGTACACCTCGAGGTCGTCGGCGGTGAGCCACGGGCCCTCGGGACCCATGTACGGCAACGCCGGGGGTTCGTTCATCATCGTCAGGAAGCCGGTGCCGTCCATGGGCGGCAACTCGGTGGGCATCTCGCGCCCCGCCGTGGCCTCGCCCGAGGCGCCGTAGAGCACCATGCTCATCGTGCGCCGAGCGTCGGCGTCGAGTTCGGCCTCAGGCGGCCCGACCTGCTGGAAGTAGAGGATGTAGAAGAAGCGGTCGCCGTAGACCATGCGCATCAGCTGCACGGGCGGACCCGGCCAGTCGACGCACGGAACACTGACGCCGATGACTGCCTTCACCCGTTCGGGGCGCAGGCGGGCGCTCTCCCACACGACCATCGAACCCCAGTCGTGGCCGCAGAAGATGGCGTCGTCCTTGCCGAAGTGGTCGAGCAGCCCGAACAGGTCGCCGGTGAGATGGTCGATGCTGTACGCATCGATGTCGGTGGGCGCCGTCGAGTGGCCGTAGCCGCGCTGGTCGGGGGCGATGACGTGGTAGCCGGCGTCGGCCAGCGGCTGCATCTGGTGCCGCCAGCTGTGTGCCAGCTCGGGGAACCCGTGGCTGAGCACGATGGTGGGGTGGGCGCGGTCGCCCGCTTCGTGCACCGTCAGTTCCACGCCGTTGACGGCGATGCGCTGCGTGGTCATGGCCGGGTGGCTCCTTCTGCCGCGCCCTCGGCGCCGGCGGTGCTGATGGCTTCCAACTCGCCCCAGGTGAGACCGTCGGACGCCCAGATCTGATCGAACGCGATGTCGGACACGTCGCTGAATCCGTGTCGATTGCGGAAGTTGTACCGCCACCGCTGCTCGTTCACCTGGAGCCCGAGCCGTGCGAGCCGACCCACGCAATAGGTCTCCCACGCTGCCACCTGGCGGAGCGACAGGTCGCTGTCGGCGGGGGCTTCACCGAAGCCACCCTGCAACCGGTCGCGGGCGCGCAACAGCGCGCGCCCAAGGTTGACGGAGGTGTTCGCTTCGCTCTGCTCGCGGGGCTTGCGCGAGTCCTCGAACGCGCCGCTCTGCACCCGCACCGTGATGGTGTCGCCGAGTTCCACGGCGACGCGTCCGAGCGGAGTGGTCTCGTCGACTTCGATGTGCACGGGCCGGTCGATGGCCAACAGTTGGGTCAGCTGCTCGCCGATGCGCGCGATGTGGGCGGCATCGAACTGGACGAACTTGAACTCCTGGGGCGCGACGGTGACGGTCATGACGCGCTGAACTGGTCGACGGCGTCGGCCCGTGCCCGGGCGGCGAACGCCTTGCGCTCTTCCAGCGCGGCGAGGCTGACCGTGGCGATGTCCTCCACCTCGTCGTCGGAGAACCCGGCGAGTTCGCGGAACCTGCGTGCGAGACCGATGGGCGATTCGTCGCTGTCGCTGCGGGTGCCACCGAAGCTGAAGATCTTGTCGACCACGCTCTGGAACTCGAGCGCCTTCTTGCGGCGCTCAGGATCGTTCTCGGTGATGCGGCGCAACCAGTCGCTGCCCATCTTCACGTGGGTGACCTCGTCGGCGAGCATCCAGTCCTCGCAGAACTCCAGGTACGGGTCGCCGGCGATGTCGCCGAACTCCTTCATCGTGGTGAACACGTCGATGGCCAGGCCCTCCAGCGCGCGGTTCACCCCGGCGAGCCGCAACACGGGATCCGTGCTGCAGGCGGCTTCGAACAACACGGTGTTCTCCGCGTACTGGCCGATCTCGGTACCCATCCACTCGCTGAGCTTCACGCTGATCTCGACGTGGCGAGCTTCGTCCCACGCCTGGCGAGCCATGTCGAGCTTCAGCGCGAACGGCACGTTGTCGGTGGAATCGCCCGCGCCGGTCTCGAAGTCGAAGCAGGTGCGCCCGGCGCCTTCGAGCGCCTGGATCTCACCCACGAAGATGCCGTGCATCAGACCGCGTGCGCGGTCGCTCGCGTCGGGGCGCTGGGGTGTGAGGCGGTTGCTGTTCGGACGCTGCTTGGCGTCGGTGCCGACGAGCACAGTGCGCGGATCGGCCTGGCTCTGGCGCATGGTGATCTGGTTGAAGCGCGAGTCGCGCGCGAGGCTGTCGACCGGGAAGAACTTGCGCATCAGTTGCCTCCGATCGAGCCAGGCCCGGCGATGCCGCCCGCAGCCACGATCAGCTTCTCGAGGCGAGCCTGGTGCGCAGCCGCCCGATCGACTTCCTCCGGTGTGTCGATGAGCGACTGCAGCATCATCTCGCCGTCGCGCCAGTCGTCGAACTCGTCGATGAGCGCGAGCTTCAGTGTGCGGATGGTGGGCGCATCGGTGATCTCGCTGGTGTTGTTCATGTGGAACGTGTACGCCGAGATGAAGTGGGGGATGAACACTCGGTACACGCCCACCAACTTCTCGATGGTCTGGTCGGGCGCCTCCGGCTCGGTGAGCGCCGCCACGAACTCGACCAACGTGTCGTTGGCGGGCTGGGTGAGCCGGTCGGGGTTCATCTCGCGCAGCTCGGGAAGCCGCTTGTGCCACAGCTCGGCGTGCCACGCGTGGTGGTAGCAGTGGGTGCCGAGTCGCATCTTCACGTCGAGCTCGGGCACGGTGGCCACCCAACCGCCGAGCGCCTCGAACAGCTTCATCTCGGCCCACTTGTAGTTGCCGACGCGCCGCGCGGTCTCCTCCACGTCGAACAGCCCGGGCAGCTGACGCCGGTCCCACGGCGCGAATGGTGCTCTCGGCTTGAACGGATCGGCCACGGAATCCCCCTCCGGCAACGAACGTGCTGAGCCGCTCACCCTACCCAGCGGCGCGTGGTCAGCCGGAGGCGGAGCGCCAGGCGAGTTCCGCCTCACCGAGTGGCGTGGACGGCGGTGCGTCGTCGAGGTACTCCAGCAACATCGCCCGCCATGGTGCCTCCACCTCCAACTTGCCGAGGATGGCGTTCACGCCCCACACCACCCGGTCGAGGATGACGAAGCTGGCGGGCATGTTGAGCTGTTCGATGACCGCCGCGTGGGGGCCTTTCACGTCGATGATGGTGGCCAACGAGTCCTTCACGAAGGTGCGGGTGAACGTGAATCGATCGGTCTGGTACGGCAGGTACGGGGCGCTCACGTAACCGAAGACCGCCTCGGGGTCCAGTCCGTGGCCGGCGCGGAGGAAGCCCACGGACTCCATCGCGGCCACCAATCGTTCGGGGTCGCGGTGGACCACCATCGCCTGCAGGCTGGGGAGCAACTGCTCCCATTCGCCCGGTCGCCATCGCTTCACGAGACCGAAGTCGAGGAAGGTGACCGAGCCGTCGTCGCGGAAGCGGTAGTTCCCGGGGTGTGGGTCGCCGTTGAACACCGCGAGCCGCATCGCCGAGTGCTGCACGAATCGCCAGATCGCCTCACCCGCGTGTTGCTTGGCGCGTGTGCTCGCGGTCGCGAGGAACTCGGGGAAGCCGAGGCCATCGACCCACTCCGTGGTGAGGACCCGCTCGGTGCTGTGCTCGGTGTCGACCGCCGGGATGTGCACGAACGGATGGCCGGCGAACGCGCGACCGAACTCGAGCTGGTTCGATGCCTCGAGCCGGTAGTCGAGTTCGTCGATCATGCGCGACCGGAGTTCGTCGACCAGCGCCGTCGTGTCGAGCCCCTTCAGTGCGAACGCACCCACGAGTCGATAGAGCGCGTCGGCGTTGTCGAGGTCGCTGTGGATGGCGTCGCCCACTCCGGGGTACTGCACCTTCACCGCCACGTCGAGGCCGTGTCGGGTGACGGCGCGGTGCACCTGGCCCACGCTCGCCGCGGCCACTGGCGTGGGCTGCCAGTCGAGGAACACCTTCTCGGGCGCATTGCCGAGTTCGGCGCGCACCACCGCCGACGCTGTGGCCGGTGCCATCGGTGGTGCGTCGCTCTGCAGCGTGGACAGCGCCTGCTGGGCGTCGAGCGGCAGCGCCTCGACGACGAAGCTGAGCAGCTGACCGAACTTCATCAGGGCGCCCTTCATGTTGCCCAGTTCGCGGGCCACGTCCTCCGACGTGCGAATGGCGAACTGGTCGTCCAGGTCCTGCCGCTTCGACTCGTGGGTGACCGCCCGGCGAACGCGATGGGCGACGAACCGGATGCCGTTGCGGGCCGTGAGCCGCCACACCCGCAGTGTGCGGCGCAGCCGAACGGCCCGACCGGTCACTCGGCGAGCACTCGGCGAGCGGTGGGATGCTGCTCGAGCAGCTCGGCCGGAATGTCGTGGCCGGTGACCTCGTCGGTCCAGTAGGTGCCGGCATCCAGACGGGCGAGCGCGACTTCCACATCGGCGAGGTCGCGCTGGATGCCGTCGAGATCCAGCGGAGTCGAGGACTCGAGCGCGACCGGCGTGGTGGGCTCCGGTGCGGACTCGGTGGTGGATTCGGAGGCGGTGTCGTCGGCGTCCATGGCGATGCCACCCTAGCGACCGCGGCGGGCGGCGGTCATGCCGCCGAAGTGGGGGCGCCGGTGTGGAATGGCGTACCGTGGACTGCGTGGCGCAGGTGAGGTTGGAGCACATCTCGAAGACCTTCGGCGACGGTGCAGACGCGGTGCTCGCAGTCGATGACGTGACGCTCGACATCGAGCACCACGAGTTCATGATCCTGCTGGGACCGTCCGGTTGCGGCAAGAGCACGCTCCTGCGCATGGTCGCCGGCCTGGAGGATCCCTCGGCGGGCGACGTGTTCATCGCCGACCGCCGGGTGAACGACATCGAGCCCAAGCAACGCGACGTGGCGATGGTGTTCCAGAGCTACGCGCTGTACCCGCACAAGACCGTGGCGGCGAACATCGAGTTCCCGCTGAAGGTGCGCGGGGTCGGGAAGGCGCAGCGCGCCACCGAAGCCCGGGCGGCCGCCGAGGTGCTCGGGCTCGAACAGCAGCTGAAGCGCAAGCCCGGTCAGCTCAGCGGCGGCCAGCGCCAGCGAGTGGCCCTGGCCCGGGCCATCGTCCGCAACCCGGCGGTGTTCCTGATGGACGAACCGCTCAGCAACCTCGACGCGAAGTTGCGCGGCGACACCCGCGCCGAACTGGTGGATCTGCACCGACGCCTCGACAGCACGTTCATCTACGTCACCCACGATCAGATCGAGGCGATGACGATGGGCACTCGGGTCGCGGTCCTCAACAACGGTCGGCTCCAACAGGTGGGCACCCCGCAGGACGTGTACGACCGGCCGGCCACCGCCTTCGTCGCCCAGTTCATCGGCACGCCGCCCATGAACCTGCTGCCACCCGGCATGCTCGGCACCGACGACGTGCAGGTGGGCATTCGCCCCGAGCACCTTCGGTTGGTGCCCGGTGGTCAACTGCACGCGACGGTGAAGCAAGTGGAACACCTCGGCCACGAGATCCTCCTCGTCGCCGATGCGAACGGAGCGAAGGTGGTCGCCCGCCTCGACCCGAGCGAGTTCGTGCCCGAAGTGGGTGACCCTGTCGCGTTCGACGCCGACCCGGGGCGCCTGCACCGTTTCTCCACCACCACGGGCGAGCGAGTGTCGTGAACCGGCGCCTGCGCGACGTGCCCTGGGCCATCGCGATGTTGCTGCCCAGCCTCGCCCTGGTCGCGGTGTGGACGGTGTACCCGTTGATGCGCGCCATCCAGAAGGGCCACTTCCGTTGCGACGTCACCGGGAAGAAGTGCACCGATCAGGGATGGAGTCGCTACGTCGACGTCTTCCAGAGCGATGAGTTCCAGCACGCGCTCGGTGTGTCGATCAAGCTCATGCTGCTCACCGTGCCCACGGGGCTGGTGTTGGGCGTCGGTCTCGCCGTCCTGGCCGACAAGCACCTGCGCGGCATCGGCATCTTCCGCACCATCTTCTCCAGCACCATCGCCACCAGCGTCGCAGTCGCCAGCCTGGTGTGGTTCGTGTTGTTGCAGCCGCAGATCGGCGTGCTCGCCGACATGTTCAGCGACTGGTTCCCGGTGCTCAAGAATCCGGGCCTGCTGAACGATGCCGGTACTGCGCTGCTCGCCGTGGCGCTCAGCAGCATCTGGGCGAACCTCGGGTTCACGTTCATCATCGTCACCGCCGCCCTGCAGAGCGTGCCGCGCGACCTATACGAGAGTGCCTTCGTCGATGGCGCCGGCAGCATGCGCCGTTTCACCAACGTCACCATCCCGATGATCGCGCCCACCCTGCTGTTCGTCGGTGTGGTGCTCACCACCCGGGCGTTGCAGACCTACGGCGAGATCGCTCTGCTCACCGGCGGCGGCCCGAACCCGCAGAAGCCCACCACCACCATCCCGTACCTCATCTACGGTCGCAACTCCATCATCAGCACCGACATCGGCACCAAGTCGGCCGCCGCGGTGTTGCTGTTCCTGCTGTCGTTGGTGCTCGCGCTGGTGCAGTTCCGCGGCCTCGAGAAGCGGGTGCACTATGGCAGCTGACACCGCGCGCGGCGCCCGCAAGGCCGGCCGGTATGCGCTCCTCATCGCACTCGCCGTCGTCGTGCTGTTCCCCATCTACGCGGTCGTGCTGCAGGCGCTGAAGACCGGCCCCGACTCGTTGGACCACCCGCGCTCGCTGTTGCCGGTGGACCTCACGCTGTCCACCATCCGCGCCGCCTGGGACCAGGGCGACCTCGGGCGCCTGCTGTTGAACAGCATGTTCGTCAGCATCGTGGTCACCATCGGCGTCGTCATCACCAGCCTGCTCGCGGCGTACGCGTTCGCGTTCCTGCAGTTCCCGTTCAAGGGGCCGTTGTTCGTGGCATTCCTGGCGACGATGCTCGTGCCCACGGAGGTCACCGTGGTCATCAACGAGCGAACCGCTGACTCGCTGGGATGGATCAACTCCTACCAGGGCCTCATCGTGCCGTCGCTCGCCAGCACCTTCGGTGTGTTCCTGGTGCGACAGGTGTTCCTGCAACTGCCTGGGGAACTGCGCGAGGCCGCGGCGCTCGACGGCGTCGGCCACCTGCGATTCCTGTGGGAGGTGGCTGCGCCCCTGAGCCGTCCTACGCTGGGGGCGTTGGGCTTGTTCACCTTCCTCGGAACGTGGAACGCATATCTCTGGCCCTCGCAGGTCATTCGCGGCGATCGAGCACACGAGACCATCCAGATCGGTCTCGAGCGCTTGAAGAACAGCGACATCAGCAAGATCAATCTCGTCACAGGAGGACTCGTCGTGGCTGCGCTACCGATCTTCATCATGTTGGTGCTGTTCCAGCGCCAACTCGTTCGTGGACTCACGGCGGGGGCGGTGAAGGGCTGATGCGTACCGCTCGACGTCGTTCCCTCGTCGCCGTGTCGGCGCTGGTGCTCGTGGCCGCCTGCTCCGGCGGCGGCAGCATCACCGACTCCAACGACACCACCACCACCGTTGCGTCCGGCGGCAGCACGGGCGACACCGCCGGTACCCCCGACACGCTCGCGCCCACCACCACGGTCGCGCTCGACACGCTGCCCGACTGCCCCACCGATGCGTTGGCCGCGGCCGACGGGCCGGTGGAGATCTCGTTCTGGCACGGCATGTCCAGTGCGCTGGGCGACGAGGTCACTCGCCTCACCGACGCCTACAACGCCAGCCAGGACAAGGTGAAGGTGAGCCTCGTGCAGGGCAGCTACGAGGAGACCGCCGACAACTACTTCCAGGCCTCGGCCGACAACCGCCCCGATCTCGTGCAGCTCCCCGAGTACCAGGTGCAGGCGATGATCGACACTGCGAGCACGGTGCCGGTGGGCAAGTGCATCGGGGCCAGCGGTCTCGACACGTCGCCGTTCCTGTCGGCGGCGATGGACGCCTACGCCACGGCTGGTGTGCAGTGGGCGATGCCGTTCAACATCTCCAACCCGGTGCTCTTCTACAACAAGCGGGCCTTCGAGGCGGCCGGACTCGACCCCAACACGCCACCGGCGTCGCTCGAGGAGCTGCAGGCGTTCAGCAAGCAGATCGTCGACTCTGGCGCCTCCAAGTACGGCCTCGCACTGGAGTCCGGGTTCGACTCGGGTGGCGGCTGGTACGTCGAGCAGTGGTTCTGCAAGGCCGGTGAGTTCTACGCCGACAACGACAACGGCCGCACGAACCGCGCCACCAAGGTGCTCTACGACAACGCCACCGGCGTGGATCTGCTCACCTTCCTGCAGGGCATGCTGAACGACGGCACCGCGGTCGACGTGGGCGACAACAGCCAGAGTGGTTACGACAACCTGCTCAAGCTCGCCGACCAGGTGGAGCCCGCGGCGATGACGATCAACACCTCGGCGTCGCTCGGCCCGGTGCTCCAGGTGTTGGGCACCGGCCAGTTCCCGAACATCGACGCCGGCGACGTTGGCGTGGGCCCGATGCCCGGTCCCGAGGGCAAGCCCGGTGCACTCATCGGCGGCGCTGCGTTGTGGGTCGTCGACAGTGGCGATGACGCCCGCACCGCCGCCGCGTGGGACTTCCTCACGTATCTCACCGGTGCCCAGCAGCAGAGTGAGTGGGCGGTGGCCACCGGCTACGTCCCCAACCGCTCCGACGCACTCGAGCTCGAGCCCTACAAGGGCACGGTGGCCGCCGACCCGCGCTTCGCCGTCGCCTATCAGCAGCTGCTCGACACGCCCGCCGTGCCCACGTCGGCCGGTCCGGTGCTCGGCCCGCTGCGCCAGGTGCGCACGGTGCTCGCCAACGCCGTCGCCGCCATCTTCGACGGCGCCGACGTCACCGCCACCCTCACCGACGCGGCCAACCAGGCCAACGGCCTGATCGCCGAATACAACGCCCGCAACTGACCCGCGCCCTGGTTGGGACGGATCAGCCCGAGAAGCGGGCCACGGACAGGAGGCCGGTAGTCTGCCGGGCATGGCTTTCCCCTTCCCGGCCCTCGACGGGTCCGCACCGAAGACGCAACAGTTCGACCAGGCGCCTGAGTTCGGCATCGACACCGCCAAGCGGTACACGGCCACCATGGACACCAGCATGGGCACGCTCGTCATCGCGCTCGACGCGGTGAACGCACCCATCACGGTCAACAACTTCGTGTTCCTGGCCGGGTACCACTACTACGACGGCATCATCTTCCACCGCATCATCAACGGCTTCGTCTGCCAGGGTGGCGACCCCACCGGCACCGGCCGCGGCGGCCCCGGTTACCGCTTCCAGGACGAGCCCGTGAAGCAGCGCTACCAGCTCGGCTCGCTGGCCATGGCCAACGCCGGTCCCGACACCAACGGCAGCCAGTTCTTCCTCATCAGTGGCCCCAATGGTGTTGGCCTGCCGCCGCAGTACAACCACTTCGGTCAGGTCGTGAAGGGCCTCGAGATCGTCGACGCGATGCAGAAGGTCGACACCGACCGCAACGACCGTCCGCGCGAAGACGTGGTCATCAACTCGGTCACCATCACCGTCGCCGATTGACCACGGTGGCTGTCGAGCGTCTCTCGCTCGCCCAGGCCCGGAGGATCGCCCTGGCGGCCCAGGGCTTCGCTGAGCCACGTCCGACCGGTCGCGTCGACCGTCGTCATCTTCGACGAGCACTCGATCGGATGGGACTCATCCAGATCGACTCGGTCAACGTGCTCGTGCGCAGCCAAGAGCTGCCGCTGTTCGCGCGCCTCGGACCCCATCCGCGGTCGCTCATCGCCGACGCCACCGCGGCCGGTGAACTGTTCGAGTACTGGGTGCACGAAGCCAGCCACGTGCCCACCGAACACCACCACCTCCACCGGTGGCGGATGGCGGGCGACCACAAGTGGTCGAGGTACTGGGACCTCACCCGACGGCGACCGGGCTACATCGACGAGGTGCTCCGTCGCATCGAGATGGACGGCCCCATCGCAGCAGGTGACCTGAGCGAACGGGTGGGCAAGAAGGGCACGTGGTGGGACTGGGACGACGCCAAGGTCGCGCTCGAGCATCTCTTCTGGAACGGCAGCGTCAGCGCCACCCGCCGCGCCAGCGACTTCGCCCGGCTGTACGACCTGACGGAGCGGATCGTTCCCGCTCATGCGTTGGCCCGACCCGCGGCCACCGAGGAGGTGGCCCGTAAGGAGCTGCTGCTCCTGGCAGCACGTCACCACGGCGTGGCCACACTCACCGACCTCACCGACTACCACCGGCAGAAGAACCCACCGTGCAAGCCGTTGGTCGATGAGCTCGTCGAGGACGGCGCACTGCAGTTGGTGCAGGTGGAGGGGTGGGACAAGCCGGCGTATCTGCACCCTGACGCCCGACGGCCGCGACACGTACGCGCGTGCGCGCTCCTCAGTCCGTTCGACCCTGTGTGCTGGAACCGCGAGCGCACGGAGCGGTTGTTCGGATTCCACTACCGCATCGAGATCTACACCCCAGCGCCCAAGCGCGTGTACGGGTACTACGTGCTGCCCATCCTTTGGGGCGATTCGCTGGTGGGCCGGCTCGACCTGAAGGCCGACCGTGCCAACGGCGCGCTGCTGGTGCAGGGTGCGTTCGCCGAACCAGATGTGCCGGTGGGCGAGGTGGCCACCGACGTGGCCGTCGAGCTCATGTCGATGGCGCGATGGCTGGGGCTCGATCGGGTCGAGGTGAGCGTTCGAGGCGAACTGGCGCCCGCACTGCGGGGGTGCCTGCCAGGGAGCTGACGGGTCGGTACGCTCGTCGTCGATGCCCGAGGTCCCGCCCACCGTGCCGCGCGAGCGGATGCCTCGTTGGGTGTGGAAGGCCGTCCTGCTGTTCTGGGTGGGCTACCTGGTGGCCATCCGGGTCGATTCGTTCATCGGCAAGCTCTACGGGCTGTTCCTGTTGCTCCTCGTGTCGCTCTTCCTCGCCCTGGCGGTCGAGCCCGGGGTCAATCGACTCTCCAAGCGCGGGTGGCGCCGGGGTCCGGCCACCGCACTGATCCTCGTCGGCGTGATGCTCGGGTTCATCATCTTCGTCGTGGCCATCGCCGCGCTCGTCGGTCAACAGATCGCCGACCTGTTGCAGAACTCTGAGGACTACGTCACCCGATTCGTGACGTTCATGAACGACACCTTCGGCACGCACATCGATGCCACCCAGGTGATCGACGAGATCCAGAAGCCGGAGGGTGCTGTGCAGCGGTTCATCCGCAGCCAGAGCAGCCGGGTCATCGACATCTCGGTTGCCGCGTTGGGTCTGCTGGTGCAGGCGCTCTCGGTGGCGCTGTTCACCTTCTACCTCGTCGCCGACGGCCCGAAGCTGCGCCGAGTACTGTGCAGCCGCCTCACGCCCGAACGGCAACGCCAGGTGCTCGACACCTGGGACATCGCCATCGAGAAGACCGGCGGGTACCTCTACTCCCGTGCGCTGCTCGCCGGGCTGTCGGCCTTCTCACACTGGGTGGTACTGCAGGCGCTGGGTACCCGTGCTCCGGTGGCCCTTGCCCTGTGGGTGGGCGTCGTCAGCCAGTTCCTTCCGGTGGTGGGCACCTACCTCGCCGGTGCGTTGCCGGTGCTCGTCGCGTTCATCGACTCGCCCGGCCAAGGCATCGCGGTGCTCGTGTTCGTCGTCATCTATCAGCAGATCGAGAACTATCTCCTGCTTCCCCGCATCACCGCCCGCACCATGGACCTCCATCCGGCAGTGGCGTTCGGTGCAGCCATCGCGGGCGCAGCGTTGCTCGGTCCCGTGGGAGCGATCCTCGCCATTCCTGGCGCTGCCATGGCCCAGGCGTTGCTCACCGACGTGGGTGAGCGCCACGAGGTGATCGACAGTGAGCTGGTCGACATCCGACCACCGAAGGGTCGGCTCGAACGCAGAGCGGCCCGCAAGCAGCACCCCACCGCAGGCTCCGATGGCGACGCCTGACGACTTCGCGCCGCTGGCCATCACCACCCGCAACGACTTCGACGAGTCGGTCCACTTCGGCGCGGTCGTGGCGCTCGGGCCATCCGGCGAGATCGAGTTCTCGGTGGGGAATCCGCACGCCGTCGTCTACCCGCGCTCGTCGAACAAGCCGATGCAGGCGGTGGCGATGGTGCGCGCCGGGCTCCAGCTTCCGCCCGATCTGCTCGCGCTCGTCTGCGCCAGCCACGACGGCACGCCGATGCACCTCGACGGCGCACGCCGCATCCTGGCCTCGGCGCAGCTCGATGTGACCGATCTGGCCAACACCCCGTCGATGCCGCTCGACGAGGCCGCTGCGCTGGAGGTGTTGCGCGCCGGTGGCGGCCGCACCGCATTGCAGATGAACTGCAGCGGCAAGCACAGCGGCATGCTCGCCACGTGCGTGTGCAACGGGTGGGATCACGGCCCGGCGTACCTCGATGTCGATCATCCGCTGCAGCTGGCCATCACGGCCGCGATCGACGAGCTCTGCGACGAGACCCACACCCACATCGGGGTCGACGGTTGCGGCGCGCCGGCCCATGCGATGTCGCTGCTGGGGCTCGCCCGGGCCTTCCGGCACATCGCGGACGGCAGCGCCGGCGCCGCGGGTGACGAGGTGTACCGAGCGATGACCACCCACCCGGTGATGGTGGGAGGCGACCATCGCGACGTCACCGTGTTCATGCGTCACGTGCCCGGATTGATGGCCAAGGACGGTGCCGACGGAGTGTTCGCCGCCGCGCTGCCCGATGGGCGCGCGGTGGCGATGAAGGTGGCCGACGGCGGCGATCGCGCTCGCCCGCCGGTGATGGTGGCAGCACTGGCCCGACTGGGGCTCGACGTCTCGGCGGTCGCACCGCTGGTGGAGGAACGCATCATGGGTCATGGTCGACAGGTCGGTACGGTGCGGGCGGTGGCGCCGTGACCGTCATCCCGTTCGTCACCCTCGACGATCCTCGTTACGGCGAGTCGGTGGAGGTGGCTCCGCTCGTGCGTCGCGTGATCGCCAAGAACCCGTCGAAGTTCACGTATCACGGCACCGGCACCTACATCGTCGGCGACACCGAGGTCGCGGTCATCGACCCTGGTCCCGATCTGCCGGATCACCGCATTGCGCTGGAAGCCGCGTTGCAGGGGTTGACGGTCACGGCCATTCTGGTCACTCACTGCCACTCGGATCACTCGC